>PBNG01000028.1 GCA_002723015.1 Roseibacillus sp. | reverse complement strand
GTAATATTCCCATGGAACTCGCAGGAATTATTGCCTGATTATTAACCCCTCGCCAATCCCTAATTTTGCAACCTGTCCCCATCGCCCCTCCGCTTCTGGAAAGGGGTACTCTCCACGACCCCGTAAATCAGGTCTATCATTTGCCCTTCTCCGGCGAGTAGGCGGTCAACAATCCGGTCAACTGCAGGGGCATCGTAATATTCCACGCCCCTCCCCACCGCATAAGTGAGCATCTTCTCAGTAAGGCACCGGTAGAAGTCCTCCTTTCGAGAACTGCTCAGAATCTCCTTCAATTCCATGACATTAGAGAACTTCTCTCCTGTGATAAGTTGCCCGGCGCTGTCGATGGGCTGACCTTCCTCCTCATCCCTCCATTGTCCAATGGCATTAAAGTTCTCGAGCGCAAGGCCGATAGGGTCCATTCGCTGGTGACAAGACTTGCAAAGCGCCTTCTCACGATGGGCCACCATCCGCTCACGCATCGTCCCTTGGAGGGCCTCCGTCTCTCCCTCCTCCAGCTCCGGAACATCAGGAGGAGCAGGTGGCGCAGGAGTTCCGAGAATATTCTCAAGCACGAAAAGCCCTCGCTTGACCGGGGAAGTCCGGGTGGGCTGGGAGGTCACGATCAGAAACGTCCCCTGCGTCAGAATGCCTCCGCGGGCCCAGAGCTCTTCTCCGAACTCCACTCGACGATAATTATCCCCCTTCACGCCTGGCACTCCATAAAACTTGGCGAGGCTTTCATTCAAAAAAGAATACTTCGCATTGAGCAGCTCAAGGATTGGACGATTCTCCCTGAGGACATGCTGGAAGAACAGCTCCGTCTCTTCCCCCATATCACGCCGCATCTCCTGGTCAAAAACTCGCTCCGCGTTCCGTTTGTTCGGCTCCCCAAGAATATGACGAACATCAATGTCCAGACTCACGAGATCGCGCGCCTGCAGCCATTGACCAACAAAATTCTTCACCATGCGGTCCGCCTTCTGGTCTGACAGCATCCGATCAACCTGTGAGCGAAGCTCCTCCCGCAACTTCCCCTTGGAAGCCAGCTCAAGCAACTCTGCATCGGGGGTGGAACTCCAGAGGTAGTAGGAAAGACGGGAGGCAAGTGCAAACTGATCAATCGGGACTACCTTGCCGGGGTTGTCTGGCTCTGCCTGTGCCTCCCGCCGAAACAGAAAGCGCGGTGACGTAAGGACCGCAGCGACAGCAAGTTTTACCCCGTCCACAAATTTTGCACCTTCCTCCAGATTGCGGCTCAGGGCCATTCTGGTCAACGCTTCCACAATTCGGTCTTCTGCCGGGCGCCGGAATGCTCTGGACGCGAAACGCTTCACGATCGCACGCATGTAGGCCTCTCGTTCCGCCTCCTGCTCAGGAGGTAATCCCTTGAAAAAAATCCTTCGGTAACTTTCCGGGTAGAGGTCCCATTCGCTGCCAGCCTGACGAACCAGTTTAAAGTCCTCCACCCTCACGCCCCAGGTCCCCTTTCCCTCTCCGGGCGCTCCCGGAACGATGGAAAACTCAAAGCGATGGTTTCCCTCGCCTAGCTCAATCTCTGTCCTGAACTGGTCCCTGGAGCGACTTCCTCCCGTGACTTCCACCGACTTGAGTTCCTTCCCATCAACGAGGATACGCCAGGTGGCGGTCTGTCCCTCGGGGCGGCCACGCTCGTTTTCAATCCGATAACTGACTTCCAGATCATACTTCCCCGCCTTGCTGAACCTTCGCTCCGCTCCCACGGTATGTTTCTTATCTGCCTCCATGAAGCGGGCACTCTGCTGGTTGTTGCCTCGCTCCCGGAAATTCCCCACGTCAATCTCGATTGGACGCCGCCGTATCACGGTGGATGGAAGTGCCAGATCCGCTATGGCCTCCGCGGCCATCAGATACTTCTCAAGGAGAAGGGGGGAAATTGTTAGAACGTCCCCGATGGTATCGAATCCGAATCCGGTATCATCAGGCGGGAAATTGTCATCCACATTATATTGAACGCCTACGAGATCCTCAATGGTGTTCCGGTACTCTTCCCGGTTAAGGCGCCTGATTGTCACTCTCCCGGGGTCTGGATTCTCCGGGTCCAGTTTCAAGACGTTACTTTCAATCCAGGCCGCAAGCGCCGCACGTTCCTCGGGAGACGGTTGAAAATCCCCCTCCGCAGGCGGCATCAGGTGAGTCCGGACGTTTCTCCAGATCCTCAGCCAGAGGTCATGATTCTCAAGGTGGCTTGAGAGATTCTTGAAATCGTCGAGAGCAATGTCTCCCTTCTTTGCCCCATCGCCATGGCAGTCATAGCAATAGTCCTGCAGAAAAGGCTCAATCTTGTCCCTGAACTCACCCGCGACTTTTCCGGGTGCTCTTCCGGGTGCTGTCACCACCGTCACCAGTAGAGCAAGCATTGTAAGACCTGATNACCTCATACGTCTGACTCTACTACGTGGGGAACCATTCGGAATTAACAATCATTTTCCCCCGACATTTCTACTCCAAGGTCCGGCCCCGTCGAGAACCTTTGTAATCCCCGGAAATCCCTTGACTCATATGCGTCCAGCACGCACCCATCGGCTCCATACCATGATGAAATCAGCGATCACTCTCGCCCAGGTGCCAGAAGCAAAGGCCGGACCATTCGTATTTCATCAACCGCTGACCGAGAGCTTCTCCAAAGCTNCAGAACTGGGTTTTGATGCCGTGGAGCTCTTCCTGCCCGGACCAGACTTCATTGATCCAGAGTCCNTCAAGGTGATGGCCGCTGATCACAACCTTTCCATCGCAGCGGTAGGTACGGGAGCAGGCATGGTCCAGCATGGCCTCTCCCTCACCGATCCGGATCCCGACAAGCGATCCCGGGCCCTTGAATTTGTCCTCTCCATGGTCGACTTCGGGGGGCANATNGGCGCTCCTGCCATTCTNGGATCAATGCAGGGAAAGTCGGGAGGCGACATCACTCGGGAGCAATCCCTGACCTGGCTCGCGGAAGCCCTCCAAGCTACCGATGCACGATCTGCTGACAGCGGGGTGCATTTTATCTATGAGCCCCTCAATCGCTACGAAACTAATCAATTCAATCACCTCGCCGCAGCAGCAGAGTATCTCGACGAACAAGGCCTGAATCACACGGTGCTCCTCGCTGACCTCTTCCACATGAACATTGAGGAGGCAGACATGGGGCAGGCTATCCGCGATGCCGGTTCACGGGTTGGTCATGTTCACTTTGCCGACTCGAACCGCCGGGCTGTAGGGTTTGGACACACCGAGATGCCTTCCATCATCTCCGCACTTTCTGATATTGGATACCGCGGCTACCTCTCTGCCGAGATTTTTCCCCTCCCCAGCCCTGAGGCTGCAGCGGAGCAGACCATCCAGGCCTTCCGGACCCTGACAAGCTGACACCCCAGCTTCTTCCAATCCCCAATTCTCGCAATCTAATGCAATCACGTCCCCTCGGAAACACGGGCTTCAACCTTCCGGTCCTGGGCTTTGGTGCATCCTCTCTCGGGCAGGAATTTCGACCCGTTCGAGTCGAGGAAGCACTTTCCTCTGTTCAGGTCGCCCTGGACCATGGGATCAACTTCATCGACACCTCTCCCTTTTACGGCCGGGGCATGTCCGAGGTTTTACTCGGAATTGCCCTTCGAGGACTTCCCAGAGAATCCTACCTNCTCGGCTCCAAGCTGGGCCGTTACTCACTCACTCATTTTGATTTTTCCGCATCGCGGGTCGAGGAAAGCGTTCATGTCTCCCTCCACCGTCTTGGAACCGACCATCTGGACATACTGCTCCTCCACGATGTCGAATTCGTAGAATTGCCCCAGATTTGGGAAGAAACGATTCCCGCAGCTCTCGCACTCAAGGAAAAGGGACTCGTTCGGGCTGTCGGATTCTCCTGCTACCCAATGAAAACATTCCATGCGGTTCTCGACCACGCAGAGGACCAGCTCGACTGTATTCTTTCCTACAATCAGTATACCCTTCAGAACACCTCACTGGTGGATGACCTGCTTCCACGGCTGCGTGCAAAGAAACTGGGAGTGATGAACGCTGGTCCGTTCTCTGCCCGCCTTCTCACCAACGCTCCCCTCCCGGATTGGCTCAAGGAGCCCGAGGAGGTCAAGGCCGCCGCCCGCGAGGCCGCCCAACTCTGCCATCGCGAAGGAGTTGATATCGCCCAGCTAGCACTGCAGTTTTCGTGCGCTCACGAGGATATTGCCACTTGCGTGGCAGGATCAGCTAATCCTGAAAATATTCGTAAGTGGGCTGAATGGCTCGCAAAACCTCTCCCTCAGGATCTTCTGGAGGCCGTTCTTAAAACCTTCGATCCGGTAAAAAACATCGGGCACCTTGAGGGCCTGCCTGAGAACAACTGACTACGGAGGCGCGATTACATCCAATCGAGCGGAATCCCCCACACGGCAAAAAAACTCTACCAATGAAAAAAATCGACAAATTTACATTCGGAGTCGGCGACCGTTTCGCCCATCAGGCCGTGGCCCAGCTCCAAGCTTTCCAGATGCTGGCATCCGAGGGCGTCTCCGTCACTCCGGTATGGAACAAGTCCAACCGGGAACATCTCATTGTGGGATCTGACCCGGCTGGGACACGCGCCGCCGCCGAGGAGGCGATCACCCAACTCGACTGGCAGTCCGGATTCCTTCTCGATGCCGACCACATTAACCTCGACACCGTCGACCGATATCTGCCTCACTGCGACTTTTACACCATTGATGTTGCTGATGACATCGGAACTCCGGCCTCCCCGGAGGAAATCGAAGCCTTTGTCACCCGCCATCCGGAACTGCTTGGCACCATCTTGGTAGAGGGCATCGATGCTCCGCTCGAAATTACCCGTGGCATGGTTGAGCAGACCGCAAGGCAGTTCCTGAAGGCTTGCGAACTCGCCGGGCGTATCTACCGGCACATTGCAAATGAAAAGGGAGGGGAGGATTTTATCGCCGAGGTCTCCATGGATGAAACCGATGACCCGCAGACTCCACCCGAGATGCTTGTCATTCTTGCTGCGATCGCAGATCAGAATTTCCCGATCCAGACAATCGCCCCAAAATTTACCGGCCGCTTCAACAAGGGTGTCGATTACGTTGGTGACCTCCACCAGTTCGAACAGGAATTCAACGATGATCTTGCCGTCATCGCACACGCAGTGAAGGCCTACGGGCTACCGGACACTCTCAAGCTCAGCGTCCACTCAGGATCAGACAAGTTTTCAATCTACGAGCCCATCAAGCGCGCGCTTGCCCGGACTGGAGCCGGTCTCCACATCAAAACTGCCGGAACGACATGGCTGGAAGAGCTTATCGGTCTTGCGGAAGCGGGTGGTGATGCCCTCGCCCTCGCCAAACAGATCTACGTCACTGCTCTGGAGAAGAAGGACGCTCTCTGCGAACCCTACGCCACGGTCATCGACGTCGATGACTCACAACTCCCAAGTGCCGCGGAAGTCGAGGGCTGGACCAGCGATCAGTATACCAGCGCCCTGCGTCACGATCAGGATAACCCGGACTACAACCAGCACTTCCGCCAGCTTCTGCATGTTGGCTTCAAGGTGGCAGCCCAGCTCGGGGACACATACCTCGACGCACTGAAAGCCAACGCCGACGTCATCGGAAAAAACGTCTGCGAGAACATTTACGAGCGTCACATGATACCGCTCTTCGGGAAGTAAAGGCGGCACTCCTCATCAACTGATCGAAGCCGGGTCCACGTGCAGGTCATGGCAGGCCCGGATAAAACTGGCGGCACTCCACGCTTGGAAGGCCTTACCCATGGGCCGCGCGGTCTGGCCGTGGTGCCACTCATTGAATTCCCATTTGTGGGAAACTCCCCCCGAGCATAGCTCAGCAAGCCTCAGGAGTTCGCGCCGCGCCAAACCCTCCATTCCCAGTTTGTAGATGTATCGCACCCACATACCACCCACAAAGGGCCAGATTCCTCCGTTATGGTAGTGATTAGGAAGATTGAGAAGATTCACTGTGTAATAGCTACGCCACTCTGGATCCCCCGCCTGAACGGGAGGATAGAGATTTTTCACCAGCCCCGGCTCATTCGCACCGACACCCCAAAGAAAACGGAAGGTCATGAGTGCTCTTTCCTTGTCAAGCAGACCCGTGAGATAGGCCAGAATGTTCCCATAAACATCACAGCGCCAACTGAAGCTGAAAGGGGAAATCTGGGCCATTAGATATCGAGCGTCGCCCAACGAGTTCTGGGCATCAGTGAAGGAGAAGCGCTGCTCTGAATCACCATCCTTGGATCCTCCCTCCATTGATGTGGAAGGCCAGAATTTCTTGACGAGTAGTTTTGAGACACCCTCTGCCTGAGTCCGCCGCTCCTTGGCCAGCTCCACCTCCCCTCTCCGCTCAAGAATGTCCGCAAAGCAGACAAGCGAGCGATACCAGAGGACTTCATCATAAAGCACGTGATAACTGAAACCGAAGAGATCGGCCCAGTCACTGGCCTCCGGGATTTCGAGAAGCCCGCAATTATTGGAGTCATGTGCCCCCAGCCAGTCCATGGCCAGCTTCAACCCTTCAAAATGGCGATCTACGATCGACCAGTCATCCGTCTCTCTCGCATAGGCTGCAATCCCTATGATGATCCACATCACGCTATCGATGGAAGCAATCCCGCCAACCCCCATGTATTCGGGCTCTCCAGTTTCAATCCGTACATTTGCGGGGATCTGCCCATTGGGAGCCTGCTTGGACATTAGGGTATCAAATGTAGATACCTGCGCAGCCCGGATCTCTTCATCGTCAAGGTCCAGAGTCCATATAGCCGTAATGGCACCATCCCGTGCCCAAACGGACCGGTAATTCTCATCGCTGCCCGCATACTCGTTATGCTCCAGCGAGCATGCCGAAAACCCCTTGGGAGTGATATTGAGCTTTACGGCCGCAAGTGCCTGCTCGTAGGCCGTCGCCAGGAATTCCTGATCATCACCCGTCAGTTCGCGGTATTCCTTTGGACGAAACAATACCCGTCGTGCAGGCTCGGACGAATTTGGAGGAAGGGGATTCATTCAGGATACTAAATGTGGTTGAGGGCACGGTCAGAATTCAGCATCCTGACCCTCCGGATCATGGAGATGCTGGTAGCGACCCCGAAGCTGGTCAAATACCGAAAGCGTCCGCCTTGCAACCCCGGTCCATCCAAATTGTCGCCGCGAAAAGCGGGCTCCTTCCACTGAGAGCTTTTCCCTCAACCCCTCATGCCGGAGAGGCATGGCCAACATCGCCCCGAATTCCTCCGGACAATTTGGATCGCCATAAAGCGCATGGGTTCCAAACTCAATGGCCTCGTGCAACCCTCCATGTGTCGTCACCACGGTCGGGGTTCCACATGCCATCGCCTCAATTGCGGTCATCCCGAACGGCTCGTAGCGGGAAGGGAGCGCAAAAACACCCGGGGCGCGGTAGTGAGAGGCCATCTCATCGTCCTCGATATAGCCCAGCCACTTAATCGCTCCCGCGACCTTCAGCTCAACGGCAAGCGCCTTCCAGGCATCGAGTTTTTCCCGATCCCGGTCTGAATTCGCCCCAACTGCCAGATGAATCCGGGCCTCGGGCACCAAGGATCGGAGAGTAGGCAAAGCCTGAATGAGCAAATCGATTCCCTTGTTGGTTGCCGCCCTCGCCACCGTGTAAACGTCTGTCGCAGCAAACCCCAATCGCTTCCGGATATCCATCAGGTGGGGAGGCCTGACCGGGGTGTAACGTCCCACATCAATACCTGGCGGAATCATAGTAATGTGGTCCTCCGGAATCCCGTAGTGCTCGGTTATGAGTTCCACCTGCTGATGGGTTGTCGCGATGATCCGATCGCAATTGCGAAAAACGAGGAACTCCTTGTCGATACGTTCGTTGAACCGGTAGACCTTCTCCAGATCCTGAGAGCCGCGCGCTCCCTCCATGTCGTGACGCTTCCACCACCCCAGCGAATGGGGAGTATGCACATGGGGAAGCTGCAATTCTTCCGCAATTCTCTGGCCCGCCCAACCCGCATCCCAGTAATGACTGTTGACGACGTCATAGCTCCGGTTCTTACGGCGCACTTCCGAGAGAAAGTTATTAACAAAATCCAGAATGGATTCGTGCATGTCTTCCTTGCGGATGAATTCGCTTCCGCCATACGGAATTCTCCACACGCGCAGGCTCTTGTTGATCTCATCATACTCGGGTTGATCTTCAAATCGCCGCGTCACAACGTCCACGTCGTATCCGAGCCGCGCAAAGCGCTTGGCTAACTCCAAAACAAAAACGACCTGCCCTCCCGTGTCAGGCTTTCCCAATTCAGGCTCTGCTCCCACGTAGCCGTGGGTCGAAATCATCAGAATTGATTGTCGCTGGGGATCAGTCATTGCGTTTCTCGCTCATTCATCGGTCTTATAAAAACCTTCATGTGGCCGCTCCTTCCCGGGAATTACCCCCCAATATCGTAACCCTTCCATGATCCCGGAGGCGTGATGGCCAAGGGCCTGATAGGCAGTCTCCTTTCGAACAGCTTCCCGGAGCTCAGCCCGGGCATTCCCTACCAGAATTCCCCGACAACATATTTCAAACATTTCCAAATCGTTTGCAGAGTCACCCGCTACGAGCACTTGCCGTGCCACATCCAGCCCAAGCAACTCTGCCACAAAGAGTATCGCCTGCCCTTTCCCTCCCTCAATGGGTAACACATCAAGGTCATGCCGTCCGGAAACGATTACCCGGGAGGGTTGTCCAGAGCCGGCAATAGCGTCCCTGACGTGCTGTTGGAGCACTTCCCCCTCCACCCTGAAACTCGCCTTGTAGGCCGTTTGGAACTCCTGCCCATGGGGAACACCCCCCAAACCCTCAACGATTTCATCAACAATCCCCCGTTCCCATCCTGCAAAACGCTCCTGCCACTCTTCAACAGGCTCCCCTCCAAGCATCACTTCCGTACCCATGGCGGTGACAAGATCCTTCGGAACAAAGCTACTCGGAAACCCTGACAGAGTTTTCTGCACACTTGTCAGGGGGCGGCTTGAGTTGAGTACGATGCGAAAGAGCCGGTCCTGACCTGAACACTCCAGCAGCGCAACCAGCGCTTCTGTATCTCCCGTCAGGGTATCGTCAATATCACTGACAAGACACCAGGGAAGCGAATCACTCATAGGTAAACACCGAAGACTCCTCTCAGAAGCCGATTCAGACACCTGTCACACAAATTGCAAGGCCAGCGCCCCCATGAGGCCTTACTTCACGCTTGGAGAAGAGCACCAATCGCGCGACCATGCAACTCCACCAAGTCACTTTGCCTCATGTTAGACGCCCACCACCACCTCTGGAAATATGATGCTGACCAGTATCCATGGATTGAGGAAGACTCCGTTCTTGCTCAGGACTACCTTCTCTCCGAGCTCACTGAAAGCACCGCCGCCGCTGGAGTAACCGGGACGGTTGTGGTTCAGGCACGCCAGACTATCGAGGAGTCAGACTGGCTTCTGCAACTATCCGATGAGTGCGATCTTATCCGAGGAGTGGTGGGTTGGGTTCCTCTGGCGGATAAAGACGTGAGTAGCCATCTCGAGCGCCTCGTCCAGCACGGTAAGTTCAAGGCCGTCCGCCATGTGGTGCAGGATGAGCCGGATGACGGTTTCATCCTTGGCTCCGAGTTCAACCGTGGCATCGCAAAACTTAATGATTACGGGCTCATATACGATATCCTCATCTTTCAGAGACATCTCCCGCAAACTGTGGAATTTGTTGATCAGCATCCCGAGCANCCTTTCGTCATCGACCACATCGCCAAGCCCATTATCCACAATGGGCGGATTGAGAGCGAATGGCGACGCGGCATGACCGCGCTTGCTAAGCGTGACAATGTCATTGCAGTCAAGGTCAGCGGGATGGCCACCGAGGTGACCGACGACAAGATCGATGAGGCAACTCTAAAGAACTACTTTGAGGAGTCGCTCGATATGTTCGGTCCGGAACGACTCTGTTTCGGAACGGACTGGCCTGTCTGCCTCCTCCGGATTGATTCCTACGTCCGGTGGGCAGATTCAGTGCGTGCTTTCGTCTCGGAACTCGCCCCGGGTGAGCAGGATGCAATACTGCACGATACCTGCGCAAAGGCCTACCGCCTCTAGCCATCACCTCTCTCCGTAGGAGCGTCCACGAAACAGACTCTTTCACCGGTCTGCAGATACTGATCCCCGGGGCTCAGGGGCGAACCGGATATCGAAAGGATTTGTCCGGACGCGCAGGAGCCTCAGGCCTCGAGGGTGGCTCTTCCCTGATTCGCTTTTGCAGATACGCGAGAGCGGCCTCCAGTTGGGCATCACGGCCCCCAAAGGATTCATGAGGAAGGTTATCTACAACCAGATCAGGAATCACCCCCGTCCCCTCAATGATCCAAGTCCGGTCCGGGGCATAGACCCCTGTCTCCGGGCTTCGCGCCATTCCTCCGTCCATGAGGCGCGTCGCCCCTCGCAACCAGATGCCTCCTCCCCAGGTCTTCGTGCCGATCAGAGGCCCAAGTCCCAGCCGCCGGAATCCCTCGGAAAAAGCCTCCCCATCCGAAATCGTATAGGCGTCCACCAGAACCACCATGTGNCCATCGAAGGCAAACTGCATGTTGGCAAAGGGACGACCCGTTCGCGTTTTCCAGTACATCCAGGGCTTTCGGCTTAGTCGGCTTAAGATCCAGCTATCAATATTTCCTCCNTAGTTCTGCCGCATGTCGATGACAAGACCCTTCCGATTGAACACCGGGTAGTAGCCCTTGACGAACTCTGCATAGTTCGAGGCTGACATCCCCCTCATGTGAAAATATCCAATCTCTCCACTACCCTTGGTTTCCACCTCAAGTCGGCGGGTGTATTCCCAATGACTGGTCTTGAGATTCCGGAAGCCAGTCGAGGTCAAAGGAGTAACAATCGATTTTCTGGTGCCCCCCACCCCGATCCTCCGGGACTCCAGAAGCACTTTGCGACCCGCCTTGTTCTTGAGCAAGGCCCCAATCTCCGGGACCCGCTTGGCAGGTTCTCCATCTACGGAAATGATTACGTCTCCGACCTTCATCTCCACACCAGCCTTGAGTAACGGACCCGCTTCTCCCGGGTAATCAGGGTCCGTTTCATATAAGCGCTCAATCCTGAACCCTTCCTCTGCTTTCGAAAGTTGCGCCCCAAGGTGGCCCAGGCTTGCTCCATCCGTGGCATCCCGNATATCCCCCGCATAAATATCCGTATGCATCGCAGAGAGTTCCCCCACCATCTGGGAGATGAGGTGGTCAAGCTCCCACCGTGTGGTGAGTCGCGGGAGCAAGGCCTCATGCCTCCGACCGATGGCATCCCAGTCCACACGGTGCATCTTTGGATCGTAAAAGTAATCCCGATGCATGCGCCAAGCATCACGAAACATTTGTCCCCACTCCTCAGCCGGGCTCACACTGAGAGAGAGCCCACTGACATTGAGCTTTGTCTGCGTCGTACTACTCGGTGGCTTTCCAGTAGCCGGAAAGAGATAAAAGCTGTCACCTTTTCGTACAAGACAGGTTGTTCCATCTCCCGAGATCTCGAACCCGCGAACTTCGCTCATGACCGTGGTCCACTTATNCCGNGTGGAGTCCGCAGTAATGGGAAAGGAAACCAGTGATGATTTGCGGCTGAGTGAAAGGGGCGAGTAGAGACAGTAGAGATTCCCCCGGGCTCTCGCCAGGTAGCGATAATTACTCGGTTCAACCGGTAATACAAAAAGTCGGCCATCAAGGCTCTCTAGGTTGATTCCCTTCTTCTCATCCTCACTTACCCCGAGAGGCGGAGGTTCGCCCTCGTCTGAGGCAACAAACGGGGAACGCTGCCCCCCAAGCAGGTCGAGGGCATAAATCCCAGCTGTCTTATCCAGAAGGGGCTCAGGTTGACGGGGACCCCAAGGGGAACCCTGCACTGAGCGAAACGTACGATCCGAGAGAAAATAGAGCCACTTCCCTTCTGGTCCGAAGGCCGGGCTGTAACTGTCAAGACGCGCGGTGGTCACTGCCTTCGGGGGATTTCGCTCCTTCGTGTCGTAGAGAAAAATCCTCTCGGTCTGGTTCTCCATGGTATCTGCGTAGGCTATCCATCGGCTATCGGAGGACCAGGTCAGATCAATGTAATCCCATTCATTACCTTCTGCAGAACGGGCAACCTCCCATTCTTCCCCATTGGAAAGATCCCTCATCCATAGAATCTGGTCACGATCGGTATGCGCCAGAAGTTTCCCATCTGGCGATGGAATGCCATCATGCCTCATGGTGGTCCCTCCGGAAGTAATGGGAGACGGCTCTCCCAGTCCATCAGCAGGCTCTCGCCAGAACTCCATTTCTCCACTACGATCCGAGAGATATATCACATCCTTGCTTCCCGGGAGAAAACGAAGATCTCGAGTCCGACTATCACTATTTTGCCTGAGTCGTATGATCCGACCGGACCTCGCGGGCAGCACATAGCCGCGGCCACGAATCGTGAGGCCAACCTGCTTGCCGTCATGAGAGAGGAACCAGGAATTCAGATAGGACATTGGGTTGCTGATCCATCGCTCCCGTTTCTGGTCAAAGTCGGAAGCGAGGCGGACATCGACCTTCCGGGTTTCGTCCCGTTCAATGTCATAGATCCATAGATCAGCCCGGTTGGCGAAGACGATCCTTCCGTTATGTAACGAGGGGGAAAGGAGATCCCATCCAGCAAATACAGTATGCTGAACGAGACCCTTACCCTCAAACGTCATTGACCACAGGTTCATCGTGCCATCCCGATCACTGCTGAAGTAAATTCGATCCTTCCAAACCATGGGATCGCGGCTTGTCCCGTCATAATCTGGAGTCAACGGAATTGCCTCTTTATCTCCATTCCGGAAGCGCCAGAGGTTTTCTACCAGTCCTCCCCGATATCGCTTTGCGAAGCTATTCTGCCTTGGCAGGCGGGTGAAGACGAGAGTCTCGTTGTCAGCAGCAAAACCACCATCACTGGCCTGCTCCAGAGGAAGGAGCTTCTTGTTTCCTGTTTCGACATTCAATATGGCGAGTTGGTGGGTATCCCGGGTGGCAAAATACCAGGTAGCGTACACCAATTCGGTATCAGACTTCCACGAGACGGGCCTTGGACTACGACGCCCGCTGATTCCCTCGTGCGTGACGCGCCTGGGGCGCCCTCCTTCAAGCGGCATGAGATAGATTTCATGAGTTCCATCATAGGATGCCGTGAAGGCAACAGTCTCACCGTTCGGGCTGATACATGGAAAGCGTTCACGCTCCAGATGGGTTGTGAGACGCCGTGCGGTCCCGCCATTGACGGGAACCCGCCAGAGATCACTCTCGGCATAAAATACAATCGTATCGTCGTTTAATGCGGGATGACGGTAATAGCCCAAAAGGCCTTCCGCGCCAAATACCGGCAAGGTGAGCAGCCCGATCGCTACAAGAGCACATCGTCTCATCAATGATGCAAGGGGTAAGGGTGAACCCCCTTATTCTCCTCAATTTCCGTCTCCATTCAATGCTCAATGCGTAAAAGAGGTCTCTATTGCTCCCCATCATCCCGTCGGTTTGAAGCGTAGCCTTACCGCTGTAACGCGGTGCCTCCCAGGATCCGGACACAAAAATCCAAAGGAAGTTCAACAAAACTCGATTCCCGTGTCGGTCTCTTTGTGGTAGTCAGACATTAACCCATCGATGATCAGAACCTCTTTTTCTCTCCTGCTAATCCTTGCGCCGCTGTTGCCCAGCTCCGCCAAGGTCACCTTCAACGAACACATCGCCCCGCTCGTTCACCAGAATTGTACTGGTTGCCATCGCCCCGGGCAGAATGGACCCTTTCATCTCATCAGCTACCGGGATGTCAGGAAACGTGCGCTTACGATCAACGACGTGATTCTCGACCGCTACATGCCACCGTGGAAGCCTGTTAACAAGAAAATGAATTACGCCAATGACCGGCGCCTGACGGACGAGGAAATTGAGCTTTTCGGCAAATGGGTGGAAGAGGGTATGCCCGAAGGTGATTCGTCCAAGAGCCCGAAACTTCCCGACTACCCCAGTGGGTGGTATCTTGGAAAGCCCGATCTTGTCATCAAGATGAAAGGGAAGTTCGAGGTTCCGGCAGAGGGCAGAGATATCTACCGGTCCTTTGTTTTTCCGCTGCAGCTCGAGGAAGATAAGTGGATCAAGGCGGTGGAACTACGCCCTAAGGCGAAATCGGCAGTCCACCACGCTCTTTTCTTTATCGATTCGAACGGCGCGGCCCGGAAAATGGATGGTCAGGACGGCAAAGCGGGAATCAGTGGAATGGGCTTCCTCAGGCAGGGCGGAGGCATCACTGACCCGGCTGCGGCCTTTGGTGGCGGCAATGGCGGGCTTGGAGGTCACGTTCCGGGTGCCACACCCGCAAAGCTCCCCGGCGACCTTGCCATGTTCCTGCCCCGTGGTTCGGATGTCGTAATGCAGACTCACTTTCATCCCTCGGGTAAAAAAGAGGTTGAGGAAGCAGAGCTGGCGCTCTACTTCGCCGATAAGTCCCCCGAGGTAAATCTCGTGCCCATTCAGATCCCTCCATTCTTCGGAGCGACCAAGGGAATAAATATCCCGGCAGGCGAGGAGAATTACATCGTCGAGGATAGTATTACCCTGCCGGTTCCCGTCAAAGCAGTCTCGGTAGGCGGCCACGCCCACTACATCTGCAAGTCCATGGTCATGACTGCATCGTTGCCAGATGGCAGGGAAATAACCTTGATGAGCATCGATGACTGGGATCTTGACTGGCAGGATCGTTACCAGTTCGAGAAACCTCTCGATCTGCCTGCTGGCACGGTCCTGAAGACACGCCTCGTTTATGATAACTCCGCAAGTAACCCCGAAAATCCCAACAGTCCTCCCCGGCGTATCACGTGGGGTCAGGAGTCTGATGATGAAATGGGGAGTGTCACTCTGATCGTCGTTCCCGAAAACAACGGCAAGATCCAGGCCATCAAGGATGCGCAAAGGGCTCAACTTATCACCAGTGCTGCCGAGGCAATCCAGAAGGCCTCAAGGACGTTTCTCAATGTGAAAAACTACGATGATAACGGAGATGGTCTCATTCAGTACAACGAAGTTCCCGGCCGGATGCGCTCCCGGATCTTCGGCCGATTTGATAAGGACGGCGATAAGATCCTCGATGAAGTCGAACAACCAGAGGTGCAGAAATATCTCGACTCAATCCTCGGGGGCTTCCGTGGGCGATAGAATCCTCTCATGAGAAGTCGAAAAGAATTGTTCCCGTTAGCTCTGCTCACCCTGCTGCTGTTCGTCAATCCATCCAGAGGGCTCCCGGAACAGGATCTCAGCATCGGGACAATCGTAGATATCGAAGGGATTGTCCATAATCCTGCGAATTCGCCGAAGACTGTCGCGGTCGTCTTTGTTTACGTGGATATCACGTGCCCAATCGCCAATTTTTATCAACCCGCCCTGAGACGTCTGGCGGAAACTTTTGAACCCAAGGGGATCCGTTTCTACCAGGTTCATCCCGATCCAGACGGTCAGAAGGATGCTCTTGCCGAGCATGCGAAAGCCTATGCTGTCACAAGCCCTGTGGTCCTCGACGCAAAACAGGTCCTTGCAAGGAGGCATGATGCAAAGGTGACTCCTGAGGCGCACGTCTTTCTTGCCGACGGAAGCCGGCTCTACCGGGGACGCATCGACAATACCTATGCGACCTACGGAAAGCGCAGGCCGGAGGCCACCAGCCATGATCTGAGAGAGGCCCTGCAATCCACCTTGGCGGGACGCAAGCCTGCGAAGGCCGTGACGAAGGCGGTCGGGTGCCAGATCCTGATCGAACTACATCCCTAGATCCCAGAGGGACCCACGGAAAAGAAGAGCCCTACTCCTTGGGGAGAACCCAGATATTACGGTAAAATACCGGGTTTCCGTGGTTCTGCAGGAAGATCGGCCCTCCGAGTTCCGGCTTGAGTGGACCTCCTACCGGAGCCGCCGTGGTGTGGGTTTTACCCATCTCCTGGTCATCATGAACCGTCACCCCGTTCAACTTAACGGTCATCCGGGGCCACGCAGTCCGCTTCCCATCCTTGTCAAACTTTGCGTGCGTGTATTCCACATCATACGTCTGCCAGGTCAGGGGAGGAAGGCACATGTTCAATTTGGATGCCGCGATCGAATAAATTCCCCCGCACTCGTTCATCAGTCCTTCAAGACCAAAGGAGTCCAGAACCTGTGTCTCCCAGCGACCCTGATAATAGACTCCGCTATTGCCCCGGCCTTGCGACCGTGAATGCGGACGATAGGGCGTCCGGAATTCAACATGAATCTTACAATCGCGGAACAGCTTCGTGCTGATTGCGTTTGTTGCCCCCAGCAGACCATCCGTGATTTTTCCATTCTTCCAATGATCGACATTGCTACCATCAAAGAGCACCACCGCCCCCTCGGGAGCATCCGCCCCGAGGGTCGGACTTTTACGCTCCACTTTCTTCAGGGCCATCTTCTCTCCGCTCTTGGCTGTAAGATGAAACGATCCCCCCGAAATCGATCCCGTGTAGTCCTTGTGACCCTCCGGTGGAAACTTGCGGGTAGCACTGAACTCTGTTCCGCCGCCGGCCATGTAGCGCTTTTTGCCGGAGGCGGCGGTAAACACCGCCTTTCCTCCATCAATCTTACCGTCCAGCAGGCTCTTGCCTTTTTCATCCCAGCCGGCACCCGGAAGGCCTCCCGGATAGAGAACAGCATGAAAATGACCGTTACCCAGGGCGATGACCTGTGCACCAGTACCCTTGGCGACATACTCTCCCTGAATCCTGAAATCAGGATCTTCCTCCGCGGCCTTCTTCGGATCAGTCCAGACTTTATTATTGTCGGCTGCTCGCAAAGCGACAGGCAACAGCGGGGTGATCAAGGTCACGAGGGCGGGCAGGAGTAAGACGTTCTTTTTCATGTGTGTCTGTTTGCTGGACGCGATCAAGACGTACGAAGCGGCCCTCGGAAAGCCCTTTATTTCACCATCGACCCCATCCGGATCACCTCTCCATGCGACCACGGAGAGTCACATCCCGGCTAACCCTTTTTTCACGCGCCCCGGCGACGATCCCGGCACAAAGAAACGAACGAGACTGACAGCCGGAGTCTCCGGTGAACTCTCTCCCTTGCCACGAGCTCCTCCATCTGGAGAAGCTCAGGATTTCTGGTGGAAACCTAGTGAAAGGCCTTTATCGCAGCCTCAGCGTCTGCAACACCCTTCTGCGCTTCTCCAATTACCTTGTTGAAGGCCTCAAACTTCTTGGTGTTCTCCTCAGTCCTCTTGGGTCTGGTCTGCAGCCACTCGTTGAGAGGCTCCTGGGAAGCCTCAAATTTTTGCTCGGCAGCCCGAAGATCCGCAATGGCCGCCTTGTAGGCATCCGCCTTGTCAGGATTTGCCTTTAAAAAAGCCTCGATAGCCTTGGAACTCATGCGAATAACTCCCTTGAATTCCTCAATGAAGGTAGAGGGTGTCTTGTCCCGTCCCGCGCCAAGCTGGCCCAGTTTAGTGGAACCGTCGTTATCAAGGACGACATAGGTAGGGTAACCCCTTACTCCAAACTGCTCCTGCAGCTTCTTGTTTCGCTCAACATATTTCTCGGGAACGACAGACTTGTCCTGCGGAAAATCGAGGGTCACGAGGAGAACATTCTCTTTCGCGTAGGTTTTCCAGACCTCCTCGGCAAAGACATTCTTATCCATCAACTTGCACCACCCACACCAATCTGAACCGGTGAAATTCAACATCAGGGGAAGATTTTTCTCCCCTGCCAGCTTGACCGCCGCATCAAAGTCCATGGTCCATATTCCGACCGAGGCACCTTCGAGTTCGACCTGGTCGGCCGCCTGCGCACTCATCACCACGGCACTTGCGGCCAGGCCTATCATCATTCTTTTTAGTGGCTTCATGTTTTCTATGTCTTTGTATCTATCAGATAAGACGGGATGAACGGATAATTTGTTCTTTTAATTTTTATTGGGCGTGATCCGGCGGTAAGCTGGGAATCCCCCAATGACAAGCATGAACTCCCGATCTAACTTAGTATCAGTGCTTTTGCTGATTCCTCGTTCTTATTCCTCTCCATCGAGAGAGAACAGATAGGCGAAGAGATCAACCAGCTCCTGTTGATCCAGCTCGCCGGCTGTCGGTGGCATGAGGCTCCCAACCTCCTCCTGCTTCATGATGCTCCCCCTGGGGATTTCGTGGAGCGAATTACTCGCGAAATCACGGAGCAGCAGCAACTCTTCATCACGACTCGCCTGGACATAACCCTGCTGAACATCTCCATCGCGGGTAATAATCCGACTGAGAGCATACCCCTCCTTGACCTGTCGCCGCGGCCAGAGCACTTCCGTTACAACGCGATCCGGCAGAAGGCCGCTCCCTACCGCACTGAGGTCGGGCCCAATCACTGATTGCCCTCCACGGTCCGCCTTATGGCAGGCTGAGCAACTTGCCTTTGAGGAATGAAACACCTCTCTCCCCCGCGATGCGCTCCCTTTTTTTGCTGCCGCCACCAAGTTCCTGATGACTCCCTCATCATACGCCTGGACTCCTCCTGCCCCAGCCAGCAGATCAAGGACAGCTTCCAACTCTCTCGCGACAAGTCCGGTGGAAACCCAGGCCCCACGAAGCAGCGCTGCCTGCCCATCCTTGATGGCAGCTCCTTCGAGTTCCTTCGCGAGCAACGCGGGGCCGCCCTCCCGGCTGGTGAAGTCCCTGAAAATGGTCATGATTGTTTCCCGGTCTTCCAGTTCTTTCAGGAGCTTTACGGCGATTCGGGTGCCCTCCTCCGGAGCAAGCTGCAGAATCGAAAACAGTGCCGAAGGACGAACTTCGCTTTCGCCGCCCACCTGGGATTTGAGAAAATCAACGGTGCTCCTTTCTCCGAGAGCGCCCAGGGAGCGCAAGGCAACCTCTCGAAGGACCGGATCAACCCCTTCACCTTCCGCGTATTTCATAACAGCTTTATAAAGCTCCTTCACTTTCCAGTGGGCAGCCAGTTCCACTGCCGCAATCCGTCTTGCGATGTCAGGGTGATAGAGGGCCCGTCCCAAGGGAGGCATGACATCAAACCCCGGACGTTCCCGTTCCATCATGGCCCGCAAAAGAGCGAGGCTGATCTGGTCTGAATTCAGGATTGCACGCAGGTCCTCTTCCTCGCCGAGGGCGGCCAACGTCAACGCGAGACCGTCCCATGCCTCTTTTCCGATAGTGCCACCATCAAGAATCTTGCGAATTTCCTCAACCACTCCACGCGAATCAGAGGCCCCCAGAACGGCTGCCAATCCTCCACGGACCCCAGAAAAATTCAGTTGTCCAGTCCTCAGAGCAGGCAGCCAGTAACGTTTGCTATGATGTACAGCCTGCGAGAAGGCATACTCAATCCAGCGATCACGCTTTGATTCGGCTGCAGCCGCAGAAACGAGCACCGATTCGGCGCGGGGAGATTGTCCTGCCGCCAGCACCGCTTCCATCCGCACCAGCGGATGAACATCACGAGCAGCTTTCACCAGAAGATCATGGAGATTCTCAAGCTTTTGACTCCAACGCCCAAGAACTCTTACTCCGTAGGCCCTTGCACGGTGGTCCGGGGATGACAAGAGAAGGCGCAGGACGACCTCATCCGGTCGCCCAAGCCACTCAAGGACGCTCACGGCCTCAAGAAGGTCCCGGCCCTCATGATTTCCCTCTGCTGCCTGACTCCATGCCCTGACCGCGGCCCTTACTTCCTCCGGTTGGCGGCTCGCGAGCACCTGCTTGGCCTTCAACCGCGTCCAGCGCTCCGGAGACCTGAGTGCTTCCAATAAACGAGCGAGGCTAGCGCCCACAAGGCTGGGCGGTTTTACGGCACCCCTGATGGGTGTAACCCGCCAGATACGCCCGTGAGTCTTATCCCTCTCGGGGTGACGATAAAAATCATCCTGATGGCAGGTGATCGGATTATACCAATCGACGATGTAGATCGCCCCATCGGGACCCATCTTGACATCAATGGGGCGGAAATTTCGGTGCTTCGAACGTAGCAGCGGACTTTTCCACTCCAGTTTGAAACCGGCCCCATCCTCCCGGGTTTCGAAACGACTGACCTGATTTTTTTTATAGTCTCCGATGACAAACTGCCCCTGCATGTCGCCGGGCAGATTCCCCGCCCCGAGGCACTCAATGCCACAGTATCCACCCGGGTTCCCTATTCTGGGAAGTCGCAGGCGGCGCTTCGCCGGGATGGATGCCGGCGTGAGGAACGATACCCCTCCCGCGCCATCGATGACAAAGGATTGTCCAAAGTCATCAAAAGCGATTCCCCATGGATTCCCTGGACCCATGAAATCGTCCAGCAACGGATCGAGTCGCAGCTCACGCGGTCTCATCCGATACACTCCAGCCTGAAACAGGGAGGAAACTCCAAACGGAGTCTCTACCCGGGACTCAATCCCATCTCCCTGACACCACCAGAGTTCTCCTCCGGGGCTCCAGACAAAGGAATTGCTGGTCTGATGAGAGTCCCCATTTCCAAATCCAGTCAGGAGTGTCACGCGCTCGTCCGAAACGCCGTCTCCGTCGGTGTCTCTCAGAGTAAGCAAGTCCGGGCCCTGACCAATATACACCCGGTCCGGCCCAACCTCCATTCCCGTAGGGATCAACAGATCCTCTGCAAAAACCGTCGACTCATCCGCCTTGCCATCGTGATTGGTGTCGCGCAGAGCAATCACCCGATCATAGCCCCTCACTCCGGCTTCAATCTGAGGATAGACATCCGAGCAGGCCACATACATCCGACCACTCGCATCCCAGCGCACTGAGAGAGGATTGCGTACTCCGTGGGACTCGTCGGCAAAAAGGTTGACCTCGAAGCCCTCGAGAACCTCGAAACTATCCAATTCCTTTTGGATTCCGGCCTCACCAGAGCCTGTCAATTCCGGCGCTACCGGTGCCTTCCAGGGTTTTCCCGCCAGGATGGCTTTCTCGACTTCGGCGATCAGCTCCGGGTAGCTGGCCCATTCCTCCTGGATCGATGGCAAGCCGTGGGCGGCCTTTGCAAAAATTCTCCTGCTGTCATCACCGAAGATGCACTTCCAGTTGGCGGGTCGCCAGTATTCGCACCAGAGCCGGTGTTTTTCAGCAACCGTCACGCACATCAGCTCATACGCTTCCCCATCCGGCTCGGGCTTGCCGGAAAGCTGCTCGATGAACGATGCCACCATATCTTCTCCATCGCCAGAGACGAAGGGAACCTTCCGCTCCGCAGCCAGATCGGCAATAGCCGCAGCATAGGCAGGAAGAGCGGCGCGCTCCGCAGCACCCTTCCACTGCATCGGAGCAGGTTCCAGAAGGACCAACCGCCTGCCCTTCCCCACGCGGTCAAGAAAAGCCCCATAGGCCTCAACAAAGTCATCGATTCGTCCCTCACCATCAAACGACTCCATCTTGCCGAACTGGGCAATCACTACCGTCGCCCCGGCACGCTTCAGCTGGTCATCCCAGTTACCGAAGGCCTCCTGCCGCCACCTCTCCCGCTCCGCGCTCTGATGATAGACGGTGTCCCCGTCCCAGGCAAAATCACGAAAGAGCGGGGCATGCTCTTTCCACTTCATTGTCAGAGCCGACTCGAGCCGTCCCTCCTTCTGGATATTAACAAGGTCTGTTCCTCCCACGAAGGCAACGACATCGCCCTTCCTGAGCTCAAGCACCCCGGCGGCTACCGACGGAAGCAAAAAGGACATCCAGACCATGATGGCCCCCATGTGACTCACAACTTTCACAGGTGGGATGCTAAGCGCCTGAACCATCGGCGACAAGGAATAGCCTCCAGATTGAATCAATCCCTTTAAATTGCAGGATCATGCAGTGCTGCCCCGCCCTTTTACCTGCCCCGCAGGACTTTAAGGAGGATCCCAAAGGCGGGTGCAGCCATCCCGCCATGATCGAATCCTCCCAACTCGTGGAGTTGGGTCTGCTTGTGTCCTGTCACCTGCATCATGCGCCAGAGATACGCGTTTTCCTCATAACGCCCCAGTAACTCAAGCTCCCGGTCCCCGGTGATCAGTACCAGCCGCGGTGAGTCCTTCCGAACATGAAATAGAGGAGCGAACTTGTCGACAATCGCACGGGTATCACGAATTCCTCTCTCCTCCCGGGGAGTGAAGTGCGTAATGGTGTGCCCACTGAAGGGCACGAGAGAAGCGATTTGGTCTGCATCAATTCCGTGAACCTCAAGATAACTTTTGTCCAGTCCCACCATGCTGGTGAGGTAACCCCCGGCCGAGTGCCCGGAAACATGAATAGCCCCGGGGTCTCCCCCATACCGCTGAATATTCTTGAACGTCCACGCAATCGCGGCAGCCGCATCCTCGATATAGGCCGGACACTTTACCTTCGGGAACAGCCGGTAATTCACCGCCACCACCGCAATGCCCTTCTTCTGCAACTGCCACGGCACCGCCTTGTTTCCCCCGCGCAACCCTCCACCGTGGAACCATACCACCGTGGAAAAACCTTTTTTCCCCGCCGGCCGATACAGATCCAGCACACAGCGTTCCTCCATATAATCATCCCACCCGGGAGAATTCTTGTCGCGATAAGGAATATTGTTCTCACGAATGTATCCGTCCTTCGCGACCTCCGCTCCCACCCGGAAGAGGCCCACTGAGAATCCCACCACAAAAATCAGTACGCACCGTAGCATTTAAATCTCCTATCTTACCGGCACGGCTCCCGCAACGAGGTATCTAAGGAAGATTCTCTACTCCCTTCTTGTCCTCTCACATAACACCAGTGAAGGATGCCGCCGTGATCGGGTCCCCGCGTTACCACCACCTCGATGCCCTGCGGGCCACCGCCATGCTCCTTGGAATCGTGATGCATGGTCTTCTCTCGTTTTTCTCCAATGCTTACTGGCCTGCCCAGGACCTGCGACAGCATGAAGCCTATGAATGGGCTAATCAGGCCATTCACGGGTTCCGCATGCCCCTCTTTTTCCTGATCAGTGGATATTTCACTACCATGCTGTGGAAGCGGAAAGGTCTTGGCTCCCTGCTTCTCCATCGCGTCCAGCGCATTCTTCTGCCACTCGTTGTGGGCGGAATCATTATCATCCCTCTGGTATGGATCGCCGACGAGCTGGGCAAAAGCTCTCAAGTGAGGCCTCATGAGACCACCTTCTGGGCCGCCCTCTACGAGGGGAATATTGCACAGCTGACTCAGGAACTGGAACAGGGTGCCGACCCTGAAGCGGTCGATCAGGCAGGCCAGAGTGCACTCATGGTCTCCGCCTGGTATAACCAGATAGAGTGCGCGGAAACCCTCCTTCAATTCGGTGCTGCGCCGAATCAAACCGAGGAGGAGGGCCATACTGCGCTGCACACCGCCGCCTTTCTCGGCCGAACGGACATCGCAGAACTTCTCCTCGACAGGGGAGCCGAGGTGAATGTGCGCTCCCGGGAAGGGAAGACTCCTCTGAATAGCTTGCGCGAGAGCTGGAGCACCGTCGAATGGATTGCCGGCATGCTCAATGTCACCGTCGATCGCAGGGAAGTCCTCGCTGGAAGAAAAAAACTGGAGCCCATCCTGATCGCCAGGGGTGCGACGAGCCAAAACGGTGCGGCGAGCAAAGAATCCTCCTCTGCTCTCCGGGATCTCAAGGACTTCTACATGCTTCTCGCAATGTATCCCCTCACTGCCCACCTGTGGTTTCTCTACTATCTGCTCATGCTTGTCGCAGGGTTCGCCTTAGCCACCCTGTCGCTCAAGGCCCTTGGAACGCCTTCACTTCCAGCTTGGCTCCTCCGGCCTCCGGTCGCGCTCCTGACTTTGGTCCCTTTGACGGCCTGCACCCAGTATTTCATGACCCAGTCCTTTGGTCCCGATACCGCCATGGGCATTCTACCGTGGCCGCCCAAGCTGCTCTATTATACCATCTTCTTTGGCTACGGCGCAGTCTGCTTCGGTCGCCCCGAATTCGAGGAGCAGGCAGGCCGCTGGTGGCCGTTCCTGCTGGTTGCTGCTGTTCCACTGGGGGTCTATGGGATTCATCTTTTTCAGGCGGTTCCCGTGGGAGGGCAGCGCGTCGTATACAGCCTCTGCGCGGCGCTCTTCGCATGGGTGATGATCCTCGCCTTCCTCGGTCTGTTTCGGAGCTTCTTCTCGCGCGAAAACAAGGGAGTGCGTTTCGTCTCGGATGCCTCCTACTGGATGTATCTCGCCCACCTCCCCCTTGTCATGATACTCCAGGCCCTGATCTCAAGCTGGAACCTTCCCAGCTCCCTCAAGCTCACCCTGCTTTGTCTGGTCACCTTTGCCTTCCTGCTCCTTACCTACAGATACCTCGTGCGCTATACCCTCATCGGAACGATGCTGAACGGCAGGAAGCTACACCCCTCCAAATTACCTCCTCCGGTTCCTCCGCCCTCTCCCGGGGCTTGACGGAAAGAGATGCTCACTAAGGTCATCCGGACCAATCCAGCCCTCCAGCGGTTGCCTCCGCTCACTCCCTCGGACGAGGCATACGAGCACCACTTTTTTCTCTCCAGCGGCTCAGGCGCTTTCGCATCTCCTCCACGCGCCCTGCTTCAACCCCCGCGAGGTTCTTTTTTTCCCCGAGATCTTCCCTGAGATTATAGAGTTCCACCTCGTTGCGGTCGAAAAACTCAATGAGTTTGTAGTCGCCCATCCGGATGGCACTTCCCAGCCGATTGTCCCGGTGAAAGGCAAAATTAGGATAGTGCCAGAAGAGAGCATCCCGCTGCAAATCCGCCTCGCCAGTCAATACAGGAAGGAGGCTTTCGCCATCCCCCGGGTAGTGCTTCCTGGTCTTCAGGCCGGCAACCTCGAGAAGGGTCGGATAAAAGTCGGTAAGAATGACNGGGTCCTCACGAACCGTCCCCGCCGCCACCTTCCCTGGCCACCGCACGATCAGTGGCACCCGGATTCCTCCCTCGTAAAGATGACCCTTATCCGCCCGGAGCGGACGCGCATCACCCACCCCCCCGAACGGCCCATTGTCCGAGGTAAAGACGACAAAGGTTTCCTCCTCGATCTTCAATCGTCCGAGCTCCTCAAGGACACGCGCGATGGCAAGATCCATTGTTTCCAGCATTGCCGGGTAAACCTTGTGATTGTAGCCAACCTTGGGCTTATCTGCCCATTTCGCGACAAACTCCCCGGGAGCCTCCATCGGCCAGTGCACAGTGTAATTCCACAGCGCTACGTAGAATGGTTTCTTCGCCTGCACCTGCTTCTGCATGAAGCTGATGGTTTCATCTGCGAGCCGATCGGGGAGGTATTCCCCCTTCTTCCGATCCGTNAGGAAGGGAATTCGGTAGGGATCGAAAAAGGTGGGTGGCCCCCCGTAGGAGNAGCCCCCTATATTAATGTCAAAGCCTTGGAACTGTGCCGCAAATTTCTCCTCCCGGCCTTTGTAGAGATGCCATTTCCCAATGAATGCAGTGGCATATCCAGCTTCATCTCGAAGACGCTCCGCGATAGTCGTATACTCAAGAGGGAGATGATCCCTCATCTCCGCCGGTAACAGCTTCGACTCCGGCGGAGTAAACCGATTCTGATGGGGCAGATGGTTGGTAAGGTGCAGGCGCGCCGGGGAATGCCCGGTCATGAGAGCCGCCCTTGTCGGGGAGCAGACGGGCGCCGGAGCGTAGGCATNCGTAAAGCGGACTCCCTCCATCGCAAACCGGTCGATATTAGGGGTCTTCACATGAGGATTTCCCTGACACCCAAGATCCATCCATCCCATATCATCGATCAGGATGAACAGAATATTCGGTTTTAGCGCAGCAGGACATTCCAATGCCAGCAGGACGAGGAATGCCGCTAACAGAGTTTCTCTCTGCCCCCATAACCTCTTCTCTCTACGAAACATCATCTGAAGTGATCAACACGCGGTAACCCTTCAATTCATCCGCCATACCGGCACGATCGCTACGGCCCGAGCAGCAATAGAAGACGAAATCTTATCTATTTTTTGGGCAGGAGCCACACGTTGCGAAACTGGAGAGGATTGCCGTGGCCCTGTAGTTTGATGACCCCGGGTGTGCCTTCGGGTTCTCCACGAGCACCCCCCGTCTTTCCATTAATCTGGAGCTTTTCGTGAATCGTTACGCCATTGAGCCGGGCGGTAAGAACCGCATTACTGACTTTCTTTCCATCCTTCATCACAGCCGAATTGAAATCGACATCGTAGGCCTGCCACTGAAGTGGAGGCAGACACATGTTGACCTTCGAATCCGCCTTCTGGTAAATCCCCCCGCACTCATTGTTCAAGCCCATGAGGCCAAAGGAATCGAGAATCTGCATCTCGTACATATCTACCTGGTAAAAGCCACTATTCCCCCGCCCCTGGCTCCGGGCGTCAGGCTTGAAGGGAAGCATGAATTCCACATGCATGATGTAATTGAGAAACTTCTCCTTGGTTCGGATATCCCTGCCGTCCGTGTTGAGTAATCCGGTCTTTTCATCGAAGCGACCTCCCTGCCAGTTCTGCATGCTGTCCTTACTACCATCAAAGAGAACGATGGCATCGCGGGGCGGCTTGGCTCCCAGAGATGGCGACTTGCGAATTGTCCGATCGAGAGAGAACTTGACTCCCGACGCGGAAGCTCCGGAAAAAACACCCTCCGAGACCACGCCCTCGTAAGGTTTATGACCCTTCGGTGGAAACTCGCGGGTGGCGCTGAATTTCGCTGCCTCCCGTGCCATGTAGTTTCTCGAACCCTCTGCGGCGACAAAGATAGCCTTATCTCCATCCAGCCTGCCATCCAACAGAGACTTGTTCTGGCCATCCCATCCCGCGCCGGGCAATCCCCCCGGATACACTACAGCATGAAAGCGTCCTTTTCCGAGGGCAATNACTTGGGCTCCCATTCCCTTTGCCGCATATTCTCCCTGAATCTCAAAATCCGCAGGAAGCGCATCATCCCCGGGGTCCGTCCAGAGTTGCCCGAAAGAGTTTCCTGCCAGACAGGCAGCGGCCAGAGTGATCCTTGAAGTAGCGATAAATAGCATGGCGGTGTGTTGTCATCATACGAATCGAACAACGCGCATGTTTCAATCAGAACTTTGCCCGGAACCTTGATTTTCAACCCCTGCTCTCTGCTGTTTCTGCTGGACGCTTCAGCCACTTCCAAAAGTTGGACCAAAAAATGTGCGCTTGAGACCTCGCCTCAATGATATGGTCGGTTCGACTTGATTTCAAAACGATGATCCACGATCTCCCGCACCGCCCGGTCCCTGTTCAAGGCGTCTGGGACATCATTGCTTGAATCACTTCCATGCGGGCTGAAACCAGCGCCCTCGCTCAACCTTGACGGGGAACGTTTTTCCGCTCACCAGCTCAACTACTACGGGCCAGCTGCGGTTNTGCGCATCCTGTTCAATCATCAAGGCATGCGTTCCATCGGGATTGACTGCCGGGGAAAGCAGCCCCTTCAATCCGTTGCCNACTCTGGACACGTTCGTGCCGGCTACACTGCATGTGTACCAGAGCTTGTCGCGATCCTGAAAAAGGATCCGCCCGGACTCTTTTCCTGCTACGGTGGCAAAAGCCCCGACGTCGCTGCGAATTCCGGATGTGCGTCCATCCAACCCCAGTCGCACGATCCGCCACTCCAACCTTTCCGTAGCGTTCGCACCGTTTTCACCTGTCAGAAGAACCAGGCCGGAACCATCACCCAGCCACGAGAGATCCCGGATATCGAGTGACTTCCCGAGGGGCCGCGGCTCAGCGTCACTCGCAGATAACAGGTAGACCTGGTCTTTCCCGAGCCCTCTGGAAAAAACTACTGCCAGGGTCTCACCATCAGGGGACAAGGCCGGGCTTCGGCATACTCCTCCGGAGAAGACGCTCCCCCCGAGTTTCATCTGTGTTCCCTGAAGTAGATCTACCAGAAAGAGATCAACCCCGGATCCGTCTCTTGCGGGCGCACTCACCACCACCTTGCTCCGCTGGTCCGTGAAACACCCCGGAACACAGGAACCTCCGGCAAAAGGAATCCGGAGAAGCTTGCCCGTATCAAGGTTAAGGAGGTGCCCCCCCGACCCGAGTTCCGGGTATCCGGGGCGCCATGCACCGGACCGGCTGATCATGACGAGTCCATCCCGGTCCGCAGGTAAGGGAGCGCTGTAATCCGGGTATGAGTTGATCAACGGTATCTCAGCCGACTCCTCCAGCCATTCCACCCTGCTATATTCCAGATCGAGAGTCCCTGCCGTGACTCGTTCCATGAAACCNGTCACCTCGTCGACCCTGAGCTGGTTTCCATCTTTGAGACGCCGGCGTATTTCTGCCAG
The DNA here is from genome assembly GCA_002723015.1 of Roseibacillus sp. Next base: position 8,342 of record PBNG01000028.1, on the reverse strand, counting down.
ATTCAGGGCCAGCTCACTCCCGGGTTCCAGCCGCGCTGTCTCCGACTTCTGCAGAAACGATTCTGCAGTAGCCCTCTGCGAGAAGGAAAGGGGAGACCTTACAACGATGGTCTCTCCAACCCGCCTGCTCAGAGCATGCTCAGCACCGCGGAGGTAGGGTGAGGGCCATGCCTCGCTAAGAAGTAGGGCAACGACCTCGTAGGAGAAAGGAGCTTCCCATGGCTGATAAACTCCCCTGAGACCGCCGATCTCTTCCACCGTCCATTTTCCTGCCCGAGCCACCACTCTCGCAAAAGGCTCTGGTTTATCCGCATCCGGCTTGAGGATGATACGAACCTCAAAATCCGGCGGGTCACTCACAACCCTCAGTCCGAATGTCGCACCGGTCTCAAGAGTGGCCCTGACCGCCCACCGCGCAGGCCCCGTCTCAAGACGGACCTTGGAGCTCTTCGCTCTCTCTTCGAGAGTGTCGAGGCCTGTCTGGGCTGGCGAGACTCCAACTGCAAGCATGACCAGGAGCAAAACAATCGTCATGCACCCGGGACACAATCTACTCACCATCACCCCAGCGTATGAGAAAGGCTCTGCCAGTCAAACGACATCCCCAGCGTTAATATCAATTAGCGCGAAAGTGCGGCGCATTGCTTTTCGGAAGCCATTTCCTCAGGAATTTCTTGGTCTCTCGGTNTTCGGGATCCCCTGCCAGATTGTGCCACTGGTTTGGATCCCGGGACACGTCGTAGAGTTCCTCCCCTCCCCTCCCATAATGAATGTAATGAAACAACTCGGAGCGGACCGCGTGACTGGAGCCATGCCAGTGGGGCGAGTGGGTGATCACTGCTGGAAAAGGCCATTTAAGCTGCGGATCGCGCACAAGAGGAGCTATGGATCGTCCCTCAACCTTGGGATTGGGAGGTAATCCACATAGATCAAGCAAGGTGGGATAGAGGTCGAGGAGACTCACCGGACGACTGCAGGAACCAGCCTTCGGATTGCCTCCCAGCGTCTCCGGCAGATGGATGATCAGAGGAGTCCGCGTATTCTGCTCCCAGAGAGCNGACTTGGCGAATTTCTTCTCTCCGACATCGTAGCCGTGGTCTCCCCAGAGGACCACGATGGTGTTGTCGGCATGACCACTTTCCTCCAGAGCCTTGAGAACATGCCCGACACAGGCATCGGCAAAGGAACCGGCTGCCAGGCACCCCTGCACTGCCTCTTTCCACTTACCGCTGTTACGAAGGATCTCTCCTTCTTTCCCTGCCATCCGCCGCCCCGCATCCGGGATATCCTCCAGATCGTCGACTCGGTGAGAGGGCAGCCGGATAGTATCGAGCGGGTGCATGTCGAAATATTCCCGGGGCAGGTACCATGGCAAGTGTGGCAGGTAGATACCACAGCCCAGAAAAAAGGGCTTCTTATGAGCCTGCTTGAGGAATCGGGCCGCTCCCTGAGCGGTCCTCCAGTCTGCCGTGTCCTGGAGAGATTGATCGATTGGCGCCCAGTCAATCAGGCGGGCAAGAATGGCGTTAGAGAATNCCTTCTTCAGTCCATGCCGGTAACGCCGATCCACGGGCGGATGGGGCGTCCCCATTCTAACACTGTACTGCCCATCCCACGACGCCGGATCCGAAAATTTCCCATGGGGCTGATGATATAATTTCCCCCCGCCCCAAGCCACATACCCGTGGGCCCGAAAATACTGGGGGAGAGTCACCCACTCCCGGTAAAGCGGCATGTCGCGAAACCAGTTCCGGTTCCCATAAATACCCGTCGTGGACGGCCGCAGACCCATCATGACCGAAGTCCTCGAGGGACTGCACAATGGAGCCGCACAATGGGCCTGCTCGAAAAGAGTCCCCCGCTTCGCGAGGGCATCAATATGAGGAGTCCGGGCCTGGGGGTGCCCCCCGAGGCAACCAACCCAGTCGTTCAGGTCATCCACCGAAATGAAAAGGACATTCGGCGTTCCTGCGGCACAGGACAGAGGAGAGAAAAGCCCGATCGTAATCGCGATGAAAACAAAACGCATTGGAATTCAGGCTGCATACAATTTCTTGCCTTGGCGAGAAAATCAATCCTTCACGCTGACCCGGCCTCCTGCCACCCTCTCTCACCAGAGAAAGAGCCAATGGAGGTCCACCAAGTTCACCAGAAACTTGNNNTACGNACCCACTATCCGATCTGGAGTCGCAGGTTCACCGGGAACTGGACTCCCTCGGATTGCCCCCGCCCCAGGGAGAAGTAGCCATCACGGCAGGCAGCCGCGGCATCGATAACATCGTTGCTATCACCCGGGCGGCCGGAGATTGGCTCCGAAAAAACGGAGCGATCCCCTTTCTCACACCATGCATGGGCTCTCACAACGGGGCTACAGCGGAAGGGCAACGTTCCATGATCAATTCCCTCGGACTGACCGAGGAAGCTACCGGAATGGAGATTCGGTCGAGTATGGAGGTAGTCCAGATCGGAGAAGTAGGGACAGGAAAAGTATGGATGGATCGGCATTGCTTCGAGGCCTCGGGAGTTCTCGTCCTCAACCGCATCAAACTTCATACCTGCTTCTCAGGACCCGTACAGAGCGGCCTTACCAAGATGATGGTCGTCGGCATGGGAAAGATACAATCGGCTGAGACCTTTCACTCCGCACCCACGCCCACGATGAAGGACATGCTGCTCGAAATGGGAGAATGTGTGATTGGATCCGGTAAGATTTACGCAGGACTCGGACTTCTCGAGGACGGTTTTGACAGAACTGCAGAAATTCATGCGGTGCCCCCCGGGGAGATTCTGGAGCGCGAGCCTGCCCTGCTGGAGAAGCACCGTTCCTATTTTCCTTCGCTGCCCGTTGATGACCTCAACGTGCTTGTCGTGAACGAAATCGGGAAGACCTTCAGCGGAACCGGAATGGATACGAACGTCATCGGTTACCGGGGGGTCAATGGTTATGAGGACCTGACCCGTCCCCGTATCCAGGCAATTGCCGCCCTCGCCCTTTCCGAGGCAAGCCAGGGAAACGCCATCGGGGTAGGCCTCGCGGATTTCATCACCCGCCGTCTGAGGAACTCCATCGACGAACAGAAGACCTTCACCAATGTGTTCACGACCGGCGACATGCGCCGCATGGCAATTCCATGCACCTTAACGAATGAGCAGGAGGTGATCCACCGCATGAGCGAACGCTACGGAGAAGAACGCTGGATGTTTATTCCCAACACCCTCCATCTGGAGACCATTTTCGTCAGCGCGGACCTTGTCGGTGAGCTCCGTGACAATGAAAAGTGCGAGATCATCCCGGGGACCACTCTTCTCGACTTCGACTCCACGGGCCGTCATCGACTGAACTTCAATCGATAGGATCCGGTCGAGGGAGGGCGGCCCCGATGCGGGAATCTCAGCTTTTCACTGAGGACTTTGAACGGCCTTGTCGGCGACGACGATACCTTCCCGGTGGACGACGATTTCCTCGGCTGGGCTTTTTCTTTGCTCCATGGCTCCCCCCTCCGCTGACCCTCCTTGCATACCGTTCCGCAAGTCCTGCATGGTGCCATTTGTGATGAACTGAGACCGGAATGGTCTGCTGAATCAGCTTTTCAACCGCGCGTAAAAAGTCCACTTCGTCTTCAGAGCAGAACGATACCGCGGACCCCTTCTCTCCAGCCCGACCAGTCCGTCCGATTCGATGTATGTAAGCCTCCGGCTCGTTGGGCAGATCAAAGTTAACAACGAGGGTGACATCCTTTACGTCCACACCCCGGGCAGCGACGTCAGTGGCGACCAGGACTGGGAGGCTGCCCTGGCGGAACCTTTTCAGGGTCCGATCCCTCTGGGCCTGAGAACGGTTTCCGTGGATAGCCTCAGCCTTGACGTCCTTCTGGTTCAAAAAACGAGCGAGCTTGTCGGACCCATGCTTGGTCCGGGCAAAGACAATCGAAAGCTCTCCGTCACCCTGCTCCTTCAAACGCTGCACGAGAAGGGAACGCTTATCCGACCGATCAAGGAAGCACAGTTCCTGGCGAACATCTTCAGCCGTAGTTTTTTCAGGCTCAATCGAAATGGTTACCGGATCACTGAGGATCGTCTGAGCGAGGCTCATTATTTGCTTGGACATTGTCGCCGAAAAGAAAAGTGACTGTCGATCCCGAGGGAGCATGTCAACAATTCTGGTGACGTCCTTCTGAAAACCCATGTCCAGCATTCGATCAACCTCATCGAGCACAAAAAATTCAACCTCGGAGAGATCAATATGCCCCTGCTCTACAAGGTCAAGCAGACGCCCCGGGCAGGCCACCAGGATATCGACCCCCCTTCTCATGGCGCTGACTTGAGGCCCCTGCCCAACTCCCCCGTAGACAAGTGCATGGTAGATCTCCATGTATTTTCCGTAGGTTCTAAGGCTCTCACCTACCTGGTTTGCAAGCTCCCGGGTAGGAGTCAGCACAAGAGCTCGCGCAGTCCGCGGTCGGATATTCTGTGGATCATCATAGAGAACATCCAGAATCGGCAGGGAAAAAGCAGCCGTTTTCCCAGTACCTGTCTGGGCACAACCCAGCAGATCTCGCCCCTCAAGCAGAGGGGGTAGCGCCTGCGCCTGAATCGGTGTGAGCGAACTATAGTTACGCTCACTGAGGGCACGTTGAATGGGCGCTGGAAATTGTAGCGCCTCGAACGAAGTTGGATTCATTATGATCTAGTTCCGGGCTCCAAGGGGTCGCTGCCAAACTTGCGCTGGACGCACATCCGGGTCGGTGCATGATTCACTCACGCGGGCCGGGCGGAGGAAGCCACTTATCTACCCGGGATTTAATTAAGGGGCAAGAAATCCGGTAGCGATAGAATATCGTCAGACTCAGGCATAAGCAAGGCCATTGTTCTTTTGGGACGGACGACCGACCCATTTAAGGATCGTATCCAGACCTGCTCAACCTGAAAAAAGATGCGACCCAACCCTCTTCTAAATTGCACTTTATTACTCCTCGCATGTGCTCACCTCGAAGCCGGACAACCAACTCCCGGTAAAGTTACCGAACACTCCTTCCAGGTCTCCGCCAAACAAACAGTCCCCTATCTCTTCTATCTCCCTGCAGAGTTCGATCCTTCCTCCAAGAAAAAGTGGCCTGTCATTCTCTTTCTTCACGGCCGGGGGGAGAGCCGAGTCCCCCTGCGCATTGTCGCCAAGTGGGGACCTCCTCGAATGGCACAGCGCGGCGACCATCTTCCCTCCATTCTCATTGCTCCCCAATGCCCAGCCCGGAGCCGTTGGACCGATGACGATCAGCAAGCCGGCGTCCTTAAGCTTTTGGATCATATTACGAGCAAGTTTCCGGCCGATATGACTAGGATCTACCTGACCGGCCTCAGTATGGGAGGATATGGCATATGGAAAATGGCAACAGAACATCCGAACCGGTTTGCTGCAGTTTCACCCATCTGCGGGCGGGGCAACCCGGAGGCAGCTGCCAAATTGGTCAACGTTTCTATCTGGGCCTTCCATGGCACCGAGGACACGGCTGTGCTCTACAGGCATTCTGATGAGATGGTGAAAGCCATCCGCGAGGCCGGAGGAACAAAGGTGCGCTTCACCACCCTCCAACATGTCGGGCACAACAGCTGGTCTGCCGCCTACGCAACGCCGGAGCTCTATCAGTGGTTCAGCAAGCACAAGATCGAAGAAGGGCAGTAACGCCGGAATACCTCAGGGCTTATTCACTCGAGTCACCCGATCCAATGCCGGTTTTCCCTTTCACCGCTGGATCCTGACGTTAGGTTCATGTCATGTCTCCTCTCCGGGCGCGATCCATCCAGAGCATCGTACCCGCCTGCCTGACCCTTTCTGCAGTTACTGCTCCTGCCGACTTCAGCCGGGACATCCAGCCCCTTTTGGCTGAGCATTGCTACGCCTGTCATGGCCCTGATGCCAAAACTAGAAAAAGCGGACTGCGCCTCGACCTGCGCGAGGGAGCAATGAGCGAGTTGAAATCGGGCTCCCGTGCGATTGTCCCGGGAGACCTCGAGGAGAGCGAGATAATCCATCGAATCTTTTCTAAGGATCCCGATGAGATGATGCCGCCACCGGATTTCAGAAAAGGCCTCAATAATGAGGGCAGAGAAAAGCTCAGGGCCTGGGTCGAGAACGGTGCGAAATACGAGCAACACTGGTCTTTCCGCACCGTGGAAAAACCTGAGGTTCCCACCGTATGCAACGGAAACTGGCCGCGAAATCCCATAGACAACTTCATCCTTTCGCGCCTCGAAAACCAGGACATGGAGCCTTCTTCCGAGGCTAGCGCAGAGAACCTAGTAAGACGAATCTCCCTCGACCTTCGTGGGCTACCACCAACCCTGAGTGATCTTAAAAGGTTTGCGCCAACTCTCGCATCTTCACCTGTCGGGAGAGAAACCAAGAACGCCCCATTCTCGCCAGAACAATATTCTGAACTCGTCGACGCCATGATTGATTCTCCTCACTACGGGGAGCGCATGGCTCAGGACTGGCTCGACCTCGCACGCTACGGGGACACCAACGGGTATCACAATGACTCCGTGCGCGACATGTGGCTCTACCGTGACTACGTCATCGAGTCCTTCAACCAGAACAAACCCTTTGACCGCTTTATCGTGGAGAACATGGCAGGTGATCTCCTCCCGGACGCCGACAATACTACCCGGGTGGCTTCAGGGTTCAACCGTTGCGTGACCTTCAATGAGGAGGGAGGAGCCGATCCGGATGAGTTCTACGTCACCTATGCAGTGGACCGCGCCAACACCACCGGCCAGGTCTTCCTCGGTCTCACGGTTGGTTGCGCTCAGTGTCACGACCATAAGTATGATCCCATTTCGCAGAAGGAATATTACCAGCTCTACGCCTTCTTCAACAGCGTGGATGGCGAGATCGGGGCCGGAGGCCGAAGCGGCTACCACAACAAACCACTTCCTCCGCTCCTCAAGGTTCGCACCACCTCCCACCAGCAGAAGCGGGCCGACCTTCAAGCTCGCTTGGACTCAAGGACCGCAGAACTGAAGACCGCTCGCGAACGACCGCAGTTCACTGATCTCGAGGGTGATCTCGCCCCGGCTCTCCAGGAGTGGATCACTTCTCTCACTTTGCCTCAGACCGGGACTCTACCCGTCAAGAACGGCCTGCAGCTTCACCTCGATGCAGGCTCCTTCGACGCTCCGGGAGGATTGGTGAAGGAATGGCCAGACCTTTCCGGGAACAAGCACACCGCTTTGGCTACCGGCCAGCCCATGCAGTTCGGCAGAGCTCTTAACGGACATCCCGCCATCCGACTGGATGGCAAGCAGGACTTCCTTCGTACCGAATCCGGAGCTGGACGTCTGGGAGGCGACTTTACCATGGTGCTTGTCCTCCAGTTCAACGATCTTGCCCGGCACCAGATGGCCCTTATGTGGGGTGACGAATCCCAGGGCAAACGGCGCGCATTCTGGAAAACCGGGGGCAATCAGCAGAATAACAAGAGTAAGCTGAGCTTCAATGGTTATGGCGCTGACGTGATAGGCAATGCGGATCTCAAGCGTGCTGTGCCAGTGGTAGCAGTTATCACCCAGCAAGGTCCCGACAATGACACTCGTTTCCGCCTAAACGGCAAGGACGGAGGAGGCGGCGGAGTGAGCCTTTCCGACTTTCAGAACAAATCGATCACCATCGGAGCCAACAATGCAGGAGCAGAGAAGACCGCTGCCGACTTTGCGGAAATCCTTGTCTACGATCGTGCTCTCGATGCCAATGAACAAGCCGCGATAGGGTTCTATCTTGGCACCAAATACATGATCAACGGGGAATGGAACCCAGCTCCCCCCGAGATCATGGCCCTCGCTGCCAAGCCCGGGAAAGAACGCACGGAAGACGAAAAGAAGAAGCTCTTCTCTTACTTCATTACCTATGTTCACGCCGAGTCGCGTGACCTCTTCCGCGAGTTGGAGTCCGAGGTGGCAACCACGAAGAAAGAAATCGATCAGATCGAAAAGTCCCTCCCTACCACCATGGTAATGGTCGAAATGAAGGACCGTAAACCAGCCCACGTCCTCATGCGCGGCGACTTCCGACAACCGGGCGAGGAGGTCGAGCCAGACGTGCCAGCCATCTTTCCCCGCCAGCCCCGGAGCCACCACCAAGTCCGCCTGCTCCCGAGCCGGAGCCGGATTCTCCTGCTCCTCAGCCAGAACCGGAACAGCCCCACCCCCGCTCCCATGAGGGCGTCGGTCACGCCGCCGCTGCTGCTGGGGCCGGCCCTGCCGACGAGAGCGCTGATGGTGTCGGACGACGGCTGCACCGCGCGCAGTGCCCCGGCGACAACCAAGCCCGTGAGCAGCCAACCCGCGTT
>PBNG01000027.1 GCA_002723015.1 Roseibacillus sp. | reverse complement strand
CCCGCTCATGGTATTTCATGGGCTGCGTCTTCTTGCCCCGGAGGTGTTTCTGGTTGCCTGCTGCATGATATGTGGCGTGGTGTCGTTGACTACGGGGAGCTCGTGGACCACGGCGGGGACGATTGGTGTGGCATTGATTGGAATCGCGGAGGGACTGGGAGTTTCCAGCGCGATGACAGCGGGGGCGGTTGTTTCCGGATCTTATTTTGGGGACAAGCTTTCTCCACTGTCGGATACTACGAATCTGGCCGCTGCGGTAGCAGAGGTCCCTCTCTTTCAGCATATTCGGCACATGCTCTGGACGACGGTCCCAAGCATGCTGATTGCTCTTGGCGCTTATGCGATCCTGGGCTTTTCGTCAGGGGACCAGTCCAGCTTCGGTGAAATCAGCAGCCTCCTTGATGCGATTGAGAGGAATTACCAGCTATCCCCATTGCTTTGGCTGGCCCCGCTGAGTGTCGTGGGATGTCTTTTTTTCCGAGTTCCTGCGCTGGCGGCGATTCTTGCAGGAGGCCTCGCAGGTATGATTTTGGCTCTCACAATCCAAAAAGTCCCGGCGAGTGAGGTGGTATCTGTGCTCCAGAGTGGGCATGCTCCAGAGACTGGGCTTGCCCGGCTCGACGAACTTCTTACCGGGGGCGGGCTCGAGAGCATGTATTGGACCATTGGCCTTATTCTCTGCGCGCTATCCTTTGGAGGTCTGATGGAGGCAACGGGAATGCTACGGGTAATCGTAGAGGCTATCTTGAGGGCTGCTACCACGAGTGGCCGATTGGTGCTAGCCACGTTGTCTTCGGCGCTTGGAATCAATCTGGTGGCGGCTGACCAGTATCTCTCGGTTATTCTTCCCGGCAGGATGTTTGGAGAGGCATATGCAAGGGCTGGACTGGATCCTCGGAGCCTTTCTCGGTGTCTGGAAGACGGGGGGACCGTGACGTCTCCTCTTATTCCATGGAATACATGTGGAGCCACGATGCTGGGAGCGCTGAAAGTTGGGCCTCACCTCTTTGCTCCCTATGCCTTTTTTAACCTGATGTGTCCCCTGATCTCAGCCTTGCTGGGATTAACGGGGTGGACGATGCGCCGCAGGACGGGAACCGGAGCCCGGGAATGAGTTCGGACGCTTTCAAGTCCTTCGCCAGGTCGTCAGGATCGAGGGAAGTTTCCCCCGGGGGCGTCTGGTGCGGGTAAAAAGAAAAAAGCGCGGGGGTTGGCCCCCCGCGCTGTTGATGAATTTCCGGGGAAATTCCCGGGCTCAGACCTTGCTGGCATCCGGGATCTCGAAACCCTTGTTGTTCGGGTCTTTCAGCAATGCGTTGGCCTCGGCGGCAAACTCTCCGGTATGGCGCTCGGTCTTGGGATCAAAGGTGAGCCACGGTCCCACCGTGTAGTGCTCCTTGTCCACCGGGATCTTGCAGCCTTTCTCCATGACGTCATGGAGGATTCCGAAGTGCTCCCCAGCATCCTTGTTATCGCCGAAGGTGCCTGCCTTCTTGTTAAAGGGAACCTTCTTCCCGAGCCGGTAGGAATTATTCATGAGGTGACCCACAACGCATCCATAGTGGGCGTCCATGACATCTCCATTGGCCATTTCGGGCTTATTTTCCCGGCATGCGGTAACAAAACTGTTCCAGCATCCGCCGGGTGTCACGTCGCCGCCGGAAAGCTGGATCTTCTCCCCCTTGTCACTGCCGGGCTTAAAATAGTGGGGGTTCGTGTCGGACATGATGCGCCCACCATCTTCAAAGTAATACTCGTTCTTAACCTGCCTCTGGTAGCCATTGTAATTCACGTTCCGGACATTGAAGAAGCAATACTGCCCGTTGGGGTACTGGGCGATTCCGAACATGGTGTTAGGGGTCTCTCCCTGATCATTCCACTGGAAGCGGCCGCCAATGGCCATGGCCCGCACGGGGTGGGTTTGGTTGTCGTCGATGGCCCAGCGCGCTACGTCAAGCTGGTGAGTCCCCTGATTGTTGAGGTCGCCGTTGCCGGTCTTCCAGAACCAGTGCCAGTTGTAGTGGACGTAGTTGGCGTGGTAGTCATCAATTACGGCAGGGCCCTTCCAAATGTCCCAGTCCAGATTTTCTGGTGGGGAGGCGATACCCTTGGTTCCAATTCCTCCGCGGGGTTTGCAGCAGTAGCCGTAAGCGATCTTCAATTTTCCCCATGTGCCTGCCTTGATCATCTCATGAAGGGCGGCAATGTTCTTGTCGCTCCGGCGCTGGGTTCCATGCTGGATTACAACTCCGTATTTCTTCTGGGCTGCAACCGCAACGCGGCCCTCCTCGACGTCATGACTCATTGGCTTTTCAACGTAGACATGCTTCCCGGCCTGAGCGGCCCAGATTGTCATGAGGGAGTGCCAGTGATTCGGGGTCGCAACTGAGATGGCGTCAACCTCGGGATCTTCAAGAGCTTCACGAATGTCGACCACCGCCTTGCAGTTCTTGTGCCCCCTCGAGCGAACCTCATTGAGCCGCCGATCACGGGCGCCCGAGTCAGGATCGGCGACATAGGCGATCTCGACTCCCTTGATGCCTCCTAATCCTCCCAGGTGCGACCCTCCCCTGCCATTGAGTCCTGCCACTGCAATTCGGAGTCGGTCGTTGGCACCCCTGACCTTAGCAGAGGACTTGGTGCCAATAATCAGCGGGGCGGCCCCCGCCGCGGCGGTGCTTTTGACGAAACGGCGTCGATTCAGTGAGCTCATATCCGGGAAGCCTAGAGCAAGAGAGACCGCGCTTGCAGCCTTAAATTCGATAGATTCGCCGGGAGGAGTCCGTAGCAGGAGAAGTTTTGTGATTGAGCCACGTGAATAAAATCGTAGGGCCTGACAATGCATTTGCGCCTAACTCCCATATTTCTTGCTGCAGCCTGCCTTCTGGTGCCGGGCGCATCAGGGATTGAACTGCCGGGGATGTTTGGTCGCCACGCGGTTCTCCAGCGTGGAAAAACGGTGCCTGTGTGGGGTTGGGGCAGACCCGGGGAAAAGGTGGAAGTGCGTTTCGCGGGACAGGTCGAGCATGGAGAGGTTGATATTGAAGGAATGTGGAGAGTTGAGTTGCCCCCGCTGGATGCCAACGCACAGGGGCAGACTCTCGTTGCGACCGGAAGTGAGAGTGGAAGGGTTGCGGTTGAAGATATCCTCGTGGGCGAGGTATGGATGGCCTCGGGGCAGTCCAACATGCAGTGGGCCCTCTCGGCCACCGAGCGGGCTGCAAAGGACATTCCTGCTGCCGATCATCCGGGGCTCAGAATGTTCCTCACCGATCTCACGACTGCTGCTAGTCCGCGCCGTCGCGTGGGAGGGGAGTGGAGTGTCACCACTCCTGAAAGCGTGGGGAAGTTCTCTGCGGTAGGCTACTATTTCGCGTTGAAGCTCTACAGGGAGCTGGGTGTGCCGGTAGGGATTATTCGAACCGCCTGGGGCGGCAAGCCTGCGGAGGCGTTTACCAGCCGGGAGACCTTGTCGGATGAACCCGAAGGCCGGGCCCTCTTGCAGAAACTGGATGCGGAGATGAGGCGGTTTGATCTCGCCGCAGCCGAGGCCTCCTACAAAGAGCAGATGGCCGCCTGGGAAAAGATCAGAAGTTCCAACCGGATGGAGAAAGATCCCACGAAGAGACAGAAGCTCCCCCGGAAGCCCCAGAAGCCCATCCCTCCGGCCCTGAGCCCTAACCGTCCGGGGGCGATTTACAATGGAATGATCCACCCATGGGCAGGCTACGCTATGAGGGGGGCCATCTGGTATCAGGGAGAGTCGAATGCGAGGCGGGCCAAGGAGTATGAGACACTTTTTCCACTGCTGATCGCGGACTGGCGCAAACGCTGGGCGGAAGAAATACCCTTTTACTTCGCGCAACTGGCGAACTTCAAGGCCCCCACAGCGCGGCCGGGGCAACTGAGTTCCTGGGCAGAATTGCAGAACGCACAGCGTCTCGCCCTGCGCCTTCCCGGCACCGGGATGGCCGTTCTCAACGATATTGGCGCAGCCAAGGACATTCATCCCAGGAACAAGAAGGACGTGGGGGAGCGCCTCTCCCGTTGGGCATTGAATGGTGAGTATGGCCGGACGAACCTGGTGGTCAGCGGTCCGCTCTACCGGGGGTTCAAGGTGGAGGAGAGTCGCATTCGTATTACGTTTGACCACGCAGCTGGGTTGACGACGAGTGATGGTAAGAAGGCGGCACGTTTTGAGATCGCGGGACAGGACCGTGTCTGGCACTGGGCGGACGTTGTTCTGGAAGGGGAAACGGCCTTGGTATCAAGCCGCGAGGTCTCTGAACCGGTGGCAGTACGTTATGCCTGGGCCGCCAACCCCAAGGGAGCGAACCTTGTTAATGCCGCAGGTCTGCCGGCATCCCTTTTCCGGACAGACAGCTGGAAACTTTCCACCCAGCGTTAGGAGAGGGAGACCCGGGCCCCATGGGCCGAGGCTGTGGATAACTTTATACCTACGAGTGCTTTATGAGACTCTGGAGGGTGATAGTTCCTTCTTGCTCCCCGGGCTCAGGTTGGAATAGCGTGATAACATGTGTCGAGCCTACCTGCTTGTTTTCACCGCCTTTGCTGTTGCGCTGATCCATCTCGCTGAGGGACAAAAGCTGGTGGCCAACTACGATGAGTCCAAGATTCCCGAATTTGATCTTCCGGATCCTCTTCTCTTGTCCAGTGGAGCAAGGATTACCTCCGCGGGAGAGTGGGAGAAGAGTGGTAGACCAGCCACGCTCAAGTTAATCGAGAGTGAGATGTATGGGCGCATGCCGGTTGGAAAGCCGGCAGGCTTCAAGGTAGTTCTCGACAGAGAGGTCGCTGACGCGATTGGGGGCAAGGCGATCCGGCGCGAATACCTTGTAACCTTTGCGGATGGCAAAGGTCCTGAGGTGCGCATGCTCCTGTATCTTCCGAAGAATCGGAGAGGGCCAGTTCCTGCTTTTCTCGGCTTGAACTTCCGGGGTAACCAGTGCGTCGAGAAGGACCCAAGGATTACGCTGGAACTGGGTTATGTTGTAGGATCCCGGAAAGGGGAAGATCGTCGGGCAAAGGCAGAATCTATGCGTGGTAGCGCCGCCGGACGCTGGCCCATCGACATGATCGTTGAGAGTGGCTTCGCTCTAGCAACGGCCTGCTGTGGAAATATCGATCCTGATTTTGACGATGGGTGGAAGAACGGGGTGCATCCTCTTTATACGGAGGGCGTCCCTAATCCCCACGAGTGGGGGACGATTTCGGCCTGGGCCTGGGGCCTTAGTCGCCTTCTGGATGCTCTTGAGGGGGTCGAGGAGATCAACGCAAAACAGGTCGCCGTGATTGGCCATTCCCGCCTTGGCAAGACTTCGCTGTGGGCGGGTGCGACTGATCCTCGCTTTCAGGTGGTTATTTCGAACAATTCGGGTTGTGGAGGAGCAGCCCTCAGCAAACGAGCTTTCGGTGAAACTGTCGGCCGGATCAATCGGTCTTTTCCGCACTGGTTCAACGGAAACTTCAAGAAATACAATGGTAATGAAAAGGAGCTCCCGTTTGATCAGCATCAGCTGATCGCCTTGATGGCTCCCCGGGCCGTTTATGTTGCCAGCGCAACCGAGGATCGGTGGGCGGACCCCCGGGGGGAGTTTCTCAGCCTGCTGCATGCCCAGCCCGTATATGACCTTTATCGCAAGTCTTCCCTAGGGGTCACGGAAATGCCTCCAGCCGGACAGAGTGTGGGAACTTTGATGGGCTATCACCTTCGTGATGGCAAGCACGACGTCACTCCGGAGGACTGGGCCTTCTATCTTGCTTTTGCAAAGCGAAATCTGGGCAAAAACCCAAAGTAATTCTCAGATCAAACAAGTAACTCCTTCATCATCATGCCAGCCCTAAACCGATATCTCCTTGTTCTCATTATGACTCTCATCGGGCCAATTCTGACAGCTCAGGTTTTTGAGGATTCCTTTAACGACGGAAACGATGACGGCTGGGACCGGTATTCGCCCCTGATATCCTTCGGCGCACCGGTGGCATTTTCTTTTCCCGGAGGAACCCAGTACCGGGTGCAGGCGCCAGCCTCCCCCAATCCGGGTGCGCTCGGGCCTGCCCGGGGGGGCGCTCATCTTGCAAACCTAATCTACGAGGCCTTCCGGGTGGAGGTCGACTTGGTCGACTGGGACAATGCCATAGGCCAGGATATCGGTCTGCTGGGATCTCTGAGAACGGTAGGGCTTGCAACGACCTCAGGCTACGCTTTCAGTTACGACACGGATGGAGAGGGTCTTTATATTTCAACCGTCACTGGCGAGCAGGCGGACACGCTTGGATCTACCTCGATCACGCTGGTCCCGGGACAGGGCTATCGACTGGTGTTTGAGGGCTTTTTGGCACCGGAAGATTTTTACGGGCAGCTTATAGGCGAGGTGTTCGCCCTCGATGATCTTGAGGCTCCACTCGCCACGGTCTACGGCTCGGATTACACATATCCGTCGGGAACTGGCGGGGTTTTCACCAACACCACAAGTGATGGAGGAGCGACCGATGCGACCTTTGACAATTATTTTTCCTCGTCGGCCACGGATGTGGACAGGGATGGGATGCCCGATCAGTGGGAAGTGGATAATCTCGGGGATATATTCTGGTTTGATGACGAGGATTTCGACGGAGACGGCCAGACCAATCTTGAGGAGTTCCTCGGGGGCAGTGACCCTGCCAACCCTCAGTCCCTGGCCGGCTTCTCGGAAATTGGGCCTCTGGACGTCAGGGTAACGGATGGTGAGCTGGCGGTTGGGTTTTCCGCGCAGGCGGGATACACTTATGGTTTGGAAACCTCCCCTGATCTTCGGAGCTGGAGCGTTGCCGAGGGAGCGGTCTTCACCCCGGAAAACGGTGTCGGACTCATTGTCCTGCCCGTGGCCGGGCAGGGGCAGCTCTACCTCAGGGTCGTTGGTTCCCGGGAGTAGGGATTACTTTTTCTGCCAGTCCCGGGCCTTGCGCCATGAGCCGAAGGGGACCACCCCACGCTCCTTGGCCCACTGCTCATACTGGGCCACCATCTTGGAGGTGATTGCAGGCTGCTTGGCGGCGAGGTTATGCATCTCGGTGCGGTCCTGCTCCATGTCATAGAGCTCCCATCTGCCTCTCACGCCCTTGGCCACCAGCTTCCATTTTCCCTCCCGCACGGCGCGATTGCCCTCGTGCTCGAAAAAGATGGGCCGGCCTCTTTTCAGGGCGGTGTCCTCAAAGGCCGGGCGAAGGGAAATGCCCTCCATCGGGATGATCTTCTTGTCGTTCTTCCGGGTAGGATACCTGGCCTTTCCGAGATCGACACAGGTGGCCATCAAATCGATGAGGTGGGCGGGGGTCTTGAACCAGCGGTTCCTCCCCTTGATGCCATTGGGCCAGTGGGCGATCAGGGGGGTGGAGATCCCGCCTTCGTGTACCCAGTGCTTGTATTCCCGGAAGGGAGTATTGGACACATTGGCCCAGTTACGGCCGTAGCCGACCTCGGTTTCTGGAGGACCGGGCATGACGCCGTCCCCGCGTCGGAGCGGATAGCCGTCGCGGCTTTTCGGGGGCACCATCTGCGTCTGGAGTTCATCCTTGGCCATGGGAGGCAGGGTTGGCTTGTCGGGCCGCTTGAGCGGGCCTGTTACTTTCCCCCGCCCGAACCCTTCTGCGCACCCGCCGTTGTCCTGAAAATAGAGAAGCAGGGTGTTGTCCAGCTGGCCAGCTCCCTTGAGGGCCTCGACGATCCGACCGATTCCCTGGTCCATGTTGTCAACCATGGCTGCGTAGACCTCCATACAGGCCGATTCCCATTCCTTCAGCTTGATGTCCTCCCAGTTCCCCACCTGCGGAACGACGTCCCAGTGATCGGGCAGGAGGCCGAGGGACTTCAACTTCTTGATGCGGGATTTCCGGGTGGGAGTATAGCCGTCGTCGTATTTTCCCTCATACTTTGCAATATCATGGGGGAGGGCGTGCATGGGCCAGTGGGCAGCGGTGTAGGAGACATACATGAAGAAGGGCTGCCCGTCCGCCTCGCGCTCATGGTCCTTGATGTAGCGGACCGCGTTGTCCGAAATCGCGTCAGTGTAGTAGAAGGTATCGGGCTGGTAGTCCGGATCGTTGTCCGGGGTAATATAGCGGTTTCCGCGGGTGAGTGAATTGGGGTCAAAAAAGGATCCGGCTCCATGGATCGTGCCGTAAAACTCATCGAATCCCCTCTGTAGCGGCCAGTTGGAGGTGTCCGGATTGGCCACCTCGTTCGCCCGATAGGGGGTCACGTGCCACTTCCCGGACATGTAGGTTCGATATCCAGCGGGTTTGAGGACCTCGGCAATGGTGACACAGTTCCGGTTAAGGTTCCCCTGATACTGAGGAATTCCATAGTCGCCCATCATGTGGCCAACGCCGGCTTGGTGTGCATAGAGCCCGGAGAGCAAAGTCGCACGGGTAGGGCAACAGCGTGCCGTGTTGTAGAACTGAGTGAACCGGACTCCATTCGCAGCGAGCCCGTCGAGTATGGGAGTGTTGATTTCTCCGCCGTAGCAACCGATGTCCGAGAAGCCCATGTCGTCCGACATGATAAGGATGATGTTGGGGCGGTCATCCGCGGCGGAAAGCAACGGTGTCGAGATCAGGGCGAGAAGAAGAACGGGGAGGAAGAGAGGTCGCATTTTCAATCCTTGGTTGAGTAGGTGCCGGGAGAGTGGAGGGAAAAACGGATTCATGCGAGGACCGTATTCAATGGCTGTGACCCCGGGTCCGCGGGGGTGGATCAGGTGCCGGCAAGGCGCATTTTGTAGTGAGGGCGGCAAGGAGCCTCCTGTTCAGGGATCTTCAGGGCGGAAAATATCCACTTTCATGCGGATAAAACGTCTTTGACCGGGGGGTAGATGCAGGCGGATGAGCCCCAGCCCCTCGGCTGGGCTGGTGGCCTCCAGGGTGCCCTCTCCAGTCCAGCGGCCGTTCGCGACCCGGATCGCCTCAGGAGTCCAGTTTAGGAGATCCGTAGACGACTCAATGAGGAAAGTGACGTCTTCCGGTGCCACTGCGGGAATGTGGTAGGTCGTCGTCAGACCGCCTTGAGCACGGATGGATTGCTCGATAAGCAGGGGGATCGATTGCCGGATCGATGGATTGAAACCGAAGGCATACTCAAAGGCGTTGTTGAGAAGGTCCCCATCACTGTCCCCGGAATCGACACCCAGTGCACTGGCCCAGCTCTGGTAGGAAGATGCACCATTGGGAGCGCCGGGTGAGCCATGACGGGCAAAGGAGGGCATCCACGCGGACCGGTCGTTCCATGTCTCCAGCTCGCGATCAGGATCCCGGAGCTCCAAAGAAAAGCCAGTGGAGTCTGTCGCAGGATGCCAGGCGTGGTCATAGGTGAACTTGTGGATATGGACATCGACCGGGTCCGGCAGGGAGAGCGAAATTGCCTCTCCGTCGTTGTGAAGTTTTCCATCTTCGAAGACTCCGGCAATGTTGATCCCGCGCCCATGGATCAACTCAAAGAACTCCCGGTCCTTGACCACCACTGCGTGGGAGCGAGGTTCCAAAGTCATTGTTGGAAAAGTGAATTCAATTCCCGCAGTAAACCGCACTCCTCCGAGCTCGAGGGGCAGGTCATAGCTGGTGTTCTGGAGCTCAATAAATTCGCCGGCGCTTCCATCCGGCGGATTGTACATGACCTCGGTAATGCGAAGGTGGTCGAGCAGGACCTGGAGCGCGGCCTCTGATGGATCGGGTGGGCCCGGGATGGATATCGATGCGGTAAGCTCGCAATCGAAGACAATGTCTGAGCTGGTCGCGCTGGCCTGGTAGGTAATGGCCGCGAGGGTATTGGTCCCGGAAACGAGGTAATCGCTGGGAACGGGGAAGGGGCCTTCAAGAGCGGCGTTGGTGATGGTTTCGCGCGCCCACGTGCCCTCGCCCAGCTCTCCCTCGGGAACATTGTGCCTGAGAACCTCGTGACCGTTCAGGTAGAAGATCGCGCCATCATCGACGTAAGTAGCGAGGGTCAGAAGGGCGCGCGAGGGATCCCCTTCAAACTCAAAGGTGGTGCGGAAATAATAGTTTCTCCTTCCCCGCCGGTAGTCGAAGGGCGGATCGCTGCGACCTGTCGTTGCGAGCGGGATAACCAGGGCGCTGGTCTCGCGCCCTAGCGGGGCGGCACCCTGCTCCCATGCAACATCATCAAAGCTTGGAGAGATCCATGCGCTCTGCGGATCCCTGTCGTCAAGGAAGCGCCATTCCGGATNCTGGAAGGGAAGGAGGGTGGTGAGTTGCTCCACCCGGGCTGCACGATTGTTGGAGCGCCCGGGAGTTCCGAACGGGAGGGTTTCCACTTCCGGTGAGCCATCCGGGTTCCGCCCTTCCACCTGATCTGGCGCCTGTGCACTGATNGGAACCTGATCGATGGGAATGCCATCTTCGCCGGTCAGCATAAGCCATTGGCGAAATCCACTGAGACGGAAGGGAAACTCGTCCGGCTCCGGGTAGCGGTCCGTCGTCGAACGAAGGACAAGGAAGCCCCCAGCAGCAACGTAAGAGTGTAAAGGAATCTGGTGACGCCGGGGATAGTCGGGCCTGTTGGAAAGCCAGATGCCTCCAAGGTGCATGGGAGAGTCTCCCGGATTGAAGAGCTCAATAAATTCCCCTGTATAGCGCACTTCGGCATCGGTCAGCCACTCGTTAATCCTGAGCTCCCTCGGAGGTGTCAGACCCGTGGACTCGTTTCCGGCCCCGGGGGTTGGGCGGCAGAGTTTCCATTCGCGCTGCGGACCGGCCCTTCCAAGGGANAATCCCTCGGCTTGGGCACCCCAGCGAATGGAATCCATGAGAGCTCCCTCATGGTAGAGAAGGAGTTCGTCGCCCGAGGGGCTGAGACTGGGAACGTTGTCTCCGACAAGGGAGAGATAGGATCCAGAGGGGAGTGTCCCGGAGAGTGGAATCTTGGTCGGATCACTGGGGTTGTCCGAGAGAAACCAGCCCTCGAGTGTTACCGCCTGTCCTCCGGGGTTGAATAATTCCACTCTGTCTTCTGCTGGNCGCGCAAGCGCCTCCACCTCATTCAGAAGCGCACCGTTATGGATACCGGGAATGACCTGCCACTCGCGAGATGATGTCGGACTGTTCTCGTCCTGCCAGTAGCCAGCCGAGTCGCGGGCCAGCAAATCGATGTGGTAAGTGCCGGGCCCAAGGCCGAGACGTTGAATCGGGGTGTCCGTAGGGAAGATGGAGCTCCAGTTCTCTGCGGTCCCGTTGGCAACCAACCGGTAGCGGTAGCCAGTGACGCCNGGTCCGTCAACGGACAGAGTCATCCCGTCAAGGTGGGTCTGGGGGTATGGAAGGCCGGAAATCGCGGCGCCCGTTGGAACGAGGGCGCCCCGGTCGAGGCCAGCTTGTCCCGATTGGATGGCAGGTGAATCAGCAAGGGGGTCCCAGTTGGACCTCGGGAGTGGGCCTCCGGCAAGGTTGTTCAGGAAGGGATCAAGTGCAAGGTTGCCCTCGCCAATCCAGTGGTCTCCGGAGGGAAGTATGTTGCGGAACCCTGTGATCTCGACGCCCTCGGAGTGAGCGAAGATGGCATTACAATCCAAGAATATGTTTGAGTCGAGGTCGGCTGAGCTCGCGGGCAGGGTGTTGCCTCGCAGGGGCTCATCAAGGTTGATGGCGGCGATGGTGGCACGGACCACGGTATTGTTCTCGAACTGGCAGGTTGCTCCATTTTTTGCCAGAACCGCGTGGTCGACATCGTGAAAAAGATTACGCACGAGAGTTACATTCGATCGATTGTTGATGGCAACGGCATTCGCCGTGGAGTTGCGCGGTGTAGAAAGGTGAACGTGCATGAAGACATTCCCTTCGAGGTGGGCGTCACAATTATTCAGATCGAGGCACTCGTCGGTGGATCCGTTGAAAATATTGTCGTAGGCGGCGAGGATCGGACCGGGCCGTTGTGCCCCTGAGAAGAGGATGATGTCATTGTAGGCGGGGGAGGGATTGAACACGTTGCGGCTCAGGATGAGGTAGTCATTGTCCCGCAGGGTGGAGCCCTTCAGGGCCTCGGAGTTGAGGACGGGGGGGAAAACACAATCGCGAACCTCCAGTTGGGGACTGTAAACCTCAAGGACCGTATTGCTACTATGACTCCAGGAGACGTGGTCCAGGAGAAGCCGGGAACGGCGGAGCTCGATCGACTCTCCCTGACCGTCTCCGTGCTCCATGTCGGTAAAGGAAATCACATTTTCCGCCGGAGATTCCTGGCCGGAAGGAGCCTCGATACGGATCCCTTGCCAGACATCCTCTGAGCCGGGATCGTGGCTCAGCCGGATGCGACGGTAGCGGGTTCCCTCACACCTCAATGTCCCCCCGGGTTGAACCGTGATTCCCGCCGAAGGCACGAAAAAGAGAGATGTCCCCGGCTCTATCGTCAGGGTGACATCGGGGAGAACATTCAGCGTTCCAGAGATCAGCCATGGCCCCCCTGCAGCATCGAGGATAGTGTCGGCGCTGAGATCGCCCTGCAGCTGTGAAACGTCTCCATCATCATGGAGAATATCCATGTAGGCGCTGGCGACAATGTTGCCGTCCGCATCCTGTTCCTCAATGGTGATCCGATTGATTCCGGGGGCGAGCCCCTTGAGTTCATAGGACCATGTCCCCGGGACTTCCTCGAGAGAGGCCCGTTCTCCGTTGACGAGGACATGGGTGGCCCTGCTCGCGTTGAAGGTTCCCTGGAGGCTGGCATTCACGGTGAAGGAGGTGGGCAGGCCACGGGTTGTTTCCAGGCTGGAGGTAAACCCGAGGGGTCTTTCGATGACGTTCAGAATATTAGCCCGTCTGGCGGCAAGGAATTCCTTCGCATCCTCTGCCACTCCCCGTGGCGTCCAGGTCAGGGCTTCATCGATCAGCCTGTTGGCCTTGCCATGCTCCAAGGGCCCCGTGAGGAGCTCCCTGAGGATCTGGTAGTAACGTTGCAGGACCTCGGGTTCGCGAAAAAGTTTCTGCAACTGAAGGAACGACTCTCCTCTCTCCACGAAATCCAGAATGGTATGGGGGAGGTTGGCGATTCCTATCCGGGAGCCATCTCCAGAGCCGAGGATTGTATCGAGGTCGTGGGGGATCAGCTTGAATTTGCCATCTTTCCCGCAGTACATGGCGTAATCATCGTCGCGTCCTGTGAAAATACTGTTCTCACCATTCGTCAGGATCGTGCTGACCGCGAGATTGCGAAGCCATGATTCCAAGTCCATGACCCGGCGGACCTGCTTCAGATAATTGTCCCCTGAGGCTGTGGACATGACCCCGATAAAGCTGTGGAGGTCGGACCAGTCGTTGAGGGCGTCGTTATTCTCCTTGTCCCATCCGCTCCCGCGGTAATCAGCCTCGAGGTCATTACTTCCGGGGAAGTAATCCCACCCCGTGCCGTTACCTGTCATCCGGTAGAGATTGCCGCCAGTCTCCAGCGGGTAGTGTTCACGCACATACCGGTTGTTAATGGGTTCATTCTGGACGTAGAGACCAAAGTGGTGATTGAAGGGTCTGGAGACACTCGCATTTTCGGGAGCAGCATGGTTGACACTATTGAGGCGAACCGCGACTGCCCTTGACTCGTAGGCGGGAAGCCCGGCGGCCCGATAGAACATGCTGCCAAGCAGCTGATTGTAGGAAAATTGAACATTCAGATTCATTTCGTCCCGGCCCTTCCACGGCGTTGACGAGGGGAGCTCTATCTTGAGGTTCCGGGGATAACGGGAGCGGGTGCCCGATCCCCGGAGTCGCAGGGCGCACTGATAGCGTGTGGCGATCTTGCCATCCACGCTTGCGATAAACGTTGCATTGAATCGGGCGTTGGTATTTCGCTCCGGAGAGTCAAACGGGATTCTCAGGAATTCGTCCAGTTCCCCTGCCGACAGGATGAACCTGTAAAAAGGGGCCTCGCTTGGGGGCTCTTCACTGTCGACCTGGTAGAGCAGGTTCGCTTCCGGGCGACCATCCCCGGGGGCTGCCGCAGGCCATGTCCGGCTCTGGATCCGGTCGGAGGCCTCGAGGTAGAACTCTACCACCGTGCCCTCTGGCCGGGCCGGAAGAACGGCGGTGAAAATGTTGTCCCTGGCGACCTCGTCCCCGCCTGTTCCATCGTCCCGCATGACCGTGGAAGTGAACGGGGTGGGTTGCAGCGAGGAGACCCGATGATGAACCACCCCGCGCACCGGAGAGGAGAGGTCATCGCTCAAATGGGCACGGACTAGAACGAGGTCCTGATCGGTTGGAACTGCAGGGTGATGGGAGACGTCCTCAATGAAGGGAGCCACATTCACCTGTCGCATGGAGTTGGGAGCTCCCGGGGTGCCCCCTTCCACCGCACTGACGGCCCAGTTCTGCCCCACGCTGTTACGGGAGTGCAGGTTGACGACCTCCAGACTCCTGCCACCACCGTCGGCCGGGTTCTCCCACGTCCACCCGCTGTGGCCGCGGTCATCCCTGCCGGGGCTTCTTCTCGCCCAGTCACCACTGTCAGCGTAGTTGAGACAATCGATCTCTGACCCGGTGTGATCGAGCAACCGCAGGGTCTCGCCGCGGTTGGAAAGACGTCCTTCCCATCCTCCGATTACATTCAGGACGTCCGGGTAGAGGGCCCGGAATGTGGACTCGTCGGCTGCGACGACAAGGAATCCTCCCTCGGGAATAGCGACATTGGGGAAAAGATAATCGACGCCCTCCAGAGTCCATCCAGTCAGGTTAATGGAGCCGAATCCGCGGTTATGGACCTCAATCCACTCTTCGAGCGGATTCTCTCCGCCGGTACGTAGATCCCGGTGTGGGGGATGAAACATGATCTCGCTGATAACCGGGACCGCCCCTAGCTGGCAGAGTCCCAGAAGCATTGCAAAGGCAGCGCGTTTGATCATGACAGGTAACAAGGCCTCCGAAGACCAGAGGTGAGCGGTCCGGGGGGACTGCGGGGCGGTAGAAACCTTGGTCAGGAGAAAGTGAAAGTGGACGGGGAAACCTTTGTTCGCGGAGCGCGGGTTCGCAAGCATTCTTGGAGGTCCTTTGTCTGGCGACAAAGAAGCTAATCCTCTAAAAATCAAGGGTAACGAAGCCGGCTTGCTCACGGGCTCTCCCCGGGCTGGGGTAGTCATTTTGGGTTAGCAGTCGGCGGGCTCTCCTAGGCCGGGATCTTCCGGCTGGAATCTGCACCCAGTAAGCGGTCGTGGAAGTTGTGGAAGGACCGGGTGTTAGGTAAAGCCGCTCACCATTTTCAGAGAAGGAATTACCAGCCGCCACCGCCGCCACCACCNCCACCGCCGCCACCGCCGCCNCCGCCGCCGTCGGTGGCGGCGGAACCACCGGAACCTGCGGGGTTAGCCGCCGCCGCAAGGACCGTCGTGAAAACAGATCCGAAATCATCCAAGAGATCACTGAAGCGGGAATCCTCAGTGTCCTCAAATTGAGACGCCCACTGCCCCGCACAGTTCAGTGCCACCGCATAGGGCAGAAATCTTTCGAAAAGATCGAGAGTGGGTTCCGGGCGCTCCGAGGTTGGGTCTCGGGCTTCGCGATAACGTAGCCGGAGCTTGGGATCTTCTGCCGGGATCTCATGGGCGAGGAACAGCCGGAAACCCTCAAGCTGGTCCAACATCTGGCGGCCGATGCGCGTGGGGGCCTTCAACAGGAAGAGGGCTCCCAAGTTGCCTGCATAGACCAAAGCGGAAAAGGCCAGAGCGAGCGACAAGTCGACCCGATCTAGCCAGCCGCCGAGCGCGTCATCATTTATGACGAGCACACAGCCCGACGCAATCAAGGCGACGACCAACATTGAAACTAGACTCGCATATAGCGCGTAGTTCCGTGGGACGAGCTTGCATGTGAATTGCATGACCCCTCCGACGAAAGCTATAATCCCTGCGGGCCACGGGTCGATTTCAAAAAGGATGATCAAGGTTACGCCGACGGAAAGCAGGATGCCTGGAAGGCTCCAGCCATGGTTCAGGCGAAGATTCAGAGCCTTTTGCTGGGACTCGAGCGCCACCTGATGTGCCATCCGGGCTTCGCGGATTTGCTCATTGTTCTTCTTGGTCAGGTTAAGATCCGTGGCATCTCCGAAGAGGTCCTCGAAAAGCCGGCGTTCATCTGGGTTCAGATTCGCATGGCCTTTGCCGGACCCTTGCGGTTTTTTTTGGGCATGGAGCAGATAGCCCCATACCCCGGAAATGGGACTTTCCCCGGCCGTTCTCTCGATACGGATCGCGCCTTTTGCTGCGAGCCCGACTACTCCGGCACTGAAGCATGTGTGGTCGTAGCCGAGCCGTTCCATTCTGGCGCAATAGGCGGCGGCCCCCGCTGAGAGACCTTCCGGAGGCAAATACCGGGGCAGAATCAATCCTTTCTTGGGGTCTCTTCCGAGGAACAGCCAGACAAAGAAATAGGAGAGGAAAGCAGCGCCGAGGAGGAGGATCAGAAGGCGCCAGTTCTCTATGTTTGTAAGCCAGTGGGAAATCCAGATTCCGCGAAAGGGAGCTTCCCGTCCTCCCCGCTCATAGGCCCGGACATCGAGGAGCCCCGGGGGCCATTCCAGCACGAGGATCAGGTTCTCCCTCGCTTGGAACGACCGGGTGGCCTTGATGGTTGCGCCGGTCTCCGTCAACTTAGCCGCGTAGTCCTCTCCCCAGTCTCCGTCTTTCCCGGTGTAACCCCAGACCTTGGTGGCTCTGATTCCCTCCGGCAAGACTACCGTGGCACTCACTTTGTCGGCGCTGAATTCCCACCGGCCATGGACGTCCCAGTAAAGGCCGTCCTGCCCTTCCTGAAAGTAGAGCTGTCGCTCGGCTCGGTAGGTGAGCTCGTAAAGGTGGGGCCCCNGCTTGAGGAAGGCTCCCTCCCGGCCGATGCGGATGCGGATTTTCTCCTGGCCGAGGTCTTGCGTCCGGTAGGGTTCGTTCTTCCCACCCCGTTTTACAGAGAGAACTTCAATTGGATTCTTCGGTTCGATAGTCCTTCTTTTTCCACCTCGTTTCGCNGAACTAACTTCAGATGAACGTTTCCCTTTGCGGCCCTCCCGGAGCCACGCGATATCGCGGAAAATCCCCTGCTTAATGTTCTTCCCCTCGGCCCAGACCAAGATGGTTTCGGTCACCAGCNGGTCCCNNGTTTTTTCCACCACGATCTTGCTGTCCCAAGAGAGGATCTTCTCATCAGCCGCAGCAGGGACACTCGCTGCCAAGAGGCAGATGCCAAGCAGCAGAAAGGCCCCTCTCACGTCTGTATGACCTGCTGGGGGCCCTTCGCTACTGATCCTTCTTCTCGGAATCGGCCTTTCCGGCCTCCGCGAAGGGAACAAACTTCAGGACCTTGCCGTTGATGCAGTAGCGCTGGTCGGTGGGGGTATCAAAGCCCTCTCCGCTGAAGACGTGACCAAGATGGCCATCACAGACCTTGCACCGAACTTCAACCCGGACCGTTCCGAATGAGGTATCGCGCAGGGTTTTAATGTTCTCGTGCTTCGAGGCGTCAAAGAAGGCGGGCCAACCGCATCGAGCATCAAACTTTTCCTTCGAGGTAAACAGTTCTGCGTCGCAGCCGGCGCAATAGTATGTGCCTGCACCCTGCTTTTTCCACTCGTCATAAGCCTTCCCCCAAGCGCGCTCGGTGCCATGCTCGCGAAGAATGTGAAATTGCTCGGGCGTAAGGATTTTTTTCCACTCTTCTTCGGACTTGATCACAGGCTTACGGGGTTGGGCTGGTGCACTGGCTTTGGCTTCGGGCTTTGAGCCATCGCCCGGGGAGATCTTCTCCTTGCTGTCGGCAGTGGCGTCACCGCAGGAAAGCTGGAGGAAGGCGACCCCGGCAATGAGGGTTGAAATGAAGAGCTGGGAGACGCGTTTCATGTCCGGAATCCTAACTCGGAGGGGAGAGCCTGTCAAAACCATGCTGAGCCCTGATCCTAGCAGAGGTGAGGCCCTAGGTCATTCCCAGACCGACTGGGAAGATGAGCTGCACGAGCAGAGTAAGGAATAGGTTGAAAATCAGGATGGCGAGTGAGGAAAAGACCATGGCGTCGGTGGTTCCCCGGCCCACCCCGACCGCCCCATTTCTTGCCCGCAGGCCCTGGTGGCATGAGATGATGACGATCAGAAGCCCGAACACAAATCCCTTCATCATTGCGATTGTGATATCATTGCCATCGGTAAAGCGCTCAACGTTGAAGTTCCAGTAGGCTCCGGGGACCTGGAAGAGGTGAACGCCTACGACGTAGGAGGCAATAATGCCGAAGGCGATTGACTGGGCGATGAGCAGCGGGATGGAAACACACATGGCCAGCAGACGAGGGGTAACGAGAAAGTCGATCGGATGTACGCCCATCGAGCGGAGCGCATCGACCTGCTCGGTCACTTTCATAGTCCCGATTTCAGCCGCCATGGAAGAGCCAACCCTGCCAGCCAGCATGAGGCCGGTAATGGTGGGCCCCAGTTCCCTCATCATCCCAACACTGACAATGACTCCTCCCATGGTCTCCATGTCGACGAGGGCAAACTGGAACAGGGCCTGGGTTGCGAGCACCGCTCCCGTGAAGCCTCCGGTGATCACGACCACGATTTGAGAGCGGTATCCTATTTCAACAATCTGTTCGAAAAACTGGCGCCAACGTTTCCTGCCCTGAAGAAGCGATTCGCAGATTTGCCCGACCAACCCTGCCAATTCGCCGAGGTAGAGAAAAAATCTCAGGACGAGTCGACCAAGCAGGCGGAAATAGACCACGCCAAGGTTTAGAACCTATTTTGGTATTTCGAAATGCCAAATTTGCTGCGAAGACTCTTTACCGTAGATTCATGGAAATTGCTCTCATCGTCGTGGCAGGGACTGGAGTTCTCGGCGCTCTCTGGCTGGTGGTCCTCTACAACCGGCTCGTGAAGTCCCGTAATCAACTACGGGAAGGCTGGAGCGGGGTCGATGTCCAACTCAAGCGAAGGCATGAGCTGATCCCCACTCTCGTGGAGTGCGTCAGGGGATACCAATCACATGAACGGGAACTGCTGGAGGCCGTCGTGCGTGAGCGCGGGGTGGCTCAGGCCGCATCCGGAGCAGGAGAAGCAAGGAGCGCGGAGCGGGTTCTCGCACGGGACCTCGGCCGGATTGTGGCACTGGTGGAGCAATACCCGGAACTGAAAGCGGATGAGGCCTTTCTTAGTCTCATGGAGGACCTCGTGGAAATCGAGGATTACCTCCAGTATGCACGGAGGTATTACAATGGCTCGGCGCGCGACCTGAACAATCTGGTGGAGTCCTTTCCTGCCAACTTGTTTGCTGGCATGTTCGGTTTCAAGGCAGCCGATTTCTTTGAGGTGGAAAACGTCAGCGAGCGGCTGCCTCCTGACCTTGCCTCCGCTCTGAAGGGCGGGTAATTAGAGTTCGGAAGAAAGGATGCTCTGGTTGCCGATAGATTCAGCCTTTTTTAGCATGGTTGTGCTGCTTGCGGAGGGTCTCGAGGTCCTCTGGGGGGAGGACTCTCCCTTTCTCATGGGCGAAGTCGTTTTGATCGGCGCGGTGAGCTACTACTTTGTGGCCTGGTTACTGGTAGGTTGGGATCGCCACAAGGTTGACGGAGGCCCGAAACAGGAACCCCCGACTGGGTATTCCCCTGCCGCCCTGCGTTATCTCTGGAGTATCGAGGATNGCCCGGTCGGGTATGACGATGGAGCGTTTACGGCNTCNGTNGTGGGACTGGCGGNNAAGGGNGCNGTGACCATCGANAANAACGGNAGCACCTTCCTGCTTCATGACAATGGAATGGACGGACTGGAGCTACAGGCAGATGACGAGATTGTGTATCATGCTCTTTTTCACAATTGGAGCGCAGATGCTACGACGTCGCGTAGAACCGTTACTTTAGGGCCAAGTGGTCGAAAGCTCTACGGAGAAGCTTTTGCGAGAGCGAGTGATGGCTTGGAGAAAAATCTGCAGGCACGGTTCGGGCGGGGGGAGGACTACCGAAAGAAGAATGGATGGTGGGTTTTTGTCGGGGTTCTGAGTTCCCTTCTTGGAGCCGGNCTTGTTGGGATGGACNCCTCAATGCTCGAGAGCTCTATTGCGAGCAACGTGGCCGAGTCGGTGGGAAACTCTGTGCTGGGNCGGGGGGCGTTTGGGGCACCAATTGCTCTTTTCTTTGCGCTGGTAACCTTCCTCCTTCATGGAAGCGTTGTCATGCTGCGAAGGCGGGACATGGGCCCGGGGGTTGGTCTTGGTTTTATTGGGGTGGTCTTCGGGGCCGGGCTGGTATTGCTAATGCGAGAGCTCTACCCCGATGCAGGATCCCTGCGGGTCGCAGCGTGGATGCTGTTCGGCTACATACTGAATCTTCGCAGCGCAAAGCTCCTGAAACGATACACCCGGGTAGGGCGCATGCTCCAGGACTCTATCGAAGGACTCCAGAAGTATATGAGTGGAGAGGCGGTACGGGCGTCTGATCAAGCCTATGGTCCGGCGAGGACCGTGGAGCATCATGACCAGCTTCTGCCTTACGCGGTTGCCCTTGCGCGTGCCGGGCAGTGGTCCGCGCAATTCGAGATTGCGCTTGAAGAACGGAAGAAGGCAGGGACCCCCTCTTCCGGGCTCAGGGGTGACCTCTCGGGTTCTGGTGTCGGGGAAGTCCTGGCGGTAAACGGAGAGTTCCATGAAGCCCTGAAACAGTCGTGCTGACTGCGCTCCGGGAGCGCGGCTTGTAAATTGTTGAAAGTTAGGGGATAGGGGAGTGTAATAGAAGGTGATGTTTCGGTCGTGGAGCGCTCTTTTGATTTCGGTAATAGTCCTCCCGCAGCTTCGTGCGGANGATCGAATCCGGTCTTTTCACAGTGANCTNGCGGTGCAGCGAAGCGGCGACCTCATGGTGACCGAGACGATCGAGGTCTGGGTGGAGGGAGGGGATACAATCNAGAGGGGGATTCTCCGCGACATCCCCCTCCGGCGTGAGACNCCGTCCGGGNNGNGGGAAANGGTCGACCTNAANGTGCNTTCNGTGAAGAGGGGAGGAAAGNGCGANCACTANGTGAGGGAACNCTCTGAAGGGANGGNTTCGTCTNNNGATTGGCAAANAGNANAAGCTTCTCGGGAAGAAGGCGATTCATACCTACGAGATNACNTATCTCGTCCGCGAACCGNTNTNCCTCGAGAAGGAGCGGGANGTNCTCTACTGGAACGTNAACGGNACNGAGTGGGANTTCCCCGCCGACAAGGTGAGTGCCACGATCCGACTNCCAGAGGGAATCGAGGGNANNAAGATNTGGGGGTATACCGGNAAACTCGGAGAGCAGGGCGAAGACTATCGNGGGNAGCTGANGGCAGCCGGGGCCAGTATCGAGGCAACACGGAAGTTTAATGCGAGAGAAAATCTTTCGCTGGTTCTCGAGTGGCCTCCGGGATTGCTGGGTCCGCAGGCCTATGAGGAAGAACGAGTTCTCTCCGCTCGCAGTGCGATCAAGGTGGAGAACAGCGGAGGCGTGCTGGTCACCGAACGTATCGAGGCGCGCCTCGAGGGAGCATTGATGCGAGCGCTTCCCCGTCGCTATGACACACGGTGGGGCCTCAAGAGGAAAAGGTCGCTCGAGGTTCTCGGGCTGACACTCAACGGGGAGAAGGTTCCTCATGAAATCCGGGGGAATGTGCTGAAGGCTGAACGGGCCGTGAAGTGGGGTGTGCATACCTATGAGATTCACTACCGGATGGGACGGTCACTCGGGCCCCGGGAGGGCCGGGATGTCCTCCGCTGGAAACTGACCCGTGACTATCGATGGAGTGGGCCCGTCTGGGCAGGCAACCTTCCGGTAGATGAGTTAAGCGCGACGG
Organism: Roseibacillus sp.; assembly: GCA_002723015.1. Next base: position 3,040 of record PBNG01000027.1, on the reverse strand, counting down.
TGTCGCTACCGGAGAACATCGAGGGAACGTTGGGTCCAGTTCCCGCTGGGACGCGGGCGGAGATGACCTCGGAGGGGGCCGAGTTATCCGCGCTCGACTCTTCGTCTCCGATCTTCGAGGTGCGTTGGCCGCCAGGGCTGCTGCACGCGACTGCTTACGACGAGGATTCCTTCCTTGAGGCTCACCCTTGGATGGTATTCGGCATTGTGATTCTTGTCGGGGCCCTGATCTATTACCTGATAGCATGGGTGGCGGTGGGGAGAGACCCGAAAAAGGGAGTGATCATTCCCCAGTTTGCTCCTCCCGTCGGGTACTCCCCTGGAGCGGTGCGGTATCTCGACCGCATGAAATACGACGAGACCTGCATGGCGGCTGGGGTGCTAGGCCTGGCCGCGAAGGGCGTGGTCACGATCAAGGAGAGTGGAGGCTCCTACACGGTTCGAGCGAGGTCGCAGGCCCCCCCGCTGCCCTCGGGAGGCCCTCCCCCTCTGCCGCCCACGCTTACCCCTGAGGAGCGAATTCTTAAAGATGCTCTGGTGGGGCGCGGTGAACTCGCCTTGGAGGATGAGAACTGGAAGGAAATCAGGCACGCTCGTCGGAGTCATGAAGGCAGTATTTCACGCAAGCTTAAGAAGACCCACTTTTTGCGAAACATGGGCTGGTGGTTTCCGGGTGCGATCATCACGGTATTCGGCTTTCTTGTCCTCTGCTTCTCTGCAGGAGCCTGGGGGACGGCCCTGATTGTGGGTCCTCTTTTTCTGGTATCAACATGGTGGGCCTCTCTTTCATTCTCAAAGCTGGTGACTCGTTGGCGGGCCCGCCGGGTTTGGGCGGTAATTTTTCACGGGGCCATCAGTCTTCCATTGTTCTTTATCTGGGCTGCTTTCGTCGCATTTATCGTCTTTGGTTCCGGACCGTGGGCGGGAACGGGGGTTGTCTACGCGGCACTCCTGAACCTGATTTTCTATCATCTGATCAAGGCGCCTACCCCCCTTGGACGCAAGATCCTGGATCACGTGGAAGGGTTCCGGCATTACTTGAGCGTGGCGGAAGAGGAACGACTCAATTTGGAGAACCCGCCTGAGAAGACTCCAGAGCTCTTTGAGCAGTTCCTGCCCTATGCGCTGGCCCTCGGGTGCGAGCAGCAGTGGTCGCAAAAGTTTGATTCCGTTCTGCGCGTCGCCGGTCAGTCCCCGGGGCGCTCAGACTGGACCCCCAGTTACTACGTGGGCGCCGTTTCTGGACTGGGGCACTCGTTCGCGTCCTCGATCGGGAGCTCGCTGAGTTCTTCGCTGGCAGCCTCCTCCTCAGCGCCATCGTCTTCAGGGGGTGGCTTCTCCGGTGGTTTCTCCGGTGGTGGGGGCGGCGGCGGCGGCGGCTCCGGGTGGTAAAAGATTGAAATTCAGGAAATAGCAGATTTTGGTAAGGAGTGATGGTTAGATTATTAGCAGCAGTTCTACTTCTCGCGGGGGCGGCCCTTCCGGACGTCGTTGCAGACGAGCGGATTTTATCGTTTCATAGCCGAATCGTTGTAGAGCGGAGTGGGGACCTCCTGGTGACCGAGACCATTCAGGTTCGTGCCGAGGGGGAAAAGATCAAGCGGGGGATTTTCCGGGATATCCCGCGCCTTCGGACGACCAAATTCGGGCTCAAGGCGAAGAAGCCCTTTGAGGTGCTGTCCGTAATGCGCGACGGGAAAAAGGAGAACTATCGGACCGAGAGTATCGGCCAGGGAGGGATCCGGATTCGTATCGGGCGGGCGGACGTTCTCCTTAATCCCGGGTCCAATTATACCTACGAAATCCACTATCGGACCGGGCGGCAGCTTTACTTTGAGGAGGAGCGGGATGTGCTCTACTGGAATGTGAATGGCACCGAGTGGCCCTTCCGCGCGAACAGGGTGAGCGCCACGGTCCACCTGCCGGAGGGAATCAAGCCGACGGAGGTGTGGGGTTATACCGGGACCCTTGGGAAGCGGGGAGGTTCCTACAAGGCGGCCCTGACCGGGACCGGGGCTACAATTGCGTCTACCCGTGCGTTCAGGCAAAAGGAGAACCTGACAGTAGCGCTCGAGTGGCCCCCCGGGTTACTGGACGATCAAGCTTACAGTCAGGCGCGGGATTCGCTGTTCCGGGACCACCCGCTGGTGGCCTTCGGGCTGATTCTGCTCGCGGGAGCGTTCCTGTATTACCTCTGGGCGTGGATCAAGGTGGGGAAGGATCCTGAGAGGGGGACCATCATTCCCCGCTATAATCCCCCGCAGGGCCTTTCTGCCGCGGCAGTGCGCTATCTTGACCAGATGGGCCATGACAAGAAGTGCTTCAGTGCTGGAGTAGTTGGGTTGGCGGCCAAGAAACAGGCCGTCATTGAGAAGGAGGAGGGCGGAAGCGTATATACTTTGCACCCCAATAGCTCGCTAACGCCCGAGCAGGAGGAAGAACTGCTCGGGCTTCTCAACGAGGGAGAGATCCCGGATCTCATGGACCTCAAGGCAATCACCGCCTCCCGAGCAGCAGGCATCCAGAAGGGTCGCCCCTACGGCAAGGTTGAGGACATCCTGCGGGTCAAGGGTATTGGGAAAGGGACCCTGGCAAAGATGCTCACACATGTGGCGTTGTCTCATTTCTCCCCTGGGGATCTGGCGGAGCCCCTGACTGCCGATGAGAACGGTCTTCACAAAAAGTTGTTCGGACGGGGTTCGCTCAAGCTTAAGAAGTCCAACCATGTTCGGATCGGGCGAGCGAACGAAGCTCATAAGAAACTCCTCGCCACGCAGGTGGAAAAGGTTCACTTCGTCAGGAATATTGCCTGGTGGGTTCCGGGCCTCCTCCTCTCCCTGCTAGGTGGTCTGGTTTTTGTTTTTGCTACCGGCCCCTCGGAGAAGGCCTTAGTAGCGCTGGGGATGTTAAGCGTCCTGACGGTTTTCCTGACAGCCGCGGTGGCGCTCTGCGTTGTGCAGCGGGGGAAGGACCTCGGGGTTCAGGGTAGGCTGGGGATGTTGCTTGGATGCGGGATCTGGGGCTTCTTGTTTGTTTGGACG
>PBNG01000026.1 GCA_002723015.1 Roseibacillus sp. | reverse complement strand
CCGCGCGCGCGGGACCCTGCTGCGAGACGCCGTCTGCGGCGCCTTATAATCGGTCTTTCGGGCCTCCTTTCCGCTTATCTCGTCTGGCAGTTTATTGCCATCAGCCGCTATGGATTCCACGATGAAGGGCTACGGGCAGATTGCGCCATCGTCCTTGGAGGAGCAGCCTGGCATGACAAGCCCTCCCCTGTCTTCAGGGAACGACTCAATCACGCGATCAAACTCTACCTCGAGGGCCGCGTTGAGGCGCTCGTCCTGACAGGAGGCAAAGGGGCCGGAGCTACCTACTCGGAGGGCGAAGTCGCCCGTGAATACTGCCTCGAGCGCAACGTCCCGGAGGAGGCTCTCTTCATGGAAGGCAACTCCACTACAACCATCCAGAACCTAGAGGAGGCGAGGAAGATCCTGGCCGGGCAGGATTTCAGGAGCGCACTGGTCGTCAGCGATCCATGGCATCTCAAGCGCGGTGTCCTGATCGCACGAAGGCAGGGCATCAANGCATCACCTTCCGGCACCACGACTTCCCGTTTCCAGTCCTTGAAGTCTCGTACCCGCTTTACCCTTCGTGAGCTCTATCTCTATCATCGCTACNTGTTCCTGAACCGCTAGGATCAGGTATTTTACAAATCGGACAAGCCCCTCGAAAAACCTTCNACCGACGATCATTTCCTACCTGCGTTTCAGGGAAAGGGCAGGCCGGTAAGCTTCCTCGCCGTCCACGCCNGCACGCGGCACCAGGGTCCGTGAATTCTCAACGAAGCCCACCGGGCGGAGCATAGTCTTCATTTCTGCATCAAAACCATCCATCGCGTCCTGAAGACGCCTCACAACCCCGGGATGCTCAGGCGCAACGTTTTGCTTCTCCCCGATATCAGCTGAAAGATCATATAGTTGCCCCTCACGNAAGCATTTCCACTTCCCAGCTCGTACNGCCCGCAACTTGTCCGCCTGATGATAAAAAAAGTAATCATGCGGACTTGTTGCTCCCTTAATGCCGAGAAGAAGTGTGGTAACATCCTTCCCGTCNATGGGAAGAGCATCTTTCCTCGCCNGCGCTTCCGCAAATTTTGCAAAGGTTGGAAGGAGGTCCATGGTTGTCATGACGTCATCGCTGCTCGTGCCTGCAGGAATCGTCCCCGGCCACCATACCNCCGCAGGCTCACGCATCCCTCCTTCCCATACGGAACCCTTCCCCCCCCGGAGGGGGGCATTGACACATCCTCTGGCTCCCCCGTTATCCGAGGTAAACAATACCAGTGTATTCTCAGCCAGGTTCTCCTCACGGAGACATTGGAGAATCTCACCCACGCTCCAGTCCACCTCCTCAATCTGGGCTTTCGTGGTATCCGCAGCCTTTGCCATGAACCGGGGCCGAGCCAGCCTCGGGTGGTGTACGAATGCGTGCGGCAGATAGACAAAAAATGGCCTCTTCCGGCTACGCNTGATAAACTTAATGGCCTCGTCCGTGAACCGTTGGCAGAGTTGGGCCTGATCATCCATTGTCTTAACCAGATCAATGACCTTGAGATCCCGNAGAATCGGAAGATCCGGGCACTGAAACCGCCGCAAGGCAGGCCACATGTCATTGGAGTANGGAATGCCGAAATAGGTATCAAATCCCTGTGCNGTTGGCAGAAAAGCCGGCTGGTCTCCCAAGTGCCACTTGCCGAAGCAGCCGGTGACATAACCAGCGGACTTGAACATCTCGGCCATGGTGTGTTCCTCCGGATTAAGCCCATGCGGATCGCCCGGGAAGAGGACGATATGACCAGAGCCCCGAGCCAATCCCACCCGCCGGGGATAACANCCTGTCATCAGCGCGGCCCGCGAGGAGGTGCACACCGGTGCCGCCGANTAAAATGACGTCAACCTGCGCCCTTCCCTCGCCATGCGATCGAGATGAGGNGTTTNATTAAGCTGAGATCCAAAAGGACCGATGTCACCGTAACCCATNTCNTCGATGAAGATCACCACGACGTTCGGCTTTCCACGAAGAGGACCTGTAGCGCTGAGGAGACCTAAAATGAGTCCGATCCATAGCGTCTTCATGTCATGAAACGTGTATTTGTCCTCCTTCCCGCCCGATCGCGTTTAGCGACTCTACTCCGCCTTNGAGGGAGATAAATCCNTCACCATGATGTCCTTGAAGCGCACCGTGAGAGTCCCTCCACCATGCACCTGGAGACCGATATACCCTTCAAGAGGAATCTTGNGATCCTTTTCCGTATAATCAGCACAGGCGACCTCGTTGAGCCACATGCGAATGCGCGGACCCTCACAGAGAATGCGGTAATGGTTCCAGCCATCCGCCTTCACCGCATTGGCGAGGGCCTTCGGGTCCAGAACTCTGGAAATAACCTTCCGGCGCCGTGATTCATCATAGATTTTTCCCCAATAGTGCTTCGCCGCATCCGCTTGATAGCCGATCATCTCGTGGTGATTGGGGATCCGTTGGCTCCGGATCTGTATACCGGAATTAATCCCGCCCTTTACCGGCGTGATCTTGAACTTCAAATTCAACTCGAAATCCTTATAGGATCTCTCGAACACACAAAAGGTGTTGTGGGGGACATGCTCCGTAAGCGAGCCACCCTCGATNGTCCCATCAGCGACTTTCCACCACTTTTCCTCGCCCTTGTTCACGTTCCATCCCTTCAGGGTCTTTCCGTCAAAGAGAAGCTCCGCCTTGCGTTTCTCATTGTTATCTGCAGAGGCGACCGGGAGGATACCGGCTATGGCCCCTGCAAAAATGGGTAACAGTTTCATTCTGCCAGTAGTTTGTGATAGATCGGAATGCCTGTCCAGAACGAGCCCCTTCCTAGGCTGAAGAGTGTGAGCCATACTCTTCGATCAGCTCCAGCAGTTTGCTCACACAGGCGTTGGCGAATTCCTCACTATTGATCTCAGTCTTCAGCTCCTGCACCTCCACCTCGGCCTCTTCACTGATCGCCTTGAATAGCCGGCCGTCGGCGCCAGAATCATGAAACACCTCGCCCGGAGCGCTGATCGCACTGATCCCCCTCGTTGGGATCAGAATGGCAGTTGGCGCTCCGTTCGCGTTAGCTTTTCGTGCCAGAATTCGGCCGAGCTCATCGCACTCTTCCCCGCTGGTGCGCACGAGGGTGACCTGCGGGTTGTGCTGGTAAATGGCGCGACTTTCGAATTTCTCCGGCACCGTTTCCCGCTCTCCAAAATTCACCATGTCGAGACACCCGGGCGCGATAACCGCAGGCACCATCGCTCTGGTCATGGCATCAAGACGGTCTGGACCAGCCGCCAGAANCCCCCCGACGAGTTCGTCAGCCCACTCGGTGGTGGTCACGTCCAGCACCCCGGCCACCATACCACTCTCGATCAGCGCTTCCATTGTCCTGCCGCCTGTCCCGGTCGCATGAAAAACCAGCACTTCATACCCCGCCGCTTCCAGCTGCTCTCGCGCCATCGAGACGAGGTTAGTCGTGTTTCCGAACATGCTGGCCGCAATGATCGGACGGGCATCATTGAGATCGACTTTGCTGTCGACCATTCCCGTGATTGCACCCGCCGCCCGCGAAAAGATGGTCCGTGAAACCGAATTCAGACCCGACACGTCTACAATGCTGGGAATCATGACGATATCCCGAGTTCCCACATAATGANCAGTGTTCCCACTCGCCAGAGTAGAGACCATGACTTTGGGGAACCCGATCGCGAGAACCCTCATCGCTGCGGTGGCAATCGCCGTCCCACCTCCTCCCCCGAGTGAGATCACCCCATCGATTCTTTGCTCTTCCACAAGTTGGGCGAGGAGCTTCGGAGCTGAAGCTACCATGGCAGCGACACACTCTCCCCGGTCTCTCCGATCCAGGATTGGCTGCAGATCAACTCCCGCAGACTCCGCNACCTCATACCGGTTCACCCCCGGCTGGACTTGCGGCTCCCCACCAGTACCCACATCAATAAGGAGAACCTCGTGCCCTCGCAGCTGGATCTGCTTCGCAAGAAAGGCGTGCTCTGTCCCTTTGGAGTCCAGAGTCCCCAAGACGGCGATGGTGCTCATCGTTATCTCCTCCNGACCGGGATGGATTTGAACTCGCGGGTNAGGCTGGTAAGCGAATCCTCTACCGCCATCCGCTCAAGACTGGAGGCCCCCACAAAGCCTACCGCATCGCTATGCTCGTTGATGTAGGCTGCATCCTCGGGCGTCGANATGGGACCCCCGTGACTNAGATAGATCACATCGTCCCGAACCGACTTTCCGGCATCAATAATCTCCTGAGTACGGGCCGCCGCCTCCTCCAGTGTCATGGTTGCATCCACCACTCCGATTGAGCCGCCAATGGTAGTTCCCACGTGTGCGATGATGGCATCAGCTCCCACCTCTGCCATGTCCCGGGCCTCTTCCGGGGAACCTACATACACAATGGAGAAAAGGTCCATGCGTCGCGCCAGTCCGACCATGTCGACCTCCTTCTGAACGCTCATCCCAGTCTCTTCTAGAATCTGGCGGAACTTGCCGTCCACGATGGAATGNGTCGGGAAATTGTTCACCCCACTGAAACCCATGTCTTTTACTTGNCCGAGAAAGTGCCACATCCGGCGCCGGGGATCGCTTCCGTGTACTCCACAGATGACCGGGACCTCGTCTACCACGGGAAGAACTTCAAACTCCCCAATTTCCATCGCCACTGCATTGGCATCCCCATAGGCCATGAGACCTGCGGTAGAGCCATGGCCCGCCATGCGGAACCGACCAGAATTATAAATAATGATGAGATCAGCCCCACCCTTCTCAATAAACTTGGCGCTGATCCCCGTCCCAGCCCCGGCTGCAATAACCGGCTCTCCCCGCCCCAGGGTATCCTGAAGACGCTCAATTACTTCTTCCCGCGTGTAGGGATTTCCTTTTCCAGTCCAGGGGTTGGGCATTGATTCAAGACAAGATTGCTGCCCTCCCCTTAGCGACCTTACCCGCCGGGAACAAGTCTCCGATCTCCCACTTGACCAAGGGAGTAGAGTCTGGCCATGAACTNTGCAGGTCGATTTCTCCTGATCCTCGGCTCCTTTTATTCTTTCGATCTCATGGCTGAACCTGCTGCTCCCCAGGCCAAGCGCATTCCTCACCAGATCGTGGCTCCGCACGGTCACTCCCGCGACGACCCGTATTACTGGCTGAGAGAACGTGATAATCCTGCCGTTCTTACCTACCTCCGGGAGGAGAATGCCTACACCAAAAAGATGCTCNGAGGCACTGAGGACCTGCAGAANCAGCTCTTTGATGAAATCGTCGGACGAATTGTGCAGGACGATTCAACTGTTCCCTACCGTGAAAAAAATTATGAGTATTATCGCCGCTACCGCAAAGGTGACTCCTACCCACTCTCGTGTCGGCGACGGGTGGGGACAAACAAGGAGGAAATTATGTTCGATATTCCTTCCATGGCAAAGGGACACGATTTCTACCGTCATCGCACCGGAGAGCTGAGCCAGAACGAGGAGATCATTGCCTTCTCAACCGACACCCGGGGTCGCCGGATCTACGACCTTCAATTCAAGAATCTCAGAACCGGAGAGATCCTTCCGGACAAACTGGAAAAGGTGACTGGGAATCACGCGTGGGCCAATGACAACAAGACGGTCTTCTATACCCGNCAGGATCCCGAAACCCTTCGCTCCTACCAGGTCTACCGACACACCCTCGGATCTCCCGCGGAGGAGGATGTCCTGATTTTTGAGGAGAAAGATGAAACCTTCCGCTGCTACGTCTATAAGAGCAAGTCCGGCCGATTTGTGGTGATCGGTTCCAGCCAGACACTCTCCGATGAATTCCTGCTCATTGAGGCGGACAAGCCCTTAGAGAAGCCTCGCATCTTCAGTCCCCGGCGTCGGAATCTGGAATACAGTATCGACCACGCAGGAGATCAATTTCTGATTCGGACTAATAAAGAAGCTCCCAATTTCAGGCTGATGACTACTGCAGTGCAAAATACCTCCGAGGATAACTGGCGCGAAGTCATCCCCACACGGGACGACGTCTACCTGAGCAGCATCGAGGTTTTCCGGGACTACCTCGTCGTGACCGAACGCCGCAATGCCCTGAACAGGATCCGCATCCGGAACCCGGAAGGCATATGGCATGAAGTCGATTTCGAGGAACCNGCCTACTCCGCCTCACTCGGGGTAAATGCTGANATGAATACGGAAATGCTCCGCTTCAGTTTCGAATCGATGCGAATTCCTGACAGCGTCTTTGACTACAATATGAGAACCCGGGAGAAGACCCTCCTTAAGAAGCAGAAGGTCCTGGGAGGATTCAAAANCAATAACTACCGGACCGAGCGACTGGATGCTACCGCCCGTGACGGGACGAAAATCCCCATCTCGCTGGTATCTCGCAAGAACCTGAAGCGGGATGGCACTGCTCCTCTCTATCTCTACGGTTACGGCTCTTATGGATCGAGCATGTCGGCCGGGTTCAGCAGCAGCATGCTGAGCTTGATCGATCGTGGTTTCGTCTACGCGATCGCTCATGTTCGCGGCGGACAGGAACACGGCCGGGGATGGTATGAGGAGGGAAAGCTCATGAAGAAGAAGAATACCTTTACAGACTTCATTGACTGCGCGGAGCATCTCGTCAAAGAGGGTTACGCGAGTCCCGCTCGACTTTTTGCAGGTGGTGGCAGCGCTGGAGGACTATTGATTGGAGCCGTTGCCAACATGCGTCCCAACCTGTTCCAGGGTCTCATCGCCGATGTTCCCTTCGTAGATGTCGTTACCACCATGCTCGACGATACGATTCCTCTCACCACCTTTGAATACGATGAATGGGGAAATCCATCTGAACTGGAAGCATACCACTACATGCTCTCCTATTCACCTTATGACAACGTCGCGGAAGTGAGCTACCCCGCCCTCCTGATCCTTGCCGGACTCCACGACTCTCAAGTTCAGTACTGGGAACCAGCCAAATGGGTTGCTCGCCTCCGCCATCGCTCGACTGGAAAAAACCCCATTCTCCTCAAGACTGACATGACGGCAGGACACGGTGGGGCCTCAGGGCGCTTTGACCGCTTCCGTGACACGGCTCTGGAGCATGCCTTCCTGATCAAACTGGCGAAATCGGAGTGAATAATGGCAGCCTGGGGGGAGTCTCACCCCGTATATGCCATCACCTTCCAAAATTCTCCTGAACATCAATTCGTGCCGGGTGATGACCGCCATAACCGTCATGTCTCTGGGACCCAGTGACTCGCCCCTCTGGTGGATGGCCGCCGCTCCATGGTTCCTGATCAACCTCCCGGGCCTGCTTCTACTGGCCATACCTGGCCTCGTTCTTGGTCTCGGTCTGGCAGAGACCGGATCGCTCGAATGGATCGGTGGGGCCTTCCTCCCCACANTTGGCATCGTTGTTCCAACCGTATTATCCATCCTGCTAAGCCACTGCTGGCGTCCTCTCTTGAACAAAACCGGGGCCCTGAGCCACTTCTATTATCCCGAGTCCTGAGCGCTTAACACGAAGGATTCCCCTNCCTCTCATCCGCTCAGTCCTGCGAATGGGCTTCCCCCAGTCGGGTCATTGATCGCACGGTCACTGATTAAAATTCTAAGGAAGATCCCGCGAGTGTGTTCTTTCCTTGGAGGTCATCAATCTTGACCGCGAACGGCATCAAGTGCACCCCGTCAGAATACCCCGGTAGTTCCCATGAAAANATTATCCCGCCTCACGCTCCCCGCGGTCCTTATTTCAGCTGTTTCCACCATCCTTGCGCCAACCATCTCTGCCCAGCAGAAGATTGGCTTTATCGAGGATTTCGCGCTCGCTAGCGATCGTGAACTTGCCCTGAAGAAACTGATTCCGGGAACCGAGGACTACTACTACTTCCACGCTCTCCACTACCAGAACACCAGACAGGAACGGAAACTTGCGGATACTCTGACGAGGTGGGACAAGCGTTTTCCGGGCTCCAGCCTCCGCAAGCTCATNCTCAACCGGAAAGCCCTTATCGATTACTCCCGCTTTCCAGAACGATCTTTGGAGCATATCAAGCGCACCCTGAAGCTCCAGTTCAACCAGCAGCAGGAGGGCAGGGCGAGGTCTCGGGAGTTTCCTTCGATTCTCGAGCAGGAGGAAATCTCATGGGATGCATTTCTTGCTCATGCATTACGGGGCACCAGTAATCTACAGAATCTCACCCGNGGTGAATTTTTCACCCTCCTCAGCAGTGGGCATGCCCTCACTGGTAATCAGAGGCGTGATCTCCTGAGCCGNGCTGACGACCCCGACCTCCCAGGATTGATTACGATCATTCTGGAGGACCTCAAAAGCCCGGAAAGTCGCGGCTTCGGTGAATTCAATGTTCATCGCGCACTTACGATCTCTCAACTCGATGAATTGCGCGCGGCAAGAAAAGAACTCATCCGCAACGAAAACTACGTTCATTCCTATCTCTCCAAGCTTCGTCCCGGCGCCGATGTCAATCCAACCATCGATCCGGGGACCCGGAGATCCTATCTGGAACGCGCCTGGAAGTTTGTGTCAAACCTCGGGCCCTCCTTCAATTCCCTCAAGGCACATATTCTCTACCAGCGTCTGGTTTTTGATTACTCACAGGGAGTTCATGATGCCGACCGCTTCATGACCTACGTGAAGTTTCCCCGCCGGGCATTCTATGTAAATCCTGGCTGGGCCCGAGAGGAGCGTAAGCTCTGGGATCATCCCGTTGATCTTGGCAAAAACTTCCAGAAGGTAACTGGACTGCCCTCCATCGGCACTGACGAACCGGTCGTCCGGAACTATCTCCTCCATTTCCTGAGGGAAGCCGCAGACTACAAGGCCTACGCTCCCTACTTCCAGGAGAGCTGGCTCAAGGCCGTCTTCGCCGAGACCAANATCGTCAATGGCGTCGGGGACCCCGAGCGCTGGGCGTCACTCCTGAGCCCCAGCCAGTTTCAGGCCCTGAAGGACAGGGTCGACGTCGAGTTTGACCCCNGGAATCCTGAGCGCTTTGCCATCAGCGACAAGGTCAGGCTGCGAGTTAACCTGAAAAACGTNCAGACCCTGATCGTCAAGGTCTTCGAGGTGAACACCCTCAATTACTACCTCACGCATAAATCCGAGATCAGCACCGACCTTTCACTGGATGGACTGGTAACCAACCACGAGCGTACCTTCGACTATGACGATTCCCCCCAGCGTCGTGTCGCCCGAGATTTCGATTTTCCCGAGATTGAGGACCGGAGAGGGGTATGGATCGTCGAATTCATCGGAGGAAGCAAGAGCAGCCGGGCAGTCATTCGCAAGGGGCAGCTCGATGTCTTATCCACCACCATCCGGGAGGGAGAAGTTCTCACCGTCCTGGATGAGATGCACAAACCTGCCGATGGCGCCAGCATCTGGCTTGGGGNCCGCCTCTATCAATGTGACGACNAGGGTCGCACTCTCATTCCCTTCTCCAACGATCCCGGGAGACGCACCACCGTGATAGCGACTCCAGACGGATTCGCCAGCCTCTCTCAGTTTCAGCACTCCTCAGAAGCCTACCAGCTCCATGCTGGTATCCGGATCGACCGGGAAGCCCTGCGACCGGGAGCCNGCGCCACCATAATGATCCGTCCCACCCTGACCGTTGCAGGACAACCTATCTCGCTCACACATCTGGATCATGTTCGCCTTGTCCTCATCTCGACCGACCTTGAAGGAATTTCCACCACCACCACGGTAAACGANTTCAACGTCTCCTCCGATCGGGAAGCTACTCACGAAATCCGGGTCCCGAACCGCCTCTCCAGTCTTGACGTTAGATTAGTCGCCTCAGTCAAGGTGGCTAGCCAGGGACAGCAGGAACTCGAGCTCTCCACCAACCAGACTTTTACAATCAATGGACAACTCCGTAGCGAGCGAATCAAGGACCTCTTCCTCAGCAGGATAAACGGCAGGTATAAGGTTCAGCTCCTTGGAAGAAGCGGAGAACCCGCTTTGGGGCAACTCCTCAACGTCACACTCCAGCGTCCCAATTTCAAGAACACCCGGACTTTCGCCCTGAAGACAGACAAGTCAGGTGGAGTTGAGCTCGGCGCCCTCGACGGCATCGCGAGTATCAAGGTTCAGACCGCAGACAATCACCAACGTCTCTGGCAGCTCCCCAAGCACCGCCGGACCAATCCCGGTTTGATCCATGCCGTTGCAGGAGAAAAGATCCAGATCCCCTACAGCGGAACTCTGACTCGGAAAGATCTGGCACTCCATGCCTTTTCATCTGCTGGAATCACCTCAGATGCTTTCCGAACCCTATCTCTCAAAAATGGGTTTCTGGTCGCCGACAATCTTGAGCCCGGGGACTACCGGCTCCTCCTAAAAAAGAGCAACCACTCGATCACCCTGAGGATCGCAAGAGGAACGGTCTCCAACGGCCACGTCTTCAGCGACGCCCGGACGCTGGAACTCAGGGAACGGAACCCTTCCCATCTCACGAAGCTTTCCCTTGATGGAAAGTCCCTCGAAATAAACGTGGCAAATACGGGCGAGACCACGCGCCTGCACGTCATTGCCACCCGCTTCCTTCCGGANTTTGACCTCTTTNGTTTCCTCGGCCATGCACCCCGCACCGGGCTTTTCAGTGGCACCTCTGCCAACCTGCCAAACCTCTACGTCAGCGGCCGAAAGATCGGGGACGAATTTCGCTACATCCTTGAGCGGCGCTACGCCCAGAAACTTCCGGGTAACATGCTTGAGCGCCCTGAGATCCTGCTCAATCCCTGGGCTGTGCGCGATACCGGGACCGAGGGCGAGGTCCTTGCTGCCGGGGACGATTACGCACGCGCCCTGACCGGCCAAGCCGCCAAGGGCGAACGAGTAAAACCCCCTTCTCAGGGCGGGGGAGCGGGAAAGGTCCTCAATTCCGGCAGCACGGTAGATTTCCTCCTCCACGGGCCAGTGAGTCTCCTCAACCTGCAACCGGATGAACAAGGCCACCTCTCGATTGATCTCGATACCTTCGGGGACCGCCAGCACCTGCATGTCCTCGTCCTCGACCATCACGGCGCAAGCTACGCCGAGCTCTCGCTGCCCGAGCGCGGAACTGAAATAAAGGACCTCCGCCTGCGCCAACCTCTCAACCCGGATCGCCACTTCACCGAGCAGGATTCAGTAACACTTCTCAAAAAAGGGGAACGCCTTGAGATCAAGGACCTCCCTACCGCACGCCTTGAGGTTTTTGAGGATCTCTCCAGCGCTTACCGCTACCTGCTGGCCTTAAGGGAGGATGCAAACCTTCGCGAGTTTGAGTTTATCCTTAAGTGGCCCCATCTCAAGGCAGAGGAAAAACAAGCTAGATACTCGCGGTTCGCCTGCCATGAACTGAACTTCTTTCTCTGGAAAAAGGATCCCCGTTTCTTCGCGCAGGTGATCGCACCCTATCTCGCCAATAAAAGGGACCAGACCTTCCTCGACAAGTTCCTCCTCGGGTCCGAGGTCACTACCTACCTCGAGCCGTTCGAATACGAACGGCTCAACTCCCTTGAGCGTATTCTCCTCGCCCAGCGCGCCGAGGAGCGCCTCGAGACTACGGAGCGGGATTTACGTGACCGACTCTCTCTCCGGCCGCCCGACCTCACCCGCTCAAGCCGGCTCTTCAATGGAGCACTCGCAACCAGCGGAATGACGTTCAGCGCCCTCAACTCGGCTCGGGACCTTGCTGATACGATCTCTGTGCCAGCAAAACCTCCCTTCGGCGATCAGGATGATTTCGGAACCGGCTTTGGCACCCGCTCCGGCCGTCGCACCTTGGAGAAAAGCGTTCTCTTGAGCGATTCGGACGTGGCTTTCGAGGAAATGGAGCAACTCGGGGAACAGCAAGACAAGCTTCAAGCTAAGGCCACGCGAGCCCGCGAAAAACTCAAACTTGACCACGAGTTGAATCCACGCGCGAAAGAAGGAGCTCGTGACCCTTATGCTTCCTCCGGCCTCGAGCTTGCCGGTGCCGATGCACTCTACCGGGCACTGGAAAGCACCAAGGAATGGACGGAGACAAACTACTACCGCCTGCCTATTAGCTCCCACAATCGTGATCTCATTGCCGAGAGCAGGTTCTGGCTCGACTATGCCCGGCACAAGAAGGAGGACACATTCGGTTCGCCACACCTGGGCGAAGCCACCCGCAACATTCACGAGACACTTCTCGCTCTGGCCATTCTTGACCTCCCCTTCGATTCGCCGGAGAGCAGTACGGAAATCGATGGCCGCAGGCTTGTCTTTACCGCTGCCGACAACGCCATTGCTTTCCACCGTGAAATCAAGGAAGCACAAATAGCAGAAAACCACACCCCGCTCCTCGTCAGTCAGAGCTACTTCCGTAACGGAGACCGTCACCAGATCGAGAATGGTGAGCGGGTCGACAAGTTTGTCACCGATGAGTTTATCACTAGTGTGACCTACGGCTGCCAGGTGGTGGTAACCAATCCCACCAGCACCATGCAGAAACTCGACGTACTTCTGCAGATTCCGGGGGGAGCCATGCCCCTTCTCGGACATCGCGCCACGACGACACGCAAGATTTCCCTTGATCCCTATACCACCCAGCGCCTTGAGTTCTTCTTCTACTTCCCAGCTACCGGCGACTTCAAATGCTACCCCGCACATGTCTCAAAGGGAGGTGCGGTCATTGCCCACGCGGGGCAATCCACCTTCAAGGTCGTGAACGAGCCTTCCAAGGCAGATGAGAGCTCCTGGGCGCACCTCAGCCAGTGGGGAACGGGCGAACAGGTGCTCGCCTACCTCTCAAGAATGAACCTTCACAAAATCGATCTACTCAAGATCGCCTGGAGATGCCGGGAAAGCAGGGACTTTTTCGGCAAAGCCCTTGATATCCTGCAAAGCCGCGGCAGATACCATCGCGAACTCTACAGCTTCGGGCTCTTCCACAATCATCTTCCCATCGCTCGTCAGTTTCTCCTCGTAGATGGTCGATATCTTGATAACTGCGGTGACTATCTCTCCAGCAATCTTGTCACGATTGACCCTGTCGCACGCCACGCCTATGAGCACCTCGAATACAAGCCCCTTGTCAACAATCGTAGCCACGCCGTGGGGGGAACCCGTAAGATCCTTAATGGACGCATCCGGGGCCACTACCAGAACTTCCTGCGTATCCTGAGCCAAAAACCTGAGCTCGATTCTTCCGACCAGCTGAGTATTGCCTACTACCTTTTCCTGCAGGACCGCGCCGAAGAAGCCATGACGAGACTGGATGCCGTTGATGCCGAAGATCTCTCTACCCGTATTCAGTATGACTACTTCCGCGCCTACAGCGCTTTTTACCGCTCGAAACCGGATGAGGCCCGGGAAATCGCCACGAAATATACCGGGCACCCTGTAGACCGCTGGCGTGAGCGCTTCGTCAATGTCATCGCGCAGGCCGACGAGATCGAGGGCAAGGGACCCAGCGTCGCCAGTGATGAAGACAGGGACCAGCAGCAGGCCAAGCTTGCTGCCGCCGAACCCTCCCTCAGGCTTAGCCTCGATGGGTCCACGGTCAACATCGACTACCAGCAGATAACGAACGTGCAGGTTAACTACTACGAAATGGACCTCGAGTTTCTCTTCAGCACAAACCCATTCGTATCCAGTGACCGTGGCAGCTTTTCCTTGATCCAGCCTAACAAGTCCGAACGCATCCAGCTGGCCGACAGCAAACGCTCCCACTCGTTTGAACTTCCTCATGATTACCAGTCCCGAAACGTTCTCGTCGAGGTGATTGGAGGGGGCAAGAAACGCTCGCTGGCCGTTTATTCCAACGAGCTGAATACCGTGGTCAGTGAACGCTACGGCATTCTCACAGTGCGTCACAGTGCCGATAACCGCCCCTTGCCCACAACATACATCAAGATCTACGCTCTGACCGAGTCCGGTCCGCAGTTCTACAAGGACGGATACACTGATCTCCGGGGAAAGTTCGACTACGCCAGCGTGAGCACGAGTGACATTGGAGATGTCCTTAAGTTCAGCATCCTCGTTATGAATGAAGAAAACGGCGCGACCGTCCTAGAAGCACCGGTTCCCCAGCAATAGGACGCTACTCTGGCCAGTCCCCGTGATTGACGCGCCAACTACCTGACTCATCTTCCTGGAAAACAATGGAAAGGGCACTCGGGGGGGTGGCATCCTGGAAAACCCACTCCCACACGAGGGCTCTCCAGGGAGAACCGGCGGCCCGGCCGTAGACCTTGTATCCCGCCTTGTCGGGTGGACCGAACATCGCCTCTACCACCCGTTGAGGCATGCCAACCTTGACCGAATCAGCAAGCTGCTGCGCATTCTCGTAACTGGGCTTGGCCCGAAGAAGAGGGCCATCCATGGGCGTCACGGGGAGAGCAAGCGGCTCTGGACCGGAAGGTCCGCGCCCGGGAGGTTGAGCACAACCGGAGACCATCGCTACCAGAATGGCACTCAGAACAAGACAACGCTCTGTAATCATAAGCTCTTATCTCACAACAACTGGGCTGCTGCTGCATCAAAAAATGACCCCGAACACACTGTTCGAAGTCTGCCTTCCCCATAACTCCATCGAATTGGTTTCCTAGAAGTCAAAATGCCAGTCGACACCGATTTCTCCCTCACTGAGGAGAAGCGCGGCACACCCATCCATGCAAACGCCAAGAGCGCCCGAACATGGGATTACGCGTAGATGATTCTTATTCATTGATCTTTCGGGAACTCCCCACGCCAAAATCACTCCCGCGGGTATGGACCACACGGAGCTGTCCATGAGCTCCGCAAGAACAGAAACGTCCAATGGACGCACACGTCTTTTGCCCAGAAACCCCGGAAGAAGGTCAACAAGGGCAGCCCCTTCGAACGCCTCAAACCTTCTGGCGCGGGACTTCCACCATCGAACCCATCTTTCCGGTAGTTCTCCATCGTCAAATGACATCTGCTCCTCCGGGGAGATTCGAGCACTCTCGAGGTAGAACAAGGCTCGAAGTCTGGACCGCTCATTACTTCATGGCCACGCCGCATCGAGTCCGCTGCCCCCGGGGCAGCTCAACGAGGTACTCTATTCCATTTTTCTTTGA
>PBNG01000025.1 GCA_002723015.1 Roseibacillus sp. | reverse complement strand
GTGCGCGGGTTACGGCGATTCCAGATCGGGGTATTGGTGCCGTCCCGGGTCCACGTCTGGTTGAAATCGGTATGGGTCCCATCGGTCAGCTGATGGAACCCACTACCATCCACCTTGACCGTGCAGATCGCGGTCTTCCACTTGACTACATCTGGATCATTTTTCAAACGGCGGAAGAAGACGAGAAGGTCGCCGGTCTGCGACCATGAGGGCTTGAAGTCCCAATACCCACTCGTCACCGGTTGACCTTCCTCACTTCCCAGCACGTTCACATGAATCTCTCCATCCTTGTAGTAGGCAGACCTGTGCGGAATTTCTGGTTCTCCTCGCACACTGCTGGCAAGGAGAGCCAGCAGACACAGAACGAGAGTCCCTGCAAGGCTGCCGTCAGCAAGAGAATGTTTCGCTCCGGGCAGACCGTTCGAAGGAGGCTGGGGAAAGCATGATGGGACACCCGGCATGACCTCAATTGCCCTCTCCTTAATTGTCATTCTCTGGTGAGATTAGCGTGCGGCATCGGGAAATCCAGCTGGTAATATCCCCCCATCCTGACGCAGTATTGATCTGCCGAACCTGCTCCGGAATTCTGTATCTTCTCCCGAATCCGAGACCCCGTTCATACCCTTCGGCTCCGGCCGTTCATCTGCAATGCCATCCTCCATGAGACGACCTGTAACTGCATTGTCCCGCTGCATGATTCTTATCACGGCGCCTTGCATTCTTCTCTGTATTCCTGCCATTCTGGTTGCAGAGCACTTCGGCTGGACGCAGATTCCCTTTCACCTGACCCAGCTGATTGCTACCGCACTTTGTCTCATCTCCTGTAGCGTGTTTCTTGTTGCAACCCGCGCATCAAAGTTTGGGCTCTGGCAATGGCTGGCGTCTCTGAGCCTGACAGCGTGTATCCTCTGGCTCGGCTTTGTAGGCTACGCCCTCGGCAGCTACTCCGGCCCTGGCCCCTGAAAACAGGAAGGGATGTATTTACAGAGAGAAATGGTGGGCAGGAAAGGATTCGAACCTTTGAAGGCGTGAGCCAGCAGATTTACAGTCTGCCCCGTTTGACCGCTTCGGTACCTACCCTGAAAGCCGGAGCGCAGGGGATACGCCGGGGAGTTCTCGCGCTCAAGCCTAAAATATCAGGCCTAATCAGGACTCTCCGGCCTTGCATCATGCGCTCACCCCCGGTAANGGGCAGGTGTCATGCCCATTGCGACTCCCGAGCAATACCAACAGATGCTGGATTCTGCCCAANAGGGCGGCTACGCCTACCCNGCAATCAATATCACCTCCCTGACCACCGCAAACGGAGCCTTAAAGGCCTTCGCGGAGGCAAATTCCGACGGAATTATCCAGCTTTCCTCTGGAGGCGGCCAATTTGCCTCGGGCCTCGCCGTGAATGATGCCGCATTCGGGTCAATTGTCCTTGCCGAGGCAGTCCACCGCCTGGCGGAAAANTANGANGTCCTGATNGCNCTCCACACCGANCATTGCCATCCCGGNAAGGTTGACAGCTTTCTCAGGCCCCTCCTGGAGGAATCAAAGCGCCGAAAGGAAAACGGCCAGGGCCCTCTCTTTCAGTCCCACATGCTCGATGCCTCAGAACTCCCCCTTGATGAGAATATGGCCCTCTCTGTTGAAATCATGAAGGAGTGCGTGGAACTTGACATTATTCTCGAGGTCGAAGCCGGCGTCGTTGGAGGTGAGGAGGACGGCCATGATACTTCCGGCCTTCCTGCAGAAAAACTTTATACCACGCCGGAAGACATGATGACGGTGTATGAGACCCTGAACCCTCTCGGCCGCTTCATGTTCGCTGCAACCTTCGGCAACGTCCACGGATCCTACAAACCCGGTTCCGTGAAACTGAAGCCCACCATTCTTCGAGACGGGCAGAAGGCCGTCATGGACAAGCATGGTGATGGTGCTGAGATGGACCTCGTCTTCCACGGTGGCAGCGGATCAACGATTGAAGAGCTTCGCGAAACCCTTGATTACGGGGTAATCAAGATGAACATTGATACCGACACTCAGTATGCCTTCACCCGCCCCGTGGTGACTCATATNTGCGAAAATATTGAGGGNGTCCTCAAGATTGAAGAGGAGGTTGGCAACAAGAAGGTCTACGATCCCCGTTCCTATCTCAAAAAAGCCGAGCAAAGCCTCTGTGACCGGTTGAAGCGCGCCTGCGACGATCTCCTCTCCACAGGCAAGAGCATCTACCAGTCCTGACCTTGGGGCCGGCGCAGTCCGCTCCGGGGCTGTAGTCCGAGCATCCCTTGTCAGCCCGATTTTCATGTCTGATGCCAATCTCAAGCCCCCTCAGGAAAACCCTCTGACGAACATCCTCGTCAATGTGCTGGTGCCCATTGTGGCACTCACGATGATGAGCGATGATCCTGCGATTCTTGAGAAACTGGCAGCGGAGGGGGTGGAGGCCAAGGAGCCGCGTCCATGGCATCTGGGGCCGGTTAAATCCCTCATCATCGCGCTCGCTCTGCCGGTTTGCTACGGGATCTGGTTTTTCCTCAGGCACCGCAGGCTGAACTTCTTCTCCGTTGTGGGACTGGCCTCCGTTCTGCTGACCGGAGGACTAACGCTTTACCTCTGGCAGGAGGATGGCAGCGTTCGCTCCAACGCCCCCACCCTCTTCGGGATCAAGGAAGGATCGATCCCGTTGATTCTGGGCCTCGCCATCTTCGGATCTCACTGGACCAAGACACCCCTTTTGCAAACCTTTCTCTACAGCCCGCAGATTTTTGACATCGGGAAGATTGAGCGTGTCGTTCAGGAGAAAAATTCCGGGGAAGAATACAGAAAACTTCTTTTTGTGTGCACAATTCTCTTCTCGGTATCCTTTCTCGTCAGCACTCTGGCGAACTTTTTCCTCGCCCAGTATTTCCTCGGGGATATCGATTTCAATGATAAGCTGGAAGCACGCCGCCAGTATAATAATGGCGTGGGAAAGCTCACGTTCTGGGGCTTCGTCGCGATTGGAGTGCCCATCCTTGTGATCCTCATGTTTGTCATGTGGCACCTCGTGAAGGGCCTCCGGAGAATCACTGGACTCGAAACGGAAGAGATCCTTCTGCCGAGGTAGGGTCGGGGCCTCAGGGCGCCAGTTGATCAAGGCGTCGCGCCACCTCGAAGTCGGCAGCGGTCAGGCATCCCTTGGAATGAGTGGTCAGGGCGAGGGTGACCTTGTTGTAGTGAACACTGATATCAGGATGATGCCCTTCCTCCTCGGCAACACCGGCAACGGATTGCACAAAATCAATCGCACAGGGGAAGGTTTTGAATTCGAAGGTCCTGCGGATCTCGGACCCGACAAGCGACCAACTGGGGCAGCCCTTGAGATAGCCAGCGAGTTCGTCCTGAGTGATTGCGGTATCGCTTTCCATGAACACGATGGTTTCATTTCCGATGGGGGCCTGACAAGATGCTTTCCTGCATTGAGAAATGTCTGCACACTAGCCCTGACCTACTGCACTTGTTTCAGAACGCATCCTGCCCCATGTCCTTGTTCTCCAGAATTTTCCTGCTGATGGCCACCGCGGCCGGTTGCACGATTTTCCTGAGTTGTACCGCCGTCACCCCAGAATGGCGAATCAACCAGAATGCCTCGCTCTACGAGTCGCTTTCTGAAAGTCATCGAGCCCTAGCAAGCCAGGGCAGGATCGCGAAAGGAATGCCTCAATCCGCCGTGTATTTCGCCCTCGGCACCCCAACACAAAAGGTTCGCGGCCATCGCTCAGGCACTCCCTTCGAACGCTGGGATTATTTTCGCAGGCAGCCCCATCTTCACCATTCTTTCTACGGATACCAGAGCTTTGGCTTCGGTCGCCATGGTGGCTCCTATGGAGGATTCGGCCTTGCGCCTTCGATTCATTACCTTCCCTCCCGCTCAGCGAGCGTTACCTTCCGAAAGGGTGTGGTGGACTCATGGGAGTTCTTAACCCCTCGAGCCTCTCCTCTCACTGATTCATGAAGCCCACCCCCTTAGACCTGACTCCTCTTCTCTCATGAAAATACTCCTCATCCTCTCGGTGCTGTTTGCATGCTGGAGCTCGATGTCATGCTCCCCCTCTATGGGAGGAGCCGGTGGTTCGGCTCGTTACGCCGCCTTTGATCTCCCGGCATACAGAGCTTCTGACCCAGCAAGTGTCGAGGTCAAGGTCTCCATCCGGAACCAGGCTGCCTATGTCATGGAGGGAACGCGGGCCCTGCTGGTCATGCCAGTTGCGGTCGGAACCACAAGCAAGCCCACACCTCTTGGCAAATTCCGCATTTTCAAAAAGGACCACAAACACAGGGCCAATAGCCATGGCTACGCCTCAGATGGCAGCCGGGTGATTCAGACATGGCTCAACAAAAAACCGGTGGGCTGGAAGTTCACCGGAACGCCAATGCCTTACTGGTGTGAATTCAAGACTCACTATGGGTTCCACACAGGCTGGATGAAACCCTATCCCTGCACTCATGGATGTCTGAGAATGCACGAGAACATTGCGCCGAAATTCTATGATCTGGTTCAGGTGGGCACCCCCGTGATCATTGCAGCAGCACTGCCAGAGGATGCAACCATAGGTCGCAACATCCCCCGGCCCCCTGATGCTGGACCACTTCCGGACTATCCGTCTTCCTTTTATCTTGGCGAGGGATATTTCCTCAAGCACAAGACTCCTGTTCTCCGCTAGACAACGTGACTCGTTGTCTATCCCAGATGAACCGGAATTGGGCGATCATAGCGGACTCCTGTCGATTATGATCAGAAGCCCCAGAGCAAGAAGCCCTGTTCCGAAGGCAATATCAAACCCGGGGGCTGCCTTCTGGTAGCCCGACCTCACTGGTGGGAATTGCAGAAGCCAGACGTAGAGGGCCCAGAGAACAATCCCTTGACCCACGATAATCAGCCACAGGGAAGGCGCCCACCACGCTGGCCGGTCGCCGTCAACAAACTCGGTTACTACCGCAGCAAAGATGATCGCCACCTTCGGGTTCAGGAGATTACAAAGAAGACCACGAAGATAGGCCGAGCGACATCCTTCGTCATTCGCCTCTTCCTCCCCTGCCTGCCCACGACCCGCACCAAAGCCGGAGATTAACAGACGAGAGCCAAGGTAGGCTAGATAGGCAGCTGCAACCCAGCGCAGAACCTCGGTTAAGCCTGCCTGCAAACCCATCAGATAGGACATCCCAAAGACCGCAATAGTGGCGTGGACGCACAGCCCGGAGGCAATGCCCGCGGACATCCTCCAACCGGCAGAGCGCCCGTGGGCAAGCGCGGTCCGGGTCAGCAAAAGCATGTCCGGACCCGGGCTGAACTGCCCGAGTGCGATCACGCCCGCAAACACCAGAAGATCTCCCGTCACGAAGGAAGAAGAGCAGCGCAACCCGCTTCCGGCAATCCCAACACGAGAGAGCCAACCCGATCCATGCACACCACNGGATCGAAGTGCTCTTGGAAACGACGCCCGTTTCACTGCGCTTTCCTGCAATCGCCCGTCCGATTCCTCCGCCTGGGAACCCAAAAGGATGGGAAGGAAGCTCTTATACNTATCGAGTCCCGCATGACACATGAGCGAAATCCTCACTAAGGAGAATTTCGGTTGATTGTTCGTCTCGATAAACCGGTTGACGTAGGCTACAGTCCAATCATGNGAATTGTCCCACGGTCCCTNGCTCATGTCCTTCCCACGTNAGGCAGGGCCGACAATTCGACAGGCCTGATGGCTCGAGAACCATGAAAGCAGGATCCATGGAGCATCCCCTTCTATCATTCCTCCTCCGAAAGGACACTGCTCTTATGACCATGTTCTTTATAGGCTGGTCTCTCACAAGCTCCGCTACCCCGCTGCGGGTTGCCACCTTGAATGTGGAGTTCGGACTCGGCGAACCGGGAACCGCTGCCTTCGAAGCAACTGCAAGCGTTCTCAACCGCATCAATGCGGACGTCGTCGCCTTGCAGGAGATGAACCGGGCTGACCTTGAGGGATCCCCGGGGTCATTCGGAAGCCTTGCTGCCGCCCTCGGCTATCCTCATGTGCATGTCGCCTCAACACAGCGAGTCCTCGATTCCAACCTGCGGGCCGCATTCATGAGTCGTTACCCTCTCGCCTCCGCCTTCAATATCGCCTCGCCACCGGGAGCGTTGGATATGGTACGTCAGATCCCTGCGATTGTTGTGGATGTCCCGGGAACAGTAGCGGACCCGACCATTCTCACCCTCCACCTCAAATGCTGTCTCGATATCGACGATCCATTCAGAAGAGCGGTGGAATTGAAACGGAGCTCGGACTTCCTTTCCCAGCAGGGACTCACCGCTCAGGACAACCTGATCATCCTTGGCGACTTCAACCTTATCGGGNGCGACTTCGTCTACGATGGGATTCCCCCGGGATTACCACGCTCCTTCACCCTCGGAGATGACGTTGTCTTTCCGGTACACTATTACACAAGCCCTGCCGCCTATTTCACTCCTTGGTCAATTTCTGCCGTNGGGAGCACTCAGCTCAATGGCTCGACAGCGACGCAGGGCAGTAGCCAGTTGGACTTCATTCTCGCCACTCGCTCTCTTCTCAATCGCCCCCATGCTGGCGAAATATACAATAGCGCCCTCGATATCGACAACGGGGCAGGACTCCCCAAGCCTGGATCTCCCCTTCCTGAGGGCACAAGCCGAAACGCCTCCGACCATCTCGCGGTATTTGCTGACTTCAATCTCACATCACGGGACTCCCTTGTGCTCAGCATTTCGGCCAATCAAGTCGCTGAGGCAGACCCTGCTGGATCCGCATTCCTGACGGTTGAACTACCTTTTTCCCCAGCNCCGGGAGAAACCGTGGAGGTCCTGCTTTCCTCATCGGCCCCGGAAGAGGCCATTCCGGTCACGCCAAGTTTGATCTTCGAGAGCGGCCAGACCTCACGAACCGTCGACATTTTCTCCCGGGTCGATGGCGTGGTGGACGGAGACCAGCAAGTCACCTTCACCGCAGCATCCGTAGATTTTTCGCCTGCGACAGCAGTCTTGTTAGTAACCGATAGTTCCACCGCGGTATACTCCGTCCCCCGCACAGGACAGCCAGTGATCGNAAGCTTTGAGGACTTCGATGGTCTCTCGGCTCCTCCTCGCTGGACGGTTTCCGGAGGACCCTGGCGAGGTACCGACATCGGANCCATGGGGATGGTCGGTCTCTACTCCTACGGGGACGAGGGGTCTCTCGGCTTCCTCCTCAACGGGGAATCCTCCTCCGCTACCACCTCGTTCCGCAACGATACTGGCATCTCTCTCACCGCAGTAGACATCTCCTATGACGCGGAGCTTTGGCGAAGCTTTACCGGACTACGCCCGGACATGATCGAGATTGAGGCCTCGGTCGCAGGAGTTTCCATTGCCCTCCCGTCCCTGACTTTCACCGCGAACTCTGCGACCGTGCTTGGCGTTGAAGGTGCAGTGGATGGCGGCCTTACCACCTCCCTGGCTGGCCGTCTTAGTGGCATTCTCATCCCTCCCGGAGAGGCCATTGATCTGACCTTTACGGTGAGACCGGGACAACCCGTGACCATGGCCGAGACCTACGTGCGCCTCAACGAATTGCATTACGACAATACGGGCGCAGATCTCAATGAATTCCTCGAGATACTNGTCGCTCCGGGATACGAGGGCACAGCGGAGGGCATTGAAGTTTATCTCTACAACGGGAATGGCGGAGGGGTTTACGGACAGC
The DNA here is from genome assembly GCA_002723015.1 of Roseibacillus sp. The sequence goes on along the minus strand of PBNG01000025.1, from coordinate 11,010 downwards.
ACCCTCTCACCTCGTTCTCTCTCGATCAGACCTTTCCNTCAGGACACCGTCTCTACTCCAAACTCATACCTCGAATTCAGAACGGACCCGATGGAATTGCTGTNCTCGTGGACGGTCACGTTGTGGAATTCATTTCTTACGAGGGCATCGTGACCGCGAGTGAGGGCCCTGCCAGCGGGATGACATCCGATGACATCGGAGTCCAAGAAGCNAGCCCCGTCCCGGACCCTGGTGCGGGCAGCCTTGGGCTGGATGACTCTCTTGCATGGAGGCGCTTTTTTGCCCGGCCAAGCCCTGGACAATTGAACCCCGGGCAAGCGCTGCGTCCAGCCCTGATCCCCGGCCTTGCCGTGGACAATGTGAGTGTGACTGCCATCGCAGACCGCGACCAGGACGGTCTACCCGATCACATTGAAGAGCGACTTGGCACGGATCCCCAACTCGCAGACAGCGATGGAGATGGCGTGCAGGATGGTGAGGAGGATACGGATGGTGACGGTCAGAGTAATCTTTCCGAAATACTGGTTACCGGGACCAATCCCGGGGATTCCTCTTCCAGCTTTGAACTCACGATTACTGCTAGCCTCACGATTCCGGGGCAAACCACCCTCTCCTTCCCGACATTACCCGGAAGAAGCTACACCATCTTCAGGAGTGAAGACCTTTCGGGATGGAGGCCCGTCTCCTCACACCCCGGAAATGGACAACTTCTCAGTCTCCCAATCCCGCCAACCCCTGGTGAATCCGCTGCCTTTTTCAGGGCCGAAGCCCGTCTGGAGAGATAGGCATCATACCGTTGCTTGACCTTGCGTCCGGGCCAATAGCACCCCACTCTCCCGGCCGTGTCTCTCCCCCTTCCCGGTCAGCGATGGACCAGCGCATCCCAACCGGAACTCGGACTTGGCCTGATCATCACCGCGGAGGGGGATCGCGTCGAAATGTGTTTCCCAGCTGCTGAGGAGGTCCGACAGTATGTCTTTTCCTCCGCACCACTGATCCGGGTACACTTCAAGGAAGGCGATCACATCAAGGATCAGGAGGGAAACGAGTTCACCGTTGAAAAGGTCGAAGAGCGGGATGGACTGCTGGTCTACCATTCGCAAGGACAGGAAATTCAGGAGCAACATCTTTTCGACGCCCTGAGCTTCATCAAACCGGAAGAACGCCTCCTCGCCGGGCAGTGTGATGATCTCCGCTCGTATGAACTTCGAGCTCACGCGCTCAGGCAGAATGGAGCATTCCGTAGTTCGCCCGCGCGCGGATTCTCAGGAGCCCGCATTGACCTGATTCCTCACCAGCTCGCCATCGCTGCCGAGGCTGCAGGCCGCCTAAACCCCCGGGTGCTTCTCGCGGACGAGGTCGGCCTCGGAAAGACCATCGAAGCCTGCCTGATCATGCACAGGCTGCACCTGACAGGCCGGGCCGACCGCGTTCTCATTCTTGTGCCCGAGCCATTGGTCCATCAGTGGTTCGTAGAGCTGCTCCGTCGTTTCAACCTCCTCTTCGCTATCTTTGACGAGGATCGATGCAAGTCTATGGAGGGCTCCGAAAATGAACTTAACCCTTTCCTGGACAGCCAGCTAATCCTCTGTTCGACCGAATTCCTAACCGACCATCCCCAGCGGATCGGGCAAGCGCATGACGCAGGATTTGACCTCCTGATCGTAGATGAGGCTCATCATCTCCAGTGGAAACCGAACGCTCCGAGCCCCTCTTACGCGGTCGTCGAATCACTGTCCGCAGTCACGGCGTCGCTTCTCCTGCTGACTGCCACGCCGGAACAGCTTGGACCCGAAGGGCACTTCGCCCGCCTTCGCCTTCTCGACCCAGAGCGCTTCCCCGATCTTGCCGCCTTTCGAAAAGAGGCCGAGACATATGAACCCCTCGCCGAGTTGGCAGGAAGACTGTCGGATGGAGCTCCTCTTACGACTACCGATGAAGCCTTGATCGCGGAGCGTTCAGAAAGGTCGGCTACTCTCGCAGCCACGCTCAAACCCGACGATTCTTCCGGCAGACAGAGCCTCGTGCGTGATCTCGTAGATTGTTTTGGCACCGGCCGAGTGATGTTCCGGAACACCAGGGAGCGGCTCTCCGGATTCCCCGAACGTAAGCTCCACTTAAGTCAAATCGAACTTCCAACAGAAGATGAAGCGGACCCCTTGGAGACCCGGGTAGATTGGCTGGCCGGATTTCTCCAGGACCAACCAGAGGAAAAGGTCGTCCTGATCTGCAAGTCCGCCGAACTCGCGGAATCGATCCGCTCCCTTCTCTTGGTGCGTCTTCGGATCGAATCTGCATTATTTCACGAAAATCTCACGCTCATCCAACGTGATCGTAATGCAGCATGGTTCGCAGATCCCAACGGTGCGCGAATTCTCATCTGCTCGGAAATCGGGTCAGAGGGCAGAAATTTCCAGTTTTCTCAGAACCTCGTCCTCTTTGACCTGCCCGCCAACCCTGAACTTCTTGAGCAACGGATCGGTCGACTCGATAGAATCGGACAGACCGGGATCGTCAATATTCATGTCCCGGTGATAGCGGGTTCCAGAGACGAGTTACTGGCTCGCTGGTATGCCGAAGGTCTTGATGCCTTTGCTCACCCTCTGAAAGGCGCATCAACGTTGTTCGCATCGCTCAGACCGGATCTCAGGGAATTGCTGGAGACCGGGGATAGCGCGGCCTTCGAGAAGTTTCTCGTTCGGTCTGCCTCGCTGCGGAAGCGGGTATCACGTGACATTACTTCCGGCCACGATCGTCTTCTTGAACTCGGAGCTCCAACCTCAGATAGCGCCGATAGTCTGATCGAGCATATTTCTAATTCTGATCATGATCCCGAGTTCGAAAAATTCGCTATTCGACTCTTTGACCACCTTGGGCTCGAGGTCGAGGACCTCTCGCTCCGGAGTTACATCCTCAAACAGGGAGAACGTCTCAGCGAGGATTTCACGGAACTTCCCGAGGACGGGCTCTCTGCTACTTTCGATCGCCACTTCGCCCTTGCTCGTGAAGATATCGCCCTGATAACCCCGGACCACCCGCTTTTCCGTGATGCCATCGAAGTGCTCCTGGGCCGGGAGCAGGGAAACTGCAGCTTCGCTCACTGGAAAACTGCCCGCGGCAAGACCATGCTTCTGGAGTGCCACTATGTCCTCGAATGCCTCGGGCCTTCCCGAATGCATGCAGATCGCTTTCTCCCTCCCACCCCCTACCGCACCGTCGTTGATCACAAGGGCAATGATCACACGTCTGACGAGGGCCTGCCATTTGCCAGTCTTGAACCGGGCAGTCCGCGAAAGCTTGTCTCCCAGAGTGTCTTCCGTAAGGAAATTCTTCCCGCCATGCTGACAAAATCCGAACGACTGGCCGACGATCAGGCTCGTCGACAGATCGCGCAGGCAGTGAAGAATGCAGAGGGAGCGTTGACCGCTGAGATCGAACGCCTTGAGGATCTCGCCGGCAGGAACAGCAAGGTGTCCCCAGCTGAAATTCAAGCTCTGGTCAGACATCGGGACGAACTTGTCAGCCTTCTCAGTCAGTCAAGACTCCGTCTGGATGCCCTTCGTCTGATCTGGCGAGCTCCCGCCTGAGATGGATTCAAGCGGCATCGAACCCGCAAGAGGTTTCCCTTTTCTACCGGACAACATACTCCTATTCTCAAGTCATGAACCTGTGGCCCGTTCTCTTGATCATACCTCCTTTCCTCATTGCTACGGCTACGGCCGAGGAGACTCGCATCAAGCCTGTTCCGGTAGTCCACCTTGATGCAGGAGAGGCTTCGGAAGTCATGGCCCGCGCCGACAAGGAAAAAAGACCAAGAGTCATCGACATCAGAACGCTGGATGAATTCAAGGAAGGGCACCTCGCAGGAGCGATTCACATCGACTTTTTCAAGGAGGACTTTGCTGTCAGGATACAAAAGCTGGATAGGAAGAAACCGTATCTCATCCACTGCCAGAGCGGAGGCCGAAGCTCAAGGTCCCTCGCTTTGTGGGCAAAGCTAGGCTTCCGAAAAATCTACCATCTCGACGGCGGTCTGCTCGCGTGGAAAAAGGCAGGACTGCCCGTTGTCAGATAAGGAAAGAACAGAATCATGCTGGGGACATCCATAGGCAGACTGCGGGTGGTCAGCCTCCTTGAGGGCCTCTCGTGGATTGTGCTCCTTTACTGCTCGGTCGTGATGAAGCGAATGCAGGGACATGAGGACGCTATCTACCTGCCCGGCATCATACACGGGCACCTCTTTATTCTTCTCTGTCTCCTTCTGTGGCTTGCCCGGAAGAAGGCTGGGTGGAGCTACCTCCAATGCGCTATCATTTTCGCTGCTGCCCTGCTCCCCAGTGGAGCCTTCTTCGTTGAACCGTGGTTGAAACGCGAGGATCGCCGGGTCGGGGCCAAGGCCCGAAACCTCTCAACCTGACGGCTTAACGGGCGCAATCCCCACAAAGATCGGCCTCTGGCTTCTGCTCAAGACGGGCATAACTGATCCACTCCTGACAACTTGCACAAACCCCGTAATCGCCCTCATCCATCCGGCGGAGAGCCTGCTGCAGTTCGTGAATACGCTGATTCCTCCGGCGCGTAGCATCCTTCCGGACCTCCTCCATCTGCATCGAGTCAAGACGCGAGAGACGTCCAATTGCAACATCGACTGCCACCGCCTGAGGATCGACTTCCTCACTGGTCGCCTTTTCCCTGAGATCCTCAAGATCTTTCCTCGCCCGGATCTCCAGTTCGATCTGCTCTTCGACTGTCAGCATTTCCCCAGCATGCAGTTCTCTCGCCGTCAGGCAAGATTGCCTGCAAGAATCCTCGCCAGCACCTTGTCCACTTGAGACTCTGATTCCATGAAAGCTGCCTTTCTCTCCGCTTCCGTGACTCTGGTCACGGTAGCCCCGGGCATGGCGCATCCCGAACATGAATTCATGGCCGGTCTTTCAGCTCCCTCCCCCGCAACGGTACTGCTCATCACCGGGCCCGACCTTGTCGACTCATGGAAACCCTTTGCGGCCTGGAAAAAGCGACTTGGAAAACCGGTTCGTATCCTGAGCACGGCTCAGATTGCAGAGCGCTATGAAGCAAAGGATCTTCAGGAAAAAATACGGCGCTGCATCCGGAACCATACGGATCACCTCGGCACGCGCTGGATCATCCTCGGGGGTGACAGCGAGGAGGACGAAGGGGGTATCGTTCCGTCCAGAGTCACCAATCATGACGGCCCCTCGGGGTATTCTTCCGGACTTCCTGCTGACATTTACTACCTCAGCAAAAAGGACTGGGACTCTGATAATGACGGCATCTATGGGGAATGGGAGGAGGATCGGGATTCCATCGATTATCCTGATGGGGATGTCGGGCTCGGCCGAATCCCAGTTCGCAACCGGGCGGACGTGAAGGCTTACACCGAAAAGGTGATTGCCTATGAATCCCGCTACCCACAATCAAACTACGCCACTTCAATGGCATACGCTTCCGCCCTCGGGGGAATCCTTCCCGAGGTCAAAACCGGATGGAGTGAAAAGATATCCAAGGTCCTTGCAGGTGGAACTATTGTCTGCCTCCCTGCCGCTCCAGAGAGGGGCAATTCCCTTGGACCTGCTGAATGGATGAGCCTCTTTAATGGCGAGGCATATGGCAAACTGCACCTTCATGGCCCGGGTAGTCACGACGCGTGGATCCTCAAGAACAACAGGGTGATCACGAATGCACAGATCGCACAATTGACGAACAAGGAGGCCTACCCGGTCATTACGACAACTTCGTCGCACACTGGCCAATTTGACCGGGACAAGGACCCCTCAATCGCGGAAAGCATGATTCGTGTGCCCGGACGTGGAGCCATCGCGATCGTCGCCCCATCGAGAAGCGGGCCCTCCCCCGAGCAGGAAGAAGTCCTGATTCGATTCTGGGAGCATGGATTAGGACAGAAGGTCAGCGCAGGAGCGGCCTTGTCTCTCCTCAAGGCTGAGCTGGCCGCAGACGCCGCGTCCTCCTACGGGGCTCATCTTCTGGCCTGCGAGCTGAATCTTCTCGGAGATCCGACTCTCGGATTGAGAGGAGCAGCACCGCGGACTCCTGCCGTGAAAGCTCCCCGGGAACTTCCCCCGGGAAACCTGAGCCTGATCATAGAGTCGGATGCGCCCCATGCCATTGTTTCCCTCCAGGACGATTTCGGCCTCTACGCTGTCACCCTCTCCGATGAGTCAGGGAACGTTGTTTTTCCCCTGAATGTCGTTGAAGAGAGCACCATTACCATCACGGTATCAGGGCCGGAATACAATGCGGTAACGCACACTATTACGGTCCGGTAGAGCCTCTCCTTCTCACCGGGCCCCACCCAACCCTCTGCCTCCTGCGGAAGCGTCGCGTTTTATTGCCTTCATACCCGGGATTGACTCTCAATTTCACCTTCCCCACCACCTCGTTCAACCAACTCGCCCACCGCCATGACGATCTTTTCTGCCGCCCTCCTCCTCTTCCTGGTGATGGACCCTTTCGGCAACGTCCCCCTCTTTCTTTCCGTCCTGAACCCCATTGCTGCCGAACGCCGGCGGAGGGTTATCATACGCGAACTCTTACTCGCGCTTGCAGCACTCATTATATTTTTGTTCCTCGGCCGTTACATTCTTAGCGCCATAGGAGTTTCCGAGTCAATTCTGACCACTGCGGGCGGCGTCATCCTTTTTCTTATTGCTCTGCGCATGATCTTTCCCCCTGTCCGTGGGCCTTATCCTGTCGATATGGATGACAGCGCGGAAGAACCGATCCTCGTCCCCCTCGCCATTCCACTTCTTGCCGGACCATCCGCGCTGGCCTCTGTCCTTTTTCTCATGAGTAGCGATCCTGATCGCTGGCCTCACTGGCTCGCCGCTGTCCTGATTGCCTGGGCGATGACTGCAACGGTCCTGCTCTTCTCCTCCTCCCTTGCCCGTCTTATCAAAAAGCGGGGACTGATCGCCATTGAAAGACTGATGGGCATGGTTCTTACCGCGATCGCTATTAAAATGATCCTGACAGGAATTGGCCATTTCTTCGGGATCAGGGCTTGATCCCGTTCTTGTGAGCCCTCCTCTCAGCACCGCTGATTACCTCGTGACCGATCGATTCGGATGCACCTCCGCACCCGCCTCTGGACGAGAGTCATGGAGGCGGAGGATCATTGACTATCCTGCACCAACCCAATGCCCAATCCGAATTCCACTTGTATGCGGAGTCGAAGGTGGCAATTCTAGTCACGGCACTGCTCCAACGTCGCCAATGAAGATCCCTTTTCTGGCCTTTCTCCTCCTACTGAACTCTGTCCCGGGTTCCCTTGCTGGCCCTGCACTCGAGACTGTCAGCTTTGCCCTTGGGTCCAAAGGCCCATTTCTTCCGATGCTCGAAGCGGCGAAGCGACTGGGGTGGAAACCTCGTATTGATGAGAAGAAGGCCACCGTCACATTGAACAAGAAAATATTCTCCACGGAAAAGATGAGATCCTTCGTAGATGGGAGACTTCTCGTCAGCATTGAAGACCTCACCAGCGCTGGCGCCAAGCTACGAACCGGAAAGGATGGCGATCCGCTCAAGCTTTCCTTCGGCATCCGCTCGTTCAAGGTCACCCGTGCCAGTAAAAGCGCAAGGATCAATCTCGCCGAACAACGTCTCCAGGCATGGGAGGGATCCCGTCTCGTCCTTGACTCCAGAATCAGCTCCGGAAGAGGCCGTTCCACACCATGCGGTGAATTTGAAGCAGGCCCTTACAAGGCTCGCCGGCACTACTCCAGTCGTTACAACAACGCCTTCATGCCCTTCAGCGTGCAAGTCACCGGCAACATCTTCATCCACGGATTCAGCAGCGTTCCACGATACCCGGCATCCGCCGGCTGTATTCGTCTACCCTACCTGACCGATGGTAACCCGGCTCGTTTCTTCTACGAATGGATTGAGAGAGGAACCCCGATCTCGATCGTAAAGGAATAGCTCCCGGGGCAACTTCCCTGGCCGTAAAATCAGTGCTTAGGGCTTGATCGCATCCTCGATAAAGGACCACATCAATTCGGGGTAGAACCGATGTCCCTCAGGTCCCCAACGCAGGTCAAAATGGCCCGGTACACCCGCTCCTGCGAAGATGTCTGCCACCTGGGCCGCAGTGGCCTCCACCGCCCGCCTGCTATGTAGACCATCCTTTACACCGTGCACCAAGAGAAGACTCCGGGGCACGATGAGCCCCCCGAGGTCGGACCAGTCTCCCCAGTCCCTCAAGCCGGGCACCATGCAACAATCACAATGAAAAATAAACTCCTCCTGGCTCACTACCGAGGTGAAGGAGCATCCGGGGATGGCTACCCGGACTCGGTCATCTATTGCTGCCGTGTAGGCTGTAACAACCCCTCCCCCGGAATTACCACTCATGATGATCCGTGCCTTATCGACCGCTGGGTGAGATTCTGCCCAGTCCAGAAGGCATTGCATGTCCCACACTCTCTCTGCAATCGGGGTCCTTCCGGCAACAAGGCAATGCATGAGCTGCGCCCTGCAGGGACGATTGCCATGACGCCCCTTGGGATCAGGAACCAGCACTTCGTCGGCCAAGCCTCTGGTCGCAGGCACCAGAGCCATGAAGCCTCGACGAGCTGCCTGCTCCCCAATATTGCCCTGCCGCCCCTCAATCTTTTTCCGATGAACAGCATCATGGTAGGCTCCGGCATAGGAATGAAGGCCTAGCGGGTCATGCCCGTGCGGACACAGGAACAATGGAAAACACTGATTCTTGTCATCTGCCTTGGGCACCAGGAGATAGAAAGGGACCGAGATCCCCGGTTCCGTCTCGATCTCGCAAAAGCTGCGGTAATAGGATCCGTCAATCTCCACCGCCTTGCCCTGCGTCACCTCCGGGCGGAATGAGGAGAGGTCCCGACGCATGCGTGCCAAGCCCGTCAATTCCACCAATGCAGCACGGGCCTTCGTCTGCCATTCCGCAACCGCCCTGCCCTTCTGGAAGGCATGGCGCTGCTCACCCTTCTGAATCCGCTCGAGGTACTTCAGCGTCTTCTCCGGGTAGTCCACGAAAGGCTGACCTTCCTGCCCGGTGGCGATGAGACCTCCGAGCAGCAATCCCACACAAAGCATCACCTTCATCGTGTCACTGCAACAGCTCAGCTATTCTCTGGCAAGAACAGGTAGTGCAGAATTAATTCCGTCCTTCATGAATACGCTCAATCCAGGCGATAGCTGCTGGCGGGACGAGCTCATGACCACCATCGAAGATAATGACCGTGGCACTCGCCGACGAGCGAGAGAAGAGAGGCTTTTTTACTCCAAAGGATGGATCGGGAGCAGCAGCCGGGAGACCATCAGGCAAACGCGCCTCGCGGGTCATGAACTCAATTTCTGCCAATCCCACCATGTCCTTGCGCTCCGCCACTTCATTAAAGGCGAGCAACGAATGACTGATCGGAACACTCCCCGTGTGTCCGTCGGTGATACCGGTCGCAATCTGCAGAGGAACTCTTCCTTTCGCGTTCTTCAAATAATGCACGGGCGAGCGCCTGCGATACTGCTCATCGACCGCGGCGCTGGCTCCGGGTCTACCTCCGCATGACTGCACGATATCATTGGAGTAACGCCGTCCGCTCTTGATGTTGTCGTGATACCACGCCTTGAGATCAGAAATAGAGGCCCATGCTGAAACCCCGGCAAACAACTCTGGATGCTTTCCCGCCATGACAAGGCAATGATACCCACCTCCTGAAGTGCCCACCAGAAAGACTGCCCTCGGATCAATCCTCGTAACTTTGCGGGCGTAAGCCACTGCGCTGACGATATCTCCGATCACCAGTTCAGACCCCGTGGCTTCAGGCCGCCTCGCCGGTCCGCGGAAATCTGGATGGATGTATGCCCAACCCTTTTTTATGCACCACTCGCGGATCGGCCTGTGGTGCCGCTGCCTGAAATCACCGGACCAGGTGTGAAGCGCAACTACCAGGGGGACCTCTTCAGCCGGTTTCGGATCATAGAACATGGCAGACTGCATCGAATCATCTACCTCGCTGCGGTAGGAAACCTCTCCGAAATCGCCGTCGTTCGCAGCAACAGGTCCCGCAAGAATCGCCACTACTATCCCGATTCTCCATGAGGAATAATCTCTCGAACTTTTCACTACTCCATGCTGACCATCGATCTGACCTTCCGTCAATGACCCACTGTGACCATGTGGCCCTGACCCCTCTATCATGCTACCTTACACCTGCTACCGACTCTCTCCCAGAGCTCTCTGGACAGCCGCAAAGGAACCCATAGAATGTCACCATGAAACACTTTATTATATTCACGCTCGCGACCGCGGCTTTGATCCACGTCGGAGGGGCCGGTCTCAAGGTTCCTCGTTCCGTTTTCAAAATGTCAGAACTCGAATCCGCCAAGACTGAGGCCATCGAAAGCGAGAAGCCTCTTATCTTCGTCTACACCGACCCGGGCACTACATGAGGACCTTGTCTGGCCACCAGTTCGGAGGCCTTCAAGTCATTTCGTAGCGTCGGTGTAGTGGTCTTTGCCAACTCCCGAACTGAATCGGGACTACTCCCTGCGGGAGCAATGGAGGTTAGGGCCAAGGGAGGAAACTCCACCCCAATGGTCCTCGTGACAAATGCTAACGGAGCAAAGGGCATCGACGCCATTCCCTACGCCACCCTGAGAAGTAACATGCGTAAGTCGATTCGGACGCTACGGGCCTCTCTGAAAGAGACGGACGTTCTGGGCGGGAAGCCTCTTGCGAAGACTCATGGAACTGAAGAACCCTCCCACGCTGAGCTTCCCGAGTTCATTGATTGGACCAATATCGCAGGAAAATCCATTCATGCGGCAGTGTCGAAGGTCGAGAATGACAAGGTGCTTTTCCTGATGCCAAATGGAAAGACCGTCTGGTACGCTATTTCCAAGCTCTCCGAGCAGAGCCGGAACGAGCTCTCGAGGCCATAAGACTCCGATTCTGAAGGTTTTTGAAGCGCTTCCTCCAGACGGGGAGGAGCGCTT
>PBNG01000024.1 GCA_002723015.1 Roseibacillus sp. | reverse complement strand
TTTAAGGAGAGAAGTTTTTCCGCATCCGTTCCGCCCGACGAGACCGACTTTTTCACCGCCTGAAATGGCGACTGTGACGCCATCGAGGAGGGTTTGGTGGCCGTAAGCGAGACGGATTTCGTTTGCGGACAGAAGAGTCATAGGCTGCGGGTGGAGGGGTAGCGGAGCAGTTAGAAATGTCGAGCGCTGGAAATCTTGGCGTCACGCTGAGTTCTTCGCCTTTGCGAACCAACGACCTTGCTCAAACTGGCTTCGTAGGATTCCGCGATGACTTGCTTCGGCGTCCTCCCAAGTTATCAGGATAAGGAACTTCTCAGCAACAGGCCATACGCGGGTCTCGACCACAAAGGTGTGGGTCAACTGGTTGAGGTGGGTGTTGAAGGTAGACGTTCTACCAAAAACAAACTCAAGATTGGCATCTTGGGGTCCTATGGTGGAGAGCCCGATTCCGGGAAGTCCTTCCATCGGATTGGACTCAACTACCTCTCCTGTTCATCAGGTTTCAGATCCGAGGTGCCAAGTTAGCTCTTGCTCAGGCTGCGCTGGAAGAGCGCGGGGTGCGATTTCCTGGCCGTGGCTCCCTGAAATATTTACTGGCTCTCGCCATTGGAGGGATCCGGTTTTCTTATTTGGGGTAGTCTGTTGCAGTTCAGGGATGGGGATGAACTATGTCAGGATTGGATTATGATCCCGAGTCAAATTAACACAATAAGTTAATAGTCAACACTTTGTGCATCTAAAATTGTTGGGATTAAACAANATTTTAGAAGGGCGCATTTATTTACACGTAAAANATAAAAAAGGTTGAAAGTTTAGTTAAGGTCTATTAGAAGAACACNACGGATGAGTTCTTGTCACCCCGAACCATCTAGCTGTCGCGTTGTCGGCCCCCGCTTGGAGCGGTCGTCCCGTCAGCCCGGTGATTTTGGGGGATATAAGTCAGTTCAACCGGGTTCGCACTACCACAGCCACAGGATCCCAGAAGGATCAGAAGATATTCATAACCGGAAGATGGGCAGCGCCCGACCCACTCCATGGGGCCCACCTTCCTCAAGCCGCGGCGCTCCTGAAAACGTGACATAGCGATACTCAACAGAACTGACAACTAGCTGATGCAGCCCNTCTGGTTTCACCCTTACACAGACGGCGGAGCGCAGACCCTGACGATTTATCAGAGTCCCCGTTTCCGCATGTCAAAGATCATGCTCTAACAAGGATGAGTGCGATCGAGCAACCCCCAGCCCAGCTGGAGGCCCCCCCAGCGCGGGTCTTTCAAGCGGGTATGTCCGGGGAAGAAATGCTCGCGGTCTCCCTGGAGGCCTGCGATGGACGTGGAGTATCGGACATCCAGTTCCGCGCGAAGCGGCCAGTCTACGTTGAGACCAATCATGGAATGGAGTGTCTCGATTTTCTGGGATTTCTCTCGGACCGTGATCTTCTTGAAATCTATAAGGCTCTCGTCCGCCGGCAGGAAGAGTCCGGACACGGCTTTGGGGGGACCACCACGGAAAGTAGTCCTGATGAGAAGGTCGCAAGATCGCTCCGGCGCTTTCAGGAGACACATGTAGATGATTTTTCAGCTGACGGGGTCGCCTATGGAGCGGGCTCCAAAACCTCCGGGCGTCTACGTATTCAGGCGCACCTGTCGGCTTCGGGACTGGGAATCACATGTCGTATACTGAGCGACACCATACCCCCTCTTGATGCACTCGGTATTGATGCTGACACGGCAGCCGCACTCCAGGACTCAGTGCGTCGAAGAGCAGGGCTCTGCCTAGTCACGGGTCCCACGGGTTCTGGTAAGTCGACAACTCTCGCCTCCCTGATGGACTGGCTCAGGCAGTCTTCCTCCAAGCATATCGTTACGATCGAAGATCCGGTTGAATATCGCTATCAGGCAGACATGGAGCACCCGAATTATCCGGATCATCGGGCCATGTCTCCGAGTATCATTACCCAGCAGGAGGTTGGCCGCGATGTGGCGAGCTATCGCCAGGGTCTCAAGGATGTCCTGCGAAAGGCCCCGCACATTATCCTACTCGGTGAGATCCGGGATCGTGATGCGATGGATACCTGTCTTGAGGCTGCCCAAACAGGGCACCTCGTTCTTTCGACTCTCCACACGACCGGGGCAGTGAAGACCATGGGGCGTATTCTTGAGATGTATCCTCATGAGAAGTTCAGTTCCGTGCTCAGTCGACTCAGTGAAATGCTGATCTTCATCCATTCGCAGGGTCTTCTGAAGGGACTCAATGGAAAGAGAGTGCTGACCTACGAGTTCCTTCAGAACAGCAACGATGCAGTCTCAAGCGCGATTGCAAATTATACCTCAGGATCGAATGCCCTCGAGGACGTCATTCGACGTGCGGGCAATATCTCATGGGACGNCAGCCTGCGTGATCTGCTGCAGCGTGGAGCTATCGACCAGCAAACTTATGAAAGCGCCCGGATGAATCGGAACGATGAAGATGAAATCTGACCGATGAATCTGGGCGCCAACAGAACGTGCCCTGTGCGCGTCATCAACCAAAACAGACAAAAACCATGACACTGACAAACACCCAGAAGACAGGGAAGTCCGGGATGACNCTCATTGAATTGACGGTCGTAATCCTGGTGCTTCTATCGTTGATCAGCATTCTTTTCGTTGGCGCTCGCGCGTGGAAGAGGGGATCTGATCGTGCAGGATGCATCATGAACATTCGAAATGTTCAGCAAGGTATGCGCTCATACCAGAACATGAATGGACATAGTGCTGGTGATACCGTTGCTGGTGCACTCAGAGAAATTGTCGGGCAAGGTAAGTTCGTCGAAAGTAGTCCAACATGCCCCAGTANTGGGACATATAGTTACATGGACGACGATCTTCCTCTGTCCGGATCGCTCTACATGACCTGTTCACTTGCAGCCACGGAAAAGCACGTTCCCAGCGATTTCGCTGACTGGTAAGAATTCACGCCTCAGAGTCCGGCGCCAGGTTCCTCTGGTGCCGGCTCTGGTGCGTTNTCCCGCCTCTTCATTTTCGACCGGGGAGTGTGCCCCGACGATTCCGCAGGAGCGGCGTTCCCCCCGTCCTTTTCCCCTGATGGAGGTTTTGATACATCCTGCTCAGCTCTCAGCNTGGCAACGGTTCCTGCAGGCCCGTCGTCTCCACCGTGAGACTACGCGATCCCGGAATCTGGACTGGTATCGGGAAGCTCTCGACCTCGAGTGCCAACTCCATCTTTTCCTTGAAGATGAGGACGTCTCAGAGGCGCATATCTGCTCCGGGAAGGACGGTAGAAAAACCTGGAGCCGAGTGCCGGTGCCATCGGTAGAGGCTGGGGAGCAGGAGGTCGTAGAGTATCTTGCGGAAATCCGTACTCACTTCGGGAGCAAGATGCGTTCGTTGGCAGTGATCCTCCACCTCGCTGATGAGTTCGCCATATCCGAGCTGGCAGGTGCAAGCGAGCGGCCCGAGGATCTTNGTNATCTGAGGGAGAAGCTGGTGTATGAACCCAAGACGGTTCTTGAGGATCACAGCGATTCCGTGGAGGACCTTTCCTTTCGGCTCTTCCCCTACCCTGGGGCCAAGCCCGGGCAGCAATTTGGATCAGCGATCACCATATCGCGAAAATGCCAGGCTTACCTGCGGCAGATCAGGAACGTCGGAGAAATCCTGAATTTCCCAATTAGAACCTGCGCGCTGAGTGCGCCGCTGGTCACCCTCGCAGCCCTTCCACGGCTGGCGGGAGAATTGCCCTCGCAGCCCTTCGCAGCCTTTTTTTCCTACTCGTCGTTTTCCGTTATCGCGTTCTTCACGGGAGAAGGGGAGCTCCTGATGCTCAGATCGGTGAGGCATCACGAAGGAACCACACCCTCCCACATTGGCCGGATCGTGCAGACCATGGCCGCGGCACTCGAACTACCCGAGCCACCAATTTATACTCTTCCGCCATCTCGTGCCAGAGCGAACTCAGCAGGGCCGGATCTTCCCGGGGCAGTAGTGGTCGACTGGCGAAAGAATTCGTGGTTTGACTCTACGGTTCCTCTCGAGTTTCAGGGTTCCTCCAGTCTTGCCTCAGACCTAACGGAAGAGGGTCTCGCCAAAACGNATACCTTTCGAGGCATGATGGAATCTGGATGGGCAACGCAGGATTTTCTTCCGCCAGCAAGGGACGAAGTGGAACTCTTCCCATCTCGTACCGAGATGAGGATCCTGAGATTTGGGTCTGTGGCTCTTCGTCTTGGTGCCGCAGCTATTTTTCTTTTTCTGGCGTGGACCGGGGTCCGTGGCCTGAGAATCATCAACGATGAATCGTGGCACCAGACCGGTGAAGTTTCACTCGAGGGAAATAAAATCCTCTCCTCGGAAATNCGTCGTTATGAACAGTGGAGCGCCCTGCTCGCTGATCGGTCNAAGGCNTGGGTGTCAATGGAACTGGTAAATCAGCTCTTTCCGGATCCAGAGAGTGTCGTCCTTTCAGAGGCAAGCCACCGGGTGAGGCCTGAGCTCGCCCAGAACAAGGACACAAATGCAGGTGTGGTCAAGGACTGGACGCTCAGTGGAGTTTCCAATACAGAAGCTCTGAATCACCTTACGCTAATCAGCACCACCGAGGGAATGGGGAAGGTGTTTGAGCGCATTCGTGAACAAACNGGTAATGAATCCTTCCGGACAGATCTAGGTTCCCGAACACTTCTGGTCAATCTGTTGACCTCTGAAAATAAGCGTTTCAAGCCGGTTGGGGGTAAAAAACCAGAGGAGCGGTTTGCCCATAATTTCCGGTTGACGATTACCCAGCGAATTACCGCCGAGGACCCAATCGCTATTCCAATTACNGCGGTGCCATGAACCCTCATTACAAAGATCCTGTCATAGTTTTTGGACTNGTAGTCCCGATTGTTCTTGTCGTTGTCACTCTGGGGCTCGGGGTTCATTTCCGCGGCAAACTGGAAACCACCTACGAGTCCAGAAGAAAACATTACCAGACGTTCAAGACAGTGGAGAGGGAGCGGCGGTTGCTCGAGCGTAAGGTGCAGTCGCAGGCGCCCCATATGCATCGATGGATGGCCCTGTTCGAGCAGCCAGCAGCCACTTCCGTCAACACCTTCTTCCGGGACTTCCAGAAAGACTACGAGGCCACCCATTTCCAGCAGACCGCCTTCCGTCCGACTACGGTGGCCGGTGGTATCGGGGGTGCGAGTCAGCAACCGTCGATCCAGCTTCACTTCGCCTTCCGCGGCACCTACCGGGCCTTGCAAACGGCGTTTCTGGAGCTTGAGACAAGAATGCCCCAGCTTCAACTCGACAGCATCAAACTTTCGAGATCGGCGAACCAGAATGTTCTCAACGCCGCTGTNGTCTATACCACCTGGCAAAAATAATGAAGGCGACATTCCTCACTCTTCTTCTTATCTCCGGAGCTTTGGCAGGCAGTGACCCTGCGCCGTTTCCTGTCTCGAATTCGTCTGGCGCAGCCCCGGCAAGATTCCTTTCGGAGACGCTTGATGATCGGATTGCCGAGATGAAGAGGAGGCTCTCGATCACTGGCCGTGAGCGGGGCCCTTTTGGACTGTATCAGAATCCCGAGAGGACACCGGTAGTAACCCGTGCCGCCAAGGAAGTGCCCAAGACGTCCTTCCGGGATTTTATCAAGGATATCCGGATCTCCCTCATAAACTCGCGAGCCAAGGAGTTTCTTGTTGGTGCCCGTCTTTTTCGTCTCGGACAGGTCTTTCCCATCGTGAGGGAGGGACAGCGAATTTCCGTGCGGGTGGAAGCGGTTAGCTCTTCAAGGGTGACATTCCGGAACCTGCAAAGTGGAGAGCTCGCCGTTCGTCGTCTTAATGACCTCCCGGAGGGAGTTACCACTGCAGGGAGGCTCTTGCGGGTGCCCGGGATTACCAACCTGAAGAAGAGCGAAGCTGAGCCCCTCCGTATCGAGTCCAATTCTCCTCCTCCACTGCCGTAGGGAGTCCAAGATCTATCAAGAATATCCCATGAAAAATCACAATTTTCTCTTTTATCTCCTGCTGCTCAGCACGGCTCCGGCCTNTGCGCAACAGGTGCCTGAGCAAGTGTTCCCGGACGAGNCGGTTGAGCCTGTCCCAGTTGTTGGGCCGCCGGTGTTTGATCCCACTGCGCCGGGCTTGACTGCCCCTCCCATTGCGCCTGTGGATCCAGTTACCGAGGTGGTGCCAATTGCTGCTCCGGCGTCTGCGGCCCCTGTGTCTCCGGTTGGCCGTGACCTGTCTGAACTCCCGCCTCCCCCTCCGCCTGAGGAGACCGTCGAAGAAATCGGTGTTCCCGGCGAAACCACNGGTCAGATCGATGAGAGTAATGGGGAGTACCTGATTCGGGATGCCGCTATTAATGACATCTTCCAGATGCTGGCCAAGCGTGCCAACAAGCAGTATTTCCATAATGTCAGTATATCTGGTCCGGATTTCAACGTTAGTGGACATCTCAACAGTGGAAATCCCCTCGAGCAGATGGAGGAACTGGCTTTTCAGTATGGACTGACCCTCTACTCGAAGGGAAACACGGTGTATGCCTTGAACAACGAGCAACTGAACCGGTTGCCTGCAGAGGAATGGCACTATCAGCTTCGCTATTTGCGCCCAACCGACATTGAACAGATCAAGGGGCTGATTCAACCAATGCTTTCTCCCACCGGGATTGCCAACTATGAGCCCAAGACCAACACCATCATCATCGTTGACGCGGCTCACCAGGTGGAGCGCGCTAGGAGTCTNCTCACCTCGGTGGACAAGGCAAAGGGCCAGGTTGTGATCGAGGTGAAAATCCTCAGTGTCAATAGCAGTGCGGGCGAACGGCAGGGCGTGAACTGGTCGTCCAGTCTTGGGGCCACCGGAATTCCGCTTGAGACGATAACAAGCCTGAATTCGCTGTTCGGAATCGATAACGCGCTTTCCGCTTCAGGCACNCTGGGGTCTGGATCTGTTCTCAGGGGCACCGANACCCCGAGCAATAATACAATTGTCCTCTCCCCCGTTCAGATGGGTGGGGTTTTGCGAGCCCTGCAGCGAGGAGGCCTTGTTACCCAGACCTCCAATCCCACGCTTATCACCGAAGATAATGAGAAAGCGACAATTTCACTCATTGACCGTGTCCCCATCATCACAACGACGATCAGTGAAACTGAGGTAAGTAATCAGGTGACCGAGGAAGTACGGTATTCCGTCGACTCAAAGGATCCAACCGGAGACCCTTCCTCTACGAGGGAAATCGGAGTGACTGTTGCGGTCACCCCGACCCTCCTTCCCGATGGCACGATCCGGATGCAGATGCGCCCACGGTCTGCTCAGGTTGTCGATGAAATCGTTGGGCAGAGCGGCAACAGGTATCCCCGTGTGTCAGAGTCCATGATCGAGAGTATCGCTCGTATACCTGACGGGCACTCGCTGGTGGTGGGGGGGTTTTACGGTCAGGTTAAAACGAAGGAGAGAAACAAGGTTCCGATCCTTGGGGATATCCCGGGAATTAATTTTTTCTTCAAGAGCAAGGAAGCTGCGAAGGAAACCTCCAGTCTCGTCTTCGTTGTGACGCCTACCTCCTACAATCCGGGAAGCTCTAATGAAAACGGTTTCACAAGCAGGGCGATTCGGGACAATGTGAGCCTTAAGCCTGACCACGACTGGATCGAACCCGCTCTTCCGGGACCGGCTCATGAGCCCAACTGGCAGAGAGCGCTTGATGACCTTCGCCCGGATCAAAGGGACCATCGACCTACGGCAGAGGAACTCAAGGCCGACCTCAGGGGAGCCTTTGAAAAGAAGTCCTCAGGGAAGGCGCATCATGAACGTCTGAAATTTCTCCGTAGGCGCTAGAGATCATGCAGGCCCAAGCTGGAAATCAATCTGGAATACGTAATACGCCATCGAGCGTATCATCACCACTGGCGACTGACCCGGGATGCCTCGGGCAGACGTGCGCGCTCCTTGAGGAGCATGGACTGGCAACGCCTGCAGAGCTGAAAGAGCTCAGGCACCATGGGCATGGTCCGTTGANGGGACCAAGGCCCTGGGACCCCCTTGAGTTCCTTGCAGCACTGAGGATTCGGGAGCCTGAGGCGCGGGCACTGGAAGTTGAACGGNTTGGGAGATCGCTGTCCCATTCACTGGGACAACCTCTGGCGCTGATTCCCTTTGCGAGCCGAATGCAAACACCTTCCGTGTTCTACGACATGAACGAGGCTCTTCTGGCGGATTGCCGNAAATTGATGACGCCCGTGCTTTATGCAGAGGAATCGGAGGTCATTGGCATTGGGNCAATAAACCCNGCCGCCCTNCANATTTCCACCCGCACCATCATGCAGTTCATCGCAGACAAGACCGGCACCACCCCGATTGTCTCAAGTGTCCTTCTCCACCACGAGGGATGGATCTCTCTCTGCCAGCAGCAGTTCGGAATATGATCGAGTTCGACGGCATTCAATTTAATGATTTTATCAGTGGGCGTATCATGGCCGCTCTGATCGATCATGATGCTTCTCTCGCTGAACTTGGGCACGACCAGGTTCCCAACCGGATTTCCCGACCGCTGTTCATGTCGGCCATCGCCAAGGTGAACAGCCTGCCTTTCCTGCCAAAAATTGCTGAGTTCTGTGATGCGTCTTTACTGGACGCCTGTGANCCNGCGCTTCTTACCCGGGGAGGGTTCACGCCACTGTGTATTCATGGGGAGCGCCTCCTGATAGCGGTCTCGAACCCCTGGAGCTCCATACCGGATGAATATCTCTCGCCCCGGTTTCCCTCTCTCCAAATCGAAAAGGTTGTNACGCTGAGCAGCGAAATCAGTCGTGCGATTGAGCGAGTCACCACGACTCAGGGACCAAATCGTTCCCAGTTAGAATCAATCGACGTTGAGGATATTGATGAGGGCCTGCAGGACTTTGATGTCACCGTCGAGTATGATGAGCCTATTGCACAGCTTGCAGCTAC
Source organism: Roseibacillus sp. (assembly GCA_002723015.1). The sequence goes on along the minus strand of PBNG01000024.1, from coordinate 40,214 downwards.
AATTCTTGCCACTGCGACGAAGTTGAGGGCCTCGGATATTCACTTCAAGGTAGAGAAAGAGTCGTTTTACTACTCATACCGCATCGATGGGGATCTGGGGGACAAGGTGGAAATGCCGATGAAGCTCAAGGACCGGATCGATGCTTTTTTCCTGAACCTGATGAAGTTGCCGGCAGAAACACGCAACACCACTCCGGGTATATCAGGACGCTTTACGATCGCCTACTACCACCGGCCAATCGATATCCGCTATGAGCGTCACCGGACCTACAGGGGATACCATGTCACAATGCGGCTTCTCGATAAAAGCCACATCAATGTAAAGTTGGGGAAAGGCTCTCTTGCCTTTGATGATGAGACTCTCTTTGAACTCAACCGGGTGATGGAGATTCCGGCGGGCATCATCGTAATGAGTGGGCCAACCGGATCAGGTAAGTCTACAACATTGAATGCAATGCTGCGGGAGCTCAACCGTCCTGAGGTCAACATTCTGACCCTTGAGAATCCGGTAGAGGATGAAATTCCGGGGGTAACCCATTGCGATCTGAAAAGCGCATCGGAATTCAAGCCGATGATTACGAGCTTCATGAGGAGTGACCCGGATATTATTCTGATGGGAGAGGTTCGTGATACGGAGTCGGCCGAGCTGGCGATAGAGGCTGCAGTTACGGGGCACAAGGTGTTGACCACCATCCATACCCCCCGGGCTTCCCAGATTATTGAACGGTTTGAGCAGCTGAAAATTGAACGGTGGAAAATAGCCCAGACTCTCAAGGCGGCATGTGCGCAGCGTCTCATCAAGGTCCTTTGTCCGGAATGCAAGATTCCCACTGAGGGNATATCCGAGAATGAGAGACGGCTTTTCAATCTCGGGGAGGAGTGGGCAAAGCGCCCTCTGTATGTCGGGAGAGCGGGAGGCTGTAGTGAGTGTCGTGAAACCGGCTACAGTGGTCGGACCGCGATTGTCGAGATCATCCCAATAACCCCCAAGGTTTCCGACCTGCTTTCGAAGGGAGAGATCAGCCCATATGACCTTGAGATGATGGTCTTGAAGGAGGGAGCGCTGCCCAATCTCCGGCGAAGTGGGCTCCGTCTTATGGCTGATGGGCAGACAGACCTGAGAGCCGTCAGCAAGACAATCGATATGACTTACTCTGATGAATAACGGAACCGCCACAACGAANCCCGGTGCCTTTTCTCCTGTAGCTCCTCGGACCGCGGGGAGGACAAAGAATGCAGGCAAGCAGCAGAGATTCAAAAAGAAGGATCTGATACACCTTTTCAGAGGCCTTTCCTCGATGCTGAAGGCTCAGATCAACACCTCGGATGCGCTTAAGTATTATGGGCAGGGACTGCCCAACAAAAGCATGGCCTCTACTCTCGAGCAGATCCGACTTGATACGGAATCCGGAATGTCGATCCACGAGGCATTTCGCAAGACCAACCGTTTCGACGATATGACTATCGGCCTGATCCAGGCCGGAGGTGACTCAGGTCAGCTTAACCGGGCGTTCAGGGAGCTCGCCGATCGGTTGAAAGCAGAGCTGTATTTCAAAAAGCAGGTTCGCAAGGCGGTCCTTCTTCCGGGAATCGTGATATCAGTGCTTATCGGGGCGTTCATCGTCTCACAGGTCAAGATCGTCCCGCAGGTCGAGGCGATGCTGGAGCAGGTTCGCCAGGCGCCAGATGGGTTGACGGCACTCGCTTTCAAGGTGAGTCATGCGACCCAGATCCTTTGGCCCTTCGCGGTTCTCAGCGCCTTGGTCTTGGGAGCTCTGATCTGGCGTTCCCAGGGGACCCGGAATGCTATTACTGCGGTGGCGATGTCCAAGTGGCGCCTGCTCAGCCAGTTGATCATGAGCCTGAGACAGATGACCTTTCTCTCTACCATGGAGCTCCTCTATTCCAATGGAATTAATCTCTCCAAGTCGATGAGGGTGGCGGCCAATTCCGTGAAGTCCACTCCTCTCTTTCCCGAGATTCGCAATGCGGCTGACCAGTATGAGCACTCCGGGGTGCCGCTCTCTCTGGCCTTCAGCAAATTCACCTCAGTCGATGACCAGGTGGTTCACATGATGTCGATTGGAGAGAGATCGGCTTCGATCGATAACCAGTTGAAGATGCTTGCGGACATGTATGAGGAGGAGTCAGAGAATTACATGAATGACTTCACCCAAGTCTTGAACTTTGTGGTCTTACTGATGGCGGTTTCATTGATCGCCGCAGTGTTTATCGGCACCTTCCTGCCTATTTTCCTCATGGGACCNAAAATGATGCAGAGTGGTATTTAACATGGAATAGATATGCAGCTGACACAGATAGACCGCTGGCTTCGAGAGAGGTTCATCTACCAGACCCACGTCTATACGAGNAGGCTTCCGGAATCAGGTCTCCCNAGCCAGGTAACNATTGAAGAGCTGGAGGAATCCCCGAGTCGACGTTACCGCTACCGCCTGATCGTGCGCGCCAAAAGGGATCTTGAATCCCTGTTGACCGCCCTCCGTTCGGGCAACCAGATGTTCGCAACAAGGATCGTTGAAACCGATCCGTGGTATCGGCCAATCATTGCCCCGAAAGGGAAGAGCTTTTTCTTTCGGACCTTCTGGTGGATGGTCATTACTGGAATGGTGGCCGTCGGGATGGGACTNGGCTACCGGATCCACTCCGACGAGGAGCTCAGGGGAGAAATCATGAAGTCACTTGAGACCCTGAGGGGAAAATAGCCGGTTAATACTAAACATATCGAGATACGTCCCATGAGAATAAATGCAGACCACAGGATTTCACAGCGAGGGGTTACTCTCGTGGAGCTGACCGTCGTGATTTTTGTGATCCTCAGCATCATGGGAGCAACGATGTACTTTGCCGGGAATATCGGGGAGTGGAANAAGGGTAAAAAGGCGTCGGCGGCGCTCCGGGAGGTCTATGTCGCACAGAGGTCCTATCTGGCAGATAATCCGAGACGTGAAGTGAGCGCGATTAACGGCAGGGACTTGATCCAGTACCTGCCAAGCGGTGCATCGGTTCTTCCGGGGGTCGAAGACCTCAATGGTAACAGGCTTTCGTTTGATGTGAACCAGTCACCTCCAGTTCTCACTGAGCTAGGAGGATCGGTTTATGATCCGTCGGGATCCCCAACAGATTCACTCTGGGATGTAGGCGAATGAAGAGCTTATACATATACTGGCTTCTGGCCCTTGTCGTTATGGTCTCACCGGGAGCGCGAAGCGTGCTGGCTGAGCAGGAGAGCCTTCCCGCCGGTTTTNGCTTTGCGGGGAATTACCGGTTCGATAAGCGCGTCAAGATTCGTGATGGGGAATCTTTCAATATCGAGAGCAAAGCCTATTACTGTCGTATCTACACGGATGGTATTACGGTGAGGGTCTATGGGGAGAGTTCAATGGAAAGTTATACCTCTTTCACAATTCATCGGAATGATGGAATTCTTACAGGGGCGGGGACTGACAAAATGGAAACCATTCCGGGGCTGCAGGCTTATTCACTGGTAGGGAATGTTCTACGGCAACTCACGTTGACCGCGGAGAGGATGGTCGTGACTAAGTTCCCTTCCTTCTCGGATGTGATTGAGGTGACTTATGCGAACCGGAGAATTTCCCTCAGTGGCAAAAGATAATCCTTTCGTAGGAATCCATAATGAACGAGGAGTCCCAAGTCCCGAAACCCATTCCGAGTGAGTTTGCAGCATCCGGATCGGAAAGAGAAATAAGCCCGTCCGGCGGAGCAGATTCCACCTGCAGTTGCCAGCGCTGCAGCCTTTACAGATGGTATCCTCCCATGATGCTGGCGAGCACCACCCTGACGGCTGTATTTTTCTGGATGTACGTTACCAAGCCAGTGCTGTCCCCGGCACTGGATCTCAACCCTTTGACCCTAGAGCCTTCTTTTGAAGAGACAGGGTCAGGTTCGGAGGAAGGAACGGACTCCTACGCTGCTACCCCTGCTATCTTGGATCCAGGCGTCGGTCTTTTGCCGGGAGATCTTGAAAAAGAAACCGGGGCGCTGGCCGAGGAAGAAATTTCCGGGGATACATTGAGGCCTCTCATCATAAAAAGGAATGGCCCTTCGCTTTTCCGGAGGTTTACGCCGGCATCTTTTTCTGAGCGGCCTCCGCAGAAGATTCCTTCAGGCTTCAGGGAAGACGAGGTGGGGCCTGAAGAGAGCGAGGCGAGGGCAGACGTGAATCAGAACGATGAGGTGGATCTCAAGAGACATATGCAAAGTCCCGGGAATCAGGACTCTGGCGATCTTCGCGTTCATGCGTCCATTATGGGTGAGTTTCTCATCTCGCAGGATTCGAGGGAGAACCATCATGCGACAGGAAAATGAGAACGCCGTTTTTTCACATCGTCACCTGCTCGGCTCTTCTGGGAGTCATGACTGGGGCAGCCCTGATTCACGCCCTGCAGTTCATGGAGAGTAACTACGCTCCGGGTGGGAATCTGGAAATTTTTAAGAGGGAGAGGTCCAGAATTGCTCGGAACGTAATCCCTGCTGCCGCCCCTCAGGAGGGAACCGTCGCTTCCCCTCCATCTGTTCAAAGCGGCGAATTAATGACCTTGAAGGCTCTCGAGGAAATCGTAGCCCGTTTGCAGGAGCTNAAATCGGCGAATCATGAACTACGGGATATCAATGTAGATCTCCAGGAGCAGTTAAGGGAAACCAACCGGGATTTGAACGAGCTGCAGTTTCGTGTAGATACACACAGCGAGTCGTTCCGCCCCCTGAGAGTGCCTTCCAGCAGCGAGGCTTCGCTGTTGTGGAATTCAGGCATGTCCGGAGAAGCTCTCCATCCTCTTCTTCCTCCAAAGGAGTAGACGGGTCGAGTCAGAACGAAAACCGCCTCNAGGGTAGGATTCACGATTCGCTGTTCCCAGCAGGTATTCGCTCAGTCAACCTGTTCAATGACCACGAGCCAGTTCATCTGGCTGATTGGGGGAAGTTGCTCGGGTGTCGTAATGGAATAGAGATCCGCTTTAATCTTGCCGGCAAGAACTTCGTCATTCGCACCTGAGCGCAGGTCGAGGGGTCGGGCGTTCTGATCACTGCCTTTTCCAACATGGTTTACCTGCCCCTTCAGGGTAATGTTCATGGGTTGATCACGAATCCCAAAACGTTTTTCCGGGGTAAAGAGGGAAATAGGGGGAAACACATCCCGCCCTTGTGAGTCCGTATCCATGGGGACGATATTGACATCATTTACGAGGTAGGTTCTGAACGGGGTCACCAGCGAGAAGCCGNTGGAAAAGGGGGTGAAGTCCTTGGTGTCCCGCATGATCAGTGCAATATCGCTTGAGAGAGAGGGAATATTTGGCTTCAGGACTCTGACGTTGTCCCGATAGTTCGCGTTCACCATCAGCGAATTGTTCACGGAAGTAGGATCTGCTCCGATGGATGCAAGAAATGCAGGTAACCTGCCCAAGTAAACGGACAGGGCTCGGCGTTCGATGTTATCACTTTCGAGGTGGAAGGGGAACAGGGCACCGCTCGCTGAGCCTGAAGTCGGCCAGTTATTTCCACGCGTGTAGGTGATCTTTCGCTCGATTCCACCCGCGAGAAAAGCAAAAGAGATGGAAGTTGGAGTCTGATCCTCTGGTGAAAGCACATCCTCAACTCTCAACTTCATGACCGTTTGCATCGCGGGTCGGCTGTAGTAGTTCCATCCGGTAGGCGAAGCGGAATTTCGATCATCAACTTCCTCAAGGTCATCAAAGGCATCCTGTCCGCGGGCGATCGGGAGAAAGGCCACGAGGCCCGAATCGGAAGAACTGGATATAGGAAAGAAGGATGCATTCTCAGACTCATACTGCTCCCGCGACGGAAGATCTCCACTAAAGCTGTCCAAGGCGACCCCTCCCACTGATGAGTCGTCAGCGAGCGAAATTCCTCGTCGGGCGGCGAGCCGGTCCAACTGAATAGTTCCCTCGGTAAAGGCTCGGGAGGCAAAGACGCCCCCAGAAATACGAATGTTGTCCCAATCTGATCCATTCTCATGTTTTCCGAGTATTGTGCTCCCTGCGCTTCCGAGGGCCAGTTGCGAGGGGACCTCGTATATCGAGAGAATGAAATTTTTTCTGACCGTAGCGACTCCGGTTGACGATCTTGAGTCTTCTCCGGAAGACAGTGAAAAAGCCCACCAGTTACGTTTCGCTACAAAATTTTCCGATTGCGCGACGTATCCGAAGTGAACATCAGGGTAGGGTATCTCCTTGAACTGTACCCCTCCCGGATAGGTTTTTGTCATGCTGATGATAGGGCGGTCCCGATCCATTTTTTCGACGGTTCCGTTCGCGAGCCTGAGTGACTCGGGATATTTTCTTCCAAGAAGAGTAGTGGTGTAGTTTGTGCCGGCATTTATGTAGAACCAGTTCAGTGATGGCTGGCTCCGGATAGTGTCAACGCTGTGCTTGAGACTTCCGCGGCTGCCATCGCCGGTATTCCCGGAGATCGATTGCCCGCTGATCCCAAGAACGGTGGCCTGTTCCTCTGGTAGGGCCTGTTCGCTGTTTGCTTTCGCGAGGGCTCGCTCAAATATCCATCGCCAGCGGGAGGGAATCTCGCCACCTGATAGGTTGGAATCTGCCATCATGTTGCGAATCGCGCTGTTAGGCACCTCCGTGAGAACTGCTCGAAGGAACGCTTGTTCCCGATTGGTGTAGTCCACCCTAATCTGCGTCTTCTTCTGGGCCTCCTGGTTCTGGATACTGTATCTGAAGGAAGCGGTCAGCATTAGCAGCATGATCGAGGCCAGCGTGACAACGGACAGGATCGATATGTAGCCCGAGCGGAGATTTTTTTTCATGGGATCAGGTGGATAGTGTGAAGTTAAAGCCTCGGAGTGCCGGAGTAGGTGATGATTTCGCCAGCTGGTCCGGTGAGGCTCATCCGGAAGACCCCGTTTTCGACAAAAAACCGGGCGTCATCCACCTGTCGGGAGATGAGCCAGTCCGGATTTCCAGCCTCCGCGACGGTGGCATTGGAATCCATGTTGTAATAGGCCAGGACATCCTGCTCTCCCTCGGATTCAAAGGAAATCATGCCAAGATTCTTGGACCCATCGGGATTCATGAATCCAAGTACCAGCACCTTTCCCCCGTCTGTCACCGCATTGGCTCCAGCTATGGCATCACCAAGGTTGGAGTGGATGCGGTAAGCGTCAGCGCGTGAAAGAATCTGTGTGATGGTGTTATTGATCTGCGGTGCATCATCAACGAGAAATTTCTGGGACCTGATGATTCGGTGAAAGGTTACCTGCTGTTGCAGGAGGGTCATCATGATTGCTGCAATGGCGAGGGCCAGTCCGATTGCGGTTGCAAGTTCGGGGAGGGTGAAGCCACGGCTGCGGCCGACCNGGTTGTAACCGGTTTGTGCGGTGTAGATCGTCTTCATTGGGTGCGTACTATTGTTCTCGATTTTACGTATTCCCGACCACTTATCATGTAGGTGATGTGACTCTGTAAGATCCATGTCTGCATTTCGGCCGGGTTGGTAGCGGTTGTTGCATCGCCCCCGAACGCCGGCAGATTGTTGGCATCTGGGGTTCTGGTCCGAATGACGTTACCGGTAAGGGTTCGCCCACCTGGAAGAGTGCCAAGAGTCACGGGGCCTTCTGATTTTGCGGGATAGACCGGCCAGGGGGAGGAAGCGTCTGTCAGCGTGTCGAAGGGAATCCTCTGGGCGTAAGCTTTCTCATAGGAAAGATAGGCGTCGGACACATTCTGAACCATCGTCCATTGGCGAGGTGCAAGGATGTTCATGGTCCCCTTCAGGATCACAAGGCTGACAACCAGTAGGAGGGTGAGCGCGATGATAGCCTCAATAAGAACACTGCCCCGTTTCAATGGGGGGGAGGACCTGGGGGTGCTGCTGAACTTGAGTTGAGAATGATTTAGGGTAAGCTGACTCAGGTTTTGACCCGGTTTTTTATCTGCAATTTCCTCATCCACGGGACTTTCGTCCTGCTGGCTGCTGAGCCACTGTTGCCGCCCTTCGGGCTGAATTGGGGGGACTCGCCCAATGGCCTCGTTGAGTGGGCCTCGCGAACGGGTCTCGACCAGACGGTCAAGGCTCCAGCCTCCGACCCTCGCCTGAAGGTCCTGCTCGTCTCTTCTCCCAAGGGTAAATTGCCGGGTCATGAAGCGAGTGTTGTGGAGGCCCGGTTCAATCACGGAAGACTCTTCGAGGTCACGCTCCACTACACCTATCCGGGAAGGAAGAGTAGTTTCGTGCGTGGACGGTTCGCCGAGTTGAAGCGGATTCTTGCCCAGNGGCATGGGCCCTTGTCTCTCGGGGCGAAAAGTCGAAAGGAACCCCTCGCAGGAGTGGCCTCCAGCTCGATCGCTTACCAGCTTGAGCCCGCAGCGNGACGCAGTCTCATGCTGGTTATGACAGAGGTTGTCGATACGAAGCGTGAAGATCGATCTGCGAGGTTCTCTGTGGTTTATCATAATAGCGGGGTCATTGAGGATGAGAGNCCTTCGGTGATTATCCGGGGAGATGGAGTTGATACCCCTAAGAAGCCCTAGCCTCTGGAAGATTTTCTGTCGGGACGGGATGGTGAGGGGGTGATTTAAGTGAGAAGGTGGGGGTAATGATCATTACGAATCATCAGCGCGCAGGAAGCTCAACGGTCTTGCTGGATTTGGTCATTAGTGGATGAATCCACCCGGACCAAGGGCCAGCAGGCACCTCGGACTCCTCTACGAATTTCCAGTCGACCTCAGCATTACCCTGCATGGCGAGGAAGTCGCGGACTGCAGGACTTATATCGATACCTGCATTCTGATTTCGGTTCGGGCGAGGTTGTTCGCCCTGAAACACATAGAGCCAGTCATCTACTCTGAATGGTCCAACATCCTTCCATTGAGCGTAGGCAACTTTTCCCTCGTGATGGATTGCGATCCATCGATTGTGGCAAACGGATACCCCGGGGCCCCGGTACGATTGCCAAAACCAGGGAATGACCGATGATGCTTCGGGGCGATGACCGCCTCCTTTGGTGAGGTCGTTATAGGGGAGAGCCACATAAAAAGGATTGAGTTGGGGCTCAAAACCGGTGGGGAAAAATCCGTTGCGTTTGAACGGATGATCGTAACCTCCGAAATTCTGTTCCCAACTAGGATCCCACGCGCTTGCGCTATTGGGAGTTGGGTTTCCCGGCGTGGGACGTTCACCGACCCAGAACACCGTGGCACGAATCTGGTAATGCCACGGGTTCACCCTGACCTTCCATGGACGGGGAGGTTCATTGATGATTTGGGCCACCCGTGGTCCAAGGTAGGGATTTTTGCGTGCTGAAATGGCCGCCCTGCGATCCTTGAGGAAAGCATGGTGAATCTGGGCCGCTCGTTCTTCCGTCCTCAGGACTTCGGCAGACGTAGAATGGGGTGCGATATTAAAGGCTCCCCCCAGAATCACGGCCACACGGAGGAGGGCCGAAATCGTATTATCGATTCCAGAACGAGTCATCTTGTAAGGGGGAACTAATAGTAAGTATCGTAAAAATTTTTAGGAGAGTCAACCATATGGGCCCCAAGGGGAGAAAAAATACGAGCAGAGCGTAAATTTGAATCGGGCCNGCCNGCAACTGGCTTTCCTCGAGAGTGTAAAGGCCAAAATGGGCCATAAGCTGCCTCCAAACCTTGATTTCAATCCCGCTTGGGAGTTCCCCAGGGGAAAAAATCTCTACCAAATTTTGCGATAAGGTCCTTCTTTTAGAGTCTCCAAGGCCAAAATATCAGGTAATTTTAATATTTTTGTTGCCCAAGAGGTCTTGGTTTGTAATTTTATTGGAAATTCGAAAGAATTAACTTCTGCACACCCCGCAAGCATGATCATCAAAGCAGCACAACTGGCACTCTTCCTCGCCCTGGGATCTTCCCTTTCCGGCGACACCATTGGCACGCCTTCCAACGGCAGTGCCACTGGTCACAAGGACCCTTACACCCCCGTTGGGTCTATCTCGGTGACCCCGACCGTGGTGCAGCCGGGAGTCCGTCCANGGATGGTCTGGGGGATCAAGTATCCTGAATCCGTGGCTGACATCAGCGAGTTGGATCCAAACGGAACCGTCACTCCNAAACAAAAGGTCGATCTCAAGGTGCGAGTCATGGGAGTCGCTCTACAGGCTGGTTCAACCCAGCTCCCTGCTGCTCTCTGGGTGCGGGTTGGGGAAACTGCACCTTGGGAACTGATTTTCTACGGGAGAGAGGGCGATGTTCAGCCAGATGAGATTGTCTTCGAAAAACGTGATGTTTTGCCCGACACCAAAATTGACTTTTCCGCCCGGAGCCAGACCGCGACCGGGACCTGGTATGAAACGCAGTCAACTTCTGGATCCAGCCTCTCCGTCATTGGAATGGTGAACGGAGACAGGGTTCCTGACTTTGTTCCTGCCTACGAACAGGGACGGATCGAAAGTTTCATGACGCAGTTTCTTACTGACGATAACCATGTTGCTTTGGGCCCGCGTGACATCATTCACACCTTTGAACTGGGTAATAGCAGGCCGGGGGCATGGTGGTTTGATATGCAGGACATCGTGTGCATGACAACCTTGAGTCAGAGTGCGAGTGAGCAGAGTGGCGTTGATCGGAGCCAACTGGCTGCGGGCCTGGCTCAGGCCGTTAATACACCGGCTTCCCCCGCGACTATTGATGACAACGGAGTCATCAAGCGGGGCCGCAGATAGGCGAGCGCCCGTCATGCGGCAATAGTAGAATTTAATACAATATCCACCCGTCTTTTAACATGAAACAGTATCTAGTTTCTCTTTTAGCTCTCTGCCCATCTTTGCTGGGGGCGGCTCCTGATGAATACGTCAACTTTGTCCGCCAGATCCAGCAGGATAGTGGGGTCGAGTGGGACATGGGCATTGCAGCCAGTGGAACCAAAATCTCACCTACGGGCGTAAGCAGTGCAGGATCCTTCTTTGAACTATGGGCTATNCATGACCAGAGCATCACGGAGTATCGTCTCGATGAGCAGTATGTGACGGCATATACCCCTAACGCCACAGTCAGGATCCTGACGGGAGACCCCTACAGGGCGATTCCCCGGACCCGGGTCGATCAGCCCTTTCAGGTTCACATCTCCGTCAGGGGACTGATTGATGAAAATGACCCAAACTACGAGACTGCGCCAGATGCAGCAAAGTGGGTAGATTACACCAACTATACCTTTGCATATCCGGAGGGCGTATACAGTTTTGAAGGCGTAAAGAACCCGGTGGGAACTGTGGTGACGGAAGGATACATGGAGGAAACCGCCAACACTACCGTCACATTTTCTGCAACAAACCTCACTGGTGCTGATTTGACACAGGTGAGCGGNGAGGAAGTCTTCACCATTACAGCGCAGGCTGATTTTGGAGTCTCAGCGACCATTCTGGACTCCGAAAAGGTTCAGATCTGGCCTATCGCAACGGGCACGATCAGTGGGCTTGATCCGTCGAGATATTACGAGGAGATCCCGCCCGTTTCAGTGAACCTCGAGAACTTGTACCCTGACAGCACCACTTATCTCAGGGTCTATCAGGGACCAAGGCGGGAGGACCCAGGCAAAACGCAACCTGTGAATTCAAGTTATGTGATCATCGAGGATTCGATTCCGCGGAGTCGTGACATGGTGGTCAGGAGTATGGACCAGTATTTCACGGAAGAAGGGCTCCACACCATCGAGCTCCTGCACAGGACGCCCTTTGGGACGGACCTTCTCGATTCTACCGAGATCAACGTTGACCGCACCATCGAAATCAATGGTGGAGTCGTTGACCAGGAGTAAAGGCTATCCAACGAACCTTCGCGAAAAATCCATACGATGAAAACAGCAGGAATCGCACTACTATTCATTGCGCTGGGCTTAAGCACCTTGGGCGCGGTAGAGGCTGTCCGCCTCTCGGGCGGTGCAGCGAAGGCTGAAGAGCACGTCAAGGTGCGTCCCCGTATGACACATGAGCAGATTACCAGGCTGCAATCTCCTCGTGACCCAAATCTGAAGCAACGAAAGGTGCGGCTCGCTGATATCGAGCAGCCGCGAACCGGAAAAGTGGACTCAGAAGTTTCTTCTCAGCTTGCAAAGCGTCGGGAAAGCCTGGTGGCACGGTCAACGGTGGTTTCCGGGGCCTCATGCTGGACAATTCTGCCCCGGGGATCGGTCTTGCTTACGCCTTCAAGGTTCAAAATCCGCGTGAACAACGAACGAAGAGGAAAGCTGGTCACATGGACGGACTTCTATGCGAAGAATGCATCGTGGATCCGTCTTCTGCCTGTAACGCTCGATCAGGCGACAGGTCGTAGTCCCTTGACGGATGAATACCTTTCCTCTCTGAAAAGAACGGGACTTCTTGTGGTGGCCGTATGCGAAGGAGGACCGATTTCGGTGCGTTTCCCGGAAAAAGGGCAGGAATCTCTCTCCCTGGCCCGGCCTGTCAAGGCGGCTGAGTGGAAAGCGCCTTCGCGCAGGTAACAACCCTGATCAGGATCTGCCGCTGCAGAACCNGGTTAAATCTGGACCGATCAGGGCCAAGGCCGGATCTGGGGACAACCTGTGGCGTCCGCCCTTGAATTTTTGGCCCTTTTCGCTGATACTTCGTGAGTGGAAGGGGCAACTTTGCAGCTTCAGTTTTCCTTTAAGGAGGGAGAGAGGCACGAGGGGCCGAAGCAAAGATCGCTTCATGGAAAGGATCGTGCGATGACGAGAAGAGCCCGGGGGGCTTGCCNTGAATTAGGNCTCNAGGCGCTTGCGGGAAAAGTAACGGTGCGGTGGAACGGAAGAATGAGATCGACGGCAGGTCGGGCGACATGGCCTGATGGGGTTATTGAGTTGAACCCGGCTTTGCTGGCTATTTCGCAGGCTGAAACAGAGAGGACTTTTCTGCATGAATTAGCGCATCTGGTGGCCTATGAGCGAGCGGGCAGGCGGCGAATCAGGCCCCATGGGCCCGAGTGGCGCATGGCATGTTGCGACTTGGGTATCCCCGGTGAACGAGCGGGCCATAACCTTCCTCTTCCCACGAGAACAATACGACGCAAGTGGCGTTATTTCTGCCCGGGGTGCTGGGCAGTGTTTGATCGGGTTCGCAGGATGAGAGGAACCTCAGCCTGTTATGCCTGTTGCCTCAAACATAACGGTGGAGATTATGATGAGCAGTTCCGATTCGTAGAAAAGCGCATCTCCTGAGCCGATTACTCTCCGGCCAGTTGGGGGAAGAGCTGGAGGACTTTCCGGGGGAAGGTCTTGGGCCAGCCCTCGTTGGAACTTGGAGACCCTGAATTCGATCGCCCTGCCTTGATTGCATGGTAGAGGTCGTCGACAAGATCGCGGACAATCTCAGGACGCTCTCCCTGCAGATTCATAGTTTCGGAGGGGTCGTTTGCCAGATCAAATAGTTGAATTGGAGGAAGCGATTTGTCCTGGAGAGCTTTTCCCGGCTTGGGNGCAGACCAACCGCCCGAGCCGGGACAAAGGCAGAGCTTCCATGGTCCTTTACGGATGGCGAAGGAGCCGTTGATTGAATGATGAATGGTATAGGGGCGAGTCGGTGTCTGAAGACCAGGGTTTTCCAGAGCTGCGAGGAACGAAAAGGAATCCTCAGCCATATTCTGAGGGAACTTTCTTCCGCGCACGCCAAGAATATCGGCTACCGTCGCGAAATAGTCGGTGGTGCAGACCGTCAGGTCGCATGAGCTGCCGGGTTTTACCCGGGCAGGCCAGCGCACAACAAATGGCACACGATGGCCTCCTTCATAGATGTCAGCCTTGTGACCGCGCCAATCTCCATTGGGTTTGTGTCCCTGGGAGATGAGTTTTGGAATACCTGCTGCGGGAGAGCACCCATTGTCGGTCGTAAAGAGAAAGAGCGTGTCCTCGGTAAGCTTCTGTTCTGCCAGTTCCTGCATGACCTCTCCCACCACCCAGTCCGTTTCCATTACGAAGTCCCCATAGGTACCAAGAGGGGACTTNCCCCGCCATTTTTCTGAGGGCACGATCGGAGTATGAGGGCTGGTCAGGGGCAGATAGAGAAAGAATGGAGACTTACTGTCAGCTGCTGACTTGATGAAGGATCGGGATTCCCGGGCAAAATCAATCAGGCAGTTACGGGCCTCAAAATCGGGAGTGGCCGGTCCCTGCCTGTTCCATCCCTTGCTTACTGTTGGAATAGCAGTCACCCTGTCATTGCGGAGGTAGACGTAAGGCGCCATGTCAAGAGAGGCAGGAAAAAGGAAGTCCTCGGTAAATCCGAGCTTCAGGGGTCCCTGTTGGGGCGGCTTGGAAAAATCGATGTTCCAGCAGGTGCCCCTAGTAGGACCTGCAGCGGCCTTTGCAGGCGTTGCCAGCATGTGCCAGTTCAGCCCCAGATGCCATTTGCCGACAACGCATGTGCGGTATCCACGATCCTTTAGGAAACCGGCAATTGTTGTTCGATCAGGATTCATGATGGAACGGTCGGGAGGAAAAAGGACGCTTCTCTTCAAGCGGGAGCGCCAATTGTATCTTCCTGTCAGGATTCCGTATCGGGTTGGGGTACAGACAGAAGAGGTGGTGTGGGCGTCGGTGAAGCGCATGCCCTCCGCCCGGAGGGTATCAAGAGAGGGGGTGGGAATCCTGCCTCCTGCGTGTGAAACATCCCCGTATCCCATGTCATCTGCGAGAATGAAGACGAAATTGGGGGCTGCCTGCACCATGGCAGCAGTGACAAGGAAGAGGATNGAGGTAATGCGGATCGTTGGGTTCATGGCGTTGTCGGCAGTTCGTAAAAGTTATTTGACGACCATCTCGCCTTTCATCAGGACCCAGTGGCCAGGGAAGGTGCACAGGTAGGGGTAGATTCCGGGTTTCTTTGGAGCGACGAAGCGCAGTGTGTCCGAGGAGTGGGGAGCAAGCATTCTCGTTGAATGCAGAATGCGCGTGTCATCAGGAATGAAGTCATTTTTTGCCCCCTCGGGACTCTTGGCCATTTCATTTGCAGCCATTCCCACACTTTCAACGGGGGTTCCGTCCTGCAGGATCAAAAGATTGTGCGGAGTAGCGTCGGGATTCGTAAGGATCAATTTGACGGCCTGGCCTGGCTTCACTTCGAACCGAGTACGACTGAAAAGGAGCCTCCCGGGGGTACAGTTGATCTTGATTTCCAAAAGGTCCGCCTGAGAGTCAAAGGCCGCCTCTCGTGCATTGAGGGTGGTGCTCCCTGCTCTCGTCCTGGAGTTGAGATTGAACGAGGCCATGAACTCTTCCACTTTGGCGGGAATATTCTCGCTCCAGAAAGGGAGGAGAGATTCGGCCCCAAGTGCGGTTCTGATCGCATAGTTCAGATGAGCTTCTCTGGGATGCTCCATAACGGCAAGGACTGCCTGGAAAGCCTTTGAGCTCGCGATATAAGTTGAGGCGGTGACAGCTTCAAGGCGGACAAGCGCACTTTCATCGTTCGCGCTTCGCAGAAGCTGTTCGTCCCGTTCCCCAGCGCTCAATCCACAGTCTGGATAGCGTAATTGCCGGGTCGCAGCGGCCCGGGCGTGATGAATGTCGCAATCCAGAAGCTCGAGGAGCAGCTCCGGATTTGAGGATCCAATCCCCCTGTAGGTCCAGAGAGCCTCGGTCTGATGGTGGCGGAACCGGCGTTTGTCACGCTCCAGCTTATCCACCCAGACATCGAGTTCCGCTCGAACCGCACCGGGAGGGCGGTCCCGCAGTTCGCGTTTGGCCCAGTAGCGGTAGCGGTATTCTCTTCGTTTCAGAAGCTCGAGAAGAGACGAGATTGGAGCGCCTGCGATCCGCGGAGGATCCTGCAACTTTGCGCCTTTGGGGGTGATCCGCCAGATACGGCCTGATTTGCGATCACGCCGTGGATCCCTCAGGGAGTATTGAGCATGCCCCTTGACCGGGTTGTACCAGTCACAGACATACATTGCCCCTCTGGGTCCAAAACGAACGTCTACCGGAATGAATGAAAGATTCGTCGAGAAAATGATGTTGAACTGAAATTGCTCGCGGAAATGGTCGCCGTGTTCCGTCCACCGGTGAAACTCAACCCTATTGGTAGGTTTGTAGCGGACCTTCACGAACCCACCTTGCATGTCCTCCGGCCATGAGGAAAAATCGACAAACTCCTGCCCGCACACTCCGGAGTATGCCGGGATGCCATTGGCCCGGGGATGCTGGGCGGGATAAGGAGCATTGGTGGAATGAAAGGCACTGGCGAAAATGGGATGGCTTGCCACGTGCTGCCCCCATTCATCAAAGGTCACACCCCATGGGTTTGTGTTAGGGTATCCACCGAAGGCCGTGAGCTTGTGAGTGCCGGGGCGGAACCGGAACCAGGAACTATTTTTAGCCCGCACCGGACCATACGCAGTCTCGACCTGCGAATTATGAAAGATAGCCTCCCGGAACATGAGATCTCCATCCGGGGTCCACACGAAGTCGTGTAGTGCGTGGTGGGAATCCTCGCATCCGAAACCTGTAAGCACGATTTCCCTGTGGTCGGCTTTGTCATCGCCGTCTGTATCAGCAAGGTAAATGAGATGGGGCTCCTCCGAGACATAGACCCCGTTTCTCCCGAGAACAAAGGAGAGAGGAATTTCGAGATTATCCGCAAAAACCGTGGACTTGTCGGCCTTTCCATCGCCGTCGGTATCCTCGAGGATGATAATTTTATCATCGGGTTTCTTCCCGGGATAGAGGTGGGGGTAGGTCGTTGAGCAGGAGACCCAAAGCCTGCCACGGGCATCCCATCGCATCTGGATTGGGCAGGCTAGATCCGGGAATTGCTCCTCCGAGGCGAAGCAGTTCACATCAAATCGTTCGTCAACCTGGAAGGCTGCAAGTTCATCTCCGGGCGAGAGCCATTTGTTGGCTCCACGGCCCTGGGCAGTTTGCTCCAAGGCAGGCAGATTTGAGTCATCCACGGTTCCAATCCGCCCCTGGGCAGTTTCCCAGATGGCCTCGTTGCGGTTTGCAACCATGAGATCGAAATTCCGCATAGCCGGCAGGAAGTCCAGATAGCCGTATCTCTTGTTGCGTCCACCCGTATAGTAGAATGTGTTGAGCGGTCTGTAGCGGTGAAAAAACTGATACGATTTATCGACCACGAGATCGCGAACGGTTTCATTGATCGTGGGAGCAGTTTCACCGAAAAGGTGGCGATAGAGCGTCCGGGCCAGGAGTAATTGTCCGGAGCTGTTAAGTTGGGTGCCATTGGTCGTCAGATCACTGTCCTGTTCTGCCATGGCAGAGGCAGTTGTGCCAAAAACGTCGACAAATGCGACGGCCTGCCGGGAAGCGATCTCTGCCATCGCGGAACTGTAGATCTTCAGGTTTTCATTATTACGACCAGCTGCCTTCAAGCCGCTGACGTCTTCGTTGGCGGGAGGGGAGATAACGACGATTCGAGCTCCGCTTTTTCCATTGAATGCCCGGGTCTTGAGCTGGGAGAGAAATGCATCGAACCGCACCTTGAAGGCTGGTAGCCCATCTCGTCCGGCAAAGGATTCGTTGTAACCGAATGCGGCAAAAATAACATCGGTCCGGTAGTAGGTGAGATGCTGGTCGAGATCGCCGAAGTTGTCCGGCCTGGGCTGGAGATCCACTTCGTCTGCCGGCCAGGAGAAATTCCTGATGCTGAGCTTATGCCGGGGGTGGCGCTGGTGCAGCAGGGCTTCAAAAAACCCGTGGTGGCGAGCGTTATCGAGAATGCCACTTCCAATCAGCGCGATGTTATCACCCTGTTTAAGATTGAGCGGGAGGGAGGTTGACACAGGTTGAGTCTGCTGCGCCCGGGGTGAGGTCTTCAGATTGATGTAATACTGTGCCAGTTCGGGTGATTTCCCGGGGTTTACAGCGGGGTTCCCTTTCTTTTTCTGCCCCGAAGCAGATTCGAGAAGAACAAGCAGTGATGAAAGGAGGATCAGAAATCGCATGACAGGGAGGATCCCTCTAAGGCTGACAAAGCCACGTCCCCAATGGCGAGTCGAATTTACGGAGATTACCTTTTCTCGGTGTCCCTGAAGGCATAAACGGGAGGGGTGAGTAAGCTATCTCGATCAGTTGCGGCAGTTTGGTTCATTCTCGTATTCCCCGTCTGCTCATCCGTTCTCGGACAGGAGTGGGTTGACCTCTTTGATGGAAGTACTACCCGGGGTTGGACTCCTCGAAGCAAGGTAATACGTTTTGAAGCGAAGGATGGAGTTCTTGAGTTGCATTCAAGGACCAACTGCTGGGTAACGACCGATGTTTCGATGCGGGATTTTGAGGCGGAGTTGGAGGTTCTTCTGCCGGACGATACCAGGAAGGTGAATTTCAATTCCGGGTTCGCGTATCGCTGCTCGGGCGAGAGCGGCAAGCCAAAGGGTTATCAGTGTGAGATCGATCTTCAGAAGCCGGCCGGGATCTATGGTATCGGCCTGGGAGGGTGGCTCTATCCCGGAAGAGAGGATAACCGGGATTACCAGAAAAAGATCGATGGTTTACTGAAGGAGAGGGACTGGAATCATTTTCGGATCGTAGCCCGGGGATCATTGGTGCGTACTTACCTCAACGGAACGCTGGTCGCGGAACTTCACGAGGGCCGTCAACTGGAGGGCTACTTCGGAATCCAGCACCACGGCAAGGGCGGAACTGTGCGTTTCCGGAATATCCGGGCAAGGAGGCTCTATCCAAATATTCTCTGGATTACAGCCGAGGACATGAGTCCCTACCTTGGGTGCTATGGCGATGAGTTTGCCACGACCCCGAATCTGGACCGGTTTGCAAGGGAGAGCGTCCGCTATACCCGGGCTTTTGCCGCCGCCCCGGTGTGCTCTCCTTCCCGGGCCTGCCTGATCACCGGGATCACTACGGTGAGCCTGGGTGCGCACCAGATGCGGTCGGCCTTTCCCATTCCGGATCGGGTGAAGGCTTTTCCCAGTTATCTGCGGAAGACGGGGTATTTCACGAGTAACAACGTAAAGACCGATTACAACAATGGGGCAGCGCAACGGCTGATCGCAGAGGCCTGGAACGAGTCAATTAATGATGCTCACTGGCGTAGTAATCAGCGCGAAGAAGGGCAGCCTTTTTTTTCCGTTTTCAACGATATGAGCACCCACCAGTCGCGGACAACGGTATGGCCCCACGAGGTATTCATAAGGGAAATACAGTCCAAGCTTGCCGAGGAGCAAATTCATGACCCGATGAAGGTGCCCCTGCCTCCCTATTACCCGGATACGCCACTGATCCGGAAGGAATGGGCGCGGATGTATGACTGTGTGACCGTGATGGATAGGAATACGGGGCGACTGCTCAAGGAACTCGAGGAGGATGGGCTCGCTGACAATACGATTGTCTTCTTTTATTCGGATCACGGAACCGGGATGCCGCGGGGGAAAAGAATGCTGCATGACTCCGGGATGCGGGTGGCGCTCATGGTTCGCTTTCCGCGCCGTTACCAGCATCTTGCTCCTTCCCCTCCCGGAACGGTCAATGAAGAGCTCGTCAGTTTTGTCGATTTCCCTGCGACNGTACTGAACCTGGTGGGTCTCAAAAAAAAGGATTACATGCAGGGGCGTATTTTTCTGGGACAGAACCGTGATTCAGAGCGCGATTACATTTATGGATGCCGGGATCGGGTAGATGAGGTTTTTGAGTGTGCGCGTTCATTGCGGAGCAGGAAGTACCTCTACATCCGGAACTATCATCCTCATTTGAGTCATAACCAGCCCAGTGTCTTTTCTGACCTTGGTCGGACCCGGCAGGAGATCAATCGACTTGCTAAAAACAACCCTCAGACAATGAATAAGGTGCAGCTGGACTATGCGGGTCCGGATAAGCCAGTCGAAGCCTTCTATGATTGTGATTCCGATCCGCAGAATCTGATCAATCTTCTGGAGGGAACGATGACCACCGNGCAGCAGGAGGCACTGAGGGAGCATCGGCGGGCCTACAGGGCCGAACGCCTGAAACTGCGAGATCCTGGGGCAATCCCGGAAGATGAGATGTGGCGCTGGGTCAGGAAAGAGGGGAAGCCCTTGCACGATATTCTTCTTGGACGAAGTGATCACCAACCAGACCTGCAGGCGGNGTGGCGCGCAGCAGACCAAGTCGGCCGCTCAGATTTTGCAGGTGCACTCGAGTTGCTGAAATCGGCTGACCCTAATGAGCGCTACTGGGCGGTCATTGCCCTCAGGAGTGGAGGCTACGAGCATGGGGAGCAACTGGCGGGCTATCTTGATGATATTTCAGCCTCGGTCCGGATCGAGGTTGCGGATTGGCTGGCCCGGGAGAAGGGCAGCCGGAAGCGGGCCCTTGATCGTCTGACCAGAGAACTGACTCACGAGGACTGGTGGGTCGCCCTGAGAGCCTGCCGGGCGATAGAACTACTGGGCGAGGATGCGCGGGAGGCCTTGCCCTTCATGAAAAAACTTTACGCGAAGAACCGAAACCGGAAAGGGGACGGTCCATTCTACCTCGCCTTTTCCTCGGGCGCTTTTCTGGACGGTCTCGGAGAAAAGACAGAACCGTGGGACTTTGCCCCGGGAGCGGGGGCCTTTACCCCGGAGCCCAAGAAAAAACAGGATCGTGATCGGGCGCGTATTGGCAGATGAGCCGCCAGTTATTCAGCTGGGTAGGGTGGGCTGACCCGGAATGCTCGCAGAGGAGTCTCTGCCGCCCATCCCTTCGAGGCTACCAGCGTCCCAGGCAGGGTTCCTTTTCCTTTCGGGCTGAAATCTGATCGGGTTCCGACGATGAGGTAGCTGCCGTCTTCCTCGCGCGTGATTTCCTGTGCCGGCTCGGAGGTGACCTGACCATCTTCGCTGAAAAAGTAGATCTGACCGGGATTCTTGGATGCTCCTCCTGTGGGGCGAATCCGGATCACCACAGGACTCTGATCTGGATCTGATTCAACGGAAACCTCCCAGAGAGAGCATTCCCCGGGCAGAGCCTCCCTTTCTGCCTTGATCGGAGCTGCCCACTTTGGGTGATATCTTGGTTTCCCGGTGTGATTCACGGGAAGCGTAATTGAGCGGGTTGCGAATCCCGGGTGACATTCCTTGTGGCATGCCATCCACGCCAGTTCACCGGTGATCTGGACCGTAGGCACCGGAATGTTTTCGGGTGGAGTGATGACCACGAGAAGTAGAAGTTGGCGACGAAAGCCGTGGGCAGGGTGGCCTGCCATGTCGACAATCTCCGGAACTGGCCACGAGATCTCGCTGGCACGAAAACCAGCTGGCAGCTGCCATTTGACAGAGGTTGGCAGACCGACGATCCCCGGATACTGCCAGTAGGTGTGATAGTTTTTGTCTGGAACCACATGGAGGCCCATCGTGAAGGGAACACCGGGCTGGATAGATTCCACTTCAGAAGCGAACTGAATGTCCGCTCCTGCACCCTTAGACGAGGGGGTGAGCAAGAGGATGGATGCGAGTAAAATCAGGGTCTTCATGAGGGGGGAGAGTGCATTATTGCTCCCACTTGAACTTCCAGAGAGGAGACGGCGTATGGGATCTTTCAAAAATCTTCTGAATTCGGGCGATTAGTTCGGAATTCTGGGCAGCAAGGTCGCTAGTCTCGGCACGGTCACTTTCGAGGTCATAAATTTCTATGGGCGCGTCCTTTCCCTTGCGGTTGACCTGGTTTTGAACAGCCTTCCACTTTCCGATCCGGACCGCTCGCTTGCCGCCTCCCTCATAGAATTCCCAGTAAAGGTGTTCATGTTTTTCCTGCTCTTTACCCAGCAGCGTGGGAAGAAAGCTGATGCCATCGAGGCCCTCGGGAGGGTTTGTGCCTGCCAGTTCACAAAAGGTCGGGAAGAGGTCCCAATGGGCCGAGATATGGTTGCTGGTTGACCCTGCTTCTACCTTTCCGGGCCAGCGAACAAGAAGGGGGCAGCGAATGCCGCCTTCGTAGAGATCGCGCTTGAAACCTCTCAGGCCCCCATTGGAGTTGAAATAATTTGGCATATGACCGCCCTCCTTGTGAGGGCCATTATCTGAGCTGAGCAGGACTATGGTGTTTTGATCGATCTGGTGCTTCTTCAGCGATTTGAGCACGCGTCCGATGCCCTCATCAAGGGCTGTCATCATTCCCGCAAATTGAGCTGCTGGATTCTTGGCGAATGGCTTATTGTTGCCGTAACGGCCGACCTTATTTTCAAACTCGGGGAACTTTTCGCGGAACGGAGCCGCATATTTTTCCGGGACATGCATCGCTGCATGCGGAATCGTGACCGGGAGAAAACAGAAGAAGGGATTTTCATGCTGCCGATCGATCCATTCAACGGCCTTGTCCATGATGAGGTCATGGGCATAGGTCTTACCGTCAAGTTCAATTTTGCGCAGGTCATCGAAAAGCCATGTGGGGTAATAAGTGTGAGCATTTCTCTGGCAGTTGTAACCGAAGAAGCGATCAAAGCCCTGGTGGATTGGGTCGCCCTCGGATCCGGGATTCCCAAGGCCCCATTTTCCGAAAGCCCCGGTGGCATAGCCTGCCTTCTTCAGAGCCTCAGCAATTGTGAAGGTCGTAGCGGGGATGGGAAATTGCCCCACGGGCTTGATCTCCCGGTTTCCCCGGCTGGGCGTATGCCCTGTGTGCAGACCTGACATGATTACGCTGCGAGTCGGAGCACACACCGTGGAACCGGAGTAGTGGTTCGTAAACTTCATGCCTTCACTGGCAAGACGGTCAATGTTTGGAGTCAGAAATTTCGTCTGGCCGTAGCAGGAAAGGTCGCCGTATCCAGCATCATCAAGGAGGATGTAAATAATGTTCGGCTGCGAAGTCGCCTCGGACCTTGCCCCTGTCGCAGCGATGGACAGACAAGCGAGGAGAAAAAAGGAAAGGGTAGGGCGCACGTTATTTCTATTTACGATCGATCGGGATCATTCATTCAGGAGTTTTTAAGGCAAGAAGCAAAGGAAGGGTTGCTAGATGGATGTGTTTCCCCAGTAACCTCCCAGGAACTATAGGCGAAATGGAGTATTTCGCCGCATGAAGTTCCATTCTGGAAGCCAACCTTCTGCGGGATCAGATCAGAGGGGAAGAGCCAACATTATGCGGGTAGGCGCAGACGGGTCGTCTTCCGTTGCCGGACAAAGTGACCTCCCCTGCTAGGGTTGGCCCGCCGCACCGGCCTGATTTCGAATCCGCAGATCGTTTAGATTGCGCCGGAGGTCGTTGAAGGACTTGTGAAAATCTTCGTCGTTCATGCTCTCGGCATTTTCGACCCACTCTGCGAGTTTGTCATCTAATTGCGAGGCTTCGGCTTGCAGTGAGGGGTTTTGCGACAGGTGCGAATTCATTCTCCAGAGGCTTTGTACCTGCATGAGGGCAATCAGGCGTTTTTCCTGAGCACGACCGGGAAACCCTTTCTCAGCGTCGGCCCTGTCCCGTGCGATGCGCATTGACTCCGCACGCTCCTCTAGAAGACGTTTGCGCTCCGCGGGATCCGCGACATTGCGAAGTGTCTCGGCCAATTCCTCTCTCGCCTCTGGTGAATCAAGTTCATTTCTCGATCTTGCACGGAGTGTCTTCAAGTCCCTGCGCGCGCGAATCGATACTGCAACCATTGCCTCCTTACGCGAGGACGCCGTCTCTGCCGGGTTGGGGTCAATCTTTTCTACGGTAGATCTCTTTGCACTGGACTTGCGGTAGGTAGTCCCGGGTAAGCTGGTATCGAGCGAATTCCGGGAAGGTGCCAGATTCTTGGTCGGGGATGGAGTCCCGGCTCCCCTGTCATCCGCTCCCGCCGGGAGGAGCTTGGACCCGACTAGTGCGGCGAGCAGAAGCCCCGTAGCAACACATCCTGCGATCACCGGCTTGGAAAGAAGGGAAGGCAGAGGCATTGTCGGAGACTTCGTGAAGAAATTGAGGAGCAACCACGGGGCCGAATCGNGGCAGCGATACCGATCCCAGGGGAATGCTCAGGAAAGCTTGTTCAGGATCTATCCTTCTCGGAGGCTCCAGCCTGGAAGCTTCATGAGCTCTCCGCCCTTGAGGGCTGATTCATGAGCAAGGATTCCGGTGCAGGTGATGTTGGCAGACTCGATCGCATTCGGATAGGCGTCCTCACCCGTGGTCAACATGTTGACAAACTGGTGGGCGAGGTGTGGATGGGACCCGCCGTGCCCTGCTCCCTGGGTAAAGGAGAGGTGCTCTTCTCCTGTTTCACCTCCATAAACTCCCCCGGTTGTGAAAGGCGCAACTTCCTCGGGAAGCAAGTGACCAAAGTCGGGTGACTCAACCTCCTCGGGAATCTCAGGTTCCGGTCTCTTCGCTGTGTGCACTACCAATGGCTTACCCTCTATAAGGGGCCACTCCACCGATTTCTTTTCCCCGTAGACCTCAAAGGACTCCCGGTATTGACGGGCAACNTCAAAGAGAGATCGGTAGACGAATCCGGTAAGGTCGCTGTTANGGAACNTGATGTGGCAGCTCTCGACCGCAAAGGGGGAATCGTAGCATTCATGCATCTCCTCACGAATTGTTCCAGATGGGAAGCAGGAGACATACTCGGCTTCATCGCGGGTCAGGCCCAGGATTGGGCCGACACAGTGTGTCGCATAGTGCATTGGAGGCAGGCCGGGCCAGTATCCGGGCCAACCGTCCATATCCTGCTGATGGGATGCCTTGAGAAATTGAACTTTGCCAAGTTCTCCGCTGTCATAAAGCTCCTTCATGTAAAGAAACTCCCGGGCGTAGACCACGGTCTCCATCATCATGTATTTCAGTCCATTTGCCTTCGAGAGGCGTACGATTTCCTCNCATTCCTTCANGCTGGTAGCCATGGGAACCGTGCAGGCGACGTGTTTGCCCGCCTCAAGTGCGGCGATCGATTGCTCTCCGTGGTTCGGAATCGGAGTGTTGATATGAACCGCTGTGATATCAGGATCCCGCAGCACATCGTCATAATTCTGGTAGCGTTTTTCTATTCCATACTTGTCACCGATCTCATTGAGACTTTCTTCCGTACGCTGGCAAATCGCATACATGTTTGCCTGGGGGTGACGCTGGTAGATGGGAATGAACTCGGCTCCGAATCCGAGTCCGACAATAGCAATATTTACCTGAGACATTTGTGCGATTAGTGATTTTTGGTTACAGGGAATCGAACAGGGAAGACTTGCCGGTGGCTAGAAAAAACGTGACGCCACCATCAGACAGGACCGCGGATGGATTCCAGCGGAAATAAAAGAGNGAGCCTTTCCCCTTTTCCAGCATCAACTTGTTCGAGACAGNAAACAGAAACCCCGTGACCGGAGATTTCAGGGGTTGATTACCCTGCAGGGTGTGGAGTTGATTGCCGCAGTGATTTTCCGCGTAGTGGTTTGCTCCGGATCGAAAACGACGACGGCCCTCTGGCTTACGGAACAGACCGCCTCGATCGCGGCAATTCCGGGTTCCCTCAGAATTGCCTCCTCCACTCTCTCGGCCAGTGATCTGCTTGTCAGTCCTTCAATGGCAAAGGTCTTCTGTTCGCCGGTTATCTTGAAGCCACAACCTCTGATGACGGACNNCAGTGTTCCCCTCGTCACCTTCTCCGGGGCATAGGTGACCTTCACCAGTCCCGATTTCGGACTCGTGCTCACGGNCATNACTCCCTCAAGAGCTGANAGTGCGCCGGTGATCTGGCTGGATCTGTTCGCATCAGTGATCCCCTGCACGACAAGGACAACAGATGTTCCTTTGCAGCAGAGCTTGCCGCAATCCGGGCGACACCTGGTGGCTGTTCCGGCAAAAAGCGCGGCGCGTCCGGGAAATCTGCAGAGTGGACAGGGCGAGATGGCACCCTTGGCTTCCGCAGACGGAGGGGTGTTCCCTTGCTTCTCCTGCCCCACGGAAAGATCTGCGAGGAGGAGAAACGGGAAGAATAGCAGAAGGAGCTTCACGATAATGGACGCAGGGTCTCCGGGGCCCTTGAGGATGGTCCCATTCCCGGGGAACCTCAAGTCTTCACTGAAGACCTTGCTCTTTTGTCAGGAGACTTCCGCAGGCGTATCTGCCTAGGGGGCTGATTGGATCGCCTTGATCCGAAAGAACCGGATCGCGGGCTGGGGTGTGGGCAGCGTCCACCGGTATCGGACGCGCCCCTCAGGAAGGTATTCCTCGACCAGAGGCACTGGAGCCACGTTGCTCCAAGACTGGAGATCATCACTGAATTCCATCACAGGGCTCTCCATATCCCGGTTCGCAAGGCTGAATGTCAGCCGAAGTTCAGTGTCTCCACTGGGAGTGGGGTGAGCGGCGAAAAAGTTGGAAAGTGAGTCGCTCCGGGTATCCGAGGATCCGAGCAGGAACTCAAGCAGCGCCGGGATGCCGTCGCCATCACGATCTTCATCCGGATGGCCCCCAAAAGTGTTCAAGTCGTCGGTGCCGGGGCTGCCGTCAATGCTCCTGCTGCTGCGCCAGCTCGCATAAGAAGAGTGATCAGGATTTGAAGAAGGGTCTGTGAGGACCAGCGAATAGCCGTCACCATCTGCAGGCTCCGGCCATGGAGGGTCGTCACCGTAACGGAAATCGAGAACAATGCCGCCCTCGGAGTCCATCAGGGTCAGACGCTCACCCCTGTTGCTGAGAGCGCTTTCCATATTNAATTCCCCGGCCACGCGGAGCTGAGGTCCGTGAACCGCCTCGAACGCGTCCCGATTCCGGACCACGAGAATTCTTTCGCCCGGGGCTAGAATGGTTCCAAGCGGGAAGGTGAAGTCAATTCCCTCGGTGAAACGAACAAGTGTCAGGTCAAGGGCCGTTTCCGTNGTGGTGTTGAGCAGTTCGATAAACTCGGCCTCCGGATCTCCGGTAGGATTGTACATGATTTCCGAGAGGACAAGATCTCCCGCGATGGGTGGTATGCCCGTTACATAGGAAGCCTCGTTGAGGGCAGACCACTCTCCGTTCGTCGAGCGAACACGGGATCTGACGTGAGCTGTTTCAGCGAACGAGAGGGGACGNGAGTAGCGGCGGGCTGTGCCAT
This sequence comes from Roseibacillus sp., assembly GCA_002723015.1. The sequence goes on along the minus strand of PBNG01000024.1, from coordinate 13,252 downwards.
CAATGGGGTCGCTCCCATCAAGGGTATAGAAAATCGTTCCCGAGCGGCCNGTCTCATTGGAAATGACGAGATAGAATCTTCCGCTTACTGGTCCTCCGGGATGACTGAAGGTCGGGGGCCTGAAAAACTGCGAATCAATCCAGGTCGCCCGGATGGAAAGGTAGTTACGCATGCCAGCTAATTCAGCTGACCACTCCTGAGCGGTTATTCCCTGCTGAACCGCCATTGCAGAGGTAAACTCGCGANTTTGCTTGTTAACGAGTCTGATCAGATTTGAAGTAGAAAACGGACCACGACGTAGCTCATACCATCGGTCAACATATTCCCTCAGGAAATCGGGATCTTCAAAGAGGCGGGGATACCAGAGGCGGTCATCCTGATAGAACAAGTCACCGGTAGCTTCGTCTTCCCAGTAAGCCCGCAGGTTGTAATCCCATATAGGGCCAATCCGAAGCTTGCGATCGCGGGAAGAAACCCATGGGAAAAGGCTCAGAGCCAGGCTGTCACCTTGTTTCGCAAGAACATTCAAGTGGAAGTAGTCGATGAAATCTCTCGTATCGAGATGGCGNCGGTAGCCCTCTTCAGGATCACGCCATCGAGTGTCGTCATACAGGGTGTCCTCGAATTCCCTGAACCATGTTTCAATAGCTGTGCGTTGGGCTGAGTTGATCCGGTAGCCATTGGGATTCTCGAAGTTCAGGAATCCGTTATATTGCCTTGGGATGTCGTCATCACTATCGTTGTTGAGTTGGTTAGGAGCTGTTTGCAAGATGCGATCAGGGCCAGCAGTATGAAAAAACTGGGGGCTTGTAGCGCCATTTTCCGCGGGAAATCCTCCGATCGGGATAGGATCCATGCGATTGATACTGAGAAGCCATCCACCCGTGCTTCCGTCTTCGGACAGGGGCTCAAAGTCGATGCGGCTGGGATCCCGGGTTACCTTTTCGGCGAAGGCATACACCCCTATGCGATCATCGGGCGTCAGGTCTCCTCCGTCCTGATTAACAAAGGTATCTACCAGGCGATAGCGCGTGCCGTAGCGCCCGGTAAGACGAGAGAGCTCCCATGAAAACGTGTTGGCGATAAGCTGGCGATCATAGTCTGGATGGGGATAATACATGATCCAGTCCGATTCCCCGGGCAGCCCGAGGGGAGTCGTATTCTTGTCTGCGTCGTATTCATCCCATGTTTCCAGGGAGTATGGCTTTGGGTTCCAGGTTGAGGAAAACGAGCCGCGGACCCGTATCCCTATTCTTTCGGTGAGGTCGTGAACTCCTGTGATGGATGCGGTGCCGGATTCAGGGTCAATATCGATCAGGTGGAGGCAGGCCGGCTGGCGGGGTAGTTGCTGGAGTCCGGCAGAAGTCTGGGTATTGGTGGACCACCCCCGGTTGGGAATTTCTCCGCCTCCGAAGTTCTCGATAATCGCAATGGGAAGAGGAGAGGTATAGTTTTCCAGTCCTCCTGCCAGTCGCACGTAGCTTTTCGTTTGCGGCTTTGAAAGAGTGCCTCCCCAGATTACCCGGGCTCGAATTGGCGTTGAAGAATTCACCTGAACCGGTCCGGTGTAAGGGGTTCCGTTCTCGGAGGTGGGCAGGGATCCGTCCGTCGTGTAGACTATCACGCCCGGATCCTCGCTACTTATGGTCACCTCAAAAGGATCGACAAAGGTGCCTTCCCGCGGAAGCAGATCTGGTTGGCTAGGCTGGTTTGGAGTGCAGTTGTAGGCGCCCAGCAGACTGACCAAGACTGTCGGACGAACGGGGTCGTTGGTTGAGAGTTCAAGATACGAGAGGTGACATCCTTCGATCGGTGGGAGGCTAACGAAAAGGCTACCAACCTCTCCGGGTGCAATTTCCAGTGGACCCCCACGGATTTCAAAAGGATGGGCTGACGGAGGGCTTTCGATGACCAGCGGTTGACTGCCAGCGTTCTCGATGTCGATGCTGCGCGACGGTATTGGTTCTCCTGTAGGTGTATTGCCAAAATCCACCAGGGGCCGGAGCACTATGGTTGGATCCGGCCCAGCAGGAGGCTGTGCGATGAACTTTACCTCTCCAAGCCCCACCCGCTCTCCACCAATGCCCGTGGGGGCGAAGTGGTTATCCGTGATCGTCATTCTGACCGCATTCGCATGGAATCTGCGGCCCAATGGAATGGTCTCGCTCGCTCTTGCGGTATTCTGATGGGTGACATCCGCGAGGCCCGTCCAAGTTTCACCGCCATCGGAGGAGAACTCGAGCGTAAAGGCGCTGGCCTCACTGTTATTGGGGGACGTGTAGTAGAATCCCCAGACAACGAGGTGAGAGATCTGGTATCGCTCCGGCAGAATGAAAGTGAGGACTGGGTCAGGGGTGCGTCCGGCGAAATAATCACGTACCCCACGGGGGGCACCGGTCGCCCATGCCCGGGAGGGGCTGGCTGGTTCATGTTGAAGGCTTCTATAATTAGCGAGGGTCGGAGCCGGAGATAGCCCGCTGTTGTCAATGAGATTCGCCGAGGCGAATAAATCTGACGAGGCGGAGTTGGAAGTGACGGCTATTGGGGTGATGAGAAACTCTTCTGATCCCCACGACACCCCGACAAGATTCAGGCTGCAGAGGACCGAGATGATAAGCCCTAATTTCTGGTGCCTGCGCTGGCAACATCTGGAGGTTGCATGTCTTGGGGGGAGACTGTTTCTTGCCGGGATCAGGCGAAGTAAAAACACGTGACGCTTGCAGCCTAGATGACGAGGGGATCCGGGCAAGATGGAAACCCGGATCCTTTTCCGTATTAGCAGTGCTTGCGGCGCTCTTCCTGACGATTTTAAGCCCAAAAGGGTTACCCGGATGGTTCAGTGCCCCCGAACTTTGGATTCTTTTCACGAGGTACTACTGCCTTCGTATCCCTGCGCCACGATTCCATCGCTCGGTGTAATTGATCGCGAACCTTGGTCTGTTCCGCAGCCCTGTTTTTTGTCTCCGAGGGATCATCCCTGAGGTGATATAGCTCCAATGCCCCATCCTCAAAGTATTCGATTAATTTCCAATCGCCCTGCCGAATGACACCGCATGGAGTGGTGCGGAAGTGCTGAAAAGGCGAGCCCAGATCCTTCCCGTAGCCCTGCAGGTAAGCGGGGAAATGCCAGAAAAGAGAGCGGTCGGGAATGGGTTTGCCCTGAAAAAGGGGACTGAGGTCAACTCCGTCCAGCCTTTCAGGAGGATCAGCACCGCTCAGAGAGGCGAAGGTGGGTAGAAGGTCGATTTGGTGGACCGGGGTTTCCAGCCGGGAAGAGGGCTCTATCTTGCCGGGCCAGCGCACGAGGAAAGGTTCCCGGATGCCACCCTCATAGAACATTCCCTTTGAGCCACGGAGGGGCTTTGCGTTCGAGAATGCTCCGTGCGGTCCGTTGTCCGACGTGAAAACCACAACCGTGTCTCCTGCGAGTTCGAGTTCGTCAAGCAGGTCCAGGATCTTTCCGACTCCCAGATCCATCGCCTCTATCATGGCGGCATACTTGGCATGGTGATGATTACTCCCCGACCTCCCGGTATAGTTCGCGATGAGATCTGGACGTGCCTGAATTGGGGTGTGAACCGAGTAGAACGGAAAATAGACGAAGAAGGGATCGTCTTTTTTGTGAGCAGTAGTAATCCATTCGCAGATGTCTCGAGCGAGTCGGTCCGGGAGGTGTTCGCCCGCTGGGCCGTCTTTCAGATTGGGATTTCGGTAAGGAGAGANATAAGACCTGGGCGCTCCCCACTGAAGGCCGCCGAAGTTGACATCAAAGCCATATGGGATGGGATCCTTGGAGAGGTGCCATTTTCCTGCGACCGCGGTCTGGTATCCGGCTTTTTTGAGAACCTGCGCCATGGTCGGGAAGGTTCTTTCGAGAACTGTTTTGTTGGCAACCGGAACGATTCGCCGGTGCGCGGCTTTCCCCCGATCTGAATTTCCGACCGTGAAAACTCCGTGCCTCGGCGTGTAGAGGCCAGTCATGAGTGATGCCCGTGACGGGGCGCAATTAGCTGCGGCGGCGTAGGCGTTCGTAAAGGTGACCCCTTCGCTGGCCAGACGGTCTATATTGGGAGTGCGGTAATAATCCGAACCCTGGCAGGACAGGTCAGTATAGCCGAGGTCGTCTGCGTAAAGGAGGATGATGTTGGGAGGATCCTGCCCTGGCGAATCGTGAGAGGTGAAAATGAGAAAGGCTGGCAGGNTCAGGATGAGGAGGAGCTTTGTCATGGCGATGGTGTTTGCGGTTAACGTGATTCAAAAAGGAGTCCCGTCCGCTACCTATTCGATGCGAATGATGTGTGAAGCATCATACGTGCGTCCGTGCATGTCTTCTGTCTGAACCCACAGTCGATGAATGCCTGGCTCTACCGTCAGGAGTGGAAGGGANGCTTTCCAGAGATGATGGGAGGGAACCGCACCCGGAAGGGTAGCGCCTTCCAGTTTCTCGCGCCGCTGTTCTTCCCTCCGTTTCAAGGCAAGGAAGTCCGGGTCGGCTTCGATAGTTTTTCCCAGGGTGATCCAGGGCCCCTCATCTCCGAGGCGCATTCGCACCTTGGAGTGCCGGGATCCGTTGAAGACATTGGCGTAGACCACGACCTGACCGGTCCCTGCGTTGACCGAGGATGGAGCCTCGATGCGGAGCTGGTAATCAGCGGGGCGCCGGCTGGCCTTGTAGTCAACAATCGCTTGGTTTCCGTCAAAAGTGATTGTCGAATATCCGCGTGGAGCTCCATCCCTACCCAGAGAATGAGGGATGCCGAGTTCATCAGGCTCTCCCCGCCACCAGCTTCCACAGACTGTGACGTTTACCACGTGGTGATGAGGNTTTTTCCCCTTCCAGCCATCTTTTTCCTCAAGATACATGTGGGCGTGCCAGTGGGTATGGCCGGAGATCGACATGGTGTAGGGGCGCTTTTCAATTAATCTGAAAAGACGGCGGTAATCGCTATTGGGATTGAGAGGCGCTTCCGAGGATTTGAGAGGGATGTGCATCATCAGCATGAGCATCTGGTCTTCCGGAAAGTGGGGCAGCAGGTTCTCGAGGAAGGTAATTTGCTGATTGCCGAGTCCACCGGTGTAGCTACCGCTTCCTCCAGAGTTCTTCGCCCCGCCCCACATCACGTTGTCAAGGACCACGAAGTTAACCGGACCCCACTGGAATGCGTGGTAGGGTGGTCCGTAGATGCGCTCGAAGGTTTCATCAGAGGTCTTGTCGTCTGGAGCGTCAAAGTTGAGGTCGTGGTTCCCAATGACATTCCACCAGGGAATTCCAACGAGTGCCACGATACTGTTATGCGCCTCAAACAGGGAGAGGTCATCAAACAGGATATCTCCGAGGGTCACCCCGAATTTCGCTTCAGTTCCCACAAGTTCAGGGATGGTGTCCCGCGCCATGTATTCTAGCTCCTTGATGTTGCGGGACTGCGTGTCTCCGAAGAAATGAGCCTTGAATTTTTCCGGCTCGGGCTGGGGAACCAGTGGAAAGTCGATGGATTCCGGGAGAGGACCGGTGGGCTCTACCCCGGTAAACCGGGTCTTTGGAGACCCCTTTGGCTTATGAATGTAATAGAAGTGTGGGAGCTTCTGATCACTCACGGGGGGCATCCATCCGCGCGGCTTAATCACGAAAAATATGCAATCATCGCGGACCGGGAGAGACCATGCCCCGGTGCCGTTGGTAGCGACAACCTCCTGCTGGTTGGATACAAGCACCTTCGGCAGTCCTGGTTCTCCGGCATCNCGCTTGCCGTTCCCGTTAAGGTCATTGAAAACTACTCCGCGAGCGGTGGCGTNGGCCTTCTCCCCCGCATGGAGGGGCGAAAGAAGAAGGATTGCAAGCAAGGGGACGGTTCGGAGGCGGTTCATGTTGTGGNGGAGTNGTCTGTCCCGGGATTGAAACAGGTCTCTTTCGATCCCACAGGGAAAAGTTTCATTCCCGTGCAATTATCTAGGGTTCCTCAGGACAGGATTCTCCAGCCTTGTGCGATGAGGGCGGCGAGGAGAACAGGACACAATGGCGTCCAAGCTTGCTCCTCTTCTGATCCCGGAGAGAATCACGGTATGGAGCAGCGGCGACTGGGAACAAGTGGAATCGTAGTGAGCGAAATCTGCATGGGGACAATGACATTTGGAACTCAGGCTGACAGGGACACCTCCTTCCGCATCATGGATCATGCTCTTGAACAGGGTGTCGATTTTTACGACTGCGCGGAGCTCTACCCTGTTCCCCCATCGCCCGAACTTGTGGGATTGACAGAGTCGTGGGTCGGCGACTGGCTCGCGACAAAGCCCCGTGATTCCGTCATCATCGCAACCAAGGTAGCGGGGGCTGCTCACGGATGGTTCAATCCTCCAGTGAGAAACGACAAGGCGGCCCTCGACAGGAACCATATCCGGAAGGCCGTTGAAGGAAGTCTGGAGCGTCTCAAGACGGATTATATTGATCTTTATCAGGTTCACTGGCCGGATCATGGAATGCGTCCGGAAGATACTCTCGGTGCGCTTGATGAACTGGTCAGGGAGGGCAAGGTGCGTGCAATCGGTGTCAGTAACGAAGATAGTTATGGTTTAATGAAGTCCCTCTGGGCGAGTGAGATGAGCGGCTTCGCGCGCTACGATACGGTCCAGAACAATTTTTCACTTAACAACCGGCGTTTCGAAGACGAGCTGTCTGAGGTGAGCCGGAGAGAGAAGGTGAGCCTCCTCCCTTATAGCCCTCTGGCTGGAGGCGTCCTGAGTGGAAAATACAACGGAGGACGGCGGCCTGTGGGAGCCCGTTTTACTGATTACATGGATGCGACTGCTCCGAGGCAGCGCGCGATGGCAGAGCGGTTCGCTAACGAGCGCTGCCTCACTTCAACTGCTCGCTTCATGGCGATTGCCGAAGAGGCTGGCGTGCATCCCGTCACCATGGCAGTCGCTTGGAGCAAACAACATGATTTTGTAGCATCCACGATTGTGGGAGCTACCAGTGTGGATCAGCTGGAGGTGATTTTTGATGCTGCCGGGCTTGTTCTGAAGCGCGAGGTTCTCGAACGCATCGACGAGGTGAGCCGCGAGATTCCGTATCCCATGGGCTGAAGGGGATGCGCCGTTGGGTGGTTTTGCTTCTTGCGCGTCTGGAGGCGTCCGTCTTTGCTTGTCTTCTCACCGACTGATGAGCGAAGAAGCGCAGCCAGCGGAGTCGTCCAAGGACCCCCTCCTCAGCCTTAACTCTCTTGACCTCGGCCCTGCCTGGGCCAGAGGAGAGCCGGAGCGTAAAGGTGGAGCAGAGTCCGAATCGAAGCGCCGACAAGGGAATTCACGGGGGAGGCGTACAGACAGGGGTGACAGAAGAAAGAAAGGGGACTACGACAGTGAGAAGAGGAGTGGTCGACGTGGAGACCGGAAAGAGGAGCCGGGTCGCCGGAGTGATCGGGGGGCCGGCAGGCAGAAGTTCCAGCGGGATAGAAGAGGCCGCCGTGATGAAGAAGGGCGAGGTCCGCGGGACCGTGAGGAGGTTCCTGCTCCGGAAGGGTTTGCCGCCGGAATCATGCCTGTCGAAGAAGGGCTGGACGGTCTGGCCAAGGAAATCATGGCTGGGGGTCGAACCTATTCGGTTTTTGACCTCTCCAAGCTGGTCCTTGGTTCCCGGGAGCGTTTCAATGTGACTTTTCAGAGCGGCCAGGAGGGAAGCGGACTTATCCGTTGTAAGAAAGATGGATCGCTCTGGTTAACACGGGAGGAGGCTATCCGCCATTTCTGGCAGGCGGACTGGCGAAGAGATTTTTACGAGGAAGTGGTCTCCGAAGCAGAACCTCCGAAGGGTAATTATCAGGCGGTTGGTCGGTGCGGAATCAGCGGGGAACTGCTAGGCCCACCGAACTATCACGGATACCAGACCGCGGTCCTGCGGCTCCATCGTGAGCGTTTTGGCAGGATGTCCCTTGATGCCTTTAAGAGGAAAATAAAAATGGAGCATGGGGAAGAGGTGGTAGCGGCGTGGATGGAAAAGATGGCAAAGAGAACCGCATACCGGCCCACGGGAGGAGTTGTCCCGGATGAGGAGCATCCGGCCTCCATGCGGACGCAGGAAGAGGACCCAGATAGCAGTGAGGTTGCTTCTGCCGCGGAGGAGTCTCAAGCAGTTGCAGAGGAGGACTCGGACTCTGAAATTACGGCGAGCTCGTCAGAAGCCGATCTTCCGGAATCTGACGCAAAGGAGGAACCAGGGCAGGCCACAGACTCTCACGAGCAACCAGAGCCCGCTCCGGAGGTTCCTGTGGAGCAGAGCTCCCCTTGTATTGAGGATCCAAGAGAAGTGGAGAGACACTTCGGTGAGCATCACTTTGAAGAAGCGTTTCAGGAAACTGGCAGGGCATGGGTCGGGGGAAATATCCGCGGTAATCTTTTGTCGCCGGGGCTGTTGACTCTCCTAAGGCATACTGTGTCAGAGGAGCGACGTTACCCCGGGAAGTTGACCCCCATTCTTTGTCGTCAGCTTTCCGGACGCCATGTAGCGGTTTTCAAATGGAAGCGGAAGCTCAAGGCCGGGCCCTCGCGGCCACACCCCGTTCCGGAGAAGGTCGTTATTGCGGATCGTCCCCTCGCGCTTCTGAACTGGATCACCACACACTCGGGCCGGAAGTTAGAGCATCTCTGGAACGATCTCCTTCCGCAGGAAATCACTGATAAAGAGAAGGTGGGATGGTATCATGATCTGCACTGGTTGCTGAACCAGGGCTATATTCTCCTGATGGCGGACAGCACCATTCATCGGGCCAAGGCGGAAAGTGGGGAAGGTGCGGCTCAGCGTGGCGGTCCTGCCCTGGATGAAAAGGCGGCTCAGGGCAAGAAAGACAAGCATCGTCAGAATTCCCGCAAGGAGGATCCTCCTGTGCCTCTGGAGGAGACTTCAGAGGTTCAGATCGCTGATGATCCAGAGTTGCCCACCTGAAAGGATATAAATTGCTCATCCTGACGTTGGCTTCGCTTACTTGTTGACGGCGATTGTCAGGTTAAGCCACCATTCCAGCCGAAGTTGTGAGTTGCCCGGTTCCACATCCCGATGGCTGGTTTGGCCGGGAAAAGACCAAGCCGGCGGAGCTTAATCTCGTAGAGAGCAAGCCGATCAAGCCGTGTGATGCCCGGCCCTTCCCTTTCTGGCTTTCGTCGCTCATCGCTTCCTTTGTTCTTGGTCTTGTAACTATGGGCCTGCATGCATGGATCCAACCCGCCATAATGGCAGAAGCTGAATTTGATGCCCCGGTCATTGGAATTACGCGTCTGCTCGAAAGGCCGGAGGTTGTTGAGGCCACCGAGTTGGACGTTCCTGAGACGGTTGCCGTGACACGAACGCCTCCGCTACCACCCCGGGTCATTGCTCCCATTCCAGTTCCAGCCCTGCAGTCGGAGATTCCCCGGGGTCCTGAGCCGGCCCAGGATCGGGTTGAGCCCTACGATCCCGAATTATTGTTGGAGCTGGATCCGGAGGGTTCGGACCCGATCCGGAGGAAAGCCCCTGCTCCCCCCCAAGCCAAATCGACGCCCAAACCCCCGAGTCCGCCCCGTGCAGCGCCTGAGGCTCCGCGTGCAAAAGGACCCTCTCACCCCGCTCGGGTTCTCCGCCGCTATCAGCCAGAATATCCGAGGACTGCTCGTCGAGACAAGGTGGAGGGTCGGGTGATGCTGGATGTTCAGATCACCACCCGGGGTCGGGTTGGTTCCGTTCGTGTGATCAGCAGTTCTGGAAGCCCGGTTCTTGACTCCACTGCAATCGCAGCGGTGAAGCGCTGGTCTTTCGCCCCGGCAAAGAAGGATGGGAACCCGGTAAGTTCGCAGGTTCACGTTCCCTTCCGATTCTCGCTGCAGTGATGAAGTCAGAGATCGGTGGCCTCTAGCTTGGCACGCATTTTATCAACCTCATCAGTCAGTTCAGACCACTCGCTGAAAGCTTTCTCGAGCTGATTTCCGACGGACTGGAATGCTTCGCTGGTCTTACGTAATTCGTCGGGGTCACTTGCGACCTCGGGCTTGGACATGTGCTGGGTGAAAGTTTCGCGGGCAGCTTCGAATTCCGTTATGGTGGCTTCCAGTTTTTCGAGGCGCTCCTCGAGGGGCTTGAGAACAAGCCGGCGTTGCTGCCGGGTCTTTGCCTCGCGCCGCCGCTCCTCTTTTCTCGTCAGAGATCCATCTCTCGTGGTGGAGGAGGATCCCGTTATGGAGTTTGCTTCTCCACGCTGGGTTGTCCGGTTCTCATCCTCAGCGACCTTGTCGAGGTAATAGCTCAGGTTTCCGTGATAGAGTCTCGGTTTTCTTTCCTGCCTGAACTCGAGAGTGCGTTCCACCACCGGATCCAGAAATGCTCGGTTGTGAGACACAATGATAATGGTCCCGGGATACGCAGTGAGGGCTTCCTGCAGCACATCCTGAGACTGCATGTCGAGATGGTTGGTTGGTTCGTCCAGGATCAAGAAGTTGGCAGGACGAACCAGCATCTGGACCAGTGCCACACGAGAGCGCTCGCCTCCTGAGAGAACTCCGACCTGCTTGAAGACATCGTCTCCCCGGAAAAGAAAGCACCCGAGAAGGTTACGCACATGGGCCATGTTTTCCCTGCTGGCGGCTTGCTCGACAGTCTGGAGGACGGTTTTTCCTGGATCCAGTTCGTCGGCGTGGGTCTGGGAAAAAAAGGAGGGAAGCACTTTCGATCCCAGTTCGAGGAGTCCATCAGCGGGAGATTCTTTTCCGGTAATCAGCCGGCAAAATGTTGATTTTCCTGCGCCATTCGGGCCAACCACTGCGATTTTCTGACCCCGTGTGATCTCGAAGTCAAAGTTCTCAAAGACCGTCAGGCTGCCATATCGCTGAGCGCCTTTCTCAATCCGAGCCACGCAGTGTGCGCTTGGAGGGGGAGGGGGGAACGTGAAGTTCATCCTCCCTTCCTCTTCCTCAAGTTCGATCCTCTCCATCTTCTCGAGCTGCTTGATGCGGCTCTGGACCTGGGAGGCTTTTGTGTTCTTGGCCCGGAACCGGTTGATCCATCGTTCGGTCTTCTCAATTTCACGCTGTTGCGACCGATACTGCTTTTCGAGAATTTCCCGGCGCAGAGCGGATTCCCTGACGAAGAAGGAGTAATTACCCGCATACTCGGCTGCTTGTCCACGCTCAAAGGCGATGGTCCTGGTCGTCAGGTCATCGAGGAGCGATCGATCGTGGGAAATAATCGCGATGGTGCCCTTGTAGTCCCGCAGGAACGATTCCATCCAGCGCTGCGCGTCCACGTCAAGGTGATTGGTAGGCTCGTCGAGAAGCAGGACATCAGGCTCTTGCAGGAAGAGCTTGGCCATTGCGATCCGCATCTGCCAGCCACCGGAAAACTCACCGCAGTCTCGCTGGAAGTCACCTCTTTGGAACCCAAGTCCTCCAAGAACGGATTCGATTCGCGGTTTGATCCGGGTTGGATCGAAATGTTCCAATCTGAGTTCCAGCTCTCCAATCTCCTGCAGGAGATCGGAATAGTTCGAAGCACTGGGATCGAGATGATCCAGTTCTGCGGAGAGCTGGTCGATGTTGTGCTGCAGTCTCTTTGCCTCCGCAAATGCTGATTCTGCCTCTTCCCAGAGCGAATGGCCGGTGAGATGGATTCCGTCCTGCGGTAAATAGCCGGTCCGGTGTCCCTTCGGACGGGTTATCTGTCCGGCATTGGGCTCAATTACCCCGGCAAGACATTTCATCAGGGTCGATTTGCCGGCCCCGTTCGGGCCCGCAAACGAAATCCGGTCATCCTTAGCCAAGACGAAAGAGAGCCCGTCAAACAGAACGCGGGCTCCTACTTCGACACGGAGTTGCTGAACGGCCAGCACGGCGCGGAGGTTGCGTGATTGTGAGCGCGGGGCAAGATTTTTGAGGGTCGGCGTAAAGTGAGAAGTGTTCTGGCGGGGAGCTTGACCCGCGCACGAGAGAGAAGATCAGCCGCGTTGTTCCCGGTCAAATCCTCGATATTAACAAGTTTCGGATGAATCTGCCCAAACCATAAGTTGACGTCAGGAAGATTAGGAAATCTATTATCAACAGGATCAGGCGTCGAGGACGCTTGGTATAGGTGGGTCACGGCCCGCATTCCTCACAAATAGCACCCCCAGAATGAAGATTCATCTCAGATCCCTGCTCATCGCTTCGATCGCTACTTTTCTAGCGGTTGGCACTTCCGCCCCTGTCTCAGCCCAGAAAATGGAGGTTGCGCCGCTGGTGGACGGACTGGCAGATCTTCGGAAACTGAGCAAGAAGCTGGTTGCCCTCTCCGGGCCAAGTGTGGCGGCTACGGTCTCATTGGTTTCGACAGGAGGAGGCGGAGCTGGGAGCGGTGTTATTGTCAGTGAGGATGGCTTGGTCCTGACCGCGGCACATGTGGTCGCATCTCTTTCGGATGACGTGATTGTCATTTTTCCTGATGGAAAGCGGGTGAAGGCGGAAAAGCTTGGGGGTGATTATGACCGGGATGCCGCCATGGTCAGGATTACGGAGGAAGGGAGCTATCCCTTCGTGAAGGTGGGCGAAAGCAAGGGTCTGCTTCGCAACGAGTGGTGTGTTGCCTTCGGTCACCCCGGAGGTTTCGATTCAATGCGGTCACCGCCGGTCCGACTTGGTCGAGTGCTGGGTAGCGGTCAGTTCGTTACAACGGACTGCGCGGTTGTGGGAGGAGACTCCGGAGGGCCCCTCTTTGACATGCAGGGCGAGGTGATTGGAATTCATTCCAATATCGGTTCGACTCTCAGTGAGAACAGGCACGTTCCCATCGGGGTCTTTACCGGAAGCTGGGATGACATGGTTGCCGGGAAGCGAACTGGCGCACGCTTTGCGGGAGGCGAAGAGCAGATCGATCCCAACCGGCCGGTTCTCGGGATCAATCTTGCCGGTTCCGCGGAGAATGGAGGAGTGACTCTCGAAGGGGTCATGGAAAATTCTCCGGCAGAGAAAGCCGGTTTGCAGGCGGGAGACATTGTTGCGGAAATCAACGGAGAAGCCGTCGACAGCCCGGAGCAACTCATCCGAGTCGTTGGGGAATATGACTCCGGGGAGACTCTTAAGATTGCTTACCGGAGGGGGGACGAGAACAAAGAGGTTGAGGTAAAGCTTGCTCGTCTCGGTGAGCTCCTTGATGGCTCGCTGGAAGAATCTGACGAGGAAGGCTCTGATGAGGAAGGCTCTGATGAAGGAGGCTCTGATGAAGGAGGCTCTGATGAGGAAGGCTCTGATGAGGAAGGCTCTGATG
>PBNG01000023.1 GCA_002723015.1 Roseibacillus sp. | reverse complement strand
CCGTGCGGTGGTGGCGTTGGAGTAGCCCACTCAAGAGTTGTAGCATCATACGGGTTATCATTCTTTATTTTCCGCCCCAGAAAAATACTGGAGAAGAAATTGATGCAGAATGGAATCTGAGCGACCGCCAGCATGAAGGCTCCGAAACTCATCACGGGATTCAAATGAATCCACTCTGCGACGGTATTCCCGAACACGTTCACACTGTCCTTCGCCTTGGAAAGATAGGCATCTCCTCCATTGTACCAACGTCGATGGAATCCTGCCATACCCTGGACCAGCATCGGGAAAAAGAGGACGTTCATGAACACCAGCGAGGGCCAGAAATGAAGATGTCCCAGAAAGGTGTTCATATGCCGCCCGGTCACCTTTGGATACCAGTGGTAGAGTCCCGCGAAGAGCCCGAAGAGAATCCCTGGCGCGACCACGTAGTGGAAATGTCCGATCACGTAGTATGTATCGTGAAGGTGCAGATCAACCAGGTTGAAGGCCAGCGGAAGACCCGTCAGCCCCCCAATTCCAAACATCGGAAGAAACGCAGCCGCCCACAGCATGGGCATGTTGAATCTGATCGAGCCGCCCCAAAGCGAGACGATTAGCGAGGTCAGCAGGATGACGGATGGCACGGAGATCAGAACCGTGGTTGTCTGGAACCAGGTCGAGATCACAGGTCCCATTCCGGTCAGATACATGTGATGCGCCCAGACGATGAAACTGAGAAAGCCCAGAATAACGATCGACCACACCATAGGCTTGTAACCCCAGAGCGGCTTCCGTGTGTTGACCGGTATGATTTCGGCAACGCAGGCAATGGCCGGCAGAAGAAGCACGTAGACCTCCGGGTGCCCTAGAAACCAGAAGAGGTGCTGGTAAAGAAGCGGGCTACCCCCACCGGAAGCTTCAATCACTCCGGCGGTGGAGGTGTAGAGACCACTAGGCGTGAAAAAGCTCGAACCAAGCGTCCGGTCCATCAACTGCATGATCGCAGCTACCTCAAGAGGAGGGAAGGCAAGCAAGAGGAGGAAACCGGTGACAAGCATGGCCCAGCAGAAGAAGGGCATTCGCATCCAGGTCATTCCCTTTGCCCGTAGGTTGATCAGAGTAGTGAGAAAGTTCACCGCCCCGAGCAGCGAGGATGAGATCAGGAACACCATTCCCAGAAGCCACTGGGTCTGGCCTGCGAGAAGTTGATTCACAATCTGACCGTCGGCAAAGTTGGCTAGGGGCGCATAGTTCGTCCATCCGGATTTCGCGGCTCCCGACTCCATGAAGAAGCTGGCACACATNGTCAGACCTCCCNCAAGGTAGAGCCAGTAACTCATCATGTTCAGTTTCGGAAACGCCATGTCGATGGTCCCGATCTGCAGCGGCGTGATGTAGTTCCCGAAAGCGGCGAACCCAAGGGGCACAATTCCGAGGAAGACCATGATGGTCCCATGCATGGCACCGAACATGTTGTAAGTCTCGCCAGTTACCCGTCCATCCTGGAGCCAGCGAGCCTTCCATTCGTCACTGAAGATCCAACTGAGGTATCCTGGAAGNGGCTCTTCAGGGTAAGCGATGCTCCATCGCATGACCATCATGAGAAAGAAGCCAAATGCCAAGAAAAGTAANGCCGTAATGGCATATTGGATCCCGATGATCTTGTGATCCGTAGACCAGATATATTTTTGGTAAAAAGGAGGGTCATGATGATGATCATCATGATCGTGTTNATGATTTGCTGTTGCCGCTTCTGCGCTCATCGTCCTTCGGTTTGGGGGTAATTCTATTCAGCCGCTGCTGGTTGAAGCGTTTCGAAATTCACGCTGGTGGATGGGTCAACTGCTTCACCTTCAAGCATCTTATCATGATTCGCGTTCAGCTCCGTGACCGTAATCGCCCCCTGAGGGCGACCCTCGTAGGTCTTGAGCGCGTTAGCCGCCTGCTCAACGCTGACNACGTCACNCACGTCGTTGAACTCATTGCGGATGTAGGTCATCACAGCNGCGAGTTCTGCCGCAGTGAGGGGAGCCTGTGCCGGCATGTTGCCATTGTAGGTCTTTCCTGCTACGTCGATCGGCCCACTGAGCCCGTTGAGTATGATCTGTGCCAGACGATCGGTGTTGCCGGTGACCCATTCCGATCCTGCCAAGGGAGGAAACTGGTTTCCGTCTCCACTTCCGGTGGAGCCATGACACCCACTGCACTTCGCGTAAATATTCTTCCCCCGCTTGCTCAGGGCCTCCAGAATTGGGCCAATTGTCGGTCCGGTATCCGCATCACTCGCAAACTCAGGGCGGGTGTAGCCTTCGGGGTGAGGGCTGTANCTGAAGAGTTTTCCCCCGGCGCCAAGAACTCCTCCCCCGATCAGCAGCACAATGGCACTGGCGAGGAACACCCAGAGCGAAACAGGCTCCATACCAGTCTCGGATATCTGATTCTCTCTCGCCTGTGAGGCACTGATTTCCAGCAACTTCTCGTGCTCNTCCACCACGTTGGTGGAGTCCTCGAGATCAGGTCGATCGATNTTGTTTGTATCCTGCGAATTCGCCATCAGATCATCTATTCGGTCGTTAGTCNGCTTTCTTCTTATCGCGACTATAATTCAGGGAATAGGGTACCGCATCGTCTTTTCTCAAAGAGAGCAAATAACTGACGAGAGCCTTTGCCTTCGGGTTGGGAAGAACCTCCCTGCCCTCCATGTCCAGACCCGGGACNGCATGAGGACTCCCCTGTCCATGNATTTCCTNCTCNNNNAAGAGGTGAGGCTGCGGGGGGCANCCNAACGAGTTGTTGAGAGTCTTGGTCTTNAGNGAAGANTTATACAGGTGCAGATAAAGCCAGCTCTCCGGAGATTTGGCCTTGGTCAGCGGCTCTTCAATGTATTTTCGGATTCTGCCAGCAACATTTGTCAGGTCCGGCCCAATCCGCATGAGCCCTATGTGAGCAAAGGGCTCGTCAGCATAGTCGAACGGAGTCGTCTCACGAGCAGTGTTTATGCTTACTCCATTCTCGTCTTTGATCTGGAACCCGGCCCAGTCAGCCCGGCCCAGCTCTGATCCCGCATAACCGGCCCTGATGAGCTGAGTGTGGCAGACGTAACAGCCGCTTGAACCGTATATGGCGGACCCGGTTGTTATCAATCCAGAGCGACGCGGCACATAGACCTCATCCTTACCATCGGTCTCCATCTCGAAATAAACCGGCTCGAGATCCCGCATCTTCCCAAAGGGCACGAGAATAATGAGCAACCAGGGGATTCCAAAGCTCAACGCCAGCGCCAAAATAAAGGATTTGAAGGTCATCCGGTCAGGCCTCTACGGTTTGAAGTTCCTCCACCTCGTGGTCGGGACCATGAGGAGACTGTCCATGATGACCCCCATCAAGAAGGGTCGGATGCTGGCTCCGTCTGCCAAGACGAGCCCACATGAGAAGGAGATGCAGCAGAAAGAAAGAGCTACCCAGTCCCATGAAGGCCCATGCAACGGTCGTGCCCACATTGTAGGCATAACTCCGGGAAGTTGCGTCACTCCACGAGCTGCCATAGGCCTCCTGCGCAGCACCCTGAAATAACCCCCCCATGATGGAGCACACCACCACAGTCAGGACACCGTAAGTTGTTAACCAGAAATGCCATCCTATGAAACGGCGGGAAAGCCACTCCCTCCGGGTGATCCGGGGGACAATAAAATACATTCCACCAAACGCGCACATGCTGAAAAATCCGCAAATCGCAAGAACCTCGAATCCGTAGCCCGTCAGGGCAAACTGAGTCATCTTCAGCGTCGTCGGAGTGTTCAGGGCCATTCCTGTAAACCCAAGCAGGAGAAATCCAACAATCCCCGCAATCGAGAATCGTAGCGAAGGACTAGCCACGATCTGCGCCTGGTGCCCGCGCAATGTCAGCAGAAGATTCACTCCAACCGCAATCCCGGGGATCAGGATGAGGCTGGTCGCAGTCGCTCCGAGATACGGCATGAACTGTGGAAGTGGACCCCCTGCAAGTTTTTGCATGCCCGCCCACGGCCCGATCACCGCGAGAGCCCAGAAGCCATAGAGTGCCAGAGAGTAACTGTAAACGGGACGCCCGGTAATCTTCGGAACCAGGTAATAAGCCGTCCCCAGTGCAACAGGCGTGAAGAAGAGAAGTATCAGAGCATATTTATACCAGGCATTGATCCCTGCAGCCATCACCGGGTGCCCGTTGAAGACGAAGACAAACAGATGCCCGGTGAGATAGACCCAGGGAAACCAGAAAACTGCCGCAAGGAGATACCACTGTCCGACGTAGGTTTTGCCTCCGTAGCTGCAGCGGACCTGGATGAAAGACCAAACCGTGATAAACACGTAGGACAACAGCAGAAAGGGCCAGATCGCAGCCGGAAACTCCATGAGAGGTTTGCCAGTCCCAAATCCACCAAGAATGCCGAGCGTCCCAGCCATCACTCCGAAGTTCCAGAGGTGCCCGGCAGTGAGGACGATTCCGGTGGAACGACACTCGCTCCGGGACAATCTGGCCAGAAGCCAGATCACCAGTCCAAACGCGGCCTGACAACCCCATCCATAAAAAAGGACGTTGATGTGGGCAGGGTAGACCCGCCCGTAGTTCAGGAACTTGATTCCCGCGAGAAAATCAGAGTCATGAACCTTGTAGGAGGCAATGAACCCAAGAACGATCGCGACGGCCAACCACGCGGCTCCGCTCGCAAAGAAGAACATGACCGGGTGACGGAGAGACCTGTCTATGTTCGCTCGTAGCCTCAGGTCATCCTGATCTACTATCCCGGTATTGCTCTCGGAGGTCATGAGAAAATCGCGGGCCTAATTCGAACCTGCGGCTGCGGTCGGAGGAAGAAGATCTGCTGGACTCAACATCGGTTTGCCAAGCTCACCTCTCATCGCTTCAACCTGTTCCGGGGTCACCGGTGATGCCTCGTTTCCAAAGCTATTTCTGATGTAGGTGAGAACCGCTGCAATTGAATCGTTGTCCAGCGGGAGAGGTGCCATCGGCGCCACAGGGTTATAGGTTTCTCCATTCACTTCGATCGGACCACTCAGGCCTCGGAATTGAATTGCGATCAAATTAGCAACGGGGCCAGTGACCCACTCTGAACCTGCCAAGGGCGGACCAGTCTTGTTGAGGTGATACATCCCTTCACCCTCGAGACCGTGGCACGCAGAACAGATCGCGAAAGTAGCCTTTCCCCTCTCCATCACAGCAGGATCCACCGGGGCGTCCGAAGCCACGACTGGGAACCCGGCCGGAACAGTAATCCCGGAACCTCCTTCGGCTTTCTTTTTCTGAGTCGCGGACCCGGGTAGGACAAATTCCGGCTTTTCGTCCGGAGCGGGAGCAGTATTCAGAAAGTGGGAACCTACTCGCTCAAAGCTGAGAAGCGCCTTTTGGCGCGCTCCGGCATTGGATTTATCGATGTTCCGCTTAATCATGATTCTCCGCTTCGAATTCACCTCATCGATGTTACTCACAACCGGTTTTCTGAATCCGATTCCCAGCACGAAACTGGCTAATCCGAAGGCCACGAAGAGAATACATCCAATCCAGAAAGTCGAGAACCGCTTAAAGCGATTGTTCACATCCTTTTTCTCGGACGACTCAGGAGAATCGGAAAGGGTAAGACGCTTATTTACCATCAGTTATGAACATTAGCTGATTCCAGAATACGCGGGTCACGGTGGGGGTAGAGCGCGACAGAGCTGAGGTTTCGAAGAAGCACGTATACAAAAAAGCAACCTACGGTGACGAAGGCCAGAATATCTCCCAAGGTGGACATGTTGAGCCAGAGGGCCCAGCTATCGGGACTGTGAGGGTAGAGCACCTTGGTCACAGAGGGGCCCCGTTCGGGTATGATCATATGGTAGAGGTCTACCATGTGCATGATGAGCAGATAACAGGCAATCACTATCATGTAGCCATTCCGGCGCTTCAGGTCCTGCCTGATCAGCAGTAGGAATGGCGCGACGAAGTGCCCGAATACCAGAACGATACTGACGTAATTCCATCCCGCAGTGTTCCGAAGAATGAAATAGCGAGTCTCCTCAGTAATATTGGCGTACCAATACAGGAAATACTGGTCGAAGGAGATGTAAGCCCAGAACACCGTGAAGGCGAACACCAGCTTTCCCATGAGATGATCATGCTCTGGCCCCACTACGTTCTTCAGGTAGCCCATCCGTCGCAGCGCAATGGTGACAAGGATGATAACCGCCATCGCATTCAGGGCGCTGCCCGCAAAGACATAAACGCCCCACATGGTAGAGAACCACTTGTAATCGAGGGTCTTGACGACGTCGATCGCGAGAAAAGTCAGGACCACCGCAAATACCGGCACGCCCCAGCAGGAGTGCCACCGTGCCCGCTTGAGACGGCTTGTTCCGGGATTCGGGTCGTTGTCCTGGTCAACTGATAGCTTACGAAGAAAATAAATCGTGAATCCTAGCATCGGAAAATAAGCGAGCATCCGCACATACCAGAAATCGAGGTTCAGATACCAGTATTTCACGTAAAGCAGATGGTCCGCCTTGGGACCGTGGTGCAGCCCATACTTCGCGGACTCACCATACTTAGCTGCATATTCTGCTGCCTCACGATGCTTGGGCATCCATTCAAAGAGAAATTTTTGGACCTCCGGGAGGAGCAAGGGAAGCATCGGAATGAACATCCAGGGGAAGACAAATCCAACATTTTCCATGACCCTCCGAACCGATACACCCCACCCCGAATTAGACACATTATGAAGAAGGGTCCAGAAGCAGCCCCCCATGGCGATAGTGGTGAAAAAGAAGAATCCGTAGAGCCATGAGAAGCTGAATGAACCTTGAACGCCATCCCCCATCCACCCTAGCAGGGCAGGAGCGCTCACTACTCCACCCGACGCGGCGACAATGAGGCAAATACCCCGGATTTTCTTGAGTCGATCGNCTTCCAGCCTTTCGCCCTCTACCGGGATTTCTGCAGATGTGACCAGATGATGTCCCATGTCAGTTTTTAGTTTCCCGGCCCTCCCACCGATTCGTCGTTCACTGCGGGGACTGAAACCGTTGCCGGTGGAGCCGGCGGTTTCTTGGCGTCCTGTAAGGCACGGACGTAGGCCACGATAGCCCACCGGTCGCGCACTGGAATGCTTGCCCCATATCCACTCATCAAGCCCTGACCGTAGGTTATCACGTGATAAAGTTTTCCATCAGGATACTCACCGCTGGCAAAACGTGGCTCATGGAGATTGGCTATTTTTGCCGCCATGTAGTTACTGATTGTGCCGTTCCCATCTCCTGGAGCTCCGTGGCAGATCGCGCAGAAGACCGCATAGCGATCCTGCCCTCGCCGCAAGAGCGCCTGCATCTCTTCGGGAGCCTTGTCTCCAATCAGTTCAAGCTCTTCAAGCGGCAGGCCGCTTGCAAAGTAGTCATTGATTGCCCCGGTGTAATAATGACCGGTTCTTCCCTCCCCAAACTCTATCGGGAATACACCATCGTCACTGGAATGAGGAACCGTTCCCGGAACCGGCAGCCGTGCCCCCTGACCGTCATGAAAGAAGTCGCTGGGCTTCTGACTCTTCACGTAGTCCATGCGATCCATGTCAGGAAAAATCTCAATGGGTGTCTTAACGGTCTTTTGACCGCGGAACCCGAAAACCCCAACGGTAAGGGTGATCAGTCCAGCAAGAGCGAGAAAGAAATACTTCATGGCTTACAACCTAGGTCCCGTCGTCCTCCACCAGTTCTATGTTATCGCCCCCGATATCGCCAAGAAACCCCCTTGTTCCTTGAGCAGAAAACTTCGGATCCCGCGCTTCAATCGCAATGAAATATCCATCATCGGTGACTCTGTGAAATTGCCGACTACTAAAAATTGGATGATTCCATCGGGGAAGCTGCGTTAGTCCGAGGAACCCGAAGAGGGTAGTGAACCCCGAAAAGAGCACGGTGAGTTCAAACATGATCGGGAAAAAAGCTGGCACGGTGAAGATGTTTGAAGGCTTGCCCTGAACCGTTGTCGGATAGATTGCGACCTGAGTCACATAGGCCAGAACAAAAGCCGTGGTGATGCCAGTGAGCCCTCCAAAAAAGACGAAGTAAGGCAAGATCGACCTCTTGATACCCATCGCGTCATCGAGACCGTGAACCGGATAGGGCGTGTGGCAATCCCACTTCCGGAACCCGGCATCGCGCACCTTCTCTGCCGCCTTGTAGAGTGCGGAGGCGCTTTCGAATTCGGCGAGATAGCCGTAGACGCGTTTAACGGAGGTGCTCATCAGATTTCAGCGGTTCCTTTCTCCACCTCCTGCTGATAGGCAGCCTCGACGACTGTTCCTTCATCCGGATGCTGTTTTTTGTCATCGTGGTGCACGTCACTTTCTTCCTTTGACCACTTCACTTCCGCAATGTTGATGCAGGGAAGAAAGCGAAGGAACAAAAGGAAGAGAGCCGTGAACATTCCGATCGTTCCGAGAAAGAGGATAATGTCGACGTAGCTGGGATTGTAGTATTTCCAGTTCGCCGGCATGAAATCACGGGCCAATGTCGTGACAATGATCACGAAGCGCTCAAACCACATCCCCGCGTTCACCGCCATGCAGACCCCCATTACGACCCAGAGATTCTCCCGGCACCACCTGAACCAGAACAATTGGGGCGAAAGAACATTACAACTCATCATGGCTACGTAGGCCCACCAGTAGGGACCGGTAATCCGATAGGTAAATGCAGCCATCTCGTAAGTCGCGCCAGAGTAGAATGCGACGAAGAGCTCCATCAGGTAGGCGTAGCCTACGATCGTTCCGGTCAGAAGGATGATCTTGGCCATGTTGTCGATATGCTTCATCGTAATCATGTCCCCGAGTCCGTAGATGAACCGCGCGGGAATCATGATCGTCAACACCATCGCGAAACCGCCGAAGATAGCCCCTGCCACGAAATAGGGCGGGAAGATTGTCGTGTGCCACCCNGGCACAACCGAGGTGGCAAAGTCGAAGCTTACCACCGAGTGCACCGAAAGTACTAGAGGCGTAGAAAGAGCCGCCANAAGNAGNTANGTCATCTCGTATTGGCTCCAATGGCGATTACTTCCCCTCCATCCCAGAGAGAAAAGCCCGTAAAGGAACTTTTTGATACCCCTCTTACAGCGGTCTCTAATAGTCGCCAGGTCAGGGACCATCCCGAGGAACCAGAAGATCAATGACACCGTGAAATAAGTCGAAACCGCAAAAACGTCCCACAGCAAGGGCGACTTGAAGTTCTGCCAGATTGCATTCGCATTCGGGATAGGGGCCAGATACCAGGCCATCCAGACCCTTCCAACGTGGAAGGCAGGAAAGATACCGGCGCACATCACCGCGAAGATCGTCATCGCTTCAGCGGCCCTGTTAATTGATGTTCGCCAGTTCTGCCTTGTGAGGAAGAGAATCGCCGAAATCAGGGTTCCCGCATGGCCGATTCCGATCCAGAACACAAAGTTCACAATCGGCCAGCCCCACATCACTCGGTTGGTATTTCCCCANACTCCTACNCCNGTGCTGACGAGGTANATNAATCCTCCNCCNACNCCNATCGCNGCCATGATGACACTNGGAATGAANAGCTGCCACCAGAAAGCAGGCTGCTTACCTTCAATCACGCCGCAGACCCGTTCCGTTATCCAATGGTAGGAACGTTTGTTGAGAACAAGCGTCTCCCTTGCCATCACCGGGAGCTTTACCGCCCGAGGTGCCGCTTTCTCATTCTTGGTCTTTGTCGCAGTGTCTGCCATTTCCTAAACTCAGATTTTGATGTCAACCGGTGCTGATGGTTGCCAGTCCCCGATATACGGCGTCGGGCATGGAANGGTTAGGATTCTTCACTCGTGCAAGATAGCTCGTCCTCGGAGCGGTTCCAATATATTGAAGGACGTCGTAATTCCGAGGATTGTGAATGAGTTCGACCGCTCCACTCTTGGTTTTCTTTTCCCCTTTGTACTTGGCCCTCCAAACCTGCGCATCCTCCTTGTCGAGAAGGTTNCCAAAGCTTACTGAATTTGCCTCGCAAGCATCCTGACAGGCCATCTTGATTGAATCGGCCTTGACCCTGAGATCCTCCGGCTTGATTTTCACGTTAGTAGAATTCTGCCCTGCCCGGAGAGTTTTCATCCGACCAATCTGCTTCTGCTTGATCTTGGCGCTCTCAAGCCTCTGCACGCAGTAGGTGCATTTCTCCATCACGCCACGCATGCGTACGGACACATTTGGATTTCGCTGCAGGTGAGGAGCCTCTCCCACCTGTTTCTCGCCGAAAGGCCCCTTGTAAAGGTTGTGGGCAATGACTGGATTGCGCTTGTTGTAGTCGAAATAATTGAAGCGTCGCGCCTTGTAGGGGCAGTTATTTGCACAGTAGCGAGTCCCGATGCACCGGTTGTAGGCCATGGTGTTCAGCCCTTCCTCACTGTGCACTGTTGCATTCACCGGACAGACCGTCTCACAGGGAGCATTCTCGCACTGCATGCAGGATACCGGCTGAGGGATCATTTCGGGATTTTGCTGAACCCACTCCGGGGTCGGAACTTTCTTATGGCTCTTTTCGTCCATCTCCGTCATGGGCGCCGCAAAGTAGCGGTCCATTCGAACCCAGTGCATTTCACGGCCCATAGCGACCTGTTCCTTACCGACAATAGGAATATTATTTTCAGCCTGACATGCGATCAGGCAGGCGTTGCAGCCTACGCAAGTGTTGAGGTCAATTGTCATACCCCATTGGTGAATCTTATCACCGATGAGATCGTCCTGCTTGTCCTTGTCGCTTTCCCACGTCGTGGATCCCTTCCGTTTGTAAAGCGAAACATTCTCAGGTGCGTGAGAGTCGACGGGACCCTGTTCACGAACCTTGGCAACCTGTTCCTCGAAGGAAACCTTGTGTCCATGGTGCTCGACGTCGTTGGTCGAGATTTCCCGAGCAAGCGCCCGGCCATTCATCGCGTTATGCTCCTGCACGAGGGCCACGGGATAGCGCTCCTCAATCTTTTTGACGGAGACGGCTTCGCAGATGAAGCCTGAGTCTCCTCTCAACTGGTTGGCATTGAAGCCCGTGTTCAGTCCCACTGCACTCACCGGGGCCAGAGGGTCATCTTCTCGCGCAAAAGGAACCCCATCCCGACCGTCCGAAGCACCTTGACCATATCCCAGCGCAATGGAGATGCAGTCATCGGCATGGCCAAACGCTACCAAGACCGGAATCTCCATGCGTCCCGCCCCGGTCTTGATCAGCACCATGGGCGCCCTAGCCCCCTTTCCTTCGCCAATGGAGGGCTGCGGAGCATTCTTAACCTTACCAAGGAGAGGAATATTTGTTTCTGGCTCGAGTTGCTCCACGGACTCATAGACGCCGAGCTTCTTGGCCGTTTTCGGGGAGACGAGGGCAGCGTTGTCCCACGAAAGTTTGGAAATCGGGTCCGGAGCCTCCTGCAGCCAGCCATTGTCTATGTAGCGCCCATCCCATACCGAAGCATCCGGAAGGAAGTTAATTTCGATGCTTTTCCGGCTAGTCACACTCAATCTGGGCGCCGAGTCCTCGGCGCCGTCCGCATCAACGCTCTGGTAGGAACTGCTCTGGAGATATCCGTTCTTGAGTGCCTCCTTCCATGCCACATCGCCATCATCGTTCGCATTTTCTGGAAGAGAAAATGTCTTCCTTACCTCGGCGAGAGCAGGGGAGGGTTCCTTGCCCATTCCCTCTCCCGCAATCAAGGTTGGAGCCACCACCGGATCTTCCGCCCCCTCGGACGAAAGACTTTCCCAGTCAAACTCCCTCCAGCTCAGCAGCTGCGAAAGGATTTCGAGTTCGGAGAATCCCCCGTATAGTGGCAGGATCATCGGTTGGATCAGGGAATACGTCCCGGTCGCGGTTCGGGTATCACCCCAGCTCTCAAGGTAATGCGCCGCAGGAATATGCCAGTCACATCCCAGTGCCGTCGCGTCGGTCCTCACTCCGAGGTGGATACTTAACTTTGCCCTTTTGAGCTTTCTCTTAAATTGCTCACCCGGTCGATCAAAGAGAGGATTGGACGGGCCGAGAAGCAACACGGTTGTTTCTCCATCAACTTCCGCCTCAAAATCTGCGATCGTCCCATAGTCGGCCCGACCTGTTTCGTAGACCACCATACTATTGCCGTAGGACCCGATTTTCCTGTTGATGGCAATGACGATCCGCTGCAGTTCTTCCCCGTGTCTGCTTCCGGCAAGAACCACCGCATTTCCCTCGTGTGCCCGTAGGTCTGCGACACACTCCTGAATCCATGAGTCAAAGTTTTCCGCACTACCCAGCAATTCCGCCTTCTCTTCACTCGAAAGTCCTGCGGAATCATACCCCTCAACCTTGACCCCAAGTTCGCTGGCCACCTGAGCAGCTACTGCTGCCATCTGACTGGGCTTGGCACGCATCCGGTGGTCTGCCATGCCCCCGGTCAGGCTGAAAGCGGACTCAACCATGTAGAGCCGGTTCATGGCGTCTGCCGCAACATCCTCCCTGTAGTCCTCGCCACCCCCCTGCCTCTTTCTGGAGAAGTCAGAAGCACTTCCGGTCGCATCAATTCCAAGGAAATCGCAATCGAGAGAAAGAATACGTTCAGCTCTCGAGAAATCTACAACCGTCTGAGTGCCTTGTCCGAACACTTGCCCCTCTACTGTCCGCCTCGCTTCTCCGCACAAGGCCTCATAGCTGTAGAATTTTGACCCCGGATAGGCCTTTTCGATCTCCCCTTTCAAGCGATTTCGTGTCGGACTGTCGTCCTCGCCTACGATGACGGCCAACTTGGAACCTTCACGGGCTAGAGAACCCAAAACCCGCTCAAACTCTCTTTGAGAAGCCTTTTTTCCCTTCCGGAGAAAATTCCTCGACCGCTTTGGATCATAAAGGTTGAGAACCGAGGCCTGGGTCAGCGCGTCTGCACCGCATCCATCATTGTGGCCTCCGTTTGGCGCGAGGGTGGTCGGGCGGCCCTCATAAGTTGTGACGACCAGCGGCACCGATCCCTCTGCCCTGGGCCGGGTGGAAGCATAATACAAGGGCTTTCCCGGAATGACCCACTCGGGGGCCTTCTTGTATGGAACGATGTAGGACTCCGGTCGACGGCAGGAAACCAAGGTGAGTCCGCTCAAGGCTGAGGATGCTCCCATCAGCTTCATGAAACTCCTCCGCGTCGCCTTCTGATCTTCCTCGCTGAGATGCCCGGAGCCCTCGGGGAACTCGCGCTCCACGTGAGCCCTGAAACTCGCTGTGCGTTCCAATTCTCCAACGCTGCGCCACGAGCTTACCCCCGAGTCATCGGAAGGCGCTTCAGGATGATGGAACACGCGCTTACTCATTTTTCACCGGTGGCAGGTCCAGCAGCTCTCCTTCGCCTTGATGTTCCAGTGCTCTTTCAGATACAGTCCCAGCTCCTTCTGGCTTTTGAGCTGCTTCCCCGTTTCCGGGTCAACCATCTTATTTTCTGCCAGCCATTCCTCTGCATTATAATCAAGGTTGTAGACCTCCTCCAGAGGTCGAAGATGCTTTTCAGGGTTCCGGTGACACTCAAGGCACCACCCCATCGAGTGAGACTCGGCCTGGTACACGACCTTCATCTCATTGACCTTTCCATGACAGGATTCACAGGAGACTCCTCGATTCACGTGCGCGGAATGGTTGAAGAAGACATAGTCCGGGCTTTGGTGGATGCGCACCCACTTGATGGGCTCACCATCATAATGCTCGTAGTCCTTATCAAAAGCCCGCCGCAGTGGTTGGAGCTTGTCGCTGTCTGTCCGGACGTGCTGATGGCAGTTCCAGCAGGTGCTCGCAGAGGGCACGTTCGCGTGTCCTGAATGCTCTACAAAACTATGGCAATAGCGGCAGTCCATTCCCAGCTGGTTCACGTGCAGTGCGTGATCGTAGGGTATGGGCTGCGAAGGCATGTAGCCCACGCGTTGCGCTTTGGGCGTGGCGTAGTAAGTGAACCCTACTACCACGCTCGCACCGGCAACTCCTAGGCACACCGCAATCTTTAGCGGCAAAATGTTCGTCCAACGCGGGAAGAAATTGGCCATGGGCTTTACTGGCCGTAACGTATGGCCTTGTGAAATTTTTCACAAGGCCTTTGTGAAATTTTTCACAAGCCCGGAATTGGAGAAGCCCATTGGGATCCAGAGGCGAAATAATAGGGTATTCCNGAGTTTTTGCAGTATTGTGGATATCCCTCTCAGCTCTTTGATATCACGCTCTTCCCAACGACCCGATTTTGAGGCAGCCGCACCCTGAGAACACCGAAAAAGAGACCTCAAGAGAGGCCCGGGGGATGTAGAAATCCCGCCCCGGGATCAAGCCCGGCTTTGAGCCTTATTTGGACAGGACATCGAAGTCCCCGAGAGCATACTGGAGCCCTCCCAGGTAGACCTTGAGAACCTCTGGATGCCAGTACATCGCGTCATTATGACCCAGAGAACAATAGAACACCCGTCCCTCTCCCCATTTCCGCACCCACGCCACCCCGTAGTCGCGATCCGCGCGCTTCAGATTTTTCTTGTCGCTCCTTTCCAGATCAAGACGGAGCAGCATCTGGACCTTGCTGGAGTCATACGGATCCCGGAGTTGGTAGATTTCCTCCTTGAAACTCATGCTCTGCCCATTGAGGTGAGCCACGATTGGATGCTTCTCCTGTCCTTTCTCCACCGCGATCGTGACATTGCTGCCCCCACCCCAGGGGTGGCCATCGAAGGCGCCGTTGATCATCTTGGAATATTCCGGGGTGTTTCCTCCACTCGGCTTCAAGGTGTCCGTCGCAGAGTGAAAGCCCGCAAAGCCTTTCCCCCCTTTTACAAAATCCTGAAGATTCTTCTGTAAGCGCTCCGAGCGAGCCTTGGCATCGGGCTTACCCTTCTCCATGAAGGGATCTCCCGTGGTATTCAGGAAAAGAATCGCGTCAAACTCGTTAATCTTGTTGCTCTCGAAGTTATCGAGGTCGTCGCTCAGGATGGCCTCGAAGGCCCCTGTCTTCTCCCCCATCATCTTCATCGCAGTCAGTCCGGTTGCGATCGATCCATGACGGAATCCAGTGGTGCGAGAAAACACCAGCAGCTTACGCTTCTTTTTTGCCGCAGCGAACGGCCTCTCCGGAAGACTGGGAGCGATTTTATCCGCATTCTTGCCCTTGGGATTTCCGTCTTTCTGGCCTATCGCAAGAGGAACCATGGCCACCGCGAGGGCAGCTGGAAGGATGAGGGAAATTCTACGCTTCATGTTGGATCTCAATATTTCCAGAAAGCCTAGAGAGCACCTCTGATCAGCGCAATCCAGCATTTGTCGGAACTCCCACTCCTGAGCCCGGCGAGGCTCTTCCCCTGGTTTCAGACGTCGAGGCTGGTCCAAGCCGCATTACTCCGGGAAGAATCCACGCAAGCCTTGATAAAGGCATTGCCTGCGACCCCATCATCGACAGTCGGAAAATCATAGCCCCCCGCAGGAGGGTCGTTCCCCTCAATCTGATCCGCGATAGCGGCCGCAGCCGCCAGATAGACATTAGCAAACGCCTCAATAAAGCCTTCAGGGTGCGCAAAGGGAGTCCGCGAATTTGAAGATGCCGCCTCTCCCAGGTAGTCATTGCCTCGACGATACGTTTTCCGCGGGGCATTTGCGTACTTCACGATCAACTCATTCGGATCTTCCTGATGCCACTCGATCGAGGCCTTCGTCCCATAGGCACGGATGTTGAGATTATTCTCGTCACCATTCGAAATCTGCGACGCATAGATAATACCCTTCACTCCATCAGTAAACCGCACAAGGCAGTTCCCGTCATCGTCGAGTTCGCGTCCGGGAATGAAAGCCGAAAGCTCTGCTGCGAGCTCATCGACTTCAACACCACATATGTAGCGAACAAGGTTGTGAGCATGAGTCCCGATATCTCCCATGCAGTTGGATGCTCCCGCGATTGCCGGATCTGCCCGCCAGTTTGAGATCTGTCCTTGTCCGTCACCCTCAACATCCCCGACCGCGTAGCCTTGCGGGTATTCCGCCACGACCTTGAGCAACCTGCCAAGCTCTCCATCCTGAACCATCCTCCGGGCCTCTTTCACCATCGGGTAACCGGTGTAGTTATGAGTCAGGCAGAATACCTTGCCGCTTGCGTGTACGAGTTTCTGAAGATCCTTGGCGTCCTCAAGGTTACTGGAAAGGGGCTTATCACAAATCACGTTAAATCCGGCTTCGATGAAGGTTTTGGACACCGCAACGTGGAGGTGATTCTGCACCACGATCGTTACAAAATCGATTCGATCCTCCCGGGCAGCCTCCTTCTCGGCCATTTCCTCGTAGGATCCGTAAACCCGGTCTGGTGACAGGAAAAAATCCTCCCCGCTGAGCCTGGATTTTTCAGGGTCAGAGGAAAACGCCCCCGCTACCAGTTCGATCTTTCCATCAAGATTCGCTGCCATGCGATGCACCGCGCCGATGAACGCCCCGCGTCCACCGCCAACCATTCCCATCCGAAGTTTTCTATTGAGTGCCATTATATGTTTCCTGTTGCTTTTGAATTCCTCATAAGGAAAGAGGAACTGGATTGATTCTAGAGCGATACCGGGGCTCCATTCTCTGCTGAGTTATAGAGTGCGTCGATGATTTGCATGAGTTTCAAGGCTTCCTGCGGGGTATTGAGAGGATCCGCCGTTCCCTCGATTGTCTCTACGAAATTGGCAGCCGACGCAATCCGCCCCATGTCCTCGCATGGTTCCGTTTCGATCTGCCGATTGACAGATGTCCCGTCTTCCTGAACGTAGAGCTCACAAGTATCGATCGCGGTTTCATCCAGCCCGTCGGTTCCGAAAAGGCGTTCTACCTTGCCTCCTGCCTTGCTTCCCTGGAAAACAACAGAAACCACCTCTCTCTCAATCATTTCAGCCCAGGAGTTCCGCAGGCTGAGAACCTGTCCGCTCTTAAAGGTTACCAGACCGTGCGCAGCCGCCTCTACATCAGTTTTACCATCAGCATTATCTGGAATACCCCATGGTCCCTTAAACGTCTTGTCGGTGATAAAGTCGTCAAAGGTCTGGCCGAGGACATGAGCGGGCTCCGGGTAACCCATGAAATAAAGAGCAAGATCGATCATGTGGAGCAGGTCGATGACAGGGCCGCCACCCGAAAGCTCCTTTGTAGTAAACCAGCCTCCAAAACCAGGTATGCCCGTCCGCCGGATCCACTGTGCCTGAGCCGAGTTAATCTGGCCAACGGCTCCTTCAGCTATCAGCTTCATCATGGCCTGCGACTCTGGTCGGGCGCGATTGTTAAAGTTGAACATCAGAACCTTCCCGGCCCTCTCTGCAGCCGTAATCATCTCCTCAACTTCAGCTGCATTGAGCGCGGGAGGTTTTTCACAAAACACATGTTTTCCAGCTTCCAGCGCCTGGATTGCCAGCGGCGCATGATACTTGTTCGGAACAATGATACTCACGGCATCAATCTCCGAATCAAGGAGTTCTCCGGTATCTCCAAAGACCTGTGAAACGTTCCATTCGTCCGCAGAGGCCTGCGCAGCATCCCTGTTGACGTCGGCGATTGCGACCAGTTCTCCACCTCCCTGCTGAAAGCCTGGCGCGTGATACTGAAGCATGCCACCCGCTCCGATGACTCCTACCCTTGTTGCCATGATTTCGCTCCGGTCAGGGGTTACTGGTTCTCC
>PBNG01000022.1 GCA_002723015.1 Roseibacillus sp. | reverse complement strand
CTGTGTCAGGGTCCGGCACCGTTGTCTGGATATGGAGAACGCAGAACAACCCTCATTGTTTACTTGAATTCCCGCTTCTCTCACCCCTTCGCGCTTACCGTTCTACTGACTCTCGTCGCAACCGTGCCGGGGTTTTCAGCGACGCTCGCGCATCGGTATTCTTTCGAAAATGATGCAAGAGACTCTGTTGGAGGAAATGACGGGGTTTTAATTGATGACGCCTCGGTAAGCGGGGGTGAGTTAAGGCTGGATGGTGCGCCGAACGGTCCATCGGGTGATAGCATGGGGTTTACTAACACGATCGACCTAGGATCCAGTTTCGGGGCGGCTGGGGTTACCATTGAGGCGTGGTACACTGACAATGGCAGCGGGTCATGGTCCAAGTTGTTTTCATTCGGCAACGGAACATCTGGCAGCAACATAATCTTTAACCTGCAGCAGGGAGGATCTGGGCAGGGTCGGATCCAATATCAGGGGATGTCAGAAGGTAACTTTGGTCCGAGGCCCGCGACCGGTGTTGAACACCACCTCGCGCTGACGATTACACCCAGCGGTGAGGTTAACGCCTGGGTAGACGGGTCACAGATTCAAGCGTCGCCGCCCAACCTGACCGGCGATGGCAATAATTTAAACACGCTCCCCAGTAGTTGGGAGCGTCTCGGTGCCTCAGCGTGGAATGATGCAAACATGTCTGGTGCGATCAACGAATTTCGAATTTGGGAGGGCGTGATGTCTGCTGAGGAGGTTGCCGAGAGCAGAGCAGCGGGACCGAATACGCTTCCGGGACGAGGTCCGCGTATTGATAGTTTTACTGCGAATCCGGCAGCGAGGTTTGAGGGAGAGGAAACCACCCTCGAATGGAGTGTGGATGTGAGTAATGTCACCGGAGTGCTCAGGGGTGAGGTGCAGGATGCTGGCGGCTCGGTCGTACATACCCTGTCACAGCCTTCTGCCTCGACAAATGTGGTCATAGGAGACACGGGAGGAACTAGTCGGCAGTTGGCCTATACCCTTCGGGTCTGGGATGCCGACGCCCCTGACATTGTCACTACCAGGACCCTGGAAATTGATGTCTCTCCGGGAATCCCCCTGGCGAACGATCAGTCCGTTCAAACGGTAACGACGACCCCATTACCTATTACCCTCTCCGGAACTGATCCCAACGCGCACCCGGGTGAACTCTCCTTCGCGATTCGGAATGAACCGGTGGCAGGTTCGCTATCAGGTGACCCTCCAAATCTCACCTATACGGCAAGAATCGGATTCATCGGAGAAGATTCATTCTCCTTCCGGGTCAATGATGGAAGATACGATTCCCCCGACGCCACCGTCAGCATTGCAGTGTCGGCTCCNCCTTTGCCCCCTACGGACATCAGCCTAACAACATTGGAAATAGGTGAAAATATTATCTCTGGAGGTTTGATTGCTACTCTCACTGCGANTGATCCCAACGGGGGCGATGTCCACACGTTCGAACTGGCAGGTGGACTGGGCGCTGCGAATAACAGCCTCTTTACAATCGTTGGTAATCAGCTTAGGGCTGCGTCTTCTTTTNCCGGTCAGAAAGGAAATACATTTTCGATTCGCCTTCGTGCAACAGATGAGGGTGGGCTTTCCTACGAGAGATCTCTCGTTCTCAGTGTTGTAGAGGTTTCCACCTCGATCGTGATCAACGAGATTCACTTTAATCCACCGGACAATACTCTCGCTCAGGAATTCATCGAGCTCTACAATCCAGACTCTTCCCCAGCCGAGCTGACCGGGTGGCGTTTGTCTGGCGCAGTTCGGTATTTGTTTCCGCCTGATACGGTGGTCCCTCCNGGTGGCTACCTTGTGGTGGCAGAGGATCCAGGTGTCATGGCCACTACTTTTGGGGTGGATGCGATAGGGCCATTTTCGGGTCAACTCGCATCCGAAGGTGAGACCATACGCCTCCGGGATCAGAATGACATGGTTGTTGATTTTGCGGATTATCGGGTGGGGTTTCCCTGGCCGGTTCTGGCGGACGGCAATGGAGCCTCGATAGAACTCGTGAACCCTTCTCTCGACAACAGTCTCGGCAGTTCCTGGCGTTCATCGGTGCCCCAATCCGGATTGCCTGAACTCACTTACCTGTCACTTAATTCGACTGGGTGGAGCTGGCGGCCCGGCGACACGGAGGCATCCCAACCTGTGAGTGACTGGCGGCAGCGGGAGTTTGTGGAGGATGGGAGCTGGGTTGCCGGTGTGCAGCTTCCGCTGGGTTATGGGAGAGTGAATGGAATATCTCTTAACACCACTATCAGCGGAATGCAGAATGAATACACCAACCTGTTTCTACGTCGGACTTTTACCATAGAACAAGGGAATGTGCCTGCTCAGATAGCCGTTCGAACCACTTCTGATGATGGTTTTATCATGTGGATTAACGGAGCCGAGGTTGAACGTAGGAGATTTACGGGTGAACCCGCAGTGGGCAGGACTGCAACTAATCAGGGGAATGAGGGAGCTTACGAGACAAGTAGTGTACTNAATGCGGCCTCCTTTCTTCGAGAGGGGGAGAATATCATCGCAGTTCAGTTGATTAATGGAACTCTGGGGAGTTCAGATATCGGCTTCGATGTTGAGATCAAGCGACCGGATGTGAGCGGGGGAATTGCGAGTCCCTCGCCCGGGGTGCGAAATACCTCCTATGGCAATAATGCCGCTCCAAATATCCGGAAGGTCACACATAGCCCGCAGATGCCTACGGCCTCAGAACCGATTGTGATAACGGCACTCGTGACTGATCCCGAGGGAGTGGATTCAGTGGAGTTGGAATATCAGTTGGTTACTCCGGGTAATTATGTGCCTTCCCATCTGCCGCTTTCAGTTTCAAACGGTAATATCAACCTGAGTGGAGACCGTCTCAAGAACCCGAATTATGAAGAGAACTGGATCTCCATCCCCATGGAAGATGGGGGTGACCGAGCTGATCCAATTGCTGGTGATGACTATTACACCGCCACAATCCCACCACAGGACCATCGGGTTCTGGTTCGTTACCGGATCACNGTAACCGATGCCGTGGGTCTCTCGGCACGAGTGCCCTATCCAGAGGATGATGCGCTCAATTTCGCCTGTTTCGTCTACGATGGAGTTCCAGCCTACAACGGACATTCCTCCGAAGTGATGGAGAGCTTGCCCGTTTATCACGTGATCACCCGCCCGGAAGATTACGCTGAGTGCCTGGCCTATAGTTCAAGTGACCAGATTTCTCAGGGGACCGAGGCTCGTTTCTTTTANAATTGGAGCTGTGCGATCGTTTATGACGGGACGGTTTACGATAATATCCGCTATCGCCTGCGTGGAGCGAATGGTCGTTACTATGCTCAGGGTAAGCGTTCGATGCGCTATCGTTTCAATCGAGGAAGTTTTTTCCAGGCTCGGGATCAAGACGGGCGTAAGTATGACCAAAAGTGGAGAACTCTGACAACCGGGAAGGGATCTGACAACCGGGCCACCCTGACCTATGGCCTCAATGAGGCTCTCAGCATGTATCTCTTCAATAAGATAGGGGTTCCCGCCTCGGATACTCACTGGGTACATTGGAGAGTGATTGACGGAGAGCAGGAAGCGCCGGATCGGTGGCGAGGAGATTTCCATGGACTCAATTTTGTGATTGAGACCTATGATGTCCGTTTCCTGGAGGCTCATGGACTGGAAAAGGGAAACCTCTACAAACTCATAAATCAAACCGGGGACTGGCAACGGCAGCAGCGCTATCAGGCTCCCTTCGCTCCGAACGACGGATCCGACCACAACAACATTGAGGGCAGTCTCGATGGGGGAGACAGCGAGGCCTACATCAGGGCGCACGTAAACCTCGAGAAATGGAACCTTTCTCATGCTCTGGTAGAGGCAATCCGCCACTACGACTACTGGCCAAGTGCAAATAAGAACATGGTCTATTACTTCGAACCACAATATCTCCGCGCTAACAATTTTCTTGGNAAACTCTGGATACTGCCGTGGGACACCGATGCCAGTTGGGGTCCGACCTGGAACAGTGGTCATGATGTGGTGTATAATTCGCTGTTCGGTGCGAGCGGNGGTGGAAGCGATAGTAATTCTACGCCCTCGCTTTGGCCTGAGTATTTCAATGTAGTCCGTGAATTGCGCGATCTTCTCTGGCAGCGAGACCAGATCGAGCCTCTGGTGGAAGAATTCGCGGGTCGTATTTCAGCTTTTGAAAGTCCTGATGCAGACAGGTGGAAAGGAGCACCTTCTGATGCGGGGAACTATGGCGGGTTGGGAGGGGCTGGCTCTTCCTCTCTTGCGAATCTCGTGCAAGACTTGAAAAACTTTGCCTTTTCGGGAGGTAATTGGCCGGGTGGTGGCGTTGGCGCGGGAGGCAGGGGTGCTCATCTTGACTCGTTGCAAGGCTCAAGGGGGGAAGGAGGGCAGATTCCCAGTAGGCCACGGATCAGCTATGCCGGTGCCGCGGGTTTCCCGACGAATGACCTTGTTTTTCGAAGTAGCCGCTTCGTCGATCCTCAGGGGGCTGGAAGCTTTGGAGCCATGGAGTGGCGGATTGCTGAGATCACCGATCCTTCGGCACCAAATCATGATCCTACGGAAAAATTCAAACTTGAGTGGGAGGCAGCTTGGGAATCCGGTGTTCTTACGACATTTCAGAGTAATGCCTCCATTCCCACGACTGCGGTCCGGTCAGGCAGGACATACAGGGCGCGTGTGCGGCATCAGGACGTGACGGGGCGTTGGAGCCACTGGTCAGATCCCTTGCAATTTACCACTACCCTGCCCGATATCTCAGATTACACCGAGGCATTGGTGATATCGGAATTCATGTATCATCCTCAAGCCCCAAGTCCTGCCGAACTTGCAGCAGGATATGATAGTGATGATTTCTTTGAGTTCATCGAACTCTACAACGCAGGAGACACTGTTCTCGATTTAACTGATCTTCGATTCACCAAGGGCATCGATTTTGATTTTTTTGGTTCGTCAGTCACCACCCTTGCTCCGGGTCAGTTCGTTCTTGTGGTAGCAGATCTGGAGGCCTTTGAATATCGCTACGGCAATCTTCTGCCAGTCGCGGGGCAATGGGAGGATGGGGATAGACTCAGTAATGGAGGGGAGCGGTTGAAGCTCTCCTTTGGAGCGGGAGACAGCATCAGGGACTTCACCTACGACGACACGGCACCTTGGCCGATTTCAGCTGATGGAGGAGGAGCTTCGCTTGTGCTGTCTAACCCGGATGCAGTACCTGATCACACCCTCGCGGCCAACTGGCGCGGTTCTGCCAGTCCGCTTGGTAGCCCCGGTGCAGCTGAGGGTGAAAGTATGTTTTCTTCATGGATGGACGAGCAGGGCAATACCAATCCGCAGTCCCCATTTGGTGATAGTGGGATCTCCCTTCTGCTTGCCTATGCAACTGGGGGAGACCTTGTCGAGAATCCACGAGAGGCATTGCCTGTCGTCAGCGTGGTGAGTGTAGGCGATGATTTGTATCCGATGTTGAGCTATCGTGTCAGGAAAGATGCTAATGACGTTTCCTACGCCGTTGAGCTATCAGAAGATCTTATATCGTGGGAGCGATCTCCTGCACTCGTGGAAGACGTTAGTTCACCTGTGGACAATGATGATGGAACCCTTACCTACACTGTTCGCGCCATGAATTCGCTGGGGTCAAATTCACAGCAGTTTCTGCGACTGGTTGTTACCGTTGGTCAGTAGAGAGAAGGGGCGGAAGGTAAGATCAGTTGATGCATTGAGTTGCAGGCTGAGAACACCAGGATTAGTCTCATCGGCGAGAGCCTTCGAGAATTCGTTTTCCCCTCATGACTGGATCAACAAAGGATAGGATCTACTGCTGTGCCCAACAGGATGCCGAGCGAGTCATATCCCTCCTAGAATTCAGTTGTTAGATTCCTATTTTGGGGAAAAGATGTGTCCTTCGTATGAACTTCCCGGATTTGGCAAAACTCCTTGAAATGCGGCTTGCGGTGATTGCCGATCATCAATTCCGGGACCGTGATCCCGATGCCCACCTTGAGGCCCTGAAGGATGTGAGTGGAGCCATCGTTTCCTGGCATCAGGCGAACCGAAATAAAATTGATGGGAATCTGGATCACTTTCTCACTGGAGCCAGTTACCAAAAGGCACTTCTCTATCTTGAGACAGGGAGCCGACGGCGGTGCGGGGAGTAGGCTTTGTAGAACAATTCCGCGTTCTCATAGCAGAAGAGGCATGGTTCGAGGATAAGGAATGAGGCAAGAATTCCGGTGCTTTAACTTGTTTCAGATAAATCGGGCACGGTTGACTCCATGCCACTAATTCTACATCAGTCCATCTAGTGACCTTTAACGAAGTTATCTACCCGGACCATGGGCGTAACGGCCAGCTATTATATGGGAAATACAATCCGATTCCTGGCTTTCGACGGCGCCGGGCGGATGGTATGTATGGTGCGAGTCAGGAAACTCTGCGGAATGATGAGCACTAGAAGACACTTTTTGAAATTGAGCGGTTTGGCGGCCGCAGGAACTCAAGGAGTCTCCTACGCTGCCGAACCTTCTCCGCGGCCATTTATCCATGGGTTCAACTTCAAGTTCAAAGGAGGTGTGCCAAAAGAGGAGATTGCCTCCCTGATGAAGGAGCTTGCCGCATTGAAAGGAAAAATACCTGTTCTCAAGGAGTTCTTCATAGGCGAAAATATGGCCCAGAGAACACATGGGTTTCAGTATGGTGAGGTCGCGGTCTTTGACAAAAAAGAGGATCTCATGATCTATGAAAAGCATCCTGAGCATGAGAAGCTGGTTAAGAAAATCCTTCCGAGACTGGAGGTCGGAAATGGAATGGATTTTTTCCCTATCGGTCAACCGAACACGAAACTTGGTGGAACGAGTTATAAGGGACACTTTGTTCATGCCTTCAATTTCAAGTTTAAGCCGAAGGTTCCTGAGGAGGAAATTGCGGACTTAATGAATAAGCTCGCCGGCCTTAAAGCCAAGATTCCAGTCCTCAAGGAATTGGTAGTTGGGAAAAATGAGGCGCGTTGGCACAGAGGATTTCAATACGGCCAGATTTCTATTTTCGATAAAAAAGAGGATCTCGCGACCTATGATAAACATCCCGAGCACCAAAAGCTGGTTCGCCAGATTATTCCCAGACTAGCAGGCGGAAACGCCATGGATTTTATTCCCTTGGATGTTTGAGAAAAATGTTCGGGGATATCTGATGCAGGGGCATGGTAAAGGTGACAGGTGAAGCGTGCGGGCCAACTCCGTTCCGGCCAGAAGGATGAGGCATGAGAATAATCACCCGAGTATAATCTCACTGGTTGTCCTCTGCGTTCAGAATCGCAGACAAAGGAATTGATGTATGGAGCCGGTCCGGTTGGCGAATATTCAGGAGTCCTCNTTACCGANGTTCCTAGCCTTCCTNCTNATAGACCAAAGAGGCCCCAGAGCCAGCAAGCCTTTCAGTCTTGAATTAGCTGAGAGAGCNCTTCTNGTATGAGATCGCAGGGGGNAAANNCTTCCGTTTGCCCGGGAAGAATTGCTGCCGGTTNGGTGTTCATGANTCGACAGAATGGGAAATCGTGCTAGTAATCACCGATGAAGATTATTGATTTCATGCTGCTGGCTGAAGCTGCGCAAGAAGACTCTGGATCGTCTGGTATTGGCACTATCACGTTCTGCGTCGTCACTGTTNTCGGTATTTTCCTTATCTACCGCGCCTTCAAAGGCGGATGATCCTGTTGACGGAGACGGGCTCAGTTTGGGTCGGTTTTANGGCGAAANCCCCGGGGTAGGTCCCTCCCCGGTGAAGTTAGNTAAAACGTTACCTGCCATCAGGTAATCGTGTTTTTCGNCGTCACTCCGGAAGGGGAATATCGATCACAATGGGCCGGTGGTCAGAAGCGATCTTCTCATCGTGGACAACTGNGAGTGGTGGCNTGTCGAAAGGAAATCCGCGTGCCATGAAATGATCGATCTCTAACCTTGGGGCTGGAGAAGGGAAGGTCCGAGGGTCCTTTGTCTTCGGAAGAAAAAGGAACCCGGAGTTTTTGAGTTTTACCAGCGAATCCGCTCCCGGTTCGGCGTTGAAATCTCCAGCCAGAATGATGGGGTGCGTGCGTTCCCTGAGGCCTGCAATGAGGTCGGATACCTGTGCTGTCCGGAAGGATTCCCTCGTCCAGTCATTGTGAATACTGACNAAAGAAAGGAGAGGGCCGGATGAAACGGGTCGGACCGTCACTTCCAGAGCACAGCGGGGTTCCGCTCCGGGGGCGAGTTGGTGACGGGTAGATTTCTGCACGGGAAAGCGCGAGAGNACGGCAAGCCCATACTGGCCTCCCTGGAAGTC
The DNA here is from genome assembly GCA_002723015.1 of Roseibacillus sp. The sequence continues at coordinate 10,415 of PBNG01000022.1, read as the reverse complement.
CATGAACTTTCCGAAAGAGTGATGCATCCCCAGAAGATTGCCCAGTAGAGCTGCCTGGTGGACTTTTCCCGAACGGGTGCAGGAGTGGTCGACCTCCTGAAGGGCCACCATGTCAGGCTTGAGCTTCCGCAGGACAGAGGCAATCCGGTGCAGATCGACTCTGTTGTCCATCCCGCGACCATGCTTTATGTTGTAAGCCACCAATCGGAGTGTGGCAGCTTCCGTTGCCATGAGAGAACTGCTGCCTGCCCAAAAGACGCTTTGAACAAGAAGGACCGTAGTCAGAAAACGGAGTGCAAAGTGCGCACGCATAAAAGAGCTTTAGACGAATTGCGTGTATTTGTCACCGGGAAGCGCTTCTCTTGCTTCAGTCGTCGGTCCCAAGAGCAGGGTGTCACACTTTGAATCCGTGCTCATGCTTTCAAAGGCAGGTCTTACGGCTCATGTTCAATTCCTNGTAAGCATCAACGGGAGTTTGTGANGCTNCTCCAGCCGTCCCTTCATTTGCCGGATCTTATGATCTTTTCCAGTTCCCGTGCAAACTCCCCGGCCTGNGCACGGTCGTGTCTTGTTCCTNTAANGACCGATCGAATCACGCCGCTCTTATCAATAATATAACTATCGTGTACGCGGTTTCCTTGGCTGTAGCCTGATGTTTGCCGCGCGGGAGTGTCGAGCGCCAGGGCGAAGCTTACCTGTGTTTTGTCAGCGACCTTGCGTAAACCTCGCTGCCCGTCCTGTTCCTCACGAAAAATGACCACTATGTTCGATTCAGATTCGGTCAGGATGCCGGCCATTTTTTCTCGCAGCTGAACCAGCTGTTTCATGCATGGAGGTCACCAGTGGGCTCGTGCAAACACCAGAATCGTCGGGCCGCCACAGCTCTTCACGTGGCTCGACAGCCTCAGGAACTTGCCCCCCAAAAGTTCGACTCGAAAGTCTGGTGCCTTGTCGCCAGCGGCCAGGTGCTTCCGGGGTGCTCTCAGGAGACCCCCTTGTTCCTTGCCACCAGAAGCGGCTGGATTGGCCTGTTCCGGGGTATCCAAGTGAGATACCGGAGGGGTTTCGTCAGGACTGCCGCAGGCCATCACAAGGGGCAAGAACAGCGGAAGAAGTTTTTTCATGCCATTTCCTACTCCGTCAACACGTAGTCCTCAAGCGGCGAGATGGGGAAGCAGAGAGTTGTGCCGTCTGACGGTGGTCACATCCTCTTTTCAAGGGCGCCAAAATACGGGATCAGATGTAAGAAAGCAGAGCTCCCAGAAAGAGGATACTTCCCGGCGATTACCTGCACGAAATGAACAGTGTTGAACTCGGCCCTGCCCTTTCGATGGCGCGAGAGACCTTCACCGCAGGTTACAATGCTTTCATTATTGTTTAGGCCGTAGACGCCGGCTTCTCGAAAAAGATCTCGCGAAAAAGGTGGTTATTCTCCCTCTGACCTCAAGGGTTATGATTCTACTTTATCGATTCTTTCTTCTGACCGTGACCATTGCGACTGCAGCGGCAGGAAAGATTCCTCATTTATGTGAGGAGCATCCGGACATTGCCGCAGCAGCGGCTGAACTCCGCAAGGAGACTGGAAATGCCGTGATAAATCCAAATGGCTCACCACAGAGGCCGAAGAACCCTCGCGGCGCGAGCCAGTGAGCGGGCGGTGTTTAGGAGACTTGTTCTCTTGGAGAGATGCCCGAAATGATAAGCGGCTCCGTGGCCTCCGATAGTGGTCGATGCTGGAGCGCTCCCTGCACAAGAGGGAAGAGATCCTGCTGTGTGCCTCGGATTCAACTGGAGTCTGCCAGAAGATGAGATTAGTCGGAGTAAACAGAGTTCAAAAGCAGGGCACGGGCGCTATCGATTTCATCCCTGCGTGAACCATACTCCTGAGGACCCCAGTACCTGTGGGCCGATCTGATTGTAGTCATGCGCTCTTGATAGGATTCAGCCGCCATAAGTTGCCGGGCCGAGCGGGTTGCCTCTGATTGGGCTGAAGACGGCTGGGATTGTTGAGAGACGCAGGCAGGGAAAAGACCTACCAGTGCAAGAATCAAGATTGGGCCGAATTTCATGTCTTCATACCTAGCATCCACCGGGCTCCGAGGGCAAGCGTGGGAGCATCATAAGATTGGGGTAGAATCAACGAGTTCCTGGATGCTCTCCCGCAGATTTAACAGTCGGAATTGACGATCGAAATTCAGGACGGTAAGTGTAGAGGCCTCACTCAGGATTAATCCAGAACCCTGCCTTGAAAGCCAAATTCGTCCTCATTTCTCTCTTCGCGTCTGCTCTGTTCAACCCGGCAACTGCTGAAGAGGTTCAGGAGTGGCGTGGCTTCCGCGGTAGCGAGGGGCTTGCCCGATCGCCCGGGAGCGATGGAGGGGTGCTTTCTGAGCTGGGAAAGGAATCTTTTCTTTGGAAAGTACCTTCTGGATCAGGGCATTCCTCGCCTTCGATTGCGGGTGAGGCGCTGTTTCTCTCCTCCGCGGAAGACGGGGGAAAGACCTTTGTCATGACGGCTTACCGCCGGTCCGATGGTGGAGTCCTCTGGCAGCACCGGGTTTCGGGTAGGGAGAACGGGCGCTATGGGCACCGGGCGGCCAATCCGGCGGCTCCTACCCCGTGCACGGACGGAAAAAGGGTGTATTTCTACTTTGGAGGCTATGGGCTCATCGCACGGGAAGCGAAGAGTGGAGATCTGGCCTGGGAGCGGAAGCTCGCATTCCGATCCAATACCTTTGGGACGGGAACCTCCCCAATTCTACATGGGGATCTGCTGGTGCTTAATCGGGATGGTTCAAAAGAGGCAGCGATTCTGGGACTCTCGACCACGGACGGAACTACGAAGTGGGAAATTCCTCGTCCAGGCTTCCGAACAACCTATGCCACGCCTTTTGTCTGGAAAAATTCGAAAAGGACTGAACTGGTTGTTCCGGGGATGCTCTCCCTTAGGTCCTACGACCCCACGGACGGCTCCCTGCTCTGGAAGGTGGACGACCTCTGCGTCTTTCCCTGTACGACACCCGCTGCCAGCAAGGACCGCCTTTTCTTCGCCGCATGGGCAACTCCCAACGCTGACGCAAAGGAGAAGAGGGATCAGACCTTCTGGGGTGATATTCAGGTGACCCCGGAGGAAGCAGCCGATCCGAGCTGGTTTTTCAAGCGCTTCGACAAGGATGGAAACGGGCTGATCACGAGGGAGGAGCTTCCTCCAAGCCGCGCTCTTGACGTGTTCAACTTTGTCGACACCAACCGGGATGACTCCTGGTCGAAGGGAGAGTATGCGAGGATCGAGAACTCCTCTGCTCCGGGTCGCAATATTCTGGTCGCCGTTGATGCTGGTGGCGAAGATGTTCTGACTCCCGGGAAGGGCGTGGCATGGACCTACGAAAAAGGTAAGGCGTTGCCTTATGTTTCTTCTCCTCTCCTGCTGAATAACCGCCTCTACCTGGTCAAAACTGGAGGAGTTCTTACCTGCCTTGACGCGAACGAGGGGTCGACACTTTACGGACCGAAGCGGTGCGGTGTGAGTGGGGAATATTACTCGAGTCCCATCGCGTGGGGTAACAAGATTATTCTTTGTGCGCAGCGTGGGGTTGTTCTCGTTCTGAAGGATGCTGACGAACTCACGATTCTGAAGGAGCATGATCTGGGAGAGGAGATCTATGCCACACCGGCCGTGGTCGACGACATTCTCTACCTTCGGACGCGGGATCATTTGTGGGCCTTCGGAAAGAAGGATTGAAGGACCGGCAATCAGAGCAATATGGTTAGGAAAATAGCCCTGCGAATCAGACAGTCGTCCATCCCATGGGGATTGGGATCTGTCTTGTCCCGCAAACATGTGAGATGGCCTTTTTCGGTTGCCCTCGCGTGGTCCTCCGGAGGTAATGACAGGTAATGAAAACCGGTTGGATAATTTCGGTCCGAGTTGCCATGCAACTGTGTCTTGTCACAGTGGTTCAAGCCTCGGTTCGAGATTGGCAGGCTGCGGCCTCCTCTCATTCCAGCTTGCTTCACCGCTACAGCTTTGATGGAACTACCGATGAGGAGCGGATGAGTGACCGGAAGGGAAGAGCGAATCTTGCGGCGCGGACTTTTGGCAGTGGAACGATCAACCAGCTCCAGTTTGGGGTTGAAGGATTCGACGACTCATCGGAGGCCGTGCAGACGCATCGAGGACCCGGCAGCGATAACACGGAAGGAGCTTACCTGCGCACGGATTCAATCACCCTTGGCCGGACGGTATCGTTTGAGATTCTCTTCTCACCACTCGAGTCCGAAATTCGTGGTGGCCAATGGAACCTTGGCTATATCCTGTCAACCCGAACGGGAAATGACCGGGGTTATTTTCTGACCCAGGGCGGTCCTCTTCCCAGTAACGGAAGGACAATCAGGAGTAGCATGGGAAATTCGCACAGTGACCCCAATACCACCACCGTGTTGGAGAGTTTTACCCCAGGGCACTGGTATTATGTCGCAGGATCCTACACAGCGGGGGCGGGAAATGTGACTTGGACCAACTATGTCGCAGATGTCACCGCCGGGCAGAATAGCCTGACAGTCATCGGGCCGTTCACGAACTCGGGGGGAACCTATCCGTTGGGGTCTAGTCCTCTTGGCGTGGGGGGGCGATGGGATGCCCAGGAGTCCTTTTCAGGTCTTGTTGATGAGGTCAATTTTTATAATGAGGCTCTCTCCCCGGAAGTGTTCCAGCGGCACCTGTCGTTACTTGCGGGTGATCGGATTGCTCTAGTTGTCAGTGAACAGCAGGGGGACCTCGTCCTGTCCTGGAAGAGCAAGCCGGGCAAGCGCTACAACCTTCGCAGTTCCACGGATCTCTCAGGAGATCCAGCAATGTGGCCGGTCTTTGCTGATCAGGGGAACCTTGCGGCTACTCCCGAGACAAACACCCTGACGATCCAGCGCCCACCGGACTCCGAGCGCTATTTCGTGATCGAGGAGTTTCAGCCGCCTCCGGTTGTATATCATTTCTCGGACTTCGAGGAAGATGCGGAGGGTTGGACCAGTTTGGTGAATGATAAGACAGCCGAGACTAACTGGGAGCTTGGTACTCCTTCCGCTACCACAGGACCTCTCACCGGGGCGAATGGTTCGTTCCGGGCATGGTCCACCAACCTTGGAGACTATGGTCCGAATTCTGACATCTCCCTGAGGTCTCCCCTGATTGATCTCAGTGTTGCCACGGAAGCTGAGTTATCCTTCGAGATCTTCCGCGATGCGGATGGCTTCGGAGACATGGCTTCGGTTCGCTTCCTGAGGGGGACTGACCTGATTTCTCTGGGCGAAGAGTTTCCGATCGATATGAGTATCCTTGACACCGATTGGACCGCTATCCNAATCCCCGTCCCCTCGAATTTGATCGGAGGCCCTCTCGTGATCGAATGGAATTTTATCAGCGACGGAAGCCCCGATGCCTTCAGTGGGTTGTCCCTTGACGACGTGCTTGTCAGCGACTGAATCTGGAATAGCGGCCTCAGGATCGTTGTTCCCTGATCAATCGTTGGTTACTCCTTTCAAGGCTGCTCTCAGAGCCTGCAGCCATAAAGGTTTCCGTAGACGATTATTAGAATAAGAAGAGACCCAAGGAGCATCAGCGGAGGGACAATCCTGTCTTTCAACGACCGCTTGTCGTTCTTTCCTGAGCCTCGCATGGCGATGGGTTTAGATTTTCCGGTCGGTAATAACAATACGGCGTGCTCACTTTCGATCCGCTTCCAAAGGGGCGCGCCCGGTAGGCAATCCGGGCTCAGTCCCGAACCTGAATCTACGCGTAATTGTCCTCCGTTGTGGAACGCACGGCTGGATTCTCGGCACGCGCTTCCTTTTCACGAAAGATCCGTTTGCGTCTGCCGTTGAGAAGATTGCTCACGTGGGTGTACTGGACGAGGAAGTAGGAGCCAAGGAGGAGGGCGGTGGAGAGCAGGCAGACGAAGCCCAGCTTCATGAAAATGAGAATCCATTGATTATCCTCGGTCCAATAAGTCGATCCTGCTCCCCAGTCGCTCACCCAAATCTGAAGGACGTCAACGAGTGGCATGTGGGCCAGATAGAGCCAGTAGGAAGAATTGGAGGTGAAGCGGATCCAGCCTCGGGGCTTGGAGCAGATCAGCTTGAAGAGCCCGATGAACCCGAAGATCATCAACCAGCTGTAGGTAGTCAAGAGGAAGCCAGCCTTGGTCATTGTCCATCCTCTCGCCTTGGCAGACTGTCCATCGGCTCCGTTAAACCACTCTACAAAGTGGCCGGCTAAATTCCCAAGGGCAGATGAAAGTGAAACGAACAAGTTGATAAATTCTGGAAGCTCCTTGCGGGTTTCGGCGAGGGAAAGCACAAAGGTTGCTGCGGCCAAAGCAAAGAGAACAGGCCACGCAAAGCGAAGCAGGTTGAGGATGCTGCGAAATTGAAAAAGGATCGCACCCACAAGAAAATAGACGCCGTAATGCCATAGCTTCCACCATGCCGGTTGAGGTGGAAAAGCGATGTTTTCAAGGGGAACTCTTGCGATCAAGGTGTTATCAGCGAGGTATTGAGGTCCTGAGCGCCAAGTCTTGTCTTCCTTCTGCCTGAGATGAGCGGGAAGTCCCATGAGATGCTCCCGGAGTTCTTCCACGTGCAGGCCGAGACGGTTTGAGGAGCCAAGTTCTTCTGCCGCTGCCTTCTTCAGTCTCCCTCCAGTATCGGCGGCCATCCTTCGTGCGTCGTCAATTGCCCGTTCTGAAATCCCAGCCTCCCGGAGAGCAGAAAGAGCCTCTTCCGTCAGGCCCTTTCTGCGCAGGGTGCGAATGACATCATCGGAGACAACCCGCAGGGGTGGCAGGGGCTCTGCATTGACAAATACAGCGGTCTGAGGACCGAATTCTGCGGTGCCCATTTCATCCTGGCCGCGATAGGTTTCGAAAATCAGGAGAAAGGCGAACGCTCCAAGCCCGGTTGCGACGGCTCTCCGGGAAAGTGGCTTCCACCGGTTCCAGCAGGACCCTGCGTCCTTACGCTTCACGCAGATTGATATGAACGCGGTCACGGCCCGTAGCAAGAGGCGGAAAAGACCGATGAGAAGAGCGAAACCGAGACACAGCAGGAAAAGATCGTAAAGAAACCAGAGGTGATGGAGTACGATTTTTGATCCGAAAAACTCACTCATGTAGTTTCGTTCGAAAAAGCTTCCCAACTTCGTCCAGAGGCCGGGCTTCTCGCCCGTGAGCAGAGCCCGCACCTGAGCCCGTCCAGCCATGACCTCCTCAACCGATACGGGCATCTTGAGAAACCAGATTGCCATCTGCGTCTGATCCTTGGGCGTATGAGCAGCCTTCAGCGGGGTCTCCTTGTCCTGGTTCTCTTGCTGGGGAGAGGCTCCTGCCTCAAGGAGAATCTCCGTGACTGCGGCTTGCCCCATCAGGGCAGCCCAATGCAGGGCACTTGCGCCTTCGCCATCGACTGCATCAATCTTCGCTCCGGCATTCAGCAGAAAGGAAACAACCTCGGTCTCACCGGCTGCACTGGCATGATGAAGAGCGGTAGCCCTTACGAGCCCGGGCTTGGGACGATTAATGTTAGCGCCGCCATCGATAAGTTTCTGTATGCGCAAGAGGTCTCCCTCTTTTGCCGCATCCCAGATCGATGCGGTCGAGGCTCTGGCGGGTTTGCCGGCTTCGGACCTTGAGGCTTCCTGAGTTGCCCGCGCCTTCTGCTTTGCCAGTTTCGGCATATTGGTAAGGGCCGGAATAATGAAGAGAGAAAAGACAAGGAGAGGAAGCAGGATACGTTTGCACCGGTGCCAGATAAGACCAAAAGAGCCTCTCTTGAGCCACATCATGCAGGCGAAAAAACCGCTTACGAGGAAGAACAGCTGCATCCGGAAACCGTGGATGAAGTTGTTGATGATCTGAAAATCAGGATCCTGAAACTTATCCTGGGCGGGCCAGATCGGGGTGTTGTTGAATGAGAGGACTGCGTGGACGAGGATGCCCAGAAGCATTGCGAAGGCCCGTAAGGCGTCGAGGTCATGGTAACGCACGAGGGGGAGGTGGGGTCGGGGCTCGGGAGGCTCGGGAGGCTCCGGATCGGTTGTTACAGGGGGGTCGGTAGCCACGCTCGGGAAAGGTTCGTTGCTGCCTCTTATCGCGTCACTAACATTGAATCCGCAACAGCACTCCGGGAGTGTATCGCATTTCCGCTCCAGAGGACGAGTCAAGAAAATGGGCGGGCTTGTATGCGGCGTCCAATTAGCCCAAAAACCACTCAGGAGCAGATTCTTGTGAGAAAAGTGACGGTTTTGTTTTGGGAGATTGCACGGCGACCAGCTTCGACCGAAGCTCTGGAATGAACCTTCGAGGCATCACACTCTTCCTATGGTCTTCAGCAATGGCAATGAGCCAGCCGTCATGGCCTCCCGGTGAGCCGACAAGCAGCAAGGTGTTCAATGAGCGGGTGACTGAAACATTCCGGCATGGAGTCAGTCCCGATTGGGGCTACGAGACTCCCCAGGAGGATACTTTGGTGGTGGTTCATCCTCGGGAACCACGTGAGAAAGCTCCGCTCTATGTGGTCCTTCACTCGGCTGGGCACGATGTGTTTTCCTGTGTCGATTGTACGAAAACCTTGGGAAATCATGACATCTACAGATCGCCGGACGACCATTACGGACTGTATCTTGATTGTCGGAAGAATCGCCGTGATTGGTGGTGGGGAGGTATGCATCGCAGGGACAAGGGCTTGACCGAAAGGAATTCGGGAGGCGAAACAATGCCCGTTGAAAAACGGGTGATCGACTCGGTGAGATGGGCGATCAAGCGTTTCAGGATTGATCCGGAAAGAGTCTATCTCTCCGGCAATTCTATGGGAGGAAGCGGAACGCTCGGGATCGGTATGAGGCACGGAGATGTCTTTGCGGCGATCAAGGCGAATGTGCCCGCCGGCATAGAGCATGTCGCAGAGCGTCTTTTTTTCGAACCGAGGGAAATCCCGGCTGCTTTAAAGATCCCTGATCCTCCCATCTGTATTAACTACTCGGCTCAGAACGATGGATGGTCCGCCGGGCACGATGTCTTTGCCCGGGCGATGGAGGAACGAAAATATGCGCTTCTTTTCTACTGGGGTCCCTTTGGACACGCGAACAATTCTGAGCGAATTAAGATGGTTAATGACCTGATCGATTCCTTTGACTGGCTCAGTGTCCGCAAGAACGAGGCCTATCCGGTTTTTACGCGGGCATCCGGAAACACTGTGCTCCCGTGGCCAGACAACCTCAACAGCAAGGAGGCAGGGCATATGAATGCGTTCTTCCGCTGGAGGATCCAAGAGGATAGCCCTGAAGCAGGCATCATGTCTCTCTTCCTCGCAGGGCCGGAGGATCTTACGACGCGGTTTGTCATTCCCGCTGAATCCGATGCGGACGTCAGTCTTCGGCGCTTTCAGAAGTTCAGGGTCGCTCCCGGGAAGGCCTTTCAATGGGTCTTCGGGAAGGAGAAAGGCGAGGGCAGGGCAGATGAAGCGGGCTTGATTACCATCCCGGGACTTAAAATTACGAGAGCCCCAGTCACTCTGAAGGTCTCCCGGCAGGAGAAGGCGGGAGCGAAAGATCCTAAGTCCGCACGGCGAAGACAGGTGGAGGGCAAGGGGTGGCGCTTGGACAAGGCCGGGACTCGAGAGCAGTCGGGGCCGAGGGTATTGTTAATAGGCGATTCCATCCTGAGCGGTTACCGCAAGGTCGTGTTCAAGGCACTTGATGGGGTAGCCCATGTGGATGCATGGGTGAATCCGCACTGGCAGTCCAAGAATACGAATGCCCTTCTTGCGGATCTTCTCGAGCAGAACGGTCCCTATGATGTGGTTCATTTCAACATGGGACTACACGGATGGCCTGAAGGTCGGATCAAGGAGGGAACCTTCCGTCCCCTGACGAGGGGTTATGTGGAGGTTCTCAAACAGAAACTTCCTGCCGCACGGCTGATCTGGGCGAATAGCACTCCCGTTACAATGCAGGGAGACACCTCCCGTTTCGATCCAGAGATAAATCCGGTGATCCTGAGACATAATGCGATGGCAAAGGAGGTTATGGGGAGAGCTGGTGTGCCGGTGAGTGATTTCCATGGGATCCTTGCAGGGAGATTGCATTTAGCCAAGGGTGACAGATTCCATTGGACCGGTCCGGCCTACAAGTTACTTGGCGAGGCAGCCTCGACATCAATCCTCACGGCCTTGAAATCAACCGTCGGTGATGGTTCTTCCCGGTAAAAAAGGAGGCAGTGTTCTCAATGGAGTGAGATCGTGGAGGCCTTGGTTCTAAGATTTTTTTGTGATGCAGGACCCGGATCTCACTCCATTGATTGACTGCCTGTTACTAGGTTAACCGTGCTGATCGGGGTTATTTTTTTTATTATGCATGATTTTTTAAT
>PBNG01000021.1 GCA_002723015.1 Roseibacillus sp. | reverse complement strand
TTCCCTCCTCTTGAGGTAGCTGCGATCATGCAGTTGATGGACCGAACGCTCGGTTCAAGCTTTTTTACGCCCAGCGGCCTTTACACTTCGACTGCCGGAGTAATCGAGGCTTCCGGTGGGGGCAGTCCGCTTCTTTACCAGCACCTCTTCTGGTTCCTAGGGCACCCGGAGGTTTACGTGCTGCTTCTTCCAGCCATTGCATGTGTTGCCGAAATTATACCGGTTAACACCCGTAAGCCGCTCTGGGGTTACAAGCCCATGGTATGGTCGGTTGTCGTTCTCGGCTTTCTCAGCTTCATTGTGTGGGCGCATCACATGTATCTGACCGGAATGGGACCCGTGATTTCCACCTGGTTTCAGACAACCACGGTTTTGATCTCTGTGCCGTCTGTTATCCTGCTTACTTCGCTCATCGTTTCGCTTTGGGGAGGCTCGATCAGATTCAACATGCCCATGCTGTGGGCGGCCGCTTTCCTGCCGATGTTTGGAATCGGGGGACTGACGGGTCTTCCACTGGCCTTTAATCTGGTTGATCTGCATCTTCACGATACCTATTACGTGATCGGACATTTCCACTACGTCGTTGCGCCAGGTATTCTCTTCGGGCTTTTTGCTGGAGTTTACCACTGGTATCCTAAGGTCACGGGCAGACACATGAATTCCTTCCTCGGACACCTTCATTTCTGGCCCTCGCTGGTGTTCATGAACGTCCTCTTTTTCCCGATGCTGGTCCAGGGTATGGCAGGATTCCATCGACGTTGGTACAACGGAGGAGATGCCTATCTTTCCAAGGCGAAGGACAGTGTGAACGTGTTCGGGAATACCGTCGCAGAGTGGATTCATTTGAATCCCGTGATGAGTTTCGGAGCCTTCATGCTGGCGGTCGCTCAGATTCCCTTCGTCATCAATTTCTTCGTGAGTATGGTTGCGGGCAAGAAAATCAAGAACGACAATCCTTATGATGCAACGACTTTGGAGTGGGCTACGCCGACGCCCCCACCGCATGGTAACTTTACCTTTGATGTTGCGGCCTACAGAGGCCCTTACGAGTACAGTCGTGATGACCATGAGGGCGATTTCTTTCCCCAGTGGGAAGAGCCCAAGAGGAATAAGCCGGCGGAGGAACCTAAACCCACGCCGGTTTCCTGAGGCCCTTCAGTCTCCCCCATNATGGATATCCCTTATACAGTCACCGCTCGCAAGGATACGGGTCTTTTCAACTCNAAGGTNGGAATNTGGCTCTTTCTTGCGTCNGANGTGATGCTCTTTGGAGGGCTGTTCTCNGGATATGTCTTCCTGAGGATCTATGCNGANTATCCGTGGCCNGAACGGGCGCTNCCNATNGTNCCNGGACTCATCAANACNTTNGTGCTGATTGGCTCNTCCGTNACAGTGGTNTTTGCNTGGGCNGCNCTCAAGATGAGNGANTGGAGAAAGTTTCAGATTTATATGGGNATCACNATCGCNTGCGCNGGCNTNTTCATGGTTCTNAAGGGNATCGAGTACAANGCGAAANTNGAGCACCAGGCGGTNCGGATGGATGANTTTGCCATCATTGAAGGNCANGCNCANTATGCTGTNNTNGNTGATGANGGAAANCTNGCTCACTCCGACACNAAGCTGAAGGCNAAGAAANTGNGTGCTTCNGGNGCAAANCCATTCAAGGCCAACGCNATNCTTTTCNNGCCNGGNACNNTNNATTTCTCNGTNGCGCGNGCNCATGNNCCNTGGGTTGANGCNNTTCTNGAACAGGCAGGNAAACGNAAATCCAAGCTNGTGACAACCGAGAACCTCTTTCTNTACGGGANTATCGAGGACTATGCTGGAACCGAAAAAGAGCCGCNCTCCACNAAGGGTCGGGNAANNGCAGAGANCGAGTTGGTCGCCAAGTATGCGAANGCCGANGAAAAGATCGAACATNAGTTCGGGNANNGTTCGCTCTACATNCCNTCNGGAACNGANCTNAGCTATGANCTCCTGAANAANGCTCGGGAANNCTACGTNTCAGGNCGGNCNCACAANGCANNCGTNCGNACNGCNATNNTNAANGAGAANTGGAAAANGGTNAAAGCGAAGNNGCCTGATGACAAATACTGGNTNCAGGCACCGGANGCCANGATNGATGCNNCNACNCANCTNGANGAGCANTTTGANNNGNANGGNANNTGNGTNGCNGGGAGCAAGGTNGTNTCCGTNGTCTCNACNCTTTCNTTNGCGATGGANCCTCCCCAGCCCATNGTNATCNACNGGNGCTGGGTCAANCGTCCGGTGAANGCNAAGGAGGGGAAGGCTGAGTTGNGNGANGATACTTCNNTCAANGCGGGNGANGGNGATGGGGNCAGCNCCNGGNCTTCTTGAAAGCCCACTTATTCTCGCTGTTGATGCAATTGATCTTCGCTGGATGGTCCAGAAGGCTGAAGAGGCAGGTAAAGATCCCGCAGAAGTGATCGAGAAGAGCTGGCTTTTCTCAGAAGAAAATAAGCATCATAAGTATTACAAGAGGATCTGGAAAAACCATAAGGCTCGGATTGCTGTTCTCGAGGAGAATCTGCTCAAGGATTACGGGAGAGATAAGGAAGGAAATCCCAAGCGGGTTCCTACGGAAACAGATCGCTACCGGATTACATGGCAGGACCTGGTTCATTACGCGAGGGCTGATCAATACGAGGAACGTCCTCTCAAGGCAGGCGAGGATGGTTATGATGACCTACGCCCGAAATTCTGGAATGGCTTTGCGGGACCAAATCACAAGGACGAGGAAATTCATAAATTACATGCGTTTCCCGAGTTAGAAATNCCCCATCAAAAGGTCTCCCTGCAGTCCATGTTCACCCCGAAGTGGAACACCTATTATGCCGTCTATTTTACGATCACCGGCTTGCACGGCCTCCATGTTATCGGCGGTGCTATCGTCCTGGGTTATTACCTCTTTTTCAGCAAGGGCCTTTATCGCCGAAATCCAGAATGGCTTGCCAATCGGGTAGAAATAGGCGGGCTTTTCTGGCATTTCGTCGACCTGGTGTGGATCTTCCTGTTCCCGATTCTTTACCTCATGTAGTCACTCTCGTAACCAATGGCTGATACACCTGAAGCAATCCAGAAGGCAAAGAAGCTGTATCTTCTTATAGGTATGGCCCTATTTGTCTTCACCGTGGTAACGGTTGCAGTGGCGACGGTTCCGTGGCTGGACTTCGGGGAACACGGATTTGACTCGAAAGATGCAATCATTGGCCTCCTGATCGCCTCGGTAAAGGCGAGTTTGGTAGCCTTCATATTCATGCACCTCAACCATGAGAGAAAGACAGTTTACTTTGTAATTTTTCTTAGTGCGGTGATGGGCATTGTGCTCGTCTTCCTAACGGGTTGGGCCTTTACCGACCCGATANAGTACGGAAATACGGTTGAGGGTGATGGGTTCTACAACCCGAGAGAAAAAGCTGTCCCAGAATAGAAATCAACATGTCACTCCGCGGCTTCCATATCGTTTTCGTCATCGTGACGACCCTCCTCAGTCTTTTCCTTACGGCATGGGCCTTTTTCCTGGCTCCTGTGTCGGTAGGAATTATCCGGCCCGTCCTGTTGGTAGCTGGACTAGCAGGNTCGCTTGGATTCCCCATCTATGGAGTCTATTTTTACCGAAAGGCTCGAAAGTTAATTCTCTGACATTAAAAAATTGAGTTATGTTTCTTCAATCTCTCCATNATGCCTGCACCACCTGCGCNAATTCTTTTCAGGAAGGCGGGGGCGATGCTGCGGGCTGGTCCATATTTTTCCTGCTGGCGACCGTGGTCCCAGTACTCGGAGCAACCGGAGTCTGCATGGTGCGAATCGTGCGACGCGAGCGGGAAGCGCTTGATCCCAAGTATTCCGACTAGTCAGTCCCCTCTATTTTCGTATCTCAAAATCTAGCAGCCATGCCGATTCTCGCCAAGACCATCGTTGAGCGCCTCGGAATTCCGGAAAATTACTCGGAGCATGGAGGAAGTGTGGATCACCTGATCGACCTTGTTCACTGGTTCATGCTGGCGCTCTTCGTGGGATGGACGGCCTTTTTCCTCTTTGCGTGTTGGAGATTCTGGCGCAAGAGAAACCCGAAGGCCTCTTACCATGGGGTTCAGAACCATGTGACTACTCATCTGGAAGTCGGAGTGGCGATCTTCGAGGCAGTTCTTCTCCTTGGATTTGCCTTTCCCCTCTGGGCAGAGCGCACGGATCGATTTGAGGACGTTCAGGCACAGGATCCGGTTCGAGTGAGGGTTATAGGTTATCAGTTTGGATGGAATTATCATTATCCCGGTTCGGATGGTAAGTTCGGGAGGATTGACCGGCATCTGGTGCAGAGTGCCGGGGACCCGTGTATTGACCCGGAGGACCCTAATGGCTGGGACGATTTCGTGTCACCTATTCTGAAGATTCCCGTTTTGGAGCCAGCAATCCTCCAGGTAACTGCCACTGACGTNATCCATGGTTATGCGATCGTTCCGATGCGGATCCAGCAGGACGCTATTCCCGGAACCGATATTCCGATGTGGTTCCGCCCCTTGAGGACGATGGAAACAAGCGTTGTATGTGCTCAATTGTGTGGAGAGGGCCATGGAGACATGGTTGGCGTGATGGAAGTTGTAAACAAGGGCGCGTATACCTCTTGGTCAGAAGAACAGAGCACCGCGGCATATGCGCGAAATGCGAAGGCGGCTCAACCTGAGGAGGCGGAAGAGGCTGAGGAGGCGGAAGAAGCTGGCGAGGCGGAAGTGGCGGAAGTGGCGGAAAAGGCGGAAGAGGCGTAAAACCGCGATCCTACCACCAACCCGGCAGGCGTCGCTCCCCGTGAGGGAGGATCCCCCCAGCCGTTTGCGATGGCGCCTTGAATATCGGGAGTGGTGTATAGAACGCCTCAATTCGACTTGAGGGGTGGAACTTCATTTGAAACTGTTCAAAAGAACACTCTTGGGTTTGAGTCAGGAGATGAGGATCAAGGAACTACCGTATCGTGTCCGTCCGAGGGAAAAGATGGAGATCCAGGGAGTGAAGGCCCTCACCGATGAGGAACTCCTAGCGGTTTTCCTGAGAGTGGGAGTGAAGGGCCAGAGTGCCGTGGATCTGGGCAGGACTCTGCTTGAAGAACACGGCGGACTGATGGCCCTGGGTGGCCTCGGGTTGACGCAGTTGACCTGTCACCGAGGTCTGGGAATCGCCAAGGCGGCTCAGCTNGTGGCCTGTTTCGAGCTGGCGGCACGGGTTGCCCGGGAGAAAATGGTCCTTCGGCGACTGGATTGTCCGCGGGCTGTCTACGATATCTTTTTTCCGCAGATAGGACATCTCCGATATGAGAGTCTGAGAATCGCGCTCATCGATACCCGTCTACGGGTTACTCGTTCTGTTGTCCTGACGGAAGGGGGCCTGAACGAGACAGTTGCGCACCCGCGAGATATCCTTCACCCGGTGGTCCTCCATAAGGCCTACGGCTTTGTTCTGATTCATAATCATCCATCGGGAGACCCGGCTCCCAGTGATGCCGACCGGGAATTGACAGGGCAAGTTGCCCGCGCTGCGGATCTTCTGGGGGTCGACTTTCTTGACCACCTGATTGTTGGGCGGCCTGCCGACACGCATCACGGATATTTCTCCTTCCGAGAGGCAGGCCTGCTAAACGGGACTGCTTCCTCCGAGGATACTGCTTCGAGTCGCAGATGACCCTTGTTCTTCCAAGGCCCTAGTCCTTGGAAGACTTTGGATCCAAGGCATCACGCAAGCCATCTCCAAGAAAATTCAAGGCGAAGAGAGTCAGGGTAAAAAAGATGCCGGGAAGGATGAGTAGCATGGGCTGGGTCTCCATGTAGTTGGCTCCATCCTTGATCAGGACTCCCCANGAGCTGTCCGGCGCCTTGATGCCAAGTCCCAGGAAAGAAAGGGTGGCTTCGTACATGATGAAGCTCGGGATGGTCAGGGTGACATACACGATCGCAGGTCCGAGGGTATTTGGAATCAGGTGTCGAAAGAGAACACGCAGCGGACTCAGTCCCAGTGAAATGGCGGCCTGGGCAAACTCCTGATTCTTGAGCGATAGGATCTGGGAACGGGTAATTCTCGCAAGAGTGAGCCATCCAAGAGCCCCGATTGCGACGAACAGGGGCAGGATATTCGCCAGTCGGTGGGTGGTCTCATCGGGGAAGTTCCAGTTCTTCACGAGCCACGTTGCGACTTCGCCGGCTGATCCCGAGAGCACTTCCTGGAGCAGGATGACAAGAACGAGGAAAGGTATAGCGTAGAGGGTGTCGACTGCCCTCATCATTACGGAGTCGGTTCTCCCTCCAACATACCCGGAGATTGCCCCATAGGAGATTCCAATAACGAAGGCGACACTGGTGGCGACGAGACCAACGAGAAGAGATACCTGTCCCCCGAAGAGAATACGTGAAAGGAGGTCTCGACCCATCTGGTCGGTTCCGAGCGGGTGCCCGGCGCTCATCGGAGCGAATTTGTTTGGGAGATCCTGTTCGTTCGGGTCCCCGGTAAACCATGCGGCCACGAAGCAGAGAAGGAACATCACGATTATGAAGATCCCGCTAATGACGGCTACCCGGTTCTTGCGGAGGCGTAGCCATGCGTCTCTCCAGAGAGAGGATCCTTTTTCTATAGCCTTGAGATCTTCCGCCACAGTGCTTTAAAACGTTCAGAGTGATTCCCGAAGGCGAGGGTTGAGATAGGCCTGCACGATATCGGAGAGCAGGTTCAGGATGACGATCAGGAAGCCGTAATAGAGCACACACCCGAGGAGAAGGTCTTCGTCGCGGTCTATCGTACCATCGATGAAGTGACGGCCCATGCCGGGAATTTGAAAGATGGTTTCTACCACGAAGGAACCGCTAATCAGATAGGCGAACGCTGGTCCGAGGTAAGCCACACTGGGAATCAGCCCTCCACGCAGGGTGTGGCGCGTGATGACCTTCAGGGGAGAGACCCCCTTGGCGCGGGCGGTTCGCACGAAGTCCTGATTGAGGACTTCAAGCATGCCACCACGAGTTAGTCGGGCCAGATAAGCTGCCGGGGCGAGGCCGAGGGTAATAGCCGGAAGGATCCAGTCTATGGGATTTTCCCAGCCGGCAACCTTGAAAGCCGGCAGGTGCATGGCGATCTGGGTCTGGAGGAGGGGGCCGATAATAAAGGCGGCAACACAGATCCCAATCATGGCAAAGCCCATCGAGACGTAGTCGAACCATGTATTCTTGCGAACTGCCGAGAGAACTCCAAGGGGGATTCCGATCACACAGGCAACGAGAAGGGCGTTTAGTCCGAGAATCACCGAGGCGGGAAAGGACTGGCGAAGAATAAGGCTTACCTCGCGGTTCTTCTTGGGGGAGATTCCGAGATCCTGCTCGAACACGAGTCTCTTCAGGCGTAGTCCATACTGAACGGGCCACGGCTTATCCAGACCGAAGCGCTTCATCTGCTCGGCCTTGGCCTCTGCCGACATTGCCTTTTCGGTAGTAAAGGCATCGCCGGGCAGGGCCTTGATCAGAAAAAATGAAAGGGTGTAAAGAACCGAGAGGACGAGGAGACCCTGCAGAACCCGCTTGAAGATGAAACCAATCATACCGGGCGATTCAGTTGGATTCGAAAGAAACCCATTTCCATGGATGATTATTGAGAAGGAGAGGGCTCCAGCCCTTCACCCGGGGATCAATCAGGTAGTTGGTGGTGTACCAGTAGATCGTGATAGCTGGAAACTCCTCCATCAGGATGTTTTCGGCCTCCTGAAGGACAAGCAGTCGTCTGGCGGGGTCCTTCTGGTGTTCACTGTCCTTCAGTAGTTTTTCAAATTCCTCATTCGACCATCCGGTGCGATTATTACCTCCGTCCTTGATCCACATGTCGAGAAAGGTGGTTGGGTCCAGGTAGTCTCCAATCCATCCTGAGTCTGCCAGATCGTAGTCCAGCTTGGTCATGGCGTTAAGATAGGAGGTCCACTCCTTCTGTGCGATTTCGATCTGGATTCCCAGATGCTTCTTCCACATCCCCTGATACGCCTCGGCGATTCGTTTGGAGACCTCCCGGTCAGCGGTGAGGAGGGTGATGCGGGGGAAGTCACTACGGTTCGTGAAGCCGGCCTGGTCGAGAAGTCGGGACGCTTCCTCCGGATCAAAGCCAATGGCGGGTGCGGTCTCATAGTTTCCAAAAGGAGGGACCATTCCGTAGGCGGGTTTCTGACCACCCTGAGTCACGTTTTTAATCAGGGATTCCCGGTCGATTGCCATTCCCAGAGCTTTCCGTACCCTCGGATCATTCAAAGGTTCGCGGGTGACGTTGCAACGGACGAACTTGGTGCCAAGATAGAGCTCGCTGCGAAACTGGGCAGGATATTTTTCGCGTGCGTAGGGAATGAACTCGGGGGGGACGGTGTAGGTGATGTGCATCAGGCCATCGAAGAACATCCTCGACTCGGTGTAGGAGTTCACAACGGGCAGGAAACGGATGCCGTCCAGTTTTACGGTGTCTCGATCCCAGTAGTGAGGGTTCCTTGTGACCGCAATGTGATCATTGATCTTCCAGGACTGGAGGGCGAAAGGTCCGTTGCTGACGATGTTGCCCGGCTTGGTCCATCCGGAGAAGGGCGCATCGATCTTTCCCTTGGCGTGTTTCATCACGACGTGCCGGGGGACAGGATACCAGGTGTAATGTTTTGTAATCTCGGGAAGAAAGGGAAGGGAACCGCGAAGCGTGATCTCGAGCGTGTAGTCATCCGGCGCCCGGACTCCCACCTCGCCGAAATCCGTAATCTTACCTTTATAAAATTCTTCCGCATTCTTAATGTAGAAGAGCATGTCGTTGTATTCCGAGCCAAGACTTGCGGTCAGGATACGCTGGTAGGAAAAAAGAAAGTCGGCGGCAGTCACGGGGACTCCGTCGGACCATTTGCGGTCCCGTCCCAGCTTGAAGGTCCATACGGTGAAGTCCTCATTGGCTTCCCATGACTCCGCAGCGCCCGGGAGAGCTTTCCCGTCAACCGACTGGTGCTCCGTGCACAGGCCTTCAAAGAGGGCTCGGATCAGGTTGCTTTCGAGGACCCCGGTGACGAGGTGGCAATCGAGGCCCTTGGGTTCGGAGGAGTTCCCCACGATGAGGATCTTCTCCTCTACGGCCCGGTCTGCAGCAGTCTGGTCGCCACAACCTGCAAGGAAGATGCAGAAAAAGACGAGTGCTAGGATTGGCAGAGCTCGCATCGCCATGACGATGCGACACTTACCACCCGCTTGGCAAAGCTCTTTGCAGAATCAGCCGCTTTTTTGACGGATATGAGGCACTTAGGAGGCTGCACGGTCCGCAGGCTTGATTCGTCCTGCTGGAAAGCTAGAACCGGGAAGGTTTTTGCCTCTGCTCTTCGGGGCGCTTTTCCATGAAGGTTTATTTTCTCCGGCGTCTGCTCCTCGTCCCTGTGACACTTTTCGGGATTACCTTGCTGGTATTCATTCTGATGCGGGCGGCTCCTGGTGGGCCAGTGCAGAGGGATTTGCAGGAAATGATGGGGGCTGCAGCCAGTGAGCAGGGTGGCAGCGCAGGGATGAGGGAGTCAGAAGGCTTAGCGATGACCCCGGAACAGCTTTTTGAGATTGAGGAGAAGCATCGCCGGGAGAAGGGAGCACTGCGATCCTACCTCGAGTGGGTGGGTATCCTGCCCAGGGATGTCCAACGGACAGCGCGGAGCTTTAAGAAGGGGGAGGTTAAAGTCTCGGTGCCGGTGCCTGGCACGGTCATGGTTGCTGAGGTAGCCCGGGACGGGGAAGGGGCTGTCGAAATCAGGGCCCCGGAGGATTTGTCAGCGAAGAAGCAGCAGGACCTTGAGAAACGGATTGAAGAATATGACTGGAAGGTCCGCCTTATTGAGGTGCCGGAATTGGAGAAGCGATGGAAAAGGAATGCCGGAGGACTGGAGCTACCCAGCTCAGAGGAATTGCAGGAGAGGATCGTCCTCTATCGGGCCCGGCGTGATGGTCTTTTGCAGGGGAGTCTCGGGGATTCAGACAAGTATCAGGATCCAGTGATCAGACTGGTGCGCGACCGGATCCCCATCTCTATCTTCTATGGAGTGATCTCGATGATCCTGATCTACGGAATCTGTATTCCCCTCGGCATCGTCAAGGCGATCAAGCATCGCACCTGGCTCGACAACGTTTCGTCCATTGCGGTCTTTTCGGGATACGCGATTCCTGGCTATGTTCTAGGTTCTTTTCTCCTCGTGTTCCTCGGAGCCCGCCTTGATCTGTTCCCCCTTTCGGGATTTGTTTCTGAGAACTACAGTGAGCTTCCCCTTGGTGCCAAGATCCTCGATCTCTTTCACCATGCGGTCATGCCTCTTGCCTGTTACCTGGTGGGGAGCTTCGCCTTCATGACCTTCATGATGAAGAACAACTTGATGGATAACTTGGCCGCTGATTACGTGCGAACTGCGACGGCCAAGGGAGTTCCCTATGGCTCAGCGGTGTTCAAGCATGCCTTCCGCAATTCTATCATCCCTATTGCCACGACGGTTGGGCAGAACATCACCCTGATTGTAGGTGGAAGCTTTCTCATTGAGGGGATCTTCGATATCAATGGCTTTGGCCTGCTTCAATATAATGCCATTCTGGAAAAGGATGAACCCGTGGTGCTGGGAGTGCTGACGATCTCAGCGACCCTGATGCTCCTCGGTAACGTGATTTCTGACCTCTGCGTGGCGTTCGTGGACCCACGTATTCGTTTTAGATAAATGCTCTTTCGTCTTACAGGGATTCTTCTGATTGTGATCAGCGTGGGCGCGGTGATCGCGTACCACGCCGAGTTGGCTCTGCCTACCCTCGACTGGTTCTTCTCCTTTGAAGCGAAGGATAAGGCGTTGGAGTCGGCATCGTGGTGGAAGAAGAATCAGGCTAATATTATCGGATATATTCTCTGCGCCTTGATCATGGCAGTCGGGGTGCTCTCGCTGGGGGCGAAGTCCGGGAAAATGAACTGGAATCCCCAGACCGTGCGGAAGCTGAAGCGCTTCAAGTCGATTACCCGGGGCTATGTTTCCCTCTGGATTCTTGCAGGATTGCTCTTACTCACCCTCCTTGATCACGCCTTGGTGGGAAAGAAAGCTCTTCTGGTGAAGTATAATGGTCAAATCTACAGTCCAGCGTTTGAGCAGCGAAGCTACACGGGAGAAGACTTTGGACAGGTGGGAAAAAGTGAAGTCGACTATCGCAAGCTGAAGGAGGTCTTTGCGGAAGAGGGAGGAGCTAACTGGGTGTTGCTTCCTCTGGTTCCCTTTGATGCCACCTTTGATTCGGCAGAGCCGGATGAGCAGGAGTTAACCATGCGGGACGGCGCCTTTTACCAGAAGGACGAACAGAAGCTCTATTCAGGTCTGGGCTTTCGTTATTACGCCGACGAGGTCAGCACAAAGCAGAGGCATTCCATGGTGCGCTTCCGCAAGGGGGTTCGGCAGGGGCGCGAGGAATTCTACAGTCAGGGCGCGGGCGATGTCATTGGTCACTATGAATGGAAGGATGGCGTAAGGAGTGCGGACCCAGTGAAGGGAGCGGACTTGGTTCGGGCAGCCGAGGAGGAGAAGACCACGGAGCTGCTGGCGGTGCGCTATCCTCCTCTTCCACCCAGCATGAAGACGAGGCATTATCTCGGAACGGATTCACGGGGCTGGGATGTCCTGGCTCAGATTTATGGAGGTCTGCAGCTCATATTTCAGGCGGCCGTCATCTATCTGGCAGTAACCTATGCGATCGGGATCACTCTCGGGAGCCTGATGGGCTATCTGGGGGGGGCTTTTGACATCGTCGTACAAAGGTTCATCGAAATCCTGGCCAACGTGCCCTTCCTTTACGTGGTCATCATTATTGCTGACCGGATTGGCCGGGAGGATGTGACCCTCGTGACGATCCTGCTGGTGCTCTGCATCTTTTCCTGGATCGGGATCACCTATTACATGAGGACCGCGGCCTACCGGGAGAAGGCAAGGGATTACGTGGCCGCTGCCCGGGTTCTGGGTGCTGGTCCGGTCCGGGTCATTTTTCGCCATGTTCTGCCCAATGCGCTCTCGATAGTGGTGACGCTGCTTCCCTTCAGTGTGGTGGGAGTGATCACGGCCCTGACGGCCCTTGATTTCATCGGGTTCGGGCTTCCTGATACTTATCCCAGCTGGGGGCGAATCCTGCAGGATGGTGTTACCAATCTTGACTACCCGTGGATCGTGGCCTCGGTTTTCGGGGGAATGGTGTCCGTGCTCCTTCTCGTGACCTTTGTGGGTGAAGCAATCCGGGAGGCCTTCGATCCCAAGAAGTTTACGACCTACCGTTGATTATGAATAAATTGAACCTGTTCTGCCTGTTGCTCGTGGTTGCCCTTGCGGGGTGCGACACCGGGAAGGATTTTGCGGACTACGATAATAAGGAGGAAGTGACTGGATTCAGGGAGAGCCATAACGAAAAGGTTCTGGGGGAGCTTGAGGGAAAAAAGGAGGAGTTGGCGAAGCAGCTTGATGAATCTGGGGAGGAGGATCGGGACAAGCTGGAAGAAGATCTCGTTAATACCAACCGCCGCCTCGGATCACCGAAGTTCTTCACTTTCGATGCCACGATGCAGGATCTTCCGGAGGACCTCGACTGGGAGGAGGGGCTGGACCAGCCTGAGCTGGGATCCTCCCGCGCGAAGAAGGGAGGGACTTTCAATACCTATTTCTCTGGTCTTTCATTTCCTCCGACCATTCGGTCCATCGGCAAGAATGCAAATAACAGTTTTCGTTCCGAGCACTGGGATAACGTCGAGATGGCCTTGGTTTCTCTGCATCCCAACACGATGGAAACCATTCCAGGGTTGGCTGACCGGTGGGCGGTGGGGAAGGACGGGCGCACCGTCTATTTCCGGATCAATGAGAAGGCGAAATGGTCAGATGGGAACCCGGTTACGGTAGAGGATTTCTTCATGACCTTTCACGTGTGCCTGTCCGAGTACATTACCGGACCGTGGTATCGGCAGTATTACGGCACCATGTTCGAGAATATCACGCGCTATGATGATCAGCATCTCTCGGTGCGACTTGCCAACAAGAAGCCAAAGCCGGAGTATTACGCCTCCCTGACACCCTACTCCCGGGTTTTCTACAGTGAATTTGGCCCGGATTTCGAGGACCGTTATAACTGGAAGGTGCGGCCTACTACTGGGGCCTACCGTATTCTCAAGGAAGATGTCATCAAGGGCCGAAGCGTCACTCTTTCCCGCGTCAAGGACTGGTGGGCGGGTGAGATGAAGTACTACCGAAACCGGTTCAATGTGGACCGGATTAAATACAGTCTGGTCCGCAGCGATGAGAAGGTCTTTGAGCTCTTCAAGAAGGGAGAGGTCGACATGTTTCACCTGGGTCTTCCCAAGAGATGGTATGAGCAGATGGAGATCCCGGAGGTATTCAATGGCTATATTGAAAAGAAGACCTTCTACAATGTCTATCCCCGGGTTCCCCGGGGTCTTTATATCAACCACTCCCGGCCCTTTCTGGGAGATGTTAACGTGCGGACCGGCCTGCAGCATGCTACCAACTGGCAGAAGGTGATTGATATCGATCTGCGTGGTGATGCAGGCAGACTCAATATCTACAACGAAGGCTACGGTCAGTTCAGTAACTCGGAGATCGCAGCTAGGGATTATTCGCCGGAAAAGGCCCGGGAGGCCTTCGCCAAGGCAGGCTTCACGACTCAGGGTAACGACGGAGTTCTCCAGAACAACAAGGGGGAAAAACTCAGTTTCTCCATCACCCACACTGCCAGCCCAGTGGTGGGTAAGATGTTACAACGGCTCAAGGAAGAAGCTCTTAAGGCCGGTCTGGAGTATCGCCTTGATGGCATGGATGGAACAGCGAGTTACGAAAAGGTGATGCAGAAAAAGCACGATCTGACCTTCTGGGGTTGGGGGACCCAACCACCCTTTCCGCGGTATTTTGAGGGAATTCATTCCTCCAATGCCTATGACCCCGGGACTACGACTCCGCGGGTGATGACCAACAATATCTCGGTCTATGCTAACCCTGAGGCCGACCCCCTGGCGCAGGGAATTCGGTTTGCGACGTCGGAGAAGGAGATTCGAGATATGTCCTGGGAGCTTGAGCGCATCCTGCATGACACGGCTTTCTGGATCCCGGGCTACAAGAGAGAGAGCTATCGACTCGGTCACTGGCGGTGGATGCAGTGGCCAGAGGATTTCAATGTGAAGATGACCCGGGAGGCCCAGGAGAGCTACGTCTACTGGATTGATGTGGAGGAACAGGAGAAGACCCTGCGGGCGAGGAGCCGGGACGAAGCCTATCCCGAGGTTGATGAAGTGTATGACCAGTATCAGGTAAAGTAATGAAGGAGGGAGATCCAGCCAAGGCGACCGCTCGTCAGATCTACCGGGAACACGACCCCGGGGGTGATGCGCTTCTCAGGGTGCGAGGGTTGGAGAGTGCCTTTGATACGGAGCGCGGGCTGTTGAAGGCGGTAGACGGTGTCTCCTTTTCTGTCGATCGCGGGCAGACGCTCGGGATCGTGGGAGAATCCGGGTGCGGAAAAAGTGTGACGGCGATGTCACTGATCAGCCTGCTACCGCAGCCTGCGGGGAAAATACTGGCGGGAGAGGTCATCTTCAAGGGGGAGGACCTACAGAGTGTTTCCGAGGCGCGGTTGCATGAAGTGCGGGGCGGCGAAATTGGAACAATTTTCCAGGAGCCCATGACGGCCCTTAATCCGGTGCACCGGATTGGGCGTCAAGTCAGCGAGGTGTTCCGGCTGCACATGAAGATGGACAAGAAGGAGTCTTGGGAGGCCGCGATCGAGGCCCTGCGCATGACGCGGATTCCCTCTCCAGAGGTCCGCGTGGGGGACTATCCGCATCAGCTTTCGGGGGGAATGAGGCAGCGGGTGGTCATCGCCATGGCGCTGGCCTGCAAACCAGATCTTCTGATTGCTGATGAGCCTACCACTGCATTGGATGTCACAGTGCAGGCCCAGATTCTTGACCTGATTCAGGGCCTGCAAGAAGAGATGGGGATGGCCGCGATCCTGATCACCCACGATCTCGGAGTTATTGCGGAAAACTGTGACGAGGTGGTAGTGATGTATGCAGGCCGGGTGGTTGAGCGCGCGCCAGTGAAAGAGCTCTTCGCGAGTCCCCTCCATGCCTATACCCTTGGGTTACTGAACTCTATTCCCCAGCTCTCGCTCCCTCCCAAGTCGGAGCTCAATACCATTCCGGGGATGGTGGCCTCGCTCTCGGAAATGGCCAGCGGGTGTCGATTCTGCCAGCGGCTGGGGCGCAAGAGCAGTCTGGGAGATGCGCGACCGGAGTTGCGGGAAGTTTCTCCCGGGCACTGGGTGGAAGCGTGTCCGGAGTGTTGCGGGGAGGAGGCCCGGGCAAGCATATGAGTGAGGTTGAAACAAGAGGACCCTTGCTTTCGGTGCAGGATGTGAAGGTTCACTTCCCGGTCCGAAGTGGATTGATGCTCCGCCAGACCGGGAAGGTGAAGGCAGTGGACGGAGTATCTCTGGAGATCGGGGAAGGTGAGACGGTCGGGCTGGTGGGCGAATCTGGTTGCGGGAAGTCGACCTTGGCCAAGGCGGTGGTGCGCCTTCTCAAGCCCAATGCGGGATCATTGGTGTTCGACGGAACGGATATCACGCATTCGTCGTCGGGAGCACTTCGACCCCTCCGGAATGACATGCAGATGATTTTTCAGGATCCGGTGGAATCACTCAACCCCCGCCAGAGCGTACGGCAGATCATTGAGGAGCCATTGATCATTCATCGGGAAGGTGATGTTCCGGCACGTCGGAGGCGCGTAGATGAGCTGCTGGAACGGGTGGGACTTCCTGCGAACTCGGGTGAGAAGTTTGCCTTTGAGTTTTCGGGAGGGCAGCGTCAGCGTATCGGAATTGCCCGGGCCATCGCCCTGAACCCGAAATTCATTGTATGTGATGAGCCAGTATCCGCCCTCGATGTTTCGGTGCAGAGTCAGATCATCAATCTCCTTCTGGAGTTGCAACGAGAGATGGGTATCTCGTATCTCTTCATCGCCCATGATCTGGCGGTAGTTCAGCACGTGAGCGACCGGGTAGCAGTGATGTATCTTGGCAAGATCGTGGAACTGGCGACTGCGGATGCCATTTATCAACGTCCGTGCCACGCGTATACTAAGGCGCTCCTGTCAGCCATTCCAGAGGCGGATCCTGCTGCTGAGCGGGAAAAGATCCTGCTGGAGGGGGACGTGCCCTCGCCGATTAATCCCCCGGAGGGAAGCGCCTTTGGACACCGGATCAGTCATCCCAGGTATGAGGAAACCATCGGGAAGGATCTTGGACTGGTGGAGATCGAGCCGGGCCACTGGGTGGCCCGGGATCCCTGCTGCCTGAGCGAGGAGGACTGGAAAAAGGTGCAGTGAGCTGACTCTGCGGTCCGGTTATTCACAGTTGTTGGCCACGACTGCTACCCGTTACTCTTGCGGCCCCGTCCCGATCTTTCTTCACTGGGGCCATGCGCATCGTCGTTGTAGGGAAAGGTGGACGGGAACACGCTCTTTTACGATCCCTGAGCGAATCACCGGGGGAGATCGAGTTGTTCTGCTTCCCCGGAAGTGATGCCATTTCCGGGATCGCGCAGGCCGTGGAGGCTGATGGCTTGCAGGAACTGGTAGCCTGGATGAAGGCTCATTCCATTGATCTCTGTGTGGCTGGGGAGGAAAGCTACCTGCTGAAGGACGAGGGATTGGCCAACCTTTGTGCGAAGCATGGCATTCCTTGCTGGGGTCCACCAAAAGAGGCGGCCCTGCTTGAGGGCAGCAAGGAGTTTGCCAAGCAGTTCATGGAGCGTCATGGAATTCCGACGGGCAGAGCGGTAGTGGTGGAAAGTGCGGAGGAAGCTCGAGAGGTGATCGGTAAGAGCTATCCCACGGTTCTCAAGTTTGATGGCCTGGCGGCGGGCAAGGGGGTTGCGGTCTGCCCTGATGAGGAAAGTGTGTCTTCCTTTTTGGAAGAGGTCTACGGACAGAGACGCTTTGGGGAAGGGAGTCTTCTCATCGAAGAGTATCTTGAGGGGCCGGAGGTGTCTATTTTTGCGGCAGTGAGCGGACGAGAGGCTGTGATCTTCACGCCGGCCCGTGACTACAAGCTGATTGGTGAGGGAGATACAGGTGCCAACACGGGGGGAATGGGTGCGGTGGCGAGTCGCCAATTGATCGATCCCGTTCTGATGGACCGGATTGAGAAGGAGATTATCGAGCCGACCATCGAAGGGCTTGCGGATGATGACCTGGGATACGTGGGATTTCTTTATTTCGGCCTTATGCTCACCACCGATGGGCCAAAGATTATCGAATATAACTGCCGCTTTGGTGATCCTGAGTGCCAGGCGGTCATGCCTCTGGTTTCAGGAAACCTCGCCACTTTCTGTCGGGAGGGAGCCGAGGGGAAGCTTCGTCCGGAATTGCTCAGTTTTGACGAGGGCTGGAGTGTGGGCGTAATACTGGCTTCGGCCGGCTATCCTGCCAGTTCCCACAGCGGAGACGTGATCGATGGCCTTGACGACGTTGATGGAGTCCGGGTGTATCATTCCGGGACCCGGCTTAATGCGGAGGGACAATGGGAAACCAATGGAGGGCGGGTTCTGGCCGTGGTTGCCCGCGGTGCAGATCGGGAGACGGCAGTTACAAAGGCTCATCTCGAGGCGGCCAAGATAGATTTTGAAGGCTCACAACATAGATCCGATATCGGACGGCTTCATTTTGAATGATTTGACGGATTTGTCCGGAAACATTTCCAGAACCAAAGCAACTGGTCTTGCCGGCCGGTCAAAATACAACCAACATCTGCAATACTGATACCAAATGAAAGTTATCCTGATCTACGGAAGTGAAAACGATATGCCGTTCATGCAACCTGCCCGCGATTATCTCGAGGGTGAAAGTCTTGATTATGTGGAAGAGGTTCTCTCCGCCCATCGTAATCTGTCTGAGCTCATCGAGTATCTGGGCAAGCTGGAGGAAAGTGGAGAGAAGGCCGTAATTCTCGCGATTGCGGGACTGGCTGCAGCTCTGCCCGGGGTCGTTGTCATGAAAACCTCCCTGCCGGTAATTGGTGTGCCGGTGCCAGGGGGACCCCTGAATGGCATTGATGCCCTGCTCTCTATCTCCCAGTTGCCCGGGCAGGTTCCGGCCACCACGGTTGGTCTGCATAAGAAGGCTCCGTTAAATGCCGCCATGGCGGCGCACCGGATTCTGAAACTTGCAGGCTCCTGAGCGAGGCTCCACCACAAATTCCTGCGCCTGATTCCTCATGCCAGTGATTCTCGATGAGGCCGCGATCAGGGAGGCGGTGTCCTCCCTCGTGCAAAAGATTGGCGCGGTTGCCCGGCATGGCCGGGTTGCCATCGTCGGTGTGAGAAGTCGGGGCGATGAAGTGGCGGAGCGAGTGAGCGCGGCCTTGTCCGAACAGGCAATTGACCACGATTACGGGATCCTGGACATCTCCCTCTATCGCGATGATCTTTCGCATCTCGCCGAAAACCCCAAGTTGCAGAGCAGCGAAATCCCGTTTCAGGTGGATGGAGCTCACATCGTGCTCGTTGACGACGTTCTCTTTACGGGGCGAACGATCCGGGCTGCTCTCGACGCTCTGACTGATTATGGGCGTCCCGCTCGTATTCAATTGGCGGTTCTCATTGATCGGGGTCACCGCGAACTCCCGATTGAGCCTGATTTCTCAGGGGTGAACCTTGAAACGGAACGGATGGACCATGTGATCGTTCAACTGAAAAAAACTGATGGCGGAGACGCGGTAGAACTGGTATCGACCCCCTAGCGGATGGCGCGCAAGGACTTCCTCGATATCGCCTCGTTAAGTCGAGAGGAGGTAGACCTTTTGCTGGATCAGGCCACTCCGTTCAAGGAGCTCTTCACCCGCTCGGTGAAAAAGGTGCCCGCCCTCAAGGGTAAATCGGTTCTGATGCTGTTTTATGAGCCGAGCACGCGAACCCTCTCCTCTTTTGAGGTGGCAGCCAAGAGGCTCTCTGCTGATGTCATCGAACTTGACGTTCCGCACTCCTCGGTCACCAAGGGTGAAACTGTCAAGGACACTGTCGACACCCTGCAGGCGATGCGGGCAGATTACATCGTGGTCCGTCACGAGATGTCCGGATTGCCCCAAGCCATAGCACGCCAGACGCAGGCTTCGGTGATCAATGCAGGGGATGGGGCACATGCACATCCAACACAGGCCCTTCTTGACGCCTTCACCCTGAGGGAGGTGTTTCCCAAGCTGTCCGGGCGCAAGGTCCTTCTTGCTGGTGATATTCTGCACAGCAGGGTCGCGCGCTCTACCAGCAGGCTTTTGCTAAAGTTGGGTGTGGAGGTAGGGTTTCTGGGCCCTGGATCCCTTGTTCCCCAGTCAGGACCGGAGGAAATCGCGAGGTTTACCAACTTCGATGAGGCTTTAGGCTGGGCACCGGATGCCATTTACCTGCTGCGTGTTCAGATGGAGAGGCAGGAAGCCCAGTATTTTCCAAACTTGCAAGAGTATCACCGGGTCTACGGGGTCACGAGGGAGCGTCTTGATCTTATTCGCGGGGAGGGCATTTACATCATGCATCCGGGACCGGTGAATCGTGGGGTTGAGCTATGTAATGAGGTAATGGAATACGAGCGCAGCCTGATTAACCAACAGGTGGAAAATGGGATCGCAGCGCGGATGGCGGTGCTCTATTCGCTCAAGCCACGGACCAATTCGCAGGAGGCGGATCCAGATGAAACGTAACATCTGAACCATGGATTTACTTATCAAGGGAGGAGAGATCGCGGCGGAGGAAGGCCCTCTGGTTCGTGGGGATGTTCTGGTGAAGGATGGCGTGATCCTTGCAGTGGGGGAAGCTCTTGAGGGGCTTCCGGATGCGAAGGTGATTGATGCCGAGGGTAAGATTGTCGCGCCGGCGATGTTTGATGCACACGTGCACTTCCGGGAGCCCGGTCAGGAGCATAAGGAGGATATCGAGCATGGGACTGAGGCCGCCATCAACGGGGGCGTGACTGGAGTTGTCATGATGCCGAACACTGCCCCGGCGATTGATTCCCCTTCGGTTGTTCGCACTATTCTGGAGAAAGCTCGGGAGGTAAGCCGGATTCCCGTTTACACCTCAGGATGCATTACCAGGGAACGGGCAGGAGGAGAGCTCTCGGCGATCGAAGGAATGCGGGAGCTGGGTGTGGTGATGTTGACTGATGATGGTGATCCGGTTGCCAATCCCGCAGTTCTGAGGAACGCCATGGAATACGCGACGCCCTTTGGAATGTTCTTCGCCAGTCATTGTGAGGTTCCGGAGTTGAGCGGTCCCCGTGCTCTCAATGAAGGCAAGGTGAGTTATCAGCTTGGGATCAAGGGAAGTCCTGCGTGTAGTGAAGAAATATGCATGGATCGGGATATTCGTCTGGCGCACGCCACCGGGGCGCGGATTCATATTCAGCATGTATCCTCTGCAATCGGCATGGAGACAATCCGGTGGTGGAAAAAGATGGGAGCAAAGGTTACCGCGGAGGTGTCACCTCATCATCTGATCTTTAACGAGGAAGACATTGGAGACTATGATACGCACTATAAGATGAATCCTCCCCTTCGTACTTCCGAGGATAATGCTGCTCTTCTTGAGGGATTGAAGGAGGGAGTATTCGATCTTATTGCTACCGACCACGCGCCGCACACTGCATTCGAAAAAGAACAGGATTTTGTCTCTGCTCCGAATGGTATTACAGGTCTTGAGACGGCCCTGGTCTCGCTTTATGACCGCTTTATTGCGAGTCAACAGATTGGCTGGGATCTTGTGGTAAAGCGATACTCGGCGGAGCCCAGACGTATGATGGGGCTTGATGTAGTTCCCGTGGAGGAAGGTAAGCCGGCAGATTTCATCGTATTCGACCCCGCTGGAGAAACGACCTTTACCCGGGAGTTCATGAGGTCAAAGAGTATCAATACTCCTTTATTGGATCAGACCCTTCAAGGGCGGGTCGAGTTGGTTGTTCGTGGGAGCGAAACCCTACTGCAGAGATAAAGCTGCCACGCCTTCCTAGTCGCCGGATGTGGCACCCGGCGCGAAGAGCCTCAGCCCGGCCCACACTGCGAGGAGTCCGAGGGTCACCGAGAGCAGGATATTAAGGACGGCAATGAGCGTCAGGCCGTCCTGGATCGCAGAGATCGTATCGCGGCCAAAGGCCGAGAAGGTCGTAAATCCACCGAGGAATCCCGTGACCAGAAGAGGACCTATCCAGGTGGGATGCCTCTGGGTGAGGTGTCCGAAAATACATCCGATAAGGAAGCACCCCAGCAGGTTGCAGGCGAGAATACCCAGAGGGAAATGATGTATGGATGTCCTGCTTGCGAGTTTGTCCAGTCCCGTGGAGAGACCCCAGCGCGAAAGGGCGCCAAGGCCGCCGCCAAGGAAGATGAGAAAGGCGTTCATGAGAGTTTACTTTGGTGGGAGCGGCGGACTATGAGCGCCGAATCCTGCTCAGCAGGCCATATTTAGGCGATATGAGGAAGGCCAGCAGGAAGGCGCCTCCGAGCACAATAACGATCGCGGGCCCGGCTGGGATATCGATCCAGTAGGCGCACAAGAGGGCGAGGACGGATCCAAGCGCTCCCAGTATTCCTCCTCCCCAGAAAAGGACCGGGGTCCGGTTAGTCAGCAGGGAGATGGTAGCACCTGGTGCGACCAGAAGGCCCACACTGAGAACGCATCCTACCGCTTGCAGTGAAGTAACGAGGGCGAGAATGAGCATCAGGAAAAGAAGATAATTCATTGCCCTGACCGGAACTCCCTGAGCGGCCGCGACGTTTGATTCAAACAGGGTCAGCAGGAGTGGCCGGAAAAAGATGCAGGACCCGAGAAGAATGACGGACCCAATTCCGAGGGCCAGCCAGAGATCACTGGAGCTTACGAGCCGGATATCACCAAAAAGCCAATGCTGGAGGTCGCCATAATTTCCAAGATACTTCAGGGACGCCACCCCGAGGGCAAACGCAGTGGTGTAGAGAATGCCAAGGGCCGTGCCCTGGTCCACCCGTGATGTTCGTGAGACAACCACAGATCCCAGACCAACGATGAGGGCGGCGCTCAGTGCTCCGATGAAGGCATTGGCCTGGGTAAGAGCGCCGGTGATGAGGATGCCAAGTGCGATGCCGGGGAGCATTGTATGGGAGAGGGCGCTTACCGAAAGGGCGGTCCTTCGCAGGACGACGAACCCGCTGAAGAAGCCATTGGTAAAGCCGATCAGCAGTCCAGCGAGGAGGGCGCGCTGGAAAAAATCATCGTGGAAAGGAGCGAACACTATCGGAAATTTCTGGTTTCAGTGGCCGGGCCCGGGAGGGGCCTGGTTGAAGGCTTTCTCGATTGCGGAGGGGGTCAGAACGTCAGTGGTTTGGCCAAAGCTCCGTTGAGAAAGGTTCAGCAGGAGGCACTCATTGAAGAGGCGGGGGGCGGATTCGAGATCGTGGTGAGAGGCAAGAATGAGGCGCCCTTCCTCTGCGAGTTCAGCAAGCAGGCAGGCAAGTGATTCGGAAGCATTCCGGTCCAGACCAGTAAACGGCTCGTCCAAGAGGAGAACATGGGCTTCCTGGGCGATTGCCCGGGCGAGAAAAGCTCGTTGCTGCTGGCCTCCTGAGAGTTCACAGATTTGCCGGTCCCGAAGATCCGTAATCCCAAGCGTATGAAGTGCTTTCTCCACGGCGGCATCGTCATTTTGGGTAAACCGTTTCCACAGTCCGAGGTGGGGATATCGCCCCATTTCTACGAGGCCGCTTACGGTGATGGGAAAATCCCAGTCTACTGATTCTCGCTGCGGCAGATAGGCGAACTCCCGGGACCACTTGTTCACTGCTTCACCACGCCATTGGATGCTTCCGCTTTGCCTGGGCACCAATCCTGCGATTGCCTTGAGGAGAGTTGATTTCCCTGCCCCGTTGGGTCCGATCAAGGCCACCCGGTTGCCACAGGAGGTTGCGAGGGAAATCTCCCTGAGGGCAGGTACTGGGCCGTATGATACTTCCACGTTACTGATGACCAGTTCGTGGTGGTTAGCGTGATGTGCGCAGGGATCGTGTCCGCTATGGTCTTCGGTGTCCAAGGCTCGGAGGCGATAAATAAATTATTGAGAGCGGGTGTGAAAGTCGGTGGAGATTGGGTAATTTTCCGTATCGCCTTGAACGTCGAGGACGACGTGAGAACTCTTCAAGTTGTCAGGCTCGAAGTCGAGACGGAGGAAGTGTCTGGGCAAACTCTCCTGCCATGTTACTGACAGTACCCCGCTCCACGTCGAATCCCTCAGGGTAAGCTCCACGTCCTGTTCAATCTCCAGGCTTTGGCCTGTTGAGATCGTGATGATTCTGCCCGAGGGCTCGGCCAGAGACAGTGACGTCGCGGGAGCGGAGAGGGTAATGGTAAGCAGGGTGGGAACTGTATCAGGCTCGGATTGTTTGCCAGAGTTCGCCGCTACCGGTACGCGCCTTTCGGCCTCGCTCAGGACAAAGGCGATCAGTGCCCCCATCAGGCCGATCGCCAGAGTGAGAACGCCGATTTGGAGGATGGGATGTCCGCGCATCGCTGGAAATGCTCTTTATACGGTTCGGCTTATGATCACAACAAAACTGCGTCATTGCGGGGGACAGTGAAGAGCGTCCAGAAGGGCTGAGATTTTGCCGAAGTCCTTGACGCCCGGGGTGGATTCCGATCCCGAGGCGACATCAAGGGCACAGGCCCGGCTGGTGAAGAGCGCTTCCGCGGCATTCTCCGGAGTAATTCCTCCGGCAAGGATGACAGGTGGAGACGACGGGTTATCAACAAAACTGGCGGCCGTGTTCCAGTCAATCGTGCGCCCGGTGCCACCGTAGACATCAGGGGCGGGGGCATCGAGGAGAAGGGCGGTGGCCTGGTATGGGAGGACTTCGGTCATGTCAGATTCAGGTCCAACCCCGATCGCTTTAAAGAAGGGCATCCCCTCGCCTGAAAATATTTCACAGTAAGAATAATCCTCATCACCATGGAACTGAGCGACATCAATCAGCCCCTCATCGAGCAAACGGCGCGGAAGATCCGGGTCCGCATTCACGAAAACGCCTACCCGCAGGATGTTCCCGCTGAGCCGAGGAAGAAATTTCCGGGCTTCCTCCAGAGGGCAGTAACGCCTGCTCTCGTGCCAGAAATTGATCCCGAGGGCATCTACCCCTATCTTTGCGAGTTCATTCGCATCCTCCGGGGTCGTTACTCCGCAGACCTTGAGGGAGGAATGGTCTGGGGAAAGAAACCTGTGGAGGAGTTGCAGCATGGTTAAAGGATGGAGGTTGAAGGGTGAATGTCGAAGGTCGATTTCGGTATTCAGCTTTTTGGATTCGTGGACCAGAATGAGTCTGTGGATGCAATCCGGATCCGAGGAGCTCGGCAGCATAACCTTCGAAATATCGATCTTGATATTCCCCGGGGGAAGTTGGTTGTGGTGACCGGTTTGAGTGGTAGCGGGAAATCAAGCCTCGCTTTCCACACCCTCTATGCCGAGGGGCAGAGGCGCTATGTGGAAAGTTTAAGCACCTACGCAAGGCAGTTTCTCGATCAGCTGGACAAGCCCGAGGTGGATGCGATCGAGGGGCTCAGTCCGGCAATTGCGATCGAGCAGCGGGGCGCGGGTGCCAACCCCCGGTCAATTATCGCAACAGCCACCGAAATCCACGACTACCTGCGTATTCTTTTCGCAGCAATAGGGATTCCGCATGACCCGGAAACGGGGGAGCCACTTGAGCGGATGATGCCTGTGGACGTAGTAAAAAGCCTGACCGAGAGACCGAACGGAACAAAGATCATCTTGCTGGCTCCCCTCGATCCGGGGGTTGCGGAAGACATCCCGGCTCTCGTCCGAGACCTTCAGCGGCAGGGATTCGTGAGGATGAGGGTGGATGGAATTCTTCTGGAGGTGGAGGAAGCGGAAAAGCGCTGGCCTACCGAGGAGAAGGAGCGGTTTGATACGATCGAGGTGGTGGTGGATCGGCTGGTTCTTCGTGAGGGAGTCGAGAGCAGGTTGGCTGACTCGGTGGAGACAGCCCTCCGGATTTGCGGTGCGGAGGCGGTGGCATCACTGCAGATACCTGGGTCCGAGGAGTGGGAAGACATATCGTTTCTCACGGGATTTCGGAATCCGAAGACGGGTTTTGAGGTTCCTGAATTGACCCCCCGACATTTCTCCTTCAATAGCCCAAAGGGTGCCTGCCCAGACTGTCATGGTCTGGGAAGTGAGCAATTTTGTGATCCTGATCTTGTTGTTCCTGACCGGACGAAGAGCTTGCAGGGAGGAGCGATCAAGCTGTCAAAAAAAGGGGGGAGAGAAATGAGCTGGAAACAAGACCGGGTGGCGGGTCTGGCTGAGCACTTTGGAGTTTCGGGCGAGGCTCCCTTTCACGACCTGCCTGAGGAGTTCCAGAATGCCCTCTTCTATGGAACTGGTGGGATGGAGGTCCCGATGCTGCTGCAGTCCGGGGGAAGAAGTTTCCTGAGGAATGTAGTCTTCAGAGGAATATGCCGCGATGTTGAGCGCTTATATGAGGAGACAAGCAGTGAGTCCGTGAGAGGGCAAATGGGGCGATTCATGGCAGCCCGTAATTGTCAATCCTGTCAGGGGCGGCGTCTGAGAGAAGAGTTTCTTGCAGTGAAGGTGGGAAATGATGGTGATGGCAGCGGACTGGGAATTGATGAATTCTGCGCGCTTCCGATTGAGGAGGGGGGAGAGTGGTTGGAGCAAGTTAAAATCCCGGACGATCGGGAGGGGGCAGTAAGGCCGATCGTAGAGGAAATCTGCCGGAGGTTGAGTTTCCTGCGGGAGGTCGGGTTAGGCTATCTCGCTCTTGACCGGGGAGCATCGACCCTTTCGGGAGGAGAGTTCCAGCGAATCAGACTTGCGACCCAGCTCGGAGCAGGGCTCTCGGGAGTGCTTTATGTCCTCGATGAGCCTAGTGTTGGCCTTCACCCCGAGGATAATGCTCGTCTGATCCGGGCCCTGCAGTCGCTGCGTGATCTCGGCAATACGATTGTTGTCGTGGAGCATGACGAGGACATGATCCGGTCGGCCGATCATATTGTCGAGTTGGGTCCGGGTGCTGGAGTGCACGGTGGAGAGATCATCGGGGAGGGGGCTCTAGGGGACATCATGGCCCTGAAGGAGTCACCTACCGGGAGCTGGCTGCGGGAGAAGGGGCGGGGGTTGGAAGAGAGATCCCCTTCCGGCAACTCCCTTGATCTGCACCGGCGGATCGTCGTGCGGGGAGCCCGTGAGCACAACCTGAGAAATATTGATGTGGAGATTCCACTGGGACTGCTGGTCGCTGTGACGGGTCCCAGTGGGAGTGGCAAGTCTACATTGGTGGATACAATCCTGAGGCGATCGCTGGCGCGCAGGCTGCAGGGAGCAAAAGCTGTCCCCGGGGAGCATGACCAGATCGAGGGGGTCGAGCATATCGGACGTCTTGTTGTTGTGGACCAATCCCCTCTGGGGCGCTCTCCTCGTTCCAATCCTGCAACCTACACTGGTGCCTTTGATCATATAAGGGCTCTGTTCGCGCAGCTTCCTCTCGCACGGCAGAGAGGGTATACAGCCGGGCGGTTCAGCTTTAACATCAAAGGGGGGCGGTGTGAAAAGTGCCAGGGAGCCGGCGCTTTGAGGATCGACATGCATTTTCTGAATGATGCCTATGTGTCTTGTGATGCCTGTGGTGGAAAACGCTATAACCGGGAAACGCTGGAAGTGACCTATAAAGGCCGGAGTATTGCCGATGTTCTCGATCTGACCGCGGGAGAGGCTGCAGAATTCTTCGGCAAAGTACCGAAGCTGAATTCCCTGCTTGCGGCTCTCTGCGATGTGGGTCTCGGTTACCTCACACTGGGTCAGTCAGCCAATACTCTTTCCGGGGGAGAGGCTCAGCGGATTAAATTGGCCGCGGAATTAGCCAAGACCTCCCCGGAAGGAATACTCTATCTTCTCGATGAACCCACAACCGGCTTGCACCACCACGATGTAATGGTCCTCCTGGGGGTCTTGAAGCGCCTCAGGGCCGCAGGGCATTCCATACTGGTTATTGAACACAATATGGAGGTAGTGGCGGCATCGGACTGGGTGATTGATCTTGGCCCGGGCGGGGGGCGGCATGGTGGTGCGGTGGTGGCGTTTGGTCACCCCGGTGATCTTATCTCGGAAGGAGGATCTCCGACAGGGAGGTGGCTTGCGAAAGCTGAGAGAGATGTTGAGGGGGCGAAGACCTTCGGTTAGGCTGTCTCTTGTCGATGGGGAATAGCGGGATCCATGTCATGAAGGAAGAAGGCTCTCACTGGCGAGAGTGGCTCCGCGAACATGGTTCCCGGTTGCTTCTCTTCGCGCGTCAGCAGACGAGGCGACAGGAGGATGCCGAAGATATCCTTCAAGAGGCCCTGGTGAAGCTGGCCCGGAAAGTAGATCATGGGAGTTTCGTTGGTGGACAAAAGGCATGGATGCCATTTCTGTACACCCAGATCCGAAGGGAGGCGATTGATCTCGGGAGGCGTAATGACCGAAGGAGAAGAAGGGAGGATATCGTGGTCGAGGATGAGAAGCTGCAATCCAGTGCGGACGACTGCTGGTTTGAGAGCGCAGGATATGATGATGAGCGGCGGATCTTGCTGGAGGAGGCCCTCAGGGGGCTCCCGGGCAAGTTTTCGGAGGTAATTGTGATGAAAATATGGGGAGGCCGGACCTTTGCTGAAATTGGTGAAATTTTAGGGATTTCCATGAACACGGTGGCCTCTCGGTATCGCTATGGTGTTGAGGCTTTGAGAAAGCATCTTTCCGGTGCCAGAATTCGGGGAGATCTTTAATTGAAGCCAAGCGACTTAAATCCCAATCCCGGGCCAGTTCCCGGCAGCATGAAACCCAATGGACCCGGAGTTGAAGAAGATTGAAGCTGAGCTGGAGCGCATCGCTCCGGGAAGGATGCCGGAAGGGATGATCAGCCGGATAGAGGCTGCGATGGAAGGGTGGAAGGATGTTTCGTGGCAGGATGAGGAAACCAAGGTCGTGCCTTTTCCCCGGGTTCAGCAGAAGGGTGCTCCGGAGGAAGAGAGACGCGGTAAGTATTTATGGGCAGCGGTTGCAGGGATGGCCCTGCTGGGCGCGGTAGCTGGCATGGTTCTGACTTCTGATCCGATGCCTGCTGGAATCGTGGGCAAGGGTTCGGGGAGTAAGGCCGGGAGTGGGATTCCAGCAGGGAGCCCCAGACCAGAAGCACTCCAGACCATTGAAATGGCGCCGAAGACCGCGAAGCGGACGATTTTAGATGCAACAAACGGGAATGTGATTATTCCAAATGGGGCAGAACCACTGCGATTGATGCGGGTGGACCTGATTGATCGGGTCATGTTCTCGAGT
Source organism: Roseibacillus sp. (assembly GCA_002723015.1). The sequence continues at coordinate 12,477 of PBNG01000021.1, read as the reverse complement.
CCGGGTGGAGAAGAGGTTCACTTGGAGGTTCCCTCAGTGAATTACCGATTAGTACCCGCTCCGACTGACTAGAGGCGGGTTCATCTTGCAGGGAAAAGAGCTTTTCCGGCGACCCGATCCTCAGGGCAATTTTCCAGTTTACCGCAGTCCCCTCAGGGTAGACGATTTTCTTCAGTGAATTAAACAAGCATCTTCTTGGATGACGCTATTGCAGGTAGACACAAGTGATCAGGCATGAAATATCCATTTCTTATTTCTCTCTCAGCAGCCTTCTGCTTCTCCACGCTTTACGGTATTGAGCGTCCCAAGGCGCTGGATGTCGAACAAGCTGTTGAGGATGCGGAAGAGGTAGATAACGGAATCAAGGAAAAGAGAGGGGAGGGTGCTCCTAGAGCACTCCCGGAAAACAAGCGTCGGGGAGCGGCCTGGCTCGGAGTGCTTACCAAGCCGGTCAGTGAGACACTGAAGGCACATCTGGATGTGGAGGATGGAGTCGTTCTTGATTACGTGGCTCCGGATAGCCCTGCTTCAAGGTCAGGACTGCGCCAGCACGATATTCTTCTTTCGGTAGCAGGGAAGAAGGTGTCGAGTCAGCAGGACCTGAGAGAAGCGATCCAGAAACATAACCCCGGGGATAAGGTGAATTTAGAGGTCATCGTTCAGGGAGGAAAGGGAGAGCGTGAGGTGGAAATGGCGGAGAGGCCCAAGGATGATCCGGAAATACCCCGGGGCAATGCAGGTGGTAATCCTCCTTTGGGATTCCTGTTCGGGGATCTTCCCGAGCTTCCGGGTGGGCTTGAAGGACTTATCCCGGGCGGAGGCGAAGACTTTCAGCGGGAGCTGGAAGGTCACATGAAGAGATTCGAAAAGCAGTTGCGTGAAATGGAGCGTGGCGGGGGAGGCCTGAAACTGGATTTCGATCTCTTCGATGATTTCCAGGAAGGTAACGAGGAAGGTGGAGCGTTTAATTTCAATTTTAAGTCCTCGAGCAGTGTAAAGTTCGTGGATGAGCATGGGAGCGTCGTCCTGAAGACGACCGATGGGGGCAAGGAGGTCACCGTCCGGGATGTTGAAGGAGAAATCATCTTTGAAGGGCCATGGGATAATGATCAGGACAAAGCTGCTGCGCCTGAGGATATCCGTGAGCGACTCGAGGGGATGTTGCAGCAGAACCGCTTCAAGTTTCGCCTTGATCAACTTCCGGAGCCTGACGTGGAGATTCCGGGAGATAAAAAGCCAGACTTGGAGTAGTCTTCCCGCCGAGGCAAAGGCGGCAAGTCACTCCCTAGGTTTCCACCAGGATACTCTTTAAGTATTGCTCCCCGGTGAAATCGGGAGGCATGGGAAATTGTGAGGTGGATGCGCCAGGCGGCATGGCTGAGTGTACCATCTGGTCAAACAGGGGANTCGGAAGGCGACGGCAGTTGGTGGTGCAAAGGAGCCATCCTCCGGGAGCGAGGCAGGCGGCTGCGAGAGAGACCAGATCGCCGTAATGCTCTTCAGCCCGGAAGACCGTTCCGCCCTGATCGCGGGAAAACGTAGGCGGATCGAGGATGATTCCTGTGAAGAGCCGCTTCTGTCGGCCGAAGCGTCGTAGCCAGTGAAAGGTGTCGCCCCTGCAGAAATATTGGGTGCTGGGATCGATGCCATTGAGCTTCATGTTTTTCCGTGTCCAGTCAATATAGGGCTGAGAAAGATCAAGCGTGGTCGACGTTGCTCCCTCAAGCGCGGCGCAAATGGAGAAGGCACCGGTGTAGGCAAAAGTATTCAGGATCGTGTCGCCCGGTCGGCAACGTTCCCGGATCCGGGTCCGGTTGTCCCTCTGGTCAAGGAAGATTCCCTGAGAGTACCCTGACTGGAAACTAACGAGATATTGGATTCCTCGCTCTGATATTTCGAAAGGTTCTTCGACAGGTTTTCCGGAGATAAGGGAGGGTGATTTGCGTTCATGCTGATCAAGATGCTTCCAGTAGGTTGTAATGGCAGGCCCNAGGCTTGAAGCCCATTCGGCCAGTTCGGGNGAAAGGTTNGCAGAGGAGGTAGAGATGAGACGGCGCCCCGCAAATTCATCCAGGTAAAGCCCGGGTATCCCATCACCGATGCCATCTACAAGACGGTAGGAATCGGTATCCCCGAGAGGAAGGTGTGATCTGATTTTCTCGGAGAGGTGTATTTTGCCAACCATGAGGGTGCCNGGTGTGATCGTATTGATTCCGGGGCCAACTACAGGGGGGGATTCTGGGAATTCCTGCGGTCCGCAGTGCTAAAACGGTTGGAATCGTTTTACGATCACCAATACTGGTCGTCGAATGAGCACCTTGAGGAAAAAGATAGGGGAGGCTGTGCGTAGTGGCTGTCTTCTTGAGGANTCGGAGGAAAACATAGCCGTTCTTCTTGCTGGCACCAGCGACCTGAGTGCCGAGGAGGCCGTGGCCGAGCTCGTCGACCAGGGGTGCTGGAAAGAGTTAAACGACAGATTCTACAGGACGCTTTCCTTTGGGACGGGAGGGATGAGGGGGCGGACAATCGGGCGAGTCGTCACAANGGCTGAGCGGGGAAGCCGTGGTGTCTCGGAGCGACCAGAGATTCCCTGCCATGGCACTGCTACGATGAATTTCTATAATCTGAACAGGGCGATCCGGGGCTTTATCTCCTACCTGAAAGAAAATCTAAAGAAGAGCGGTCAATCTCGAANACCAGTTTTTGTGCTCGCCCATGACACGCGTCATTTTTCCGCTGAATTTGCCCGGTATTGCGGAAAGGTATGTTCAGAGCTGGGATGCGATGCCCACTTGTTTGAAGGCCCCAGATCCACACCGGAGCTTTCTTTTGCGCTCCGACAACTGGGGGCTGATGGCGGGGTNGTCCTGACAGCAAGCCACAATCCCGCGCAGGACAATGGCTTCAAGGCCTATTACAATGATGGAGGTCAGGTCGTGGACCCNCACGCAACCGGCATCATGGAAAGGGTCAATTGTCTTGTGAGTGACCATTACGAGCCTCTCCATGAGTCTGAGAGAGGAACGGTGTACTATCTCGGAAAGGAGATGGATGAGCAGTATATGCGGAGGCTGAAGAAAAATCTTCTGGCACCGGAATTGCTCGAGGGGCGACCCGCAAAGGTCGTCTACACCAATCTCCATGGGANTGGGGGGTGGATTGTCGTGCCAATGCTGAAAAATCTGGGATTCGAGGTTGTTACGGTGGCAGAGCAGGACTCGCAGGATGGAGCCTTTCCCACAGTCGATTCTCCGAACCCCGAGAATGCGGCGGCCCTCGGCATGGCCATTGATCTGGCAGAGCGAATCGATGCCGATGCGGTCATTGGAACGGACCCCGACTGCGACCGGATGGGAGTGGCTGTTCGTAACGGCAGTGGCGACCTGCAGTTGCTCAGCGGCAACCAGATCGGGACCCTCCTTGCCTGGTATCGAATCAAGACCTATTGCGAAAAGGGTATTATAACCGAGTCGAACAGAAGCCGGGCAACTCTGATAAAGACGTTTGTTACNACCGATCTTCAGTCAGCAGTCGCGCGCCATCATGGAATTGGGGTGGTGAACACATTAACGGGTTTCAAGTATATCGGGGAGAAGCTTCGGAAGTATGAGGAAGCGCTGCCCGCGGAAAAGCGGGCCAACTATCGCGCTCTGGAGGAGGAGACGACACGGGCTCTACGGCTGGAATATTCCAAGTTCTTCGTGTTCGGGGGAGAGGAGAGCTACGGATATCTCGGAAGTGATTTTGTGAGGGACAAGGACGGGAATGGATCGGTGGTGATGTTTGCCGAGCTGGCTGCTTTTGCGATGAAGGAGGGTAAATGCGTGACAGATCTTCTGGATGGTCTTTACCGGCAGTTCGGTTTCTATCACGAGCTCAACACTCACATCGTTCTGGAGGGCGCGGAAGGCGCAGTGAAGATCGCGGGACTGGCCCGGTCCTATTCCACTCATCCCCCATCCTCGATAGACGGAGCAGAGGTGGTCGAAGTGCGGGATTTCAGTCAGCAGGAGATCTTCGACGAGGAGGGAGATCTAATCCCGAAGACGGGAATGATGATGATCGCTCTGGCAGATGGAAGGCGTCTGGCGATTCGCCCCTCCGGGACAGAACCCAAGATCAAGTTCTACCTTTTCGGTAGTGGGGATCCGGACCCTGTTGATCTGGCTTCCAGTAAATTAGAGGTAATGGAAGGGGTTGAGCGTCTCTGGCAGGCTCTGCAATCGGATGCCCGTCATCGGATGGCATCCCTCGATTCTCAGGTGGGTGAGACCGGCTAGGAATCCTGCGGGAAAACTTCATGCCCTGCGCCAGGTAGCGGCGTAGCCCCGGGTATCGAGATGAATGAAGGTTGGGTAGAGGCCGACCCCACCCCGAAAAAAACCCTCCTTCCGGAGTTGCAGGGCAGTTTCAAAGGCCTTCCTTGGCGAGCAGAAATAGACGAGGTCGAGTGCCTGGTTGCGGGTATGGTAGGATCCCCTGACTGCCCCGGGAACCTTGGCGTTGTATTTGGGACTGCGATACCCCGAAGTGATTCTACACAGTGGAGTGCGGAGGCGCTCACGGATTTCATCTGCTACCCGCAGCGCCTGAGAAAGCCTGTCCCAGAGCCCGANGGGGGGAAGGGTGTTCTCAACCCCTCCCATGATGCCCCGGTGAGGATTAATGATTTCCTCCGGTGAGAGATGACGGAGTTCCAGGGTGAGGAGAAATTCCCTAAAGGAGTCCTCAAATTCAAGAGGCCTTCCCGGAGGAGGAGAGGGCTCGGTTTCCCACGGGACATCGGGAAGAGAGAGCGGAGCTTCCTGATNGTCTTCAAGATTGCGGGGGGGAGAGGCAGAGAGCAGNGAGACAGCAGGTTGCTCGACCGCGGGCAGGATCCGGGNTGGAGGNTGGAGGAGCTTCCGGGCGGCAGAGAGTGTGGAGATCGCGCCGATTCCCAGGATTGATCCAGACTGGAGAAATCGCCTTCGTTGGAGAGTGGCGCGGGGTGTATTCATGAGGAACAGCTTATCGCCAAATTACTACGTATTTCTTAAATAAATGGAAGTATGAAAACGGGTAATAGGGAATTGTGCTTGCTCTCCCGGTAGCGAGAATCAGCACTCGATGGGGGTATTGAAGTGGTTTTGGCCATGGTGCGCGGCATTGCTCTCCGGAGTGTTGCTNGCGCTTTGTTACGCGCCGCATGACATGCCCGTGATGGTGTGGATTGGGCTGATTCCGCTGTTCGGGGCGGTGTGGGGAGGGGGAGGGNCGAGGCGCAAGCCCCGTGGATTCGCACTGGGCTATCTCGCTGGTCTGAGCTTCTGGCTGATCAACCTCAAGTGGATCTCCGAAGTAGGGGCCATTGGCTGGATCGCGGTGTCCTGTTTCCTCGCTCTCTATTTTGGCCTGTGGGGCCTTTTTGCTGCAGGGGTGGGAAATCCGTGGGCCCACCGAGCCGAAAGGGTGGAGGAGTCAGAGGGGGGAATAGCCGCCAAGGTTAGTAAACGCACCGACAAGGCGAGTCGGNAGNGGACGCGGTCGCTCCAGAAATCCCGCAGGGTCCTNACCTTCGCTGTTGTAAACGCCTGTTGCTGGTGCGGACTGGAGTGGGTCCGGGGATGGTTCTTTACGGGGTTCGGTTGGAACGGACTGGGAATTGCGTTTCATGATCAACCGATTCTCGCGCAGGGTGCGGACCTCGTAGGAGTATCCGGGTTGTCCTTTCTTCCAGTGTTCGTAATGGGAGTGGTGGTTCAGGTCGGCCGGGGTTTGCATGAGGAAATTCATAGTGGCCGTTTACGTGCGCATTGGGACTTTGGATGCGCGATGGTAGTTCTCGCAGGTTGCTTCGTGTATGGAGTCTGGAGATTNCATGCCCCAGCGCAGTCTTCCACGCCCCTGAACGTGCTTCTCGTNCAGTTAAATATTCCCCAGGAGGCCAGTCAGAAACTCTGGTCCGCCGAGGAGATATACAGTGGCTACGAGGAAGAAACCATCGAGGCTCTCGAAAACCTGAGTCTCGGCAATGAACGGCGTGTTCAGGATGCTATGGCGGTGGGAAGCACCGAACCGGTTGTTCTTGATGTCCCTGACTGGATCGTATGGCCGGAGTCAGCCCTTCCCGATGTATTGTACTACAGCGAGGACCACGAGCAGGAGCTTGGTCGGAGGTCGCTCGCGGTGATCGAGGAGGTTCGGTCTCGTGGCCAATTCACCCTTCTGTTGGGAATGCTGGAGTATGAGGCCGAAAGAGCTGTAGCTTCTGCGCCACTGACGAGAAAAGAGAGGGGAAAGGCCTTCAACTCACTGATTGCGCTTCCCGATGGAGAGAGCATCTTCCAGACCTACCGCAAGCAGCATCTCGTCCTCTTTGGAGAAACCATTCCCTACGTTGAGCAGCTCGCCATTCTGCGATGGCTCTGGGAAAAGTCGGCTGGCACTGAATACGGGGGGTCCTTCAGCGCTGGGGAACAGCAGGATCCTATGCTGCTGCCCTCGCCTGCGGCCGGGGGGGACGAGATTTCGGTCATACCGACAGTCTGCTTTGAGGATACCGTTGCGCGTAAGATGCGCAAATTCGTGAAGGGAGGAGGTCAATTGATCGTCAACATCACGAATGATGGCTGGTTCAAGAACAGTGAGGCTGCAGCACAGCATTTCGCGAATGCAAAATTCCGATCCATTGAGTTTCGACGACCGACGGTCCGCTCGGCAAATACCGGGGTCAGTGCGGTGATTAACAGCCATGGAACCGTGCTGGACCGGAAGACGAGGGAAAGAAGTATTCTCCTCGATGATTCAGGCTCGCATTTAAGCCGCGGATGGCTCTATGCNACCGTTCAGGTTCCACTGGAGGGTCCTTTAACGCTGTATGCNAGATTTGGTGACTGGTTCTCCATCCTTGCGTTGTTGATGGCGGGGGCTTGGTGGATCGCCATGCGAAAGAGGGGGGNGGGAGGCCCCGCGAGGGTTGATTGAATGGAGCCGGGTGAGCCTTGACGCTTGAAAGTCTCGTTGTGGGACGATAACAGCGCTCCTGATGGCTCTTGGTGATATCAGAGGTGTACTGCAATACGTGCCGATGTTCCGAGGCAGGACTTTCGTCGTTGGTTTCGACGCAGGTCTGCCGGAATCTGCTGTTGCGGAGGCCCTGCTTGATCTCAAGGTCCTCCAGGGAATTGGAGTAAACCTCGTCATCGCAGTGGCGGGAGGAGAAGAGGCGGTCTCGGTGGCCGCAGATCGGGCANTGGACATAGAAATCAAATTCGCGCGCTTGAGCGGAGAAGAGACCGTAGGTCCAATTCTGCAGCGTGGGCAAGCAGCCCTTGTCAGCTGTCCGGGTGATGGGCTTCTCGGACAATTGCTGGCTGGTCTAGGGGTTGAAATCGGCGCGACTAAATTAATCGGACTTCTCAATGGTCCGGGGATTCTCAGGGACGGACAACCGCTTCGGGCAGTTTCTTCGTCTGCTCTGCCAGAGTTTCTGGATGGTGCTGCCGGAAGGGGGCTGAGAGGCGCAGAGCTGCTGGAGGACGCTGCTGCTGTTTGCCGAGCGGGAGTGCCGAGGGTCCATGTCCTTGATGGACGTCAACAGGGTGTGCTGGCGGATGAGTTGTTCTCCAATGAGGGGGTTGGGACCATGGTCCANGCGGACAGTTATCGGGCGGTGCGTGCTCTCCGGGAGGATGATGTCCCTGAGTTACTTGCCATGATAGGGCGATCAGTCCGTGCCTCGCACCTGGTTCCCCGTGACTACGAAGATATCCTGCAGAAGGCAGATGATTTCCTTGTATTGTGTGTGGATGACAACGTGGTTGGATGCGTGGCCGTGCATCGTCACCGGGCTGATCTGGCTGAATTAGCCTGTCTTTACGTAAAGCAGTCTCACGAGTGTCGAGGCTATGGTAAATTACTCGTTGAGGCAGCCGAGGAGAGGGCCCGGGAACTCAAGGTCCAAGTCGTCTTTGCGCTGACGAACCGGGCGGTGCCTTTTTTCGAGAACCTTGGCTACCGTACNNCTGATAGCTCTATCGTACCCGAGGATCGCGCTAGCAAGTGCGAGGAGAGTGGACGGACGTCCNCTGTCCTCACGAAGGACCTCCGATAGTCCCGTTTTCGCTCTCGTGAGAAAGACCTCGGAACAAGCGCTAGTTCCGTTCTGGATCCCCGGGGCACTCCGCCATGATTCTATGATACAGGGAGAGGTTTTGCAGGGTCTCTGACCAGAGTGAGTGATCCTGATTGCGNCTCAGTAACTCAACCGTAGGTTTGGCGGGGATCCAGGAACGATTACGAATTTCGCTCTCAAGCTGACCACTGGACCAGCCTGAATATCCGAGAAAGGCTCTCACAACGACGCCGNGGATTCGGGTTCGTTTCGTGGCCTCCTTGGCCGAAATGCTAGTTTCAAAGCGGAGGACCTCACTGGAGGACCACCATAGAGCGGCAAAAGAGAGATTCTCCTGCGAGACCGGACCGCCAAGATGAACGCTGATATCTGAGAGAGCCTCGAATTCATCCTGCTTCAGAAAATCGCCCACGCTGTGACCAGAAGGGTGATTCAGGATGAGCCCGAAGGCTCCCTCGTCGGAACTGTGCTCCGCGAGCAGAATTACCGAATGATGAAACAGACCCTCTCCGAGGGTCGGGGTTGCAATCAGCAGTTGGCCCTCGAGGCGCATTGGCGCATCATAACCCTNCGAATCAGCCATGGAAGCAGGGTGAATGCATCGGGTGAGTCCGTCAAGTGAGGTCAGAAAGGAGGAGAAACCGCCTTTGGGCCACGAGGGCGATATTTTGGGGTTCAGGTGATCAGGGTTAGCGACTAGAAACCCTCTGTGTTCGTTGATCACACCAGAATCTACGCCAAGGCAGGAAATGGCGGAAACGGCGTAGTCAGCTTCCGGAGGGAAAAGTTTGTACCTCGCGGGGGTCCTGACGGCGGTGATGGGGCACAGGGTGGAGACGTGATTCTGAGGGTGGACCGGCACATCGATAATCTGAGGGCGTTTCACTACAACCCCCGGATGATCGCCAAGGATGGTGGACACGGGCAGAGTTGGAAACGGCACGGGAAGAGTGGCAAGCCTGTGATTGGAAACGTGCCGCCAGGAACTCTGGTCTATCGCAGTCCGGCCAGAACTGTTGCCGAGGCAGTGGAAATGGAGCGGTCCGGGGAAGGGATTGATCTGGATCTTGTTGCCGACCTGACTTCCGAGGGAGAGGAACTTGTCATTTGCAAGGCTGGCGAAGGAGGCAAGGGAAACTGGCAGTTTCGGAGTTCTACCAACCGAACTCCACAAGAGTTTACTCTCGGAACCGAGGGAACGGAGGGGGTGTTTTATCTCGAGCTGAGACGCATTGCGGACGCGGGGATGGTCGGGTTTCCAAATGCGGGGAAATCGACGCTCACTTCCACGCTGAGTGCGGCTCGCCCGAAGATCGCGTCCTATCCATTCACGACACTGAATCCGATGGTCGGGGTGGTGGAGTTTGACGATTTCAAACGATGCACGATTGCCGATATCCCCGGGCTAATCGAAGGAGCTCATGAAAACCGGGGTCTCGGCCATGAGTTCCTGAGGCATATCACAAGGTGTGGCCTCCTCCTGTTCGTGGTGGATATGGCCGGAAGTGAGTGCCGGGATCCGGTGTCGGATATCGAAACTCTTCGAACCGAGATCAAATTGTACGACCCGGACCTTTCCCAGCTCGATTGGCTGGTGGTGGCGAACAAGATGGATCTTGATGGAGCGGAGGATAACCTGATCCATTTCCGACAGCGGTTCCCCAAGGTGGACATTGTTCCGATCTCAGCGAAGTTGGAGGAAGGTCTGGATGGGTTGCGGGAACTTCTGTGTGAGCGNGTCGGGGAGAGAGACCGGTGAATGCATGAGGGTCGNTTTCTCTACTACAAGCAGTGAGCCATGGCGGTAAATCAGAAGACTCTGGTGTTTGTGTATGGCACCTTGCNAAAAGGATCTTCCAATCATTTCAGGCTTGGAAAGGCGCCGCTCCGAGGGAGGGCTTGGATACTGGGGCGCCTCTACCGTATTGATTGGTATCCGGGACTGCGGTTAGATGGGGAGGGGGTTCCAGTGCGGGGAGAACTCTACGAGATCGAGCGGGAGTTACTGCGAGAACTGGATGCCTTCGAAGGGAGTGAGTACGAGCGCCTGAAGGCCACGGTTCATGCCGAGGACGGGGAAACCCTGTATGCATGGCTCTACGAATACCGGGGTGAGGTCGACCCTCGGACTGAGCTCCTGCCCGCCGACTGGCAGCGATTCGAAATGGACGGTCAGCGTGGGTCCTCTTTTCCCTGGTTCAGCCTGGCCACGTTTTCCCTGTTGCCTGCTGCCCTGGTCTTGAGCGTATTCATGATCNTGTCAGGTGGGGCTTCTCTGAATAGCTCCGGGTGGATCGGGCGCCTGCTCAGTGTCGCTCTCCTGTTGCTGCCATTCCTGACGGGAACTAAGGCACAGAAGTACGAGGAACGATGGGCAGAGGGTGCTGGAGCGTGTGCCGCAGTTGCCTTTATTTCCTTCTGGTTGCTGTTGCTTGTCTGGTTTCTCCCGGTTGCCTTTGAGGCCTTTCCCAATTAGTGCGCCAGAGCGAGATTCTACTCAGGAGGGAGAGGAAACCGGGCAGGGCCTCTGGGTGCCGAGGAAGCTCCCGAAGGGGGCATAGAGTTCGGTCTGCCGGTTCGTTTGTTCGATCAGATCGTCAGCAAGGGTAATGGCACCTCGTTCAAAGAGAGTGAGAGTAGACGATCCTCCGAAGGAAAAGTAGCCGCGTTCATCACCTCGCTCAACGGGTNGGCTAGGGGCGAACGTCTGCGAGATGGATCCAACGTTGGTGGCACCGACNTCAATCATCAGNATCATGCCGGAGTCCCGGGTCTCCAACTCCGTAATCATCCGCTTGTTTTCCCAGAGGTAGGAAAGGTTTTTACGGAGGGCGATTGGTGATACCGAAAAAAGGGATCCGTTGATCAGGCGAGAGTGGGATGGAACCCCGGAGGCCGGGAAATGGAAGCGATGATAATCGGTGGGACAGAGGCGAGAAAGGACGAGACTACCNTCTGCAAACCTTTCGCTGAGCTCGTTGCAGCCAAGAAGGCCGGAAAGAGAGAATCGTTGCCCCTTAACGAAGACTGAGGAAATCGCTGAGATGTCCGGGAAACCGAGGTGCCTTCCATCGCAGGGAAAGATAAAGGCCGACGGGNCCGNATCCAGGGGCCGGGCCTCGGGTTTAAGCTTCCGAACGAAAAAATCATTNAAGGTGCCGAATGATTCCGGAGGGTCTGCAAACTCGGAGGCATCGAGACCGAACTTCTGGATAAATGGGTGCACGAGGGCGCGACTCGCGGGACGCGCCATCCGCCGGCCATACCAACGGGAAAAAAAGGGTCTTTTGACCATCTGCCGGAGAAGGGCTCCACCGCGGGTCTCATAGGCAAGGCGCAGCCAGCNTTCCCCGTAAACCTGCTCAGTCTCGAGGGCTCCGGTCAGACGGTTGAAGTAGCAGATTGGCTCCACGGGGGTGAGATTGCCCCTTGCTTCGAGGGCGTGGCAAGATTAGGTGTCCCGGANACGCTAACCCANATGTATTTTCAACATTCTCCACCTTCGGGCGGTCGCNNACGTGTCCTTCGGCTCGAGCGACCGTNGTGGATCGTCCTTTCGGTCACGAGTTGTGGGCTGCTGATGCTGGTGAGCGGCTGCGAGCAGGGCTCCAAGGAAGTTGCCGTGACTTCGAAGAGCCGGAGGGAGCTGGTTTTTTGGGACAAGGCCTATCCCGGTGATCTCAAGGATCGCGCGCCCGCCGAGTGGAGGAGGGTCCCTTGGACTCAGATGCGGTATTACAANTACCGCTTTGGATCGCGGGGGGGAGGTGAGATATGGCTCAGCGTGGTACCGAGTCGGGCTGAGGATTCAGTTCTCCAGAATATAAACCGGTGGTACAATCAGTTCAGGATGCCTGAAATCGTGAGCTTGAAGGATCTCCAACAGGAGCCTGCACTTGGCACGGTTGGATATCTGGTCGAGGCGAAGGGCACCTATTATGGAGGAATGGGGGCAGATCCGAAAGAAGACTCCCAGATGCTGGCCCTCGCCGTTCCGATCAGCCGTAATCTGGTGACAATCAAAATGGTGGGGTCTCCGGCGGAGGTGGAAGCGGAAAGGCAGCGGTTTCTTGAATACTGCAAAAGCCTCGAGTTTTCGGACGTAGATATCATTGAAAGACCTGAGAACATGTGAGTGACTCCCCGGATAAACCCAGATCCACGGACGTGGACGAATATTTTGCCAAGGCCGGAGAGAAGGCGAAGGTTGGACAGAAGGCCCAAGGAAGAAAAGTGTCCATTTTTAGTGAGGAAGCTGTGGGACCTGACAAGGTAGAGTTGGGGCAGAAGGCTGTAGTGAGCGAGGAGCCGGCGGTGATCGAGCAATCCAGACCGGGCGACAAAGCGACCAAGGCGAGGGG
>PBNG01000020.1 GCA_002723015.1 Roseibacillus sp. | reverse complement strand
CTCTCGCCTGTGTGATCGTCTTGGGACCGCGCAAGGGCAAGTATACCGAGAAAGGAATCAAGCCGATCCTTGGGGGTAATATGCCGCTCGCTGCCATCGGAGCAATTCTCCTTTGGTTTGGGTGGTTCGGATTCAACGGTGGGTCTGTCCTCTCCGCTGATCCAGGCCTGATTGGATATGTGATCGTCACCACTGCCCTCGCTGCCGCAGCCGGTGGAATCACCACCATCTTCGTTGCGTGGTTCGTCACCAAGAAACCCGACCTCTCGATGGCCCTGAACGGAATCCTTGCCGGACTCGTCGGTATTACCGCCGGAGCAGATCAAATGACCTTCCTCGGAGCAATTCTCGCAGGAGGGATCGGTGGTGTCATCGTGGTGTTCGCTATCCTCGGCCTCGACAACCTCAAGATCGACGATCCAGTCGGAGCGATCTCGGTTCACGGAATTGTCGGAATCTGGGGCACCATCGCAGTCGGCATTCCTTTCCTCACCCTTCCGGACGCCGGCGCACCGATTGTCACCCAGCTGATTGGAACTCTCTCCATCAGCGCCTTCGCCTTCGTCTTCTCCCTGATTGTCTTCGGAATTCTCAAGGCCACCATCGGGGTGCGGGTAGATGAAGAAGAAGAAGCGCAGGGTCTCGACATTGCCGAGCACGGCGTGCCTGCTTACGGCGCAGAGGGATCTGAAGCCTAATTTCCTGGAGCACCTAACCAAAAGGCCGTGGAGCAATCCACGGCCTTTTTCATGTTCTAGCGAGGCCTCTCCTGCTTTCCTCTCACTGCGGACGATGCGCCTTCTCCTCATTGACAATTCCAATACCCGAACGAAATTTGCAGTGGTAGACTCTGTCCGGGAACCCTTTGAAGTTCACGATGTTGCTACTGCAGATGTCTGCCCGGCATTCATACAAACCCTCAAGACCCTCGATTTTGAGGCAGCCGTCCTGTCCTCTGTAGTACCGGACAAGGCAGCCCTCTTCCAGAGGGAGTTGGCCGCTCTACCACTTCACAATATTTCATGCCGGAGTGATCTGCCCATCGAAATCTCCTACCCGAATCCTGAAGAGATTGGAGCTGACCGCCTCGCAAATACCGTGGCCGCGCATGCCCGGGTAGGCGCCCCCGCAATCGTGGTCGACTTCGGAACCGCGGTCACCTTCGACGTCCTGGGCGGGCACGGAAACAAAGGAAGCTACCTCGGTGGAGTAATCGCTCCAGGGCTATCCTCCATGACGGACTACCTCCACAGCAATACAGCTCTTCTCCCGGAGATTGATTTGAAGGAGCCTTCTTCCGCGATTGGAAAATCGACCACCGAGGCGATGCGCTCGGGCGCAGTCTACGGCTACCGGGGAATGGTCCGGGAGGTCCTGCAGGCGATTCGAAGCGAACTGGACGAAGACTCAACCATCCTTGCCACCGGGGGTGACGCTCCTCTCATCGCATCGGGCCTTCCGGAAGTCATGGACGTTGTTGGTGACCTCACGCTGCAGGGAATCTATCTGGTCGGAGAACAAAACCTTGCTTGAGGTCTGAGGAAGAACGCCCACACACCAGCCTCCTTCAGTGCTCAGGACAGGATCGACTCGATGGCTCGTCGCTTCTCCTCGAATGCATGATCTTCCATCACGGACTCCATGTGTTCCGGAGGGGCAACAGGCAGATTCACCCACGTCCGGCAGCCCCCGTAGCCCTTTGCGTAAGGCAGAATGAAGGGTTCACTTATGCGATAGACCCGCACCAGCGCGCAGTGGATCTGCTGGACGTCGCCACAGTCAAAGCGCTCTCTGACGAGATCCTCGGTCCAGATGTGGAAAGGCTCCAGGGCTTTCACCTGGCTCCATTCGGCCAGCGTTCGGGCCCACACAGCCTCACACCAGATCTCAAAGGACACCGCCTCTCCTACTTCCCACTCTCTCATTTTGCCCTCAAACGGCCGCGGATCCCGGACCTGAGCTGCCTGAGCATGGAAGCGAGTCGGAAAAAGAGCGAAGGAATCGTGGAGGAAAGAAAAGCCTTTTCTCCCTTCGTGAATACCTCCTTTGCGTAAAAGAAGCTGTTGCCGCCCATCCAGAAGGGCGTCGCATACCGCTACCCATTCCTTATATCCGGTGCATTTCTCCACCCGGCTATTGAGCGCCCGACCCGCATGATGTCAAAATAAACCGTTTCCAATTGCTCCCCTTCAGCATATGCCACCCCTCGTGTCCGGCAACGCTCAGCAGACTCACACCTTCCAGGCCGTTGGAGAACAAGAGTGCCCCCTTGCCCTCAGGGAGGGAGGAAGGCTGGCTTCGGTTCAACTTTCTTACCAGTCCTGGGGAACCCTTAACTCACAGAAGTCCAATGCGATCCTGATTTTTCATGCTCTTTCAGGATCACAGAATGTCACTGGCGAAACCCCGGAGGTACCGGAGGCAGGGCAATTCTGGAATGGAGAGGTAAAGGAAGGATGGTGGAATGGACTTGTCGGACCAGGGAAGGCCATCGACTCCGATCACTACTTTGTCGTCTGCTTTAATCTCCTCGGTGGCTGTTATGGCTCCACGGGCCCCTCCTCTGTGAACCCGGAAACCGGATCCTGCTATGGATCGGCTTTCCCCCACCTTTCTATTTCAGACCAGGCCTCGGTCGCGGGACTTTTTCTGGATCACCTTGGGATCGATCAACTTCATGCCGTTGCCGGGCCCTCGGTTGGTGGACTCGCAGCCCTCACGTTTGCGACCAATTTCCCGGACCGGGTGAGAACCATCATATCCATCGCAAGCGGTATTCGAACAACAGTCCTGAATCGACTGATCCTTTTCGAGCAGATCCTGGCAATCGAAAATGATCCCCACTTCAACGGTGGAGACTACTACGAGGCGCAGCATCCCGATATCGGTCTCGCCCTCGCCCGGATGATTTCTCACAAGACGTTCGTGCATCTCGATGCCATCGAACGGAGGGCTAGGCGCGATGTTCTCCAGCAGGAGGACGTGCTCTCATGGTATCAGGTCCGAGATCCATTCCAGAGCTACATGCTCTACCAGGGCAAAAAGTTCGTGCAACGTTTCGACGCCAATACCTACCTTCGAATCATTGACATGTGGTCCCGGTATGATGCAGCCAACGAGGGTGATGCCGAGAATTATCGTGATCTCCTGAGCCGCTGCGCACAGGCCGGCCAGCGCTTTCTGGTGTTCTCCATAGACTCCGATTTCTGCTTTTACCCGGAGGAACAGGGTGAGCTCGTTCTGCAGCTGGAGAAATCCGGCATCGAACCCGTCCACATCACGGTACATTCAGACCGGGGTCACGACTCATTCCTGCTCGAGCCTGCTCTCTATGCTCCACATATTCACTACGCGCTAAGGGACTAGGGGCCATCCCCGGCGACAGCAGCCCATGCTACGGAATGGGGGCACCCTCGCCCCGCTGACGGAGGGCTTCATACAGACAGACTCCCGTAGCCACGCTGACATTGAGACATTCCACCCTTCCACGCATGGGGATATGAACGAGGAAATCGCACTTCTCCTCGGTCAAGCGGCGTAAGCCGGCTTCCTCGGCACCCATCACAATTCCGACCGGTCCGTTGAGATCGACATCGAAAAGACTCCCTTTGGCCCGGTCAGAGGTTCCCACCAGCCAGATCCCCAAGTTCTTTAGCTCATCCATGGTCCGGGCCAGATTGGTAACCCGCATGAATGGAACATGATCTGCGGCCCCCACCGAGATCCGCCTCACAACCTCGGTAATTCCAACCGCCCGATCCCTCGGCGCGATGACCAGGTCCACCCCAGCACCTTCTGCGCTTCTCAGGATGGCACCGAGATTGTGCGGGTCCTGAACTCCATCGAGAATTAGCACGAATGGTCGACTGCTGCGGTCAAGAATATCCCGGAGGTCTCCTTCCGGTACAGACCGCTGCCCGGAACCCCCTGCGCTGTGCTGGTTGGCTCGCGCGCCAGATCTGGGCTTCTGCCTCGACATCAGGAGTCAGCGGTCATCCGCCAGCATTCGTCAAACCGACTCATGCTGACTGATCGCCCACATGATTCTTTCAAGCCGTCTCCAGATCCGCCTGAGGCTCTTCCTCTTCTACCTGCGGTTCTGGTTCGTCTACCGTAAACTCAATATCAACGTCTCTGTGGGTGTCAAACCCGGTGCCAGCAGGAATGAGGTGCCCCATGATCACGTTCTCCTTGAATCCATTGAGGTAGTCCACCTTACCAAGGGTTGCAGCCTCGGTGAGGACCCGGGTGGTATCCTGGAAGGAAGCAGCGGAGATGAAGGACTCTGTCTCGAGAGATGCCTTGGTGATTCCAAGTAGGACTGGCTCGGCCTCGGCCGGCTTACCACCCTGCTCTATAATCTCCTCATTCTCTCTCTTGAACGTCGACCGCTCAATCTGCTCTCCCCAGAGGAAGGAGGTGTCACCCTGCTCGGTGATTTTCACCTTCCTGAGCATCTGCCGGATAATGATTTCGATGTGCTTATCGTTAATCTCAACGCCCTGAGCACGGTAGACCGACTGCACTTCGTTGACGAGGTGAGCTTGCAGTTCCTGCCTTCCGCAGGCCTCGAGAAGGTCCTCCGGAGCAACAGGTCCCTCGGTGATTTGTTCACCACGAGCTATGGAGTCTCCCTCCGCAACTATCATGTGGCGGCCCATAGGTACTAAATGATCCACTGATTCTCCCGTTTCTTCGTCGGTGACGATGACTTTCTTCTTGCCCCGGACATTGGGGCCGAAGGAAATGACCCCGTCAATCTTGGCGATGACACACGCATCCTTGGGACGGCGAGCCTCGAACAGCTCCGCCACTCTGGGCAGACCACCGGTGATATCCCGGGTCTTGGCTACCTTCCGCGGAGTCCGGGCCAGCTGCGTTCCTCCGGTGATCTTCTTCTTCTCCTTCACTGAGAGGTGTGCACCCACAGGAATTGAGTAGCTCGCGAGGACCTCTCCTGAGTCGGGCGCAACGATCACCACCTGGGGATGAAGGTCTTCCTTATGCTCCGTCACGGTCATCCCCTTCTTCCCGGTCTCCTTGTCGGTCTCAGTCTGGACCGTAATCCCCGGAATCATGTCCCGGAACTCCACCACTCCAGATTTCTCGGTAATGATGGGCACACTGTGGGGATCCCACGTTGCGATCTGGTCACCCTTGCCAACCTCGGAACCGTCCTTCACGGAAATAATGGAACCGATCACAATCTTGTGCGACTCCAGCTCCAACCCGTTCTTATCGCGGATCGAGATATTCCCGTTCTTGTTAAGCACCACGAAGTTACCATCCGTGTCCTCGACGACTCGTAGGTCCACGTAGTGCAGGACTCCCTTGGCACGTGACTCAATGAAGGGCTGCTTGTTGACACCCACTGCCACACCACCGGAGTGGAAGGTCCGCATGGTCAACTGTGTTCCCGGCTCCCCAATTGACTGGGCAGCAATGATTCCCACCGCTTCACCGATCTTGGCCAGTTTGCCCGTAGCGAGATTCAGGCCATAGCAGGCCTGACAACATCCTCTCTTGGATTCACATGTGAGAGCTGAGCGAATCTTGAGCCGCTCATGTCCTATATCCTCGATGCGGTTGGCTTTTTCCTCAGTGATCAAATCATTGACTTTGACAATAACCTCCCCCGAGACCGGATCTACTACCTGCTCACAGGAGACTCGGCCGTAAATTCGAGTTGAGAGGGGCGCCGACTCTTCATCCCCGGAATAAATTGTTTCCACGTAGAGTCCCTGCACGGTTCCACAATCCGCCTCTGTGACAATCACATCCTGGGAAACGTCCACCAGCTTTCGGGTCATGTATCCGGAATCTGCCGTCTTCAGTGCGGTGTCAGCGAGACCTTTCCGCGCACCATGTGTGGAGATGAAGTACTCCAGCACGGAGAGCCCTTCCCGGAAGTTCGACGTGATGGGTCGCTCAATAATCTCTCCTGAGGGCTTAGCCATGAGCCCCCGCATGCCGGAAAGCTGCTTGATCTGGTTCTTGTTGCCCCGCGCACCAGAATCCACCATCATGAAGAGCGGGTTGGCCATGTCCCCACCCTCGTTGAACTCAAGTTTCCTGAAGAGCACATTGGCAATGTTGTCTGTTGCTCTGGTCCAGATATCGACAACTTTCTGGTAGCGCTCGCCGTCAGTGATAATTCCATTCCGGTAATGCTTCGAGACCTTTTCGATCTCCGCGTAGGCCTTCTTGATTTCCACTTCCTTTTCCTCGGGAATCACCATGTCTACGATTCCGATCGAGCACCCGGAACGGGTAGCTTCCTCGAAACCAAGGTTTTTGAGATTATCGAGCGTTGTGACTGTCCCCGATTGCCCGGCCACCTGGTAGCATCGCCAGATGATATCCCCTATCTGCTTCTTACCCACAGTCTGGTTGATGAACCCGAGGCCTTCCGGCCAGATTTCATTGAAGCGAACACGCCCCGGAGAGGTGACCAGCATCTTGCTTTCCTTGTCTCCGAAGATGGTATCCTTCCCGTAATCCGGGTTACGGACTCTGATCCAGCAGTGACGACTGACCTTCCGCGAGGCCAGAGCGTATTCCACCTCGGTGGGACTTTCAAAGGTCGGGACACTGTCCTCAGGGCCGGGCTGCGAGTTAGGCCGGGTGTAGGTGAGGTAGTAGGTTCCCAGAATGATATCCTGCGAAGGCGTTGTGATGGGACGCCCACTCGCTGGGGAGAAAATATTGTTGGGCGCAAGCATGAGCTGCCGCGCTTCCATCTGGGCCTCTACCGAGAGCGGAACGTGCACCGCCATCTGGTCCCCGTCAAAGTCGGCATTGTAGGCAGAGCAGGTCAGCGGGTGTAGTCTGATCGCCGAACCCTCAATCAGCACTGGCTCAAAGGCTTGAATCGAAAGCCGGTGAAGCGTGGGAGCCCGGTTAAGCATCACGGGATGACCCTTGGTTACCTCTTCCAGAATATCCCACACGTCCGTTGTCTTGCGGTCGATCATCTTCTTCGCTGACCGCACGGTGTGACAATGCCCCAGTTCCTTAAGGCGCCTGATGATAAACGGTTCAAAGAGGGCAAGAGCCATTTTCTTTGGGAGCCCGCACTGGTGCATCTTGAGTTCAGGTCCGATCACAATCACCGAACGCCCAGAGTAATCGACCCGCTTTCCAAGCAGGTTCTGCCGGAAACGGCCCCCTTTACCCTTCAGCATGTCAGAGAGAGACTTGAGCGGGCGATTGCCTGCGCCCGTGACCGCTCTTCCATGTCGACCATTGTCGAAGAGAGCGTCCACAGCCTCCTGGAGCATCCGCTTCTCATTCCGAATGATCACCTCGGGGGTTTTCAACTGCAGAAGATTCTTGAGACGGTTATTCCGGTTGATAACCCGGCGGTAGAGGTCGTTCAGGTCTGATGTTGCAAAGCGCCCACCTTCCAGGGGAACCAGAGGCCGCAGATCCGGGGGGATGACAGGCAGGACCGTCATAATCATCCACTCGGGGCGGGAATTGGAATCCCTGAAACCCCCTGCTAGCCTGAGCCGTTTGGCCAGTTTCTTGCGAGTCTGCTTCGAACGGGTGTTTTCCATGGCCTCCTCGAGCTCTACCACGATGTCATCAAGAACACACTGGCTGAGAAGATCGCGGATCGCCTCGGCCCCCATGGCCGCACGGAAACTGTCCTCACCATAATCTTCCTCCGCGTCACGGAGATCGGACTCATTAAGCAACTGACCCCGCTCGAGCGGAGTCTTCCCCGGATCAGTTACCATGTAGTCTTCGTAGTAGATCACACGCTCGAGATCGCGAGCGCTCATATCGAGCATGAGCCCAATACGGCTCGGCATGCATTTGTAGAACCAGATATGGGTCACCGGGACCGCCAGCTCGATGTGCCCCATCCGCTCGCGACGAACACGGGAGAGAGTCACCTCTACTCCGCAACGATCACAGATGACACCCTTGTGCTTGATCCTCTTGTATTTTCCGCAGGCACACTCCCAGTCCCGGGTCGGACCGAAGATCCTTTCACAGAAGAGACCACCCTTCTCGGGCTTGAAAGTCCTGTAATTGATCGTCTCAGGATTCTTCACCTCTCCCCGGCTCCATGACCGGATCACATCCGGGGACGAGACCGTTATGGACACCTGATCAAAGGCTTCGGGCTTCTCGTCTACCCCGTAAAGTTCGCGCAGATTGGTTTCAACACTCATTATTTTGTAAAATCGCTTGTTTCATTTTCGGGCTCCGGCATCAGAGGGTGAGGTCATCAAGGTTGAAGTCCCCGCCATTGGCCACCTCCGCGCCGCGGCGCCCGGGTCGCACGTCTAGTCCAAGGGATTGCATTTCCTTAATCAAGACGTTGAAGGATTCTGGAGTGCCGGCTTCAAGAGTGTTGTCTCCCTTGACGATGGCCTCATAGATCCGGGTCCTGCCCTGCACGTCGTCGGACTTCACGGTCAGCAGCTCCTGAAGGGTGTAGGCCGCCCCATAGGCTTCAAGGGCCCAGACCTCCATCTCCCCGAATCGCTGACCACCATACTGAGCCTTTCCTCCCAGCGGCTGCTGGGTAACAAGACTGTAAGGTCCAACCGCACGGGCGTGGATCTTATCGGCAACAAGGTGTCCAAGCTTCAACATGTAGATCTGGCCCACCACTACCGGCTGATCGATCGCGTCACCGGTGCGGCCGTCGAAAAGATAACTTTTACCGCCGGTGGAACCATCTTTCCCATCGCCGATCCATGTGAACCCAGCTCCAACCGGTTCCTCGGGCTTCCTTTCCCGGGCCTTCTCGGTGCCATCGCCCACTATTTTCATCCCATCCACCTTCTTGGCCTCGGACATGTATTCCCAGATCTTATCTTCTGGAATTCCGTCGAAAATCGGAGTCGCCACGGTAAACCCGAGGGCCTTGGCCGCAACTCCGAGGTGCGTTTCAAGAACCTGACCAACGTTCATCCGGGAGGGCACTCCCAGAGGATTGAGACAGATGTCCACCGGAGTGCCGTCATTGAGGTAGGGCATATCCATCTCGGGAACAATCACTGCAACTACGCCCTTGTTCCCGTGCCGTCCGGCCATCTTGTCCCCAACAGAAAGTTTCCGCTTTGCACTCACGAAGACCTTGACCTCCTTGATGACACCGGGATCGATCTCATCCCCACTCTCGATCTGGTCGAGGCGCCGCTCCCGGTCAGCATCAAGTTCTCCGAAGCGGCCTTCAAAGGAACTGATAATTTCGAGTATCTTGTTGCGAATCGGACTGGGATCAATCTCGATGTGATCGTAGACCGCCGCCAGCTTCCGCAGGAGCGTCTTGGTGATCTTGCGGTTGGCAGGAATGATGATTTCCCCACTCTGGGCGTTAACCACGTCCAGAGGAATCTTCTCTCCAAGCAGGATGTCGGAAAGTTTCTCCGTCAACTGGTCCGTCAACTGGTCCTTCTTCTTCTTATAATCATCATTGATCTTCTTGAGCTGCTTCTTCATCTCGGCCGGATTGACGTCTTCTGAACGCCTCCGGGCCATACCATGAGTCGCAATCCGAATATCCTGAACAATCCCCGTGCACCCGGAGGGTACCCGCAGAGAGGTGTCCTTCACGTCAGCAGCCTTTTCCCCGAAGATTGCGCGGAGAAGACGCTCTTCGGGAGCCAGCTCCGTCTCGCTCTTCGGCGTGATCTTCCCGACCAGAATATCGCCAGGCTTCACTTCCGCTCCTACCCTGACGATACCATCGTGGTCGAGGTTTTTGAGCGCCTCTTCACCGACGTTGGGTATATCCCGGGTAATCTCCTCAGGACCAAGCTTGGTGTCGCGGGCCGCTACTTCAAACTCACTGATGTGAATCGAGGTGTAGACGTCTTCCTTGACCAAACGCTCCGATATGACAATGGCGTCCTCAAAGTTATACCCATTCCAAGGCATGAAGGCAACGAGGACGTTCCGCCCCAGCGCCAATTCCCCGTCATCGGTATTGGGCCCATCAGCGATGATCTGGCCATTCTTGATCTTGTCGCCAGACCTGACCAATGGCTTCTGGTTGATGCAGGTTCCAGCATTCGAACGCATGAATTTTCTCAGAGGGTAAACATATACACCCTTTTCCGGCTTCGTCTTGACTGATTCCGGTTCGCTGAGGAAGCGCTCATCTGAAACCGGCAGGGCTCCATCCTTCGTTGTGACAATATACTCTGCCGTAGCTGCAGCAACAATGCCATCAGCTTCCGAGACGACCACGGACCGTGAATCACGGGCCGCTTTTTCCTCCAATCCGGTACCCACGTAGGGTGCTTCTGAAACAAGCAGGGGTACCCCCTGACGCTGCATGTTTGACCCCATGAGAGCACGGTTAGCATCATCATGCTCAAGGAACGGAATCATCCCTGCGGCCACCGAAACCAGCTGTTTCGGGGAAACGTCCATGTAGTCCACCTTCTCCGGGTCCATCTCGAGGAATTCTCCTCTCTCCCTTGCGGTGACCCGCTTATTTGCAAAAGTCCCGTCCTTCTTGATGGGGTTATTGGCCTGGGCGATAATGAATGTCTCTTCCTGGTCGGCGGTGACATATTCGATCTGATTGCTGACCTTTCCCTTTCGAACCTTGCGATACGGGGTTTCGATGAAACCAAATTCATTGATCCGAGCGTAGGTGCACATCGAGTTGATCAGTCCGATATTGGGGCCCTCTGGAGTCTCAATCGGGCAGATTCGTCCGTAATGAGAAGGGTGTACGTCCCGGACCTCGAACCCGGCCCGATCACGGTTGAGGCCGCCTGGCCCGAGGGCTGAGAGACGCCTCTTGTGCGTCAGCTCTGCCAATGGGTTAGTCTGGTCCATGAACTGGCTTAGCTGGCTCCGTCCGAAGAAATCGCGCACAACCGCACTCAAGGCCTTGGGGTTAATCAGTTTCTGGGGTGTCATCCCCTCGATATTCACATCGAAGAGTGTCATCCGCTCCTTCACCAGACGCTCAGTTCGGGCCAGACCGACCCGGCACTGGTTGGCCAGCAACTCGCCGACAGCCCGGACTCGCCGGCTTCCGAGGTGGTCAATGTCATCGATGGTGCCATCGCCCTTCTTGAGGTTGAGAAGATACTTTACCGCATTGAGAAAGTCCTCTGCCACCATGATGCGCTCCGAGGAATCGACATCGATCTTGAGTTTCTGGTTAATCTTGTAACGCCCCACCCTCGTGAGGTCATACTTCTTGGGGTCGAAGAAAAGGCGCTTTAAAAGGGCCCTGGCATTCGCGGCCGTGGGAGGATCTCCGGGCCGCAGCTTCTTGTAAATGTCCTTGAGCGCACTTTCCTCGTCCTCTGCCGGATCTTTCCGGAGAGACTTGAGGAGGATTTCATCATCCCGGGAGTCAACCACTTCGATCGTCTTGATCTTGAGAGCCAGCAACTGTCGTACCACCCCGATGGTGAGAGGGTCGTATGCTCGAGCTACCACAAGGTCTCCATCCTTGATGTCCTCGAAGAGCACCATGGGACTGAGCTCTTCCTCATCCATTGATTCACTGAGCTTCAGCTTCCTGACCTTGTAGAACTGCTCAATGAGCTCACGCTCACTTGGATATCCAAGTGCGCGGAGGAAGGTAGTCGCGAGAAACTTACGGCGACGACGGCGACGATCGAGGTAGACGTAAAGAAGGTCGTTGGTGTCAAACTGAACCTCTAGCCAGGATCCCCGGTCCGGGATAATGCGAAAAGAGTGAAGAATCTTGCCATTGAGATGAACGGACTTTTCAAANCAAATGCCGGGGGATCGGTGCAACTGGGACACAATAACGCGCTCGGCGCCATTGATGACGAACGTCCCACGACGCGTCATCATGGGCAATTCCCCCATGTAGACTCGCTCTTTCTTGGTCCCGGTCTCGTCCTTGAGCTTNAAGGTCACGTAGAGTGCCGCACTGAAGGTCTCACCCGTCCGAAGAGCCTCCAGAGCAGTGATCTTGGATTCCTCGATATCGTAGGCGATNAAATCCAGCTCGATGGTCTCATCGTAACTGGTAATGGGGAAAACCTCCTTGAAAACAGCCTGCAGTCCAGTCTCCATGCGCTGCGAAGGAGCAATGTCCTGCTGCAGAAAGTCCTCGTAGGATTTGCTTTGAACCTCGATGAGGTTGGGCGGTTCAATAACTTCTTCGATGTTTCCGAAGTAACGACGATCGGCCATGGTGGTCTTTTTCGGTGATGGGATGGCGCCATCCTTGCGGGATGACGATTTTCTATGTTGGCGGCAGGATTCCTTACCCTCCACCCCGATTTCGCAGGGCTTCANGGAGCAGGATTTCCCTTATGTTGGTGGTCCCGGAGTTTTCTGCTCCGACCTCAGGTTCCTCTTTCTTTCAACTGTATCAGAAGCGGAACCTGAGGTCGAACCAGGCGGTTCTGCCGGGACCTTTTTGTGGGTCCCGGCAGAAAAAAGCCGGTTATTTCAGTTCGACTGCGGCGCCAGCCTCTTCGAGCTTGGCCTTGGCCGCCTCGGCGTCGTCCTTGGAAGCACCCTCAAGCACGTTGACCGGGGCGCTCTCGACGAGCTTCTTGGCGTCGGCGAGTCCCAGTCCGCTGGCAACTTCCCGCACGGCCTTGATGACCTGGATCTTGTTGCCCCCGGCGCTCTCGAGAGACACGTCGAAGCTTGTTTTCTCTTCTGCTGCTTCAGCCTCTGCCGGGGCAGCGACCGCGACAGCGGCAGCAGGAGCTGCAGCGCTTACGCCCCAGTCCTCCTCCAGTTTTTTTACCAACTCGGAAGCTTCCAGGACGGTAAGCTTGCCGAGCTCTTCTGCGATTGTGTTTATATCAGCCATTGTATTTTTGTTTTCGGTATCGTCGTTTACGGAGCTCCGTGTCGTTTCAGACCACCAGCCGGCGGCCCGACGAGGAACCATCTGTGTTTACAAGCTTTCGCCGCATNTGCGACTCCGGCTATCCCTTCAAATTCTTGGTTTCAGTATAGTGCGTGTTGTTGAGTCAGTTCGTAGCCTTCAGGAGCTTAGGTATCACCGTCAAACTTGGCCTTGAGTACACGAGCAAGAGAGGCACCCGGCTCATTCAGAACCCGGGCCAGCATGGAAGCAGGCTGATTAATGACGCCCAGCAAGGTAGCGAGGAGAACCTCCCGCGGGGGAAGATCAGCGAGAGCTTTGATCTGCGCTTCATCAAGGAGCTCTCCATCGAGGAGCCCACCCTTGACCTCAGGCTTTTTGAATTCCTTCTGGAAGTTCTTAACGGATTTGGCAGCACCACAGACATCCTCTNTTCCAGTGATGAAGGCTGTCTGCCCCTGCAATGCCTCCTCCAAGCCTGCCATTCCCGCGGATTCCAGNGCGCGCTTCATGTGACTGTTCTTGGCGACATGACACTCTGCCCCACCCTCGCTCAGACGGCTCCGAAGCTCGTCAAATTGAGGCACCGTCATGCCGGTGTAGTCCACAACGAGCAGGAATGGAGAGGCGTTTACCCTGCTCAGCAGTTCGTCGACGATAATCTGTTTATCAGGATTCATCTTCTTATTCGGTGATGGCTGCGGTGTTCTCCAATTTCAAGCCTGGCAGCATTGTCGCCGCGATCGTGATATTCTCAATGTAGTTGCCCTTGGCAGAAGCCGGCTTGGCCTTGATGACGCTCTCAATGAGGGCCTCGGCGTTTTCGGTCAACTGGCCCTCAGAGAAGGAGGCCTTGCCGATAGCGGCAGAGATATTTGCATTCTTATCGAGCTTGTAATCCACCTTACCTGCCTTCACCGCATTCACTGCGGCGGCCGTATCATCAGTGACCGTCCCGGTCTTGGGGTTGGGCATGAGACCGCGGGGACCAAGCACCCGGGCAATCTTTCTCACTTCGCCCATGGCATCCGGTGTTGCTACCGCGGCATCGAAGTCGGTGAAGCCATCCTGAACCTTTTTGATCAGGTCCTCAAAGCCCACGTGGTCGGCTCCTGCATCCGTAGCGGCCTTTGCCGCATCGCCCTGAGCGAACACCACGACCCGGACGTTTTTTCCTGTTCCATGAGGGAGGCTGACACTTCCCCTCACCATTTGATCGCTTTTTTTAGCGTCTACTCCAATCCTGAAAGAAAGGGTCACAGTAGGGTCAAACTTTGGTGCGGGAAACTTCTTGAGCGTTCCTACGGCCTCCGCAAGAGCGTAGGGGCGATCCTCAACCACTTCCGCGGCCTTCTCGTATCTTTTACTTCGTTTTTTTGACATTGGCTTACTTGCAGTTCGAGCGGACCTGTCCGGATCCTCCTGCGGTTTTCTGTCTCTTGTTCTTCTGGGAAAATCGTCTCGTTTGTGACCCCGTTACATGCCTTCGACTTCAAGTCCCATCTGCATCGCGGTGCCGGCAAGAATCTTGGCAGCCTGTTCGGGGTCATTCGTATTCAGATCTGGCATCTTCACCTTAACCACTTCCATCAACTTGTCCTTGGTAATCTTACCAACCTTCTCCTTGTTCGGTTCTCCAGACCCGGATGCGATATTTGCTGCTTTTTTGAGCAGGACCGCCGCGGGCGGCTGCTTGGTCACGAAATCAAAGCTGCTATCGGTATAGACAGTAATGATGGTGGGCAGCAGATCCCCCGCCTGCTGCTGAGTGGCTGCGTTAAAATCCTTGCAGAACTGCATGATATTCACTCCGGCCTGACCTAGAGCGGGACCAACCGGAGGTGAGGGATTCGCTTGACCTGCAAGGATCTGAAGCTTGAGAGTGCCTTTGACTTCTTTTGCCATGAGATGAGTGGGTCTGAATGTGAGTGTTTTGACTGCCTACGTGAATGGTGCCCTTCAAGAAGGCTGCGGTTAGACTGCCGATGTCCTAGCCAGGCTCGACTTGCCAGAATTCAAGTTCAACCGGTGTCGAGCGCCCGAAAATTGTAACGGCTACCCGGAGTTTGCCTTTTTCCTCGTCAATCTCTTCCACCACTCCGTTCTGGCTTTCGAAGGGACCGTCGGCAACCTTGACCGTATCACCCACCTCGAAGCTGATAGCCGGACGAACGCTGTCTTCCCGCTCCTTGATCTGCGCGAGCATGCTTTCGACCTCCCGCTGGCGCATGGGTATCGGCCGGTCCTTTGTACCGGCAAACCCGATCACCCCATCCATCTCCTTAACGAAATACCAGGTATCCTCGACCAATTGGTTGTCCTCGGTGAAAAGGCTCATGTTAACGATGATATAGCCGGGGTAAAACTTACGCTTGGTCTCCGTCTTTTTACCACGACGCACCTCGGACACCATCTCAGTTGGCACCAGCACTTCGAAAATCTTATCCTTGAGCTCTTCCTGCTCAGTCAGGGCACGTATTCTCTTGGCAACCTTCTGCTCCTGCCCGGAGAGAACGTGCACTACGTACCATTGCTGCTTGGATGGGGGAATAGTCGGCATTGGGTCGATCAGCGTCCAAGTTGCGTGAGAAAATCAACGACTTCGCGGTGTACCAGATCCCAGAGACCCACATAGGCAGCAAGCAGAAGGATAGCGATCAGAATCACCACCGTGGAATCAACGAGCTCCTTGTATTTCTTGAAGCCCTTGACCTTCGGGTCCGGATCCCAAGGCCAGGAGGCCTTGCGCAGCTCCCCCTTGACCTCACCAATAAAAGTAGAAAATTTCTTCAGCATGATTTTTTACCCGGGGGAGAGAGCTGGCAGGACAGGCGAGACTCGAACTCACAACCCTCGGTTTTGGAGACCGATGCTCTACCAATTGAGCTACTGTCCTTTGGGCGCGTCAGGGGCACCCCGACAGATCGCCCAGGTGCCCCATGATTAATTCGATTGTTGTTTCGTAGGATAGGATAGGTCGTTACTCGACAATTTTAGCGACCCGTCCGGCACCAACCGTCCGACCACCCTCACGGATAGCAAAACGCATGGTCTCTTCCATCGCGATCGGAGTGATGAGCTCAACGTTCAGGGTAATGTTGTCTCCCGGCATCACCATGTCTACCCCGTCCGGTAGCACGATACTTCCAGTCACATCAGTCGTCCGGAAGTAAAACTGCGGTCTGTAGTTACTGAAGAAGGGGGTGTGGCGACCGCCCTCGTCCTTGGAGAGAACGTAGACTTCTGCCTCGAACTTGGTATGAGGCGTGACAGAGCCGGGCTTGGCGATAACCTGCCCACGCTCGATCTCCTCCTTTTTAACACCCCGCACAAGCAGACCAACATTGTCACCCGCGCGTCCTTCGTCGAGCAGCTTGCGGAACATCTCAATGTCGGTGATCGTGGTCTTCTGGGTATCCTTGATCCCGATAATCTCAACCTCCTCCATTTTCTTGATGATTCCCCGCTCCACACGACCAGTAGCTACCGTGCCCCGGCCTTCAATGGAGAAGACGTCCTCAACGGGCATCAGGAAATCCTTGTCGACGGGCCTTTCTGGCTCCGGAATGTAGGAGTCAACTGCTTCCATCAGCTTCAGGATTGACTCCTTGTGGCCGGCATCGCCCTCAATCGCCTTCAGGGCTGAGCCCTTCACGATCGGGATATCATCGCCGGGGAATTCATATTGGCCGAGCAGCTCACGAATCTCCATTTCGACCAGCTCAAGAAGCTCCTCGTCATCAACTTGGTCAGTCTTGTTCAGGTAGACACAAATTGCGGGAACACCCACCTGCCTCGCAAGAAGGATGTGCTCCCTTGTCTGCGGCATTGGGCCATCTGCAGCAGAGACAACCAGAATCGCTCCGTCCATCTGGGCCGCGCCCGTGATCATGTTCTTCACGTAATCGGCATGCCCGGGGCAGTCGACGTGTGCATAGTGACGATTATCGGTCTCATACTCGACGTGAGCTGTCGAGATAGTGATACCCCGCTCTTTCTCCTCCGGAGCGGCGTCGATTTCGTCGTAAGCCTTGACGTCACCGCTCCCCATTTTCTCCGCTAGGACCATCGTAATGGCGGCGGTAAGGGTGGTTTTTCCATGGTCGACGTGACCGATCGTGCCGACGTTTACGTGAGGCTTGGTCCGTTCAAACTGTTCTTTGGCCATATGCTTGCTTCCTGTGGATCTTTTATTCTCTTCGCTCAAAGCTCATGGCGGGAATTGAACCCGCGACCTCGTCCTTACCAAGGACGCGCTCTACCCCTGAGCTACATGAGCGAGGTATTTTGCTTCCTGCGACGCGTGGACAGTTCACCCCTGAGATAGGTTTAATGTGCCCCAGAAGGAAATGGCCAGCGCCGCCAAAAGCGGGCGGAACCTATCAAAGCCCTCTACGCTGTCAAAAAAAAAGTAGAATGGAAAGAAATTAGTTAAAACTCCCCAAATCAGGGGGGCCCACGCTCTTATATCCCGGGCGCACCCNGGATCNGCCCTCTACCTTTCACTCAGGGCCTGTTTTAACTGCAAATTAACCCATTTCGGGTCCGTTATTGGGCCCNGAATGTAATTCATCAACCCGTTTTACCTCCATCGCCTTACCACTTTCCTCATCCACCCCCACGATCACCCCACAAATCCGCACCGGGCCCTTAGCTACCGGAAATCTGGTAGGCATTCCCGTCCGCAAGCGCCAGACCACGGACGCAATCTCGCGTCCGAGGACCGATTCTGCGGGTCCGCACATACCTGCGTCCGTCAAATAAGCGGTTCCGCCGGGGAAAATCTGATCATCCGAAGTCTGGACATGGGTGTGGGTTCCAACGACCAGAGAGACTTTTCCATCCATCGCCCGGCCCATGGCAATTTTCTCGCTGGTCGCCTCGGCATGAAAATCGAGCANTATGACGCGGACCCCGTCCGCCCGCATGGATTCGACTACCGCTTCAACCCCGTCCAGAGGGCTTTCGAGAGGGGGGGTCATGAACACCCTGCCCTGTGCGTTGATGACTCCTATCTTACCCTTCGGGGTCTCAAGCACTACGCTTCCTGCCCCCGGGGCCCCCTCGGGATAATTGACGGGCCGGAGGAGACGCGGCTCCGTGGGAAAATAATCGACGATCTCTCTCTGGTCCCACACATGGTCCCCCGTTGTGATCACCGCTGCCCCTGNCCGGAGGAGATCAATGGAAATTTTCGAGGTGATTCCCCGTCCACCAGCAGCATTTTCGCCATTAACNACAATGAAATCGATGTCCTCTTCCTCCTTTAACCCCGCAAGCCGGGCTATGACCGCCTTTCGACCAGGTTCACCAACCACATCGCCCAGAAAGAGGATCCTGATCATTTTCNAAAATATATGGTATACAACTTCCGGCCGGCGGCCACCTCGAAAAGTCAATCAGGTCCCCGCCGGACGACAACAGGATTTACTCGTCGCCATGCCAAGCTGCCTGCGGAAGCCCTCCATCCTCTGCTCTCTGGGAGCCGTGCTGATCATTGGCAGCATCTACCTCTGGCTCCAGATATCTCAGGGACCTGAAATTCACTCAACGATCCCGGATCCCGATCCCAGACTGGCGAATCTCGGCACGACCCCAGAATGGAATACCCTGACGCAATACAACGGTGTCCTGTCCCTTGATGAATTTGAAACCGCTCTCCACGATATCTATCTCCTGGGACCGAACCTCCACTTCGATATCAACTCAGAAGGTGTCAAGGTCACCTCAACGATCTCGCAGGACATTCCCCGGGTCACCTTCGCACAGGGGCCCGCCCGAAGCCAGCCGCCGCGCTACTGGCGACCCGCATGTGAACTGCCC
Source organism: Roseibacillus sp. (assembly GCA_002723015.1). The sequence goes on along the minus strand of PBNG01000020.1, from coordinate 26,393 downwards.
CCTGCCCCGGAAGATCGGCCACTTGACGGCCTACGAATCGCGATCGATCCGGGCCATATCGGAGGTGATTGGGCCCGGATGGAAGAGCGATGGTATCAGATTGCCGACACCGACCCGGTCACTGAAGGCGACATGACTCTTCTCACTGCCAAACTTCTCGCTCCTGAACTGGAGTCCCTCGGGGCCCTCGTCACCCTTGTCCGTTCGACCCCGGATCCCGTCACGAATCTCCGCCCTGACGACCTGCGGTTTTATGCCCGACGACTCCTGAGCGGGGCACCTGAAGCTAAGATTTTGTCCCTCTCCCAGAGACTTTTTTACCGCACTGCAGAAATCCGGGCCCGCGCTTCCCTCGTCAATAATACAATCAGGCCCGACATAGTTCTCTGCCTCCATTTCAATGCCGAGAGATGGGGCCCGATCCCGACGATGCCGGAGCTATCCCCGAGGAACCACTTCCATATGATCCTGCATGGTGCCTACCTCGATAGCGAGATCGCACATGAGGATGAGCGCTTTGAGCTGATGCACAAAATCTTCCAGAGAACGCACGAAGAGGAAGCGGCCCTGGCGAAAGCATTGGCCACCTCGTTCCTCGCAGCCACCGGGCTCCCGGCCTACCTCTACAGCATAGGAAGGCCGGCCAAGCGACTGGGACCAGCCTTGTGGGCCCGCAATCTGCTCGCCAACCGCCTCTATCAATGTCCGGTTCTCTTCTTTGAGCCCTACGTCATGAACAACAAGGAGGTCTACCAGCGTATTCAGGAGGGAGACTATGAGGGTATGCGCGAAGTAGCGGGATCGATAAGGAAATCGATCTATCGCGAATATCGGGATGCAATCCTCGCGGGACTAACAACATACTATGGCTCACAAAGAACGCCGCACTAGGGACAGCTTTCACCGCAGAGGGTTCGGCCTTCCCTGTCCTCTCCAGGATGTCTACGGTTTCCTGCCCTGCACATGAAAGGTCATCTTCTTATCGCCGGCTGCGGCTACCTCGGTGAGGAAACAGCCCGGCGCGCAATCAAATCAGGCTGGGAGGTCACCCGCCTTTCGAAGTCGGGCGAGAACGGATCGATCGCCTGCGATCTTTCGCAGTCCTTGGAAGTCACAAACCTCCGATCAACAATTCCTCTTCCTTCCTCNATCATATTCACAGCCTCCTCCGGGAGAGGTGGAGTAGAGGCCTACAGGACTGTGTTTCTCGAAGGTACCCGCCACCTCTCCTCGACATTTTCCGGGACCCGCCTTGTTTTTACCTCGAGTACGTCCGTTTATCACCAGACAGATGGATCGGTGGTTACCGAGGAGTCCCCCACGGAGCCCGTAAGAGAAACAGGTCAGGTTCTCCTCGAGGCCGAATCACAGGTTCTTTCAGCAAACGGGACAGTCGCGCGTCTGGCAGGAATCTATGGACCCGGGCGCAGCGCCATTCTCAGCAGCCTTTTGCGTGGTGATGCAGTAATCGAGGAGGACGGACGACGGTTTCTCAATCAGATTCATCGGGACGACGCCTCTGATGCCCTCCTTCACCTCGCGACCAACCCAGAGTGTGTTGGCGAAGTCTATAATGTCTGCGACTCCTCACCTCTTCATCAGGGTGATTGTTATCAAGCACTAGCAGCACTCTTTGATGTTCCTCCACCCCCTAGCGGTCCACGCCCGCAAAATCGCAAGAGAGCGTGNACGCACAAACGGGTCAGTAACGAAAAGATAAGGAATACAGGATGGGAGCCGCTCTATCCGTCCTTCGTTGATGCGGCAGAGGAGATTCAGTCCACGCTCCGGGTCTGACGGGGTGAGATCCTTACCATTCGCCGGGCCTGTTTAGCGCCAGCGGTACTTGCGAATTCCATCAGCGATCGCCCTTGCTGCAGTAGTCTGGAATGAGCTTGTCACGCACCGCGCACGCTCACTGGAATTACTGATGAACCCACACTCTACCAATACCGCGGGACACTTCGTCTGCACGAGGACCGCAAAGCGGGCAAAACGGACGCCCCTGTTTTTCATCCTGCACTTCCCAGCCAGCTCACGGTGGATTGAGGATGCCAGTTGTCTCCCGGCTGCTCCGGCGTAAAAAGTTTCCGCCCCCCGCACCCAAGTATTCCGGGTGGCGTTGAAGTGGATACTGACAAAGATTGCATTCCGGTATCGGTTTGCGATTGATGCGCGACGGGAGAGCGAAAGGAAGGAGTCACTTCTCCGGGTCATGACAACCCTGAATCCGTGCTGCTTGAGATAATACTCAAGCTTACTCGCGACCTTCATGTTCAGGGAGGACTCCCGGACGCCGGCCCGGTAGGCGCCCCAGTCTTTTCCTCCGTGCCCCGGATCGATTATGACGGTCCTTCCCCTGCCAACAGTTGATCCCGTTGGCGTGGACTTGGTGACTGTCTTTGAGGACCCCGAAGAACTGGAACCGGGGATTCTGATTTTCTGTCCAATCTGAAGCTTCCGATGGTCCTTGATGCCATTATGCGACATCAGCCGAGAAACAGATGTCTTATATTTCAGGGAGAGCGCATAGAGAGTCTCTCCCTTACGGATGGTGTGGACACTGCCCCTNAGGACGGTGCCCGAGCACAAGAGCATCAGGGCCGCCACCACAATAAACCGAGCGTGGTGAGTGGGAAGCATGGGAACAGCTGNNNNAAAGCTTATTCACTATTTTTAATGAAGTCAAATAGTAAAGAGATACGTAGCAAAAGGCGGCCTGCCCTAAGGGGTCTCCTCGCTGTTTTGTTCCGCCTCTGCATCNAGCACCTCCTCTACGGCCTGACGCCTCTTTGCCGAGAGCACCGGCCGTACGAGGCCATAGATCAGGTAGGCAGAAAACCATACCGCTGGCAGGACCTGGAAAAATACAATCGTGGCGCCCACGAAAATCGTTCCTACCGCAAGGAGGGGGATGCTTGCTCTCGTGCTCCAGCCCACTTTCTTNAAACTCGGGTAACGGATATCGCTGATCATCAGGAAAGAGAGTCCCAGCATGGCTCCAGCCATCACCCAGTTCCATGCACCAAGCTCACGATCGTTATCGTGAAAATAAATTATAAGGAACGTCAGGGAGGCAATGAACCCGGCAGCCATCGGAATTGGAATGCCCCGAAAGGTCTTGAGGTCTTCCTCTGAACCCAGAATCGCCAGACAGTTGAAGCGTGCGAGACGAATCGCCCCGCAAAGGAGATAGATGAACGCAATAGCCCAACCAACACCGGGCTCCGCCCTCTGAAGACCTTCCGGCAACTCCAGATTCAAAAGCACCGCCTTGGAACAAAGCAACGCGGGCGCCATACCAAAGGACACGAGATCTGCCAGCGAATCGAACTCCCGCCCGAAGTCCGACTCCTGACCACCAAGTCGCGCTAGTCTGCCATCCAGCAGGTCAAAGAGACACGCCCCGAAAATCAACAGAAGAGACGTCTCATAATAGTGCTTGGCGTCTCCGAACTCGGGCATCTGCATGCCCTTGAAAATCGTGAGAACTGCAAAAAACCCACAGCANAGGTTTCCAGCAGTCATCAAGTTGGGCAGGAGGTAAATCCTCGGCTCCCGGTCATTCTCCATCGCGCAGCCATTATACGGAGATTTCTTTCAACACAAACACTGGAAATCGTCCCGGACTTCGCCATGCTTATTCCGTGGCCGGGGAAATAAAAATAAGCGCTTCCCAGCGGATGGAGGATCTCCTTGCGCTCCTTCCGGGCGCGCGGCGAACATTGTTCGCTGCCTATCATGTCGGAGGATGCCAGTCGTGCTCCTACCGGGATGACGAGACCCTCGCTGAAGTCTGCGCCCGCAACGACATTGCGGTAGAGGAAGCTATCGAGGCCCTTCTCNCCAGCCACCAGCGGGATCAAGCCCTGNTCATCAGCCCCGTGNNCCTGCAAGAGCGAATCAAGATCGACGAGAAATTTCTTCTCCTCGATATCCGGAGCAGGGAGGAGCACGACACCGTCCGTCTTGCCGGATCGATATTCCTCACTCAGGAACTGCAGAACGATCTCTTCGCAAAGCNTCCCGATGAAACCATTGTCCTTTACGACCACCGAGGCCGGGACGTACTCGATCGCTGTGCATGGTTTCACGGCCACGGCCTGAAGAACTCGCTCGCTCTTGAAGGAGGCATAGACAGATGGGCCCGGGAGGTGGATCCTTCCATCCAGCGCTACCGTCTGGAGCTGGAATAGCTCTCACATTACCACTTGGATCCTCCACGAGATCCCCGACACTTGCATGATGAACCGTCGCACTTTCCTCGCCACCTCGGGCAGCACCGCAGCTTCCGTCAATACGCTTTCCGCAGTTGATTCACCCGGGAAGGCCTCGCCGGAGAACGCAATTTCCANACCCCCGCACGCGGGTCCAAACCGNATCGGGGTGTCTTCCTATTCTTTCTGGGGATTTCGTCGCCAAGAATTGCGGTCACTTCATTCCAATCTGGAGCACGCTGCCCGGATGGGCTTCGACGGTCTTGAAATCCTCCAACGCCAGTTGGAGTCATACGACAACGCCACCCTCCAGAAAATTAAACGTCATGCCTTTGTTCTTGGTCTGGACCTCATGGGTTATTCNACTCATCAGGGCTTTCTTTCCCCGGACAAGGAGCGGCGAAAGCAAAACGTCGACCACACTATTGCATGCCTCGAGCAGGCCTACCGCCTCGGCATCCCTACCATGCGCGTAAACTCAGGCACCTGGGGCACCTCCAAGAACTTCGATGATCTCATGGCAAAGCGNGGCATTGAAGATCCTCTCCCGGGTTATACCGAGAAAGATGCCTACGAGTGGGTGATCGAGGCCTATGAGTCCCTTGTTCCAGAGGCCGCAAAACGGGGCGTGGTCATGGGTTTGGAGAACCATTGGGGCCTTGGGGTTACCCCGGAAGGCATCAACAGAGTTGTTGATGCGGTTAATTCAGAATGGCTCCAAGTCACGCTGGACACCGGTAATTTCCTTGAAGATCCCTACGAGAGACTGTCGCAACTGGCAGACCGGACGGTCCTGATGCAATGNAAAACCTACTTTGGCGGCGGACGCTGGTATACCCTCGATCTCGACTATGCCCGTATTGCCGGGATCATGAAGACCGCCGGCTTCAAGGGATATGTTTCCCTTGAGTTTGAGGGCAAGGAAGACCCTCTCACTGCCATCCCAAAGTCCCTCCAAGTCCTGCGTACTCATTTCGGCAAGGCCGCATGAGCAATCGGAGCCGACTGAAGCCTACCAGCCTAGATAAACGAAAGCGCCCTGATCACCCGGACCGCGCGCCCCAGCCGTTCCGTTCTTCTCATCCGAAAAACTCCTGCCACGCTATCCCCATGAGAATACTTGCTGCCTCCAGTCTCATCTTCCTCGCTCCGATCACTGCCGCGGCGGAGCCACCCTGGAAAGACCTTTTTAACGGAANAACCCTTGACGGATGGCATCNNGTTCCCGGGGGAAAGTGGGAAGTCNTGGACGGAACCATTCTCGGAACCTCCCCACGCAGCGAACCTCGTCATGGGCTTCTCGTGACCAACAAGCGCTTCAAGAATTTCAGGGTCAGGGCAAGATTCAAGGTAAGCAGCGGAGATAGCGGTTTTTATTTCCGGGTCGACAAGACGAACACCCATGTGAGTGTCCGGGGCTTCCAAGCAGAAGTCGACAATTCCAAGGAGGTCGGAGGACTTTACGAAACCTCCATGCGGGCCTGGGTCCGAAAACCGGATCCAGAAGTGATCTCGAAATTGGTCACCCCAGGAGCCTGGACCGACCTCCTCGTCACGGCAATTGGAGATAACATCACTGTTTCGCTTAACGGAACCAGAGTAACGGANTTGCTCAATGACGNCAAGTGCCTCAAGGANGGACACATTGCACTCCAGCTGCATGGTGGGCAGGACATGCGGGTCCAATTCAAAGACCTCGCAATTCAGGAACTGCCGTAAAGGGGGTCACCAGAATCCTCTGACGGACAGAAGGATCAGGATGACCACCAGCGACAGCGCGGTGATCCACCAATACCAGCGAACCCTGATAAGACCCCTGCGACCACGACCCCCGAACTCGCGGGCGACAAAGTCATCGTAGTCAAAGTCATCATCTGGGAGGTCCAATCCGTCGTGCTCCTCTTCCTGTTCCCAACTCCGCCGCACTGGTGGCCGGGGGCGCTTTCGGCCTCGAGGTCGGGCTTTACTCCCCCGGGACTCTGCAGCCCTGGAAATTCTGGAACAGACCCGGCAGGGGCGTCCCACTCTTACCTCGTCCCCACAACTGGGGCAGATGTAAACCCCCCGGCTCATGGCACAGCCCGTTTCTGGCCCTCCCCGGGATCCACATGAATCCGCGGGTGACAAGGCGTTTTCCCCTAGTAGCGGTAATGTTCTGGCTTGTACGGACCCTCCGGCGGAACGTCGATGTAATCTGCCTGCTCTTGTGTGAGGTCCGTCAACTTGCATCCGATCTTCTCGAGATGGAGTCGGGCGACCTCCTCATCCAGTTTCTTGGGGAGAACCTCAACCCCGGGTTTACGGCTTCCACGGGTCTGCCAGAGGTCAATCTGGGCGAGACATTGATTGGTGAAGCTGTTCGACATCACGAAACTTGGGTGCCCGGTCGCGCACCCGAGATTCACGAGTCGTCCCTCGGCGAGCATGTAAAGGGCGTTGCCCCCGGGAAAGGTGTATTTATCTACCTGCGGCTTGATATTGGTCCTCTCCACTCCCGACATTTCGTTCAGCTTGTCGACTTCGATCTCGTTGTCGAAATGGCCAATGTTGCAGACGATGGCTTGATCCTTCATCTTCTCCATGTGCTCCGTCCGGATAATCCTGAAATTGCCGGTCGTGGTTACGTAAATGTCCCCCCATCCGAGAGTGTCCTCCACAGTCAGGACACGGAATCCTTCCATCGCGGCCTGCAAGGCACAGATCGGATCCACTTCTGTCACCACCACCTGCGCTCCCTGAGCCTGCAGCGCCTGGGCACAGCCCTTCCCGACATCCCCATAGCCACAGACCACGGCCACTTTGCCGGAAATCATGACATCCGTCGCCCTCTTGATCCCGTCAATCAGGGACTCACGGCAGCCGTAAAGGTTGTCAAACTTTGATTTCGTCACCGAGTCATTCACATTGATTGCCGGGAACAGAAGTTTGCCATCCCGGTGCATCTGGTAGAGCCGATGCACGCCCGTGGTGGTTTCCTCCGAGACGCCCACAAGATCCTTGACCCACTCATGGAATACACCCGGCCGATCCAGCCTGATCTTCTTCAGGAGGTCCTTAATGACCTGCTCCTCATCGTTACTGGATGCGCTGTCCACCCAGTCGCTTCCTTTCTCCATCTCATAGCCTTTGTGGATGAGAAGGGTCGAATCGCCTCCGTCGTCCACAATGAGCTGGGGTCCCTTGCCATTCGGAAATTGAAGAGCCTGCCACGTGCACCACCAATACTCTTCGAGAGTCTCCCCCTTCCATGCGAAAACCGGTATTCCCTGCTCCGCAATCGCCGCCGCATGGTCCTGGGTGGAAAAGATGTTGCATGAGCACCAGCGGACATCCGCCCCGATGTTTTTTAGTGCCTCGATCAGGACCGCAGTCTGGATCGTCATATGCAGCGAGCCCATCACCCTTACTCCCTCGAGGGGGCGCTCGGGTCCGTACTTCTCACTGACCGCCATCAGACCGGGCATTTCATATTCGGCGATTTCAATTTCTTTCCGGCCGAAATCGGCCAGACCTAGATCGGCGACCTTGTGGGGGAGGACCCGGGGTTGTTCTGCAGTTATACTCATGATGTTCTTTCGTTGGTTTTAAAGATTCTGTTTTCAGGCAGTCACGGCCTTCCGCAGCTCGGAAACCCGGTTGGTTTCTTCCCAAGGCAAGCCGGAATCCTCCCGCCCAAAGTGACCGTAGTTGGTTGTTGTCTGGTAGAATGGCCTCAGGAGATCAAGTTGATCAACGATGTCTGCGGGCTTGAAGGAAAATACTTCCTGAACTGCGCTCTCGATCTGCTCCTCATCTACTTCGTTGGAATCGAAGGTATTCACATTAATGCTCACTGGATGCGGATGCCCAATAGCGTAAGCCAGTTGCAATTCACACTCCCGGGCCAGTCCCGAGGCGACGATGTTTTTGGCAACCCACCGGCACATGTAAGCCGCCGAACGATCCACCTTTGAAGGGTCCTTGCCGGAAAAGGCGCCTCCGCCGTGCCGTCCCATGCCGCCATAGGTGTCAACGATGATCTTACGCCCTGTCAGGCCAGCATCTCCTTCAGGCCCCCCGATCTCAAAGCGCCCGGTGGGATTAATCAGGATCTCGGTGTCGTCGGTGAGGAGCTCCCCCGGCAGAACCTTCTCGATCAGGTCGGCCCGGAGCAGACTCCTGATCTCCTGTGTCGTGATTTCCCGGGCGTGCATGGTGGAGACAACTACTGCTGTAATCCGGTTTGGCCGGTTGTCAATATACTCAATACTCACCTGTGTCTTGGAGTCTGGCCGCAGCCACGTGTGAACCCTGTCCTTGCGCAGACGGGTCATCTCTTGACCGAGCCTGTGGGCGTAGAGCACCGGCGCAGGCATCAACTCGGGAGTGTCATTGGTCGCATATCCAAACATGATTCCCTGGTCACCTGCTCCCTGTTCATCGGTTTCCTTCCCATCAGCTCCCGCCGCATCGACACCCTGCTTAATATCCTGGGACTGTTGCCCTAGCATGTTGATCAGGAAGGCGCCCTTTTCGAATTTGCAGGTGTAGGAATATTCGGTTCCTTCCGCATAGTCCGCGTCATATCCAATCCCCCGCAAGGTATCCTCAACCACTCGGCCGTAATCAAAAACAGCACTGGTGGTGATCTCTCCCGCCAGTCCCACCACATTGTCTTTCACGAATGTTTCGCAGGCAACACGGCTCCCGGAATCCTGTTCGAGACAGGCATCAAGCACCGCATCCGAAACGGTATCACACACCTTGTCGGGATGACCTTCGGTTACCGACTCGGACGAAAATATAAATGAACGCGACATGAGGTTTCTTTTTTTTCGACTGGAATGTATCTACGGATCTTGATTTGTTGATACGAAGTAAGCTTGAGATTCCATGCCGTCAATTCTCAATTCGCTCAAATTACTAGCCGATCCAACCCGCCTTCGCTTGGTTCTCCTGCTCGCCGAGGAGTCGCTGAGTGTTGCAGAATTGCAGGAGATCCTGGGAATGGGCCAATCCCGGATCTCGACGCAGCTGGCCCAATTGAAAAAGGCCTCTCTCGTTTCGGTCCAGCGCTCTGGAAAGAACAATATCTACTCGGCGCAGCCGGAAAAAGAACTACTGGATATTGGCCGACGGGCCGGGGCCGAACTTGAGGGCCGGGACAGGGATCTCGCCTCCCTGCAACACGTCCTCCACAAGCGGAAGGACCGCACCCGGGCCTATTTTGACGAACTCGCTGGCAAATTTGGACGGCACTACGTTCCGGGAAGATCTTGGAAAGCACTGGCTGAGGGACTCCTCAAAGTCCTTGATTTCAAGGTCATTGCCGACCTCGGAGCAGGTGAGGGAACCCTCGCACAGCTCCTCGCACAGAAGGCTGAGCGGGTCATCGCCGTCGATCATTCGGAAAAGATGGTGGCTTACGGAACAAAAACCGCTGCCGAAAACGGTCTTGGGAACCTAGAATACCGTCTCGGAGACATCGAGTCGCCTCCAATCGAGGATGACTCGACTGACCTCGCCGTCCTCAGTCAGGCCCTCCATCATGCATCAAACCCTTCGCGGGCCCTCCGGCAAGTCTACCGGATCCTCCGGGGCGGAGGAAGGGTGATGATTATGGACCTCCTCCAACACTCGTTCGAACAGGCTCGCGAGCTCTACGCTGACACCCACCTCGGATTCGCAGAAGTGGAGATCGCAGGACTCCTTGAGGGAGCGGGTTTCAGGGAGATTGAAACTGTGATCGCTGACCGGGAAGAAGCACCTCCGGGATTTCAAACTCTTCTCGCGGTGGCCCGCAAGTAAGCCCGATCGACCGCCCCAAGGTTTAGGAGTGACGCCGCTTTCGGCTGCTGGCAGCGTGCACCACCTAATTCACCCATGAAGTCAACCGCCCTGACGTTTCGGATCTCCCTGCTGCTTCTCTGGTTCCTCTTTCTGGCTCTTCCCAGCCCCGGCGGTGACTGGCCCCACTGGCGAGGACCGCAGCGAAACGGTATCTCAAATGAAGTCCTTCCTGCTGAGGCCCTTCGGAACATAGGCGGGAAGGTGAGATGGAAAATCGAGGCAGGCACTGGTTTCGCTTCCTGCTCCGTGGTCGGAGACCGCCTCTTTACCACGGGGCACCGGGACGGGCAGGATACGCTTTTCTGTGTAAATACCGGGGACGGATCCACTCTCTGGAAGTATTCCTTTCCCTCAGACCTAGGTGACAAGTTTTATGAGGGTGGTCCCGGCGCCACCCCTTCGGTCAAGGACGGCCGAGTCTATCTGCTCTCCAAGTGGGGAGACCTGTTCTGCTTTCAGGCAACGAACGGGAAGATCCTCTGGAAGAAGCAGCTCCGGGATGAAGCCGAGGTCCGGGTTCCCACCTGGGGATTCAATGGTTCGCCGACTCTGGTCGGGGACACCATCTTCCTCAATGTCGGTAGCGCTGGCATGGCCCTGCGACAGTCGGATGGGAAGATCCTCTGGAAGTCCGATCGCGGTGACCCCGGATATTCCACCCCGCTACCGGTCGAGCTCGATTCAGGCCAGGGCCTCCTTCTCTCCAACGGCAAGGCCTACCTCGCAGTCGATCGCGAGACTGGAAGGAAGCTCTGGAGCCACCGCTGGATCACCCGCTACGGTGTCAACGCCGCCGATCCCATTATGAAAAATAGCCAGGTGTTTATCTCGTCGGGCTACAACAAGGGATGCGCCCTGCTGGAAACCAGCGGCGGAAAGGTGGAAACCCTCTGGAAGAACAAGAACCTGCGAAACCAGTTCAGCGGATCCCTCCTTGTGGGTGACTTCCTCTACGGAATCGATGGCGACTCCAACGAAAAAGCCAGCCTGAGATGCCTTGACTGGAAGACCGGTGCGGTAAAGTGGGACTTTGACCAGTGTGGATTCGGTTCGCTCGTGGCTGTCGGGAATCAACTCCTCGTCCTGGATCATGGCGGCACCCTCTGGGTTGCTCCGGCCTCGCCGGAGGGTTTCCAGCCATCCTCGAAAGGCAAAATACTCGATGGAAAATGCTGGACCGTTCCTGTCGTTGCCCATGGGAAACTCTACGCCCGCAATTCAGACGGAACTCTGGTTTGCGTGAGCTGGTAAATTGTATTGAATCGGGTGCTGACACAACCGCAGCCCATTCCATCCATGAATCGCAGAGCGTTCGTCAATACCGCTGCCGCAACCGGCATGGCAACTCAGGTTCCCCTGCTCGCCCGGCCGGGTAAGTCCGGAAAAAAATACCGCGCCGCCCTGATTGGATCCGGGTGGTGGGGTATGAACATCCTCAGGGAGGCCATGGCCTCGGGTACTATTCAGGTGGTCGCCCTGAATGACGTATCAGACGATGCCCTTGAGGTTGCCGCCGAGGAGGTTCAGGATCTCTCAGGCACACAACCAAAGACCTACAAGGATTATCGCGAACTCCTCGAGAAGGAAAAACCGGAGATCGTCATCATTTCCACCCCCGATCACTGGCATGCCCTGCAGACAATTGCAGCTGTGCAGGCGGACGCGCATGTGTTCGTGGAAAAACCCACCGGCCATACTATCAAGGAAAGCCGGGCCATGCTCAACGCGGCCACCCAATCCGGGAAAACCGTGCAAGTTGGCCTCCACCGAAGAATCGGGCCTCACCACGTCTCCGGAATGGATTTTCTCAGGAGTGGAAAAGTTGGAAAGGTCGGCATGGTGCGCATGTTCGTTGCCGGACGCGGAGGAAAAGAACAAGCTCGTCCCAACGAGGAGCCTCCGAAGGGAATGGATTGGGACATGTATTGTGGACCAGCACCTCTTCGTCCCTTCAACAGCCGAATCCACCCCGGTGGGTTCCGCCATTTCCTCGACTTCGCCAACGGTATTCTCGGAGACTGGGGGGTGCACTGGCTCGACCAGGTTCTCTGGTGGACCGAGGAAAAATTTCCCAAGCGCGTGTATTCCACGGGCGGGCGGCCCGTCCGGGGAGCGCCTGTCCTGAACGACTCTGAACAGACCACCGATGCCCCGGACACCCAGGTCGCGGTCTACGAGTTCGAATCCTTCACTGCCACCTGGGAACATCGCCGCTACGCGGAAAATCCCTCAGAAAAACATAAAATTGGATGCTACTTCTACGGGGAAAATGGGGTCTTCCACATGGGTTGGCGTGATGGATGGACTTACTACCCTGCCAATTCCCGGGACAAGGTGATCCACCAGGATTCACAGCTCCAGGAACCGGATGGACACAATCTCAAGCTACTCTGGCAGAATTTCATCGATGGGATCGAGAGCGGCGAGGAGACCGTCTGCGGGCTGGAATCCTCCCACCGTTCCTCGGTCTTGCCGATGCTTGGCATGATGTCACTGAAACTGGGACGTAGTATTCAGTGGGATGGTGCTACGGAGAAGGTCATCAACGACCCTGCCGCTAACAAGCTTCTCAAACGCGACTACCGCGGCCCCTGGGTCTATCCCGAAATCTGATTTCAAGGCTGCAGTTGATCATGGACACCACCCCTGAGGAGATTTTTGCCGGAATAGGGGGACAGCCCAATAGCTGTACGCTCAGGGAATACTCCGCCTTCGCCCGCCGCGTGCAGCGCATTGAGTCCTGCCGACTGCTCGTGTTCGGGGTGGGCCGGGATTCAGCTGCGTGGCGCAGAGTGAACCACGGGAACCCCACCCTCTTTCTCGAGAACAACGAAGAGTGGATCCATCGTATCGGGGAGGAGATCGGCAAGGAGCATATCCTGAGCACAAGCTACCAGCAGCGCTTCGAGGAGTGGGAAAAGACGGGTTTTGCCGCCGACAAGGTCGCTCTACCCGCCCTAGAGAACGCTCCCTTCAACAAAGAGTGGGACTGTGTCTTCGTAGATGCTCCATGGGGGCCCACCTATGGACGACACCAGAGCACCTACGCCGCGAGCTGCGCTCTCAAGCCGGGAGGCTTCATTGCCCTCCACGACTGCGAGCGTGAGCGCGAACGGATTGTCTGCCGAGTACTCCTTGAGGAGAATGGTTTCCAACTGGTCGAGGAGGTCGAGCGGCTCCGGATCTACCAGGCCCCACAAGCGAGCACAGGCAGAGCCTAGTCCTAAGTTTCCGGTAGTGCGACGCTCAGACGTGGACTTTCGGATCCAGCGAACTGTTGTCTGATCAGTTTTCCTTCTCCGCCATGTGCTTCTTCAGCATTGCGAGGGACTTTTCGAGTCCTTTCTCAGCAGCACTCTCAAGTGCATTCAGCTCCTGATCACCCTGGGTAAAGCGAAGCATGGGATTTCCCCCATTTTCCAAACATACCTTAATCAGTTCGAGATAAACCTGATTGTGCAAATCCTCCCCGGGAATCTGACGCCAAATCGCCCAATGGAGTCCGGTAGATCCGTTTGGAGCCTTGAGATTGGGATCAACCTTTAGTTCGTTCAAAACAAAATCTAACATCTTCGGCTGTCTCCAGAACACGGCCTCGTGTGTCAACCCGAAGTTATTATTCATAAGAGTGACCTTGGCTCCTTTTGATACCAGAAACTTAGCGGCATCCAGATGCGGAGTTCCGACAACCACACAAAGAGGGGTTTTCTTGAATCGGGATGGTTTGTTGACGTCAGCACCCTTCTCTATCAAAAACTGCATCATTTCGAGGTGACCGCCAGCGGCAGCATACGCTAGGGCGGTATAGGAGTTTACGGATGTTACGTCTGGATCGACCCCGTCGTTGACAAGCGACTTCACTTTTTTCAGATCGCCTGCCCGAGCGGCAATCAAAAGCGCTTCTTCCGGGTGATCAGTCCGGCGATAGACACCAGAATAAGTATGGCCAGCATCAGTAGACACACGAAGAGAACCCTGGTTCGGGACGAATTCTCCAACAAGCGGTTGGGCCAAACGGATTTTGCGCTGCAAATTCGCTCCGACGACAGGCAGCTGCTTGTCGGGATCTCCGGAAAGACCAGCAAAGTTAGCTGCCTGGTCTGGATCTGGATTGTTTACTACGGCTTTGTTATCAATGTAAAGAGACACTCCCCGCCCCTTCTCTGTTATGGCAACAAGATGATGCAACTTGCCATCTGCCACTTGGGCTTTGTTTTCGACTCCTCTTGCTCCGATAAACCCTAGGGATCCCTGCCGATTAGCCCGGTGGATCCGCCAGTCGGACCACCCACTATCCCCCAGCGACACCAAGGTCTGCCACGCCTTGTCGAACCCGCCTACGCTAAACCAGAGCGAAATTGTGATGCTTCCATCTTCTGGGGAATAGTCGGCGGGATTTCCCCCAAGAACCACATACTGGTCCTCGCCATTTAAATGCAACGCCTTTCCGAGCTGTCCGTTGGCAAACTGGGGGTCTCCATGGCCTTTCCCATGCCGCTCATTACCACTGGAGTCCCGCAAATCACCGTCGAAGGCCCAATAACCTGTAAGTCCTTCCGCCAGATCTCCGGATATTGCCGCAAGACCTTTGCTGCTGTTCCACAAGGCAGCAACCTCGGTCTCAGCGAGGGCACGGCTCCAGATCTGGAGATTGTCAATCTTTCCATTCCACGCCCGATCCTTGAAATAATGGTCCGTAAGAAAGGTCTCGTGGACCTCTTGCCGGTTACTTTCAACAAATCGCCCAGATCCCCCAATCACGATCTGCGGTTCAAGAGTAAAATCACTGCTATCCAGCGTAGCGTTGATCCCCTCGATCGCGATGACATTCCTGCCTTCCTTGAAGACTCCAGCAAAATCGGCAAGCGAGAACGATTCAGCTCCACTGGCCTCATGGTTACCCACCGTGATTTCCCCACTCTCCTCATCAACTGAGACGTTATCCGAACTCAGGAGGCGCCTTCCGTTGGCATGGAGAATAAATCCATCATCATAGTTGATTAGGAGACTCAATCCTTTCATGTCAGCGCCCTTCGGGATTTCGAATTCACGCCGGATAAAGACAGAGAGGTATTTGTCCTGCATATCGTCCAGGATTGTGGCGTCGTCGTCATCCGAATACCCAAACCCGGAAGGTCCTCTCTTCCATCCTCCCTTATCCGCATCGAAGGACAGTGTAGTCCAGAGGGAATCCTCGGGAGCCTTCCCGCCAGCAAGGTAATGCCACTCCGCGCCCTTCCCTACAACCGTCTTCCTTTCGCCCGAACCGAGAACTTCCATCTTCAAATTTGAAGTTCTTTCGTAGAGAGGTCTGCCATTCCACTCATAGAAGTTAGTGGTAACCTTGTCTGCAGTAATGCGCCTGATATCAAATCTATCTCCACGGTAGGAAATCCACTCACCTCGAACCTGGGCCTCAATTCCTGGGAGTTCTTCCGCAGCCACGGACATGGTGCAGGAAAAAACGAATGGTATCAGACAAAATGAGTTTAGTGCTTTTTTCATATTAACAACTTTTATTGAGGTTGGACATTTTGGTTTGAACTATAAATTTATTAGGTGTTGCCATCACGTCGCGGGAAATCTTCCAGTTATTTCGAACGTTTGTCTCTGGCAGTTGGGACTGAAGATCACTCCACCAGCATCAGCTGTGGACCTGAGTCGAAGGAAGTTAATCATATCGGAGCGGTGGGCATTTCTCTCGGTGAGGCAACATTCACCTTTTCCAGAGGTGCGGTCAGGTCTCAAATATTGGACTAAGCTACCACAATCTATTAGTCTTTCAGCGCCCTTCAAGAAGAGCCACGACTTCATCAAGACCCCTGGATTTTGCCAGCTCTAATGCACTCTGACTTTCATCATTGATTTTAAACTTCAAACCAGGATCCGCTCCATGCTTGAGGAGTGTGTTCATTCCTTCCAAGTAGGGCTTATTACCTTCACGATTTCCGGACCACATATTCCAGATGGAAAAGTGCAGAGCGGTAGCCCCGTTGTCGTTTTTTGTGTCAACGTCCATCTTTAAATCGCTAAGGATGAATTCAAGCATCTCAGGTTGCTTCCAGAAAACAGCTTCATGGAGTATCGAATTCCCACTCCATGTGGAAATGATCTTTGCACCGCTAGCAACGAGCAACTTCGCTGCTTCAACATGCGGAGTTCCGGCGACTACATTCAGTGCGTTTTTCATATGACGTGCCTGCTTATTCACATCAGCGCCATTCTTCAGTAGCAGATCGATTATACCAAGGTGCCCGCCTGCGGCAGCATACCCAAGAGCATTATAGGAATTTTGTGAGGCAAAATTAGGATCAACTCCGGCTTTCAATAGCGAATCAACTTTCTTGAAGTTGCCACTTCGGGCGGCAATAAGGAGAGCCTCTTCGGGATGGTCGACATTTCTATAGAGCCCAGAGTAAGAGTTTGCATTTCCGCTGCCCCATCCTTGAAATCCTGAGGTCGCAGCTACGCGAAGTGACCCTTCCATCGGAATAAATTCTCCTTCAAGAGGTGTCTTGCGAAATATTGGACCCTGAAGGTTTGCCCCGACAGCTGGCACCTGTTCGTCCTTGTCCGGAGGGATTCCAGCGAAGTCATCCGCCTCTTCAGCGGGCAGATTGTTACTCACCATCTGGTTATCGATGAAGAGTCTTACACCTTTACCCTTTTCGGCGATAGCCACAAGGTGATGCATCTTTCCGTCAAGGACAGGCACGGTGCTCTCGACCTGACGCACGCCCACAAATTGCATTTTTTTTGTCAAAGCTTGCCGATGGATCCGCCAATCACCCCAACCTCCGTCGCCGAGCGCGATCAAAGTCTGCCAACGCTTGTCGAAGCCATCAGGACTGAACCAGACAGAAACAGTGATGCTCCCGCCTTCCGGGGTATAATCTGCAGATTCCCCCCCTAACAGAATGTATTGATCCTCACCATTGAGGTCCAGCGCCTGTCCTATCTTACCGGTCACGAATGGCGGGGAATTCTTGGCCGTACCGTGTCTCCCGTTTCCACTGACATCCTTGAAGTCCCCATCAAAAGGCCAGTGGCCCACTAAGCCATTGGTCAGGTTACCGGTAACTTTGGCGGTGCCTTTCCCACCATTCCAGAGAGTTCCTACCTCACTATCGGCAAGTGCCCTCGACCAGATCTGGAGGTTGTCGACCTTCCCATTCCAGGCTCGGTTATTAAAGAACCAGTCAGTCTGTTCAGTTTCATGTTTTTCCTGCCGGTTGGTCTCTACAAATTTTGCCGCTCTTCCAATCAGGACCTGCGGGTCGAGGGTGAAATCACTACTATCCAAGGTCGCATTGATACCCTCGATCGCGATCACATTCCGGCCCTCCTTAAAGACCCCGCTGAAGTCCCCAAGGGAAAAGGACTCTAACCCGTTAGCCTCGTGATTGCCCACCGTGACTTCCCCGCTTTCTTCATCAACCGACACGTTGCTCGAGGCGAAGAGACGCCGCCCGTTGGCGTGGAGAACAAATCCGTCATCGTAATTAATGCGAAGACTCAGTCCTTTCAAGTCAGACCCTTGCGGAATGTCGAACTCCCTCCGAATAAAGACCGAAAGGTATTTATCCTGCATGTCGTCGAGGGCTGTCGCATCGTCATTGTCCGCATACCCAAACCCGGCAGGGCCTTTCTTCCATCCCTCGTTGTCCGCATCAAAAGACAGCGTCGTCCAAAGCGCATTTTCCGGCTTCTTCCCTCCCGCGAGGTAGTACCACTCCGCGCCTTTGCCGATTAGGGTCTTCCTTTCACCAGACCCGATAACCTTGACCTTCAGATCAGAAGTTCTCTCGTAGAGAAGTTTACCGTTCCACTCATAAAAGGTCTGGGTCGCTTTATCCTTTGTGATTTTCCNGATATCAAATCTGATCTCCACGGTAGGNNATCCACTCNCCTNGNANCTGGGCNTCAATNCCTNGGAGNTNTTCCGCAGCCNCNGGNATGGNGCAGGAAAAAACGAGTAGTATCGGGCCTAATAGTTTGGGTGCTGGCTTCATCTGATCAATCTATACGGAGTGCTAAGTCANACAGCNAGAGNGTCTTAAAANTCTCGATGCCTCGTCGAGCTAAATATACCCAACACTCGTCACATCAAGGGGCGCCCTCTCCCGGCCATTACTAAGGCGTCCTTATTTTTGATTCCCTCGAATGATCTCTGTAGAATCGATGAGGACACCTGAAGCCGTAAGAGCCTGAAACTGGATTGCCNCTTTACGCAGGATTACCTTGATGAGGTGATTTACGGATTCAGCCTNGGCGAGGAACGGTCTGGTCCGCTTGACGTCCGCCGCGACCGCTCTTGTGCGTACTCCCCAGGCTCCATCACCGAGGTAGAGGACCCCGTTTGTGTCATCGCGCTCGCCTCCGGTCAGCCGATGCGTTCGCTTGTAGACATGGTGATCACTCTCAAAAACCGCATCAACCCCATACTCCTCAAATACTGGACACCACGCCTTTCGTATTTCTACCGCATCAGGCTTAGCCCCGGTTCCCCACGCTGGGCGATGGTAACTGACGAACTTGGAGGTAACATCTCCTCTCTTACCAAGGGCCTCCTTCAACCAGGGAGTCTGTGAGGCGACGTTTTCGGTATGACCGGAGTCGAGTCCGATCACGGTAAGATAAGAGCCGAAATCTACTGCAAACCGACTGCCCTGCTCCATTCCCAAGAAGAGGCTGTAGAAAAAAGGTGCGTCCTCTCGTCCGGGCGCATTGGTGGGACGATAGGCTGCCCCTTTTACCTCATGGTTCCCGATTACAGGAATCATGGGAATTGATAGTCCAGATGGAGATACCGCATATTGACTCCACGATTGAACCCACTCTAGCCAGCGATCTGCGTTTACGCCATCAGCAAGGGCAAGGTCGCCACCGAGAAGAGCAAAAAGGGGTTCCTCAGTGCCTGCTCTCTGATTCATGCTGTTCAGCATTTCCCGGGTGTGGAACATATCACCACCCGTCACGAAAGTGAGCCCGTCAACAGGGTTCTCCGGAGCAGTTCGGAAAAACCATGTTCCTAATCTCAGGTCTCCACGCATGATCCTGAAGGAGTAACGAGTGTTTGGATTAAGCCCCTTGAGGTCAGCCGAGTGAGCCCGATGATCGGTGGNACCAAAGGAACGAGTGAGAACAACACCTTGGGTCCACTCTGCCCCTCCGCTTTTCTGAAAGAAGAAGGTGAACTCATTTCGCTCAGGCTTGGAGTCACTCTCGATCCAGTGAACTGCCATGCTCCGGCAGGGATCCCCATACCATTGGCAGATTGGACCGTGCGTGGATCCNTCTGCCCGACTCGCAAGGAAGATAAGTGAGATCAGGAGGCAGACAGTCATGAATGTTATCTCCGGAAAAGCCTGACCGTTGCGCTGATTCATGTTGAGAATGTAGGCAGATCAAANTTACNAGACAACCAGAACGAAGCCGGACGTTCACCGTTTTTTCAATCTTTCCAAGTATCNACTGGCAAAGGTTGTCACGACGCCGGGTTNTGGGATAATGCCTTTCNAATATACTNCACCGGAAGACCGGCAAACAGGCTCTGCCCCCGGCNAGAATCATAAATCAGGCTCCATGTTTTACGTTCGTCTGCATCTTAAAGGAACGCTGTTCCGGATCACCGGCCTGTGGTGTATCGGCGCGGCCCTTGGCTGTTCCTCCATGACTACCGGGGACAGAATCACCTCGGAGAGGAACCCCGCACCTGCCCTTGTTCAGCCCTTGGCCCAGCCTTCTTCTCTCACCAGGTCACCAGAGAATCANTCGGGGAGCCNATTGCCCCAAGGATCTGACACCCCCACCGACCAGCTCCTTTCCGCNACCAGGTTTCCCAACCTACGCCGCTCCCGCGTTGCTCTAACCGCATTTGTCAAGCGGGTCACTTCGCGGGGGGTAGCTCTGACCTTCCTGCTCTTCGACGACCGGAAATACGACATCGCTGTTGCCGACAAGGATCTCGGGCCGGAGNCGGAATGGCAAACCGCGCAAGCTTCCGCAATCAGACATGATGCAGTAGCGGCCATCAACGGTGGGTTCTTTACTCCCACAGGCAAGCCGCTTGGNCTTGTTATTGAGGGCGGTAAGCGCATCGGGATATGGAACTCACAGTCCCCCCTGACCTCCGGGCTCCTGTCGGTTGAAAAATCTCCAAGACTCCTCCGTCGCCAGCATTGGCGGTCCTTTTCTCCAACCCAACACCTACTCCAGACAGGCCCCTTTCTCGTCGAGAATGACGNAGAAGTCCAAGGCTTGGATGATCGGGAGAGGCGCCCGCGGTCCTTCATCGCATGGAACGGCAGGAACCGGTGGGCNTTCGGCGTTGCCGAGGGTGCCACCCTTACCGATCTTGGCTCCGCTCTTGCAGCCCAGCCTCTCCCCGGGATGAATATCACTACTGCTCTCAACCTCGATGGAGGACGTTCGAGTGACCTGTGGGTCTCCCCGGAGGTATCCGGGGGACCAGTCTCCACCCGCAGGGTCTGGAATAGACCAGTTCGGAACTACCTCCTTCTCATTCCTCGCCATCAAGAGTAGCCGGCCGGTCTGTNCTAGGGACATCTGGTGGTCCGCCTTTCCCGTTTTGAGGAGGATGCCTCCTTCTCATCCCCTCTCCGGACGCGAGTGCGAAGACAGCACCCGAGGCGNGCCAGATCTGTCCCGGTCCGNCAATTTTTTTCCCAAAAATGCAGCTTGGAGTGGCCAGTTGGCCAAATCTTCGCTAAAGCCCGCGCCTCATGCTGAAAGCCGGTATCGTAGGTCTCCCCAATGTAGGAAAGTCCACNCTGTTTAATGCGGTCACCCGCACGCGCAAGGCNCAGGCAGAAAACTACCCCTTCTGCACGATTGACCCGAACATCGGAGTCGTCAGCGTCCCAGACGACCGGCTCGCAGTCCTCGCCGAAATGAACCAGTCGAAGAGTGTCATATCCACTGCGATCGAATTCGTGGATATTGCTGGTCTTGTGGAGGGGGCCAGTGAGGGAGCAGGTCTCGGCAATCAGTTTCTTGCCAACATTCGGGAGGTTGACGCCATCGTCCAGGTGGTCCGCTGTTTCGAGGACGAGGATATCATTCACGAGCTGGGCTCTGTTGATCCCATCCGGGATATTGAGATCATTAACACCGAACTCATCCTTGCGGACCTCGCGGCGACTCACAAGCGCCAGGCCAGCAGGGAGAAGAAAGCAAAGGGAGGAGACAAGGACGCAATTCGGGAACTTGCCCTCATGGAGAAACTCATTCCTCATCTTGAGGAGGGCCATCCCGCTCTCACCCTTGACCTCTCCTCAGAGGAGGAGGCTCTCCTCCGAGACTTCTGCCTCCTCTCTTCCAAGCGGACTATTTTTGCCTGCAATGTCTCTGAAAATGAACTGGCAGGCGCNCTGGAAAAACCTGAGGAACACTCAATGGTCGCACGCGTTGCAGAATTTACAGCAAACTCCCACGGGGCCGAGGCCGTTGTCATATCCGCACGGGTCGAAGAGGAACTTGTTGCCCTCGAACCCGACGAGGCTGCCGAGTTTCTCTCCGCCATGGGTGTTACNGACTCTGGCGCCGCCTCCTTGATCCGGGGGGTTTATCGGCTCCTCGGGTTGCGCACCTTCCTCACCGCGGGNGAAAAGGAGAGCCGGGCGTGGACCGTGGTGGCAGGAGCCAAGGCTCCCGCCGCTGCAGGTGTCATCCATACGGATTTCGAACGGGGCTTCATTGCTGGGGAGGTATGTTCCTACGAGGATATGGTGGAGGCGGGATCCAAGGCCGCGGCTCGCGATGCCGGGAGGCTGCGCATCGAAGGAAAAGACTACGAGGTCCAGGACGGTGACGTGATTGAATTCCGCTTCAACGTCTAGCGGAGCTCAAGTAATCCCGAATTGCGCTTTATTCCGGGCAGAATATGCCTAGCTTGCCACCATGAAGAAACTTCTGCTGCTTGTNGGGGGCGCTGCGTCACTGCTCTCTGCTCTCTCNGCCTTGGGAGAGACACCCGCCGCCGCCAATGCAGACATCTATAAATCGGTTGTACGAATTGAGTGTGCCACCCAGTCCGCCGACTATCGCACACCCTGGAATTCAGGCCGTTTTGGAGGGGGCACAGGGTCTGGCTTCATGATTGGCCCAAACCAGTTCATGACCAACGCCCATGTGGTATCGAACGCCAACCGGGTCCTCATTACCCGGCGTGGCTCGGCCCGGAAGCATCCAGCNCGGGTGGTTCATATCGCTCACGACTGCGACCTTGCGCTGCTTGAGGTCGAGGACGAAGCCCCCTTCGAAGGCCTCAAATACCTCGAATTTGGAGGCGTCCCGGCGCTTGAGAGCCAAGTTCGGGCCATCGGCTACCCGGTCGGTGGAGACCGCATCTCCGTCACCCGCGGAGTTGTCTCGCGGATTGACTTCCGCCCCTACGCTCATTCCCGGGTTGACTCCCATCTCGTCGTGCAGATCGATGCTGCGATCAATCCCGGAAACTCCGGCGGGCCAGTCCTCCAGGACGGCAAGGTCGTTGGCGTCGCCTTTCAAGGGCTGCGCCAGGCGGACAACACCGGCTACATGATACCTACCCCGGTCATCAACCGGTTTCTCAAGGACATCGGGGACGGCAACTATGACAAGTATGTNGACCTCGGCATCACTGAATTCCCCCTCTACAACCCGGCGATGCGGAGGGCTCTAGGGGTACCAGACAACGGTCTTGGCGTGATGGTTGCCTCCGTTCTCCCGACCGGCCCCTGTGACGAAATCATGAAACCGGGCGACGTCCTGCTCTCAATCGATGGGAAGCCTGTTGACAATGCGGGGAACATCGAGGTTGAGGGAGAGAAGGTGGTCCTCCATGAGGTCGTTGAGCGGAAGTTCGCCGGGGATGAAGTCGCCCTTGAGTTTCTTCGTAAGGGCGAGAAGAAAAAGGTTACCATTACACTCAAGGCGTTCCCGCATTCCCGTATCTACGCAGTTCGTTATGGTGAGCGTCCCCGCTTCGTTTTCTTCGCGGGGCTGGTGTTTCAGCCCCTCGACTTTAATCTCTACTCAACCTACGGTTTTGACAGTCCCCGGGTCCGTAAGATTTTTCAGAACTACGTCGAAGACGCAATTTTCAAGGAACGGCAGGACGTTGTCGTCATCACGAGGGTAGAAAGTGACCGGTTGACCTCCTTCATCACCAGCTTCAAGGGGACAGTAGTCGATGAGATAAATGGCGAAAAAGTCAGGAACCTCGCCCACGCCCACTCGCTCCTGTATGCAGCCGAACAGCCGGAGTTCATTACCATCAAGTGTAACGGCGTCGCTCGTCCAATCGTCATCCCTGCCGCCGAGGTTGAATCTGCAAACAAGAGAATCATGAAACAGAACGGGATCTTCAGGTCCCACTATCTTGGTGAACAACAACCTTCGTCCTGAACATGAATTATAANCAATTACCATTGCTCTGTCTCGCNCTCTCGNTCACTGGGATGATCNGGCTGGCGAACCCGGTCCATGCTGCGGTGGAATCCAAGGGACTGCTCCGNATCAANACCACTATACAAACACACAATGTCGCCCAGCCCTGGGAGCTGAACCAGCCAAAGCGTCGACGCGGNCTCGGCGCTGTGCTTGAGGATGGCAGTGTCCTGACCACCGGCGAGATGGCTGCCAACGCCACCTACATCGAGTTCGAGTCTGCTGACGGAGCCCATACNGTTCCTGCTGAAGTGATCGCCATCGACTACGAAGCGAATCTCGCTCTCTTAAAGGCAGAGGCAGGCGCTGACGGAACATGGATCCAGACCCTGGGTTCGCTCCAGACCGGGGGCTCCGCAAAACCCGGTGAAGAAGTGGACATATGGCAGCTGGAGGACAACGGTGATGCCATCAGGACCGTCGGCTCCATCCGCTCCGTCGATCTCCTTTCGACCTTTGCGAGCGGGCACTTTTTCCTCTGCTACGAGGTGAAGGCATCCATGCAGAGTGCATCCAGCAGTTACACCCTCCCTGTCACGCGAAACGGCAAACTGATCGGTATTCTCGCGAGCTACAATTCCAAGGATCAGATCAGCGATGTTGTTTCCCCGGATATCCTGAACCAGTTCCTCAAGGATGTCGGGGATGGCAAGCATGAGGGGTTCCCCTCACTTGGGATCGCTACCGTGCTTACTGAGGACCCGCAGTTCAGGAAATGGCTTGGCCTCAGTGGCGATCAGGGAGGGCTCTACGTAAGCCGTGTTCTTCCGGGAAGTGGCGCTGCCGAGAGCGGCCTGCAGGAAGAGGACGTGCTTCTGAGCCTCGACGGTCATGCCATTGATCGGCGCGGCTATTATCAGGATCCGTCATATGGACGCCTCTCGTGGAGCCATCTCGTCCGTGGGTCCAAGCAAGTAGGAGAGAAACTTTCGCTGGTGATCATGCGTGACGGTAAGGAGAAAAAGCTTGAGGCTACCCTGAGACGTCCCCCCGACAGCCTTATCCCAAGCCATATGTATGATAAATCCCCTCCATATCTCATCAAGGGAGGACTGGTTTTTCAGGAACTCACGCGCTCCTATCTGGAAGCCTATGGCAAGGAATGGAGAAGTCGGGCTCCCCTTGATCTGCTGGATGCCCTTAATAACCCCGAGGATTATGAAGAAGGGAGAACCCGTCTCGTTTTCCTTAGCCGCGTCATCCGAACCCCAGCCACCATTGGTTACGATCAGGTTAACAACCGCATCGTCACCGAGGCAAATGGCCAGAAGGTCACCGACATGAGCTCTCTGGTGGAAGCTCTCAAGGCACCAAAAGATGGAGTCCACTCCATCCGGATCGATGATGTTCCCTACGTAATCTACCTCGACCCAAAGGCTAGTGACAGCGTCGACAGCGCACTTCTCCAGCGCGGATTGCCCGCGCTCGAGCGACTCCCATGATCACGCCCACCAGAGGCTATCGCATCAGCGACTGAGCTCCTCCTGGGAAATTATTTTTACTCCTGCCCTGTGGAGGACCGATTGAGAAAACTCCACATCCTCCACATGCAGCGCGACGAGGGTGCGTCCCTCTGGATGAGGTAAAAGCGTGTAGGCAAAGTCCAGATTGGTCTCTGCCTCTCTCAGTGCACGAAGACATTTCTGAAACTCTTCAACCGGATTCCGGAGTGCCACTACCAGGAGGTCTCCCGTCGTGTGAGGAATTCCTTTCTCGAGGAACACCTGCTGGGCAGTGTCGGGATCGCTCGTGACGATTCTCGCCACCGTTGCGTCACGGGAATCCTGTACGCTAAACCCCAGAAGTTCGACCCGGGCATGCTTGAGGAGGTGAATCAGGGCCTCAAGGGAGCCCGCGCGGTTCTGGAGGAACACCGCGAACTGCTGAACTGGCTCACCCATCGGCGTGATAGCATCGGAAGAATCTCCCATGACCCCGTGTTAGATCACAAATATCGATCTTTCTCAACAGCTATTGCGCCTACTCATCCACCGCTCTGATGGAGGATACGAGGCACTCACCCTCTGAGATCTTCCAAGCGACGTCCAGGTCGTAGACCCGGAGAAAATAGGTCCTATCCTCCTGCTCATGAAATGCGGGACGCGCATCGAGGGAAAGAGTCTCCAGCACCAACTGCTGCGTCTCTTGGGAAAGAGCACCAAAGGCTTCATGAGCTTCCCGGGCCACCCGCACTGGCCACTGTTCCGGCGCTTCCTGCGCGATGTTCGACCACGCCCCTTCAATCGTGTCCGCATAGGGAAGATAGGGCTTCACATCCAGGACCGGCGTGCCGTCAATCAGATCCACGCCTGAAAGCATGAGGACCATTTCATCCTGCTTCCCAGTCTCGAACCCGTGGAACCTGCAGGCGGAAATCCCGATTCGGTTTGGACGGTAGGGAGAACGGCTCCCAAAGACCCCGATCTTCTCGTTACCCCCCAGCCTCGGAGGTCGGACACTAAGACGAACATCCTCCTCTCGAACCTTGTCAAAGAGGAACACGATCCATAAATGGGAACATTCTCCGACACCCCTGAAGGCCTCTTCTCGTCGAAATTGTGGATCCAGAACCAACCTGCCCCTTGCTGATGGGACCAATCCTGCCTGTCTGGGAACTCCGAACTTATCCGGATAGGGAGTTTCAATCCTGCCTATCGGGCGAAGCTGGAAGCTCTCCATGTTCTGATCTGGTTTGCCGCAGGTTATGGTAAGATGGACCAGGACCGGCCTGATAGGGATCCGGCTCCTACTTCAGCACCTTCAACTGGATATCCTTGAAGTGCACGATCATGCCCGGGTCATGTAGTTGCAGCTGGATCATGCCGCTGAGAAGCCTCTTACGCTCGGGAAGATGTTCAATGAACTGAGCCGAGGGCTTTCCATTCAGGAAGAACT
>PBNG01000019.1 GCA_002723015.1 Roseibacillus sp. | reverse complement strand
CGACACCCGCGGACCCTGCACCGACACCGGACCCTGCACCGACACCGGACCCTGCACCGACACCGGACCCTGCACCTGCACCGGNCCCGGAACCCGCAGAGGACCCTGCAGCCAAAAAGCCTGCGCCTGCCTCTGTGATCGCTTTTACAGCAGAGCTCCGGGAAAAAGGCGTCCTGGAACTCATTGAGGAGTTGGAAGAGGCCGAGGAGGATGGCGGAGAGAACCCGTTGCAGATTCTCGATAATCTCAGGCGTCTGAATGAATTGAGTGATGTCCTCAGCACCATAAATACCGAAGAACTCCCTGAGGATCTGAAGGAGCCGGTCGACCGGTTCCGTGACGCCACCTCGGATACGGCGGCCCATNTGGAGGAGATGCCTATTCCGGTAGATATCCTGACTGCTGGTCAGGAGGCCATCGGACAATGGTTCGGTGAGAAAATGGCTGAGGACCCACTTTTCCTCCAAAGCATGGAGGACTGGGGAGAAACCATGCAGGAACTCGGTGGAGAAATGGAGGATTCCGGTGGTGCCATCGAAAGAGCGTTTGACACCTACGATATCGATCCTCTTGCTCCTTAGGAGCCTTAGAATACCCACGACCTTTCAGAGCAGCATGAAAAGTGCTAGGATAACCCATGCGCTCATTTCTCTTTCTGATTACCCTCCTGCCGAATCTGCTTGCTGCGGAGCCAACTCTCCGCGTTAGCCCCGCGCTCTCCCTGAGCTTTTCTACCGAAAAAGGCTCATTGCACCAGCTGCAGGTCAAGGAAACTGACCCCAAGGGGCACTTCGTCTGGAGGAACGTTGGTTCTGCCATTGTAGGAACCGGATCTCGCTGGTCCACCCTCCAACCTGAGGGAGAATATCGTCTTCAGACACCAAGCGAGGAGTGGGTGCTTGTCTGGTCCGACGAGTTCGGTGGAGATCGCATAGACTTCACCAAATGGGCCCGGGAGGAGAATAATTACGGAGGCGGCAACAACGAGCGACAAGCATACCGAACAGACCCTAAATACAGTTACGTTGAAGATGGATCTCTGAACATAGCTGTCTACCGCGACCCACACACCACCAGCGACGGCAGGACGCAGCCTTATTCTTCCGCCCGGCTGCGCACAATGAACCGAGGAGACTGGACGTTCGGAAGATTCGAAATTCGTGCAAAACTCCCGGACGGACAGGGCATCTGGCCGGCCATCTGGATGATGCCAACCAACTCTCCCTACGGCAGCTGGGCTGCCGGAGGGGAAATCGATATTGTTGAATCCAGAGGCAACAAGATCACCGAAACTGTTGGAGCTCTCCACTTTGGCGGAAAGTGGCCTGGTAACGTTCACCTCGACCACACCTATAAATTCCCGGGAAAGAATGCGGCCGAGGATTTCCACGTGTATGCCGTGGAGTGGAATGCAGACACGATCTCATGGTTTGTAGATGGGGTACGCTGGAAAACCCGAAAAAATAATGAATGGTGGTCTGCAAGTGCACGCCAAAATCCCTCTGCACCATACGATCAACCCTTTCATCTAATACTGAATGTAGCTGTGGACGGACGTTTCTTTGAGCAAGATGACCAGAAAGCAGACCGAATACCGACAAACGCTTTTCCCCAGGTGATGAAAGTCGACTATGTCAGGGTCTACCAGTGGGCCAGATAGAAGTTTCTACTGATAGGCTTGAAGCAATACAAATTACACTGATTTTGATAAATCCGCGTATATTAGAACGAGATGAGCAAGGAAAAGATCCGCCTGGCCGACTTGCGTGAAAACTATCAGCGAGGAGGCCTCAGCGAAGGTGAAGTTTCTGCAGACCCTTTCGTTCAGTTTGAGAGCTGGTTTAATGACGCTGTGGAAGCGGGNGTGACCGAGCCCAACGCCATGACCCTNGCTACCGCGAACCGTGNGGGAGNGCCCTCTGCNCGTACTGTGCTACTCAAGGGCCTGGACCAAGGCTACTTCAGTTTCTTCACAAACTATCATTCGAGAAAATCCAAGGACTTGGAAACCAACCCAAGGGCTTCGCTCGTCATTCATTGGCGAGAGTTGGAGCGACAGATCATCATCCGGGGAACCGTCTCCCGAACAACCAAGGAAGAGTCGAGAGACTACTTCCAATCAAGGCCGAGGGGTGCCCAGATCGGCGCATGGGTATCCGAGCACCAAACCTCCTCCATTCCAGATCGGTCACATCTCAAGGACCGGGAAGCGCAATTACAGAGCAAATGGCCTGAGGGCACTCAGGTTCCCCTCCCCCCTTTCTGGGGGGGATACCGGGTTGCCCCAGACTATATTGAGTTCTGGCAAGGACGCCCCAGCCGATTACATGACCGACTGGTCTACACGCCTGAAGAATCGCAATGGATCCTCTCGAGGCTTAGCCCTTGNGTTCGCCATTACGAATTTTCTGCAATCTAACACGTTCCTGCTGGAGAAACACAGGAAGCAGCGTGTCCTCGATATAGTGAACGGCCTCCTGCATGCCGTCGTCTCGATACAACTGACCGATCTGAGCCTCTACCTGGGTTGGATTACCAATCCCCCGGAGAAAATCGTTGGAAGTGAAACGGATAAACTTCTCACCATCCAGGGCACCCTCCTGTTTCAAGATCCATTCCCTCACGAAAAGGGCGAGAACCGCATCCCCAATCCAGGCTTCCTCCCGCTCTCGTGTAAGTCGCTCTTCGTTGTGCTTCATCGAGAAGGCTCTAGGTAGACTCTATCCGGAGTTTTTTCTCAAGTCGTTCCCGCATTTCACGTTCTGATTCCGGATCCCAGTAACCGCTATCAAGCTCGATAAAAATGCCCGAATAGGGCAGAGCTGTTGAGGTCTTGAAGACGAGCACAGTGAATTTATTAGCGCTATCTTCCAAGAGAAGAGATAGGGACCGGAATTCCATTTCCCTTGCCGGGTAACCTCGAAGAGTGGCTTCTATCGTGCGCCTGTATCTTCCAATTCCGGGGGCCCGATCGTTTGGGATTTCAGCCAGCTCTCTAGGCAGATAGATCCGTGGCGTCACATTCTGAACCCGTTCCAATTCATCCAGAACTTCCTGAAGAACCTCGGGAATTTCATCCTCAATGAAGATGGTTCTCACTCCGGGCCTACTATGGAGGGGAAATGCTGCATCCCCGATCACTATCCAATTGCGATACCCGAGGGTCTGTAACTCCTGCTTGATGGCTCTTGTCCACGAGCGCGAGCGACGAGGTTCATCATAGCCCCCTCCCGCCCCGGAGCAGCCCGTGAGAAACGAGACCAGAAAAAGGCAAAGAGCCAAGATCAGGGGTGAGCGACTTTTCTTCACGGCGCGCCATTTTATGCCTCTAAGAGCCTCTGTCAACGAGGGTGAACTGCCATCCATGCCTCAGCCAATGAACCTTCCCTCCGGTTCTCGTGCTTGGCCGAATTGGAAGAATAACTGCAAATAACGAGGCGATTCAGACAGTAGCTGCCAGACAAATCTCAGTCTGAGCGCATGGAGGTGTTCCCTTCAAACTGCTTACGGAGTGCACCTGCATCAACTTTGCCCATGGCTGTTCTCGGCAATCGGCGCACAGCAAAGATCTCATCGATCCTTAAAATACCAGCCTTCCCATCGTTTACTCGCGTGAGGAGATCCGGATGCCCAGCGAGATCCTCTTCGACGAACAGCATCAGGCGAGCCCCTCTCCTCGTGTCGGGAACCGCAAGTAGACACACATTCTCACACCCGGGGAATTCTCTTATTTCGCGCTCCCTCGCCTCGACGTCGACAAGCTCCCCAAGAATCTTCACAGCCCGGTCCGCCCTGCCAATCATGGTCAGGTGCCGACCTCTGATCTCTACTAGATCACNACTCTTGAACCACCCTTCCTCCCCCCAGGTTTTCTGCAGGGATATCTCGCCACAATGTATTTCAATATAACACTCACAAAGCGCTGTCCCTTTGAATTCGAGGCGTCCATCCGCACTTGTGCGGCACGCCCAGATCGGAAGAATTGGAAGATCATCTGCCCGAAAAGGCTCTGCCAGTGAATCCAGGCCCGCAGTCGCTATCTGAGATCCTGCCTCGGTCATTCCGTAGGTTTGCAACACCGGCCACCCAAGCTCACGAGCAAGTTTTCCATCTCTCTCATTCAATCTTCCACCACCAGCAATCACGACGCGTAAAGACCGGGGAGCCGTTAAACCTAGCGCAATCAAGTCATGAACCTGGGTGGGAACAAGCGAAGTCACGGTGGAGCGGTCTAATTCAACTGCTTTCACAAAACGAGCTGCATCCCAGCCGCCTTCCATGATGCTGAGGGGGCAACCCGCCTCGTAAGCCCTTGCCACAACTCCGAAGCCACCGACGTGAAATGTCGGAAGCGCTAACATGAAGCGATCTGCCTCTGACACCGCGAGGTGTTTGTTTACTGCACGAGCTGACGCGAGAAGAGCTTTTCGACGAAACAACACCCATTTTGGAGGACCGGANGAACCGGATGTGGCAAAGACCACCCCCTCTTGCCCATCGAGAACATCACGTATCCCCTTGCCTTCCCGTTTCCGCCCCGGAGGGGACAGGATACAGCACCCCTCCGACTCCCAGAATTCTTCCCCAGTCAGCTCAGGCGTTTCCATGGCAACTTTTCTAGAAGATCATCAAACCCAAGACCAGTTCCTCCCGGGGAATTGAATTCTGGCCCTGCACACCCCAACCGCTCCGTAAATTCATCCGCCTCAAAAAGCTCGTGGGTCTGCAGTCCCCCGGTCGCGAGATTAACCCCTTCCTTCGCTATTTTTCCTGCCATGTAGGCCGCAAAGCACTGTCCCAGCGGATGATCCATGTTGCTGGTTACCACCACCTGTCTTCCTTCAAGTGCCCCGGCCCTGAGATCTCCTCGCACAGGCTTTACCACCAGAATATCCTCCCCATTTTCAAGACGATGAGAGCCGCGATCCCTTGCTAGCCNAAGCCCTGATATTTTCCGGATGCGGCTCCAGTCTGTCCGGTTCCACGGGCAAGGATCCTCAAGAAAGTCGATTCGGTCCCGTAGCCCGTCAGAGAAAAGCTCACATAAGGTCACCGTCTGCTCCGCCGTTAGAACCTCATTGAAATCTATGCGCCATCCCAGGTGCGGCCAATTTCGCGCCATTGCCTCCAAGTGATTNAAATGATCTTTGAATGTGGGGTCACCCTTTAGCTTTATCACTCGGTAGCCTCTGTGAACTGATTCTTCAACTGCTTCCACGGAGTATTCTGTCAGGGTGGCATGGCTTTGCGGAATATATTGCATCACGGAGTCAATTAAGGAATCCCCCGCCTCGCGGGCAGCGCCATCGACCAACATCATCCTCCAACTTCCTCGGGCCATATTAGAAACTACCTCATCACGACGCAATTCTCCCAGCAGGTCGTCAAGACATGGATCTCCCAGTTCCGGCCACGGGTGCAGGCATCCAAACCCTTCTCCAGCACGCAGCAGGGCCCCCTCAAACTCTCTCCGTGAAGAAACCGCATTCAGTTTCTTTTTGGTTTTGAGGATGTACTTCCAATGGTAGATCGGCTCCATCGCCAGCGGTAGATGATATTTCAGGTTGGACTCGCAACACTAGAGGGCAACTGCANCCGTAANCAGTGCGGCGAACAACATTAACTGAACTGCCGCGATCAAGAGAAATCGGTTATAGCGACGACCCGGCGGAGCAGACCATACCCCGTCCACGCAGAATAGCCCGGCGAAATACCAGGGTATACTCAGAACCGGAAACCATGGCACCCCGTACGAAAACCCAACGAAGGAGAGAGCCATTGCCACAGCGACAAATCCTGTGATCATTCGATGAACCGCAGCCTCTCCAAAACGAACCGCCAGCGTCTTTTTGTTGCTTTTCCTGTCCTCCTCTACATCCCTCAGGTTGTTGATCGCGATCAGAAGTGCACTAAGCAAACCAACCTGCAATCCAAGAATTACCGCGGGCCAATCCCATTGCCCGGTCTGGACAAAAAAACTGCCCCCCACCGCGACAAGGCCAAAAAAGAGGACCACGAACAGCTCTCCCAGACCAAGATAAGCGAGAGGAAAAGGTCCTCCAGTATAGCCATAAGCCAGATACAGTGAAGGAATACCGATCCCGACGATCACCCATCCCCGGCATTGCAAAAGTGGAATGGAGCAGAGGCATGCTACCAGAAGGCATACCAAGGCCCCGCGATATACCGCACGCGGTGAAAGCAGACCGCTTGCTGTGACCCGTCGGGGACCAAGACGCTTCTCCGTGTCAGCTCCACGTTCAAAATCAATCGCGTCGTTAAAAAGGTTGGTCGCAATCTGGATTGCCCCGGCGCCCAGAAGAGTCCAGACGGCCAGATACCAGTTGATATTCCCCGTGGAATGCCATGCAAGAGCACAGCCAACCCAGACCGGAACAATTGCCGCTGGCAGGGTTTTCGGGCGCGCCGCTATAACATAGCTCTTTAGCATATTGGCCGTTCAAGGAAACCGGGGGAACTTTCTGAAGTCTGGATCCCTCTTCTCCAGAAAAGCCTTTTTCCCCTCCTTCGCCTCCTCGGTCAGATAATAGAGCAAGGTTGCGTTACCTGCGAGGTCGAGTAATCCCATCTGGCCGTCGCAATCAGCATTGAGAGCGGTTTTGAGGCACCTGAGAGCGAGCGGCGAGTGCCGTAGCATGTCTCGGCACCACTCTACCGTTGTCTCCTCAAGGCGACCATAGGGAACCACGGTATTCACAAGGCCCATTTCTAAAGCTTCCTTGGCATCATACTGGCGGCAGAGGAACCATATTTCGCGGGCCTTCTTCTGCCCAACGATACGAGCCAGATAGCTTGACCCCAGTCCTCCATCAAAACTCCCAACCTTGGGCCCGGTCTGTCCAAACCGGGCATTCTCAGCAGCAATTGTGAGATCGCAAACCACATGAAGAACATGCCCTCCTCCGATTGCGTATCCAGCAACCATCGCAACTACCGGCTTGGGAAGGCTCCTGATCTTTTTCTGGAGATCCAGAACATTCAATCTGGGAACCCCATCACCTCCCACGTAACCACCTTCTCCGCGCACCTTCTGATCTCCTCCAGAGCAGAAGGCCTTTTCACCCTCTCCGCAAAGAATGACTACCCCGACTCCCTCATCTTCATGAGCCAGCTCGAACGCCTTCATAAGCTCCTTCACTGTTAGCGGACGAAAGGCGTTCCTCACTTCCGGACGATTAATCGTCAATTTCGCGATCTGCCCATCTTCGCTTTTTTCGTAGCGGATATCCTCAAATTCGGCTGCCGTGATCCATTTCACCCCGGAATGATGGCTCAGGCCCCGCCCACTGCAACTATCGATTAACCACGTCGAGCAAGTGTTCAACACATTGCAGGAATTCTTCAGGAGCCTCCCATGGCACCCTGTGTCCAGCTTTGACCGGCCCGAGCAGATAACCATCGGGCATCTCCTTCCATACGGAATCTGTCAGACTCACGAATTTCGGATCCCTGCTCCCAGAGAGCCAGAATACTGGCCGGGTAATACTCGCCAGCAAGCTCCTTAGATTCTCCTGTTTTCCCAATGACCATGAAGTAAACCCCCTCGCGACGGCTACCTGCCTCTCGCGGAGAATGCTACGATCCGCGAGTGGAGTCTCACACTGTCCCTGCAGGACGGGCTGAGCCTCCCACGCCTCGAGGAAACTGTCCCACTTTCCCGCAAGGATCTTGGCAGCCCACTCTGCATCAGCTGCCATCCGTGGAATCTTTTCCTCCTCGCTCTCGAGTCCGGGATGAACCGAAATCATCATGGCTCCACCCCATGCCTCGGGGTCCTCAATGAGGGCATGCAGGGCTAGCCGTCCACCCATGGAGTAACCGATCAGCACTGGAGGTGCCGATGCATTCCGCGCTTCCCTGCAAAGCTTTCCTGCGAAATCCTCAAAACTACATTCTCCATCCTGAAGGTAACTCCATAAATCGATGGCGTGCACCCGATGACCTTCCTGTTCAATCCTTCTCTTGAAAACGTCCCAGTCAGCAGCAAGACCTACGGCCCCATGAAGACACCACAGGTTCATGAATCCCACACCTCCCAGAACTCCGTTGTCTGTTTCTCATCAGGCCGCAACTCCAGCACCAGAGGGTTCGCATGGTCCATCAGGTCGAAGTCGTCACGACTCGCAACCAACTGGTAACTGAGACCCCACATCGAGGCCCACGATTCGAATCTCCTGTCGTGCCCATTGACGACCGCTGTTCGCTCATTCTGACTCATTTCCTTAAAGGCCGGGAGACGTTCAAAAATGCGACCACCACTATTGTTGATGACAACCAGCACCCTTCCTCTTCCATCATCCAGATCGAGAAAGGCAGGTGCGGTCAGGTCATAAAGGACCGTCAAGTCACCAAAAATCCCCCACGCCTTATCATGTCCAACTGTGGACCCTAGCCATGCTGAGAGCTGTCCGTCGATGCCATTAGCGCCCCTGCTCGCCTGCACCCGCTCGACCGGAACCGTCGTCTGCGCACACAGATTCCACTCACGGATTGGAAGACTGTTGCCAAGGAAAAGACTGTTGCCAGTCGCCACATGCGAAGAGAGGACCCGCACCAACCCAGGCTCACTGTCGGGGTAACGTTCGAGTAGCTCCTCCAGGACTCCTCGTCGCTTTCCTGAACTACGAAGCAAATCGAGAACATCCCCAACTCTCGGGACAGCACCCATCCCCCTGAGCACATCATGCACTCTCCCTGTAATCACCTCTGAATCCCGGGCCAGCCCCGAGAATCCGGTGCGAGTGATCGAGAGCACCTCAATTTCAGGGCAGCTCTCGAGATCTCTCCAAAAACGGCCTACCGGCACATCCCCGAGGCGCAGCACCTTCCCCGGAGCGCATTCACGCAGGAGCGCGTCTCCATCCGTTAGCACGATTCCTCCAAGCACCTCCCTCAATCCACTGGTCGCATCAGCCAGAACAGGAGCACCAAGGGCCTTGAGAAAGTGATACACTTCTTCTCGCTCATCTTCTTCAAGCCCCCCTGCCAGCACAACAAGCCCACGGAGGGTCTGCTCAAGAAAATCAACCAGTTTTATGACCGGAGGACGGGGGACTCTTGGTTCCTTAACCGCCCTCACCGGCAAGGCTAGAACGGGAACTTCTTCATGCTCCCGGAGGCAAATATTAAGGTGCCATGGGCGCAAACCACTCCACTCTGCCAGAGGGGATTCCTGTTCACCACTCATATCGCTGCAACCCTCCACGTAATTTCCGAATATTCCTACCTGCTCAATGGCCTGTGGAGCACCGCTGGCGCGATACCCCGATGGTCGATCTCCAGTGATAAGAATCAGAGGTCGCTGCTGGTAGTGAGCCTCGATCACCGCTGGCAAGAGCTCGGCCACAGCGGTGCCGCTGGTTGTAATGACCGCGATGGGAGACTTTGACTCACGGATACGACCAAGCGCAAAAAAAGCTGCGCTGCGCTCCTCAAAATGACTCCAGACCTTGACACCCTCACAACGAATCACCGAGAGTACTAATGGCAGATTACGCGCGCCCGCACAGACGACAAATTCTCTCACTCCCCTCCCTAGACAGGCTTCCAGTGCTTGAGCTGCCGCTTGGCTCATCGCAGCAACCCTAGATGGCCAACCGAATCCCGCGCAAGCCTCACATTCATCCTGCACAGAAACTTCACGGCCCCTGCTGGCAGGCATCCAAATTGAACGGGCTTAGCAAGAACGCAACCTCATGTGATTCATGCCAGAACCCTTCCTGCGCACCGACCCGCTAAGAAGGCGCTTCTCTCCGCAGCGTTCTTCTCCCTGGGAGCAGGAATCCCTTACACCCCAAACATACTACGAACCGATTCTCTTTTAAGACGGAGCTCTCGCCACTCGCTCACAAGACGACTTTCCTCAATAACACCACATCCCGAGGGCACGGAAACCTTTTTACCAAGCCAGTGGACCATCCGTATCGCCACAAGTATCTCACAGGCCCCATCTTGAAATAGCCCAAATGGCGAGCCGAACCACAGGGGACACCCGAGGCGATGGCGCCAGGAAATCAAATCGGCGAGGGTTTCTGACGTCCGGGGAAGAGGCCCTAGGGCCGGTGTTGGGTGCAGTAGACTTACCAATCGATCAATTGTCTCCTTTTTCCCGAGCTCAACGTCAATCGCACTATGATAATGAACAAGTGGGCCCAAGTCCATGATCTCACGCGGATGGCGGATGGTCTCGCCTAGGTCAGATAGCTTGGAAAGGAGGGTTTGAGCTACAAACTCGTGCTCCCTGATCTCTTTTTCATCGGCTTCAAACGCCTCTCGCTCCTCTACCCGTGCCGTCCCGGCAAGAGCCATGGCATGAAGAATTCCATCGCTCAGTTCAAAAAGTAATTCGGGGCTGAGCCCCACCACTCCCTCGTCTCCGTCAATCCACCCATAGGGACGCTGCGGTGCGCTCCATCGCGACAGTGCTGAGCCCAGGCCTTTGCAACTTCCTCTCCGGAGCTTCCCATTGGCAGTGGCCACCGGCACTGATTTTTCGATAGAGCCGCTACGAATCGCCTGGGAAACCTCGGCGAACACTTCAGCAAACGAGTCGACCTCGGGTTCTTCCCATACGATCTCAGGGAACTCTTCCATGAGAAAATCGGGAGAATCTCCTGGCGGCAAGGATTCAACCCTCGAGGGAACAAACCATGGCTGGGAGCATGAAAGCGCGAAATCGTTCCGGTAAAACGCGACACCCTTCTTCGGGGGAGCCGGGTGACTCTCGAACGGACCTCTACCGACCACCAATCCGCCATCGGGGCTACCGAATACGGCTGCATTCATCGAGCGGTCCTCCAACAGAAAAACCTAGGCAACCGCATTGGAAATCAGGTCAAGGAAACTTCCTGCCTCCAAGCTTGCTCCTCCGACCAATGCGCCATCGATATCTTCCCTAGCCATCAGGTCCGCGGAGTTTGAAGCCTTCACACTTCCCCCATATTGGATGCGCGTCGCCTCAGCAATCTCCTTCCCAAACTGTTCTGCCACGAGAGTCCGAACGAACGCATGCGCTTCCTGAGCCTGCTCCGGTGTTGCAGTCACTCCAGTTCCGATGGCCCAGACGGGCTCGTAAGCAAGCACTACCGCTGACATGTCTTCATGGGAAAGGTCAGCCAGCCCTCCACTCACTTGGCGGCGTAGCACCTCTTCCAGCTGACCACTTTCTCGTTCCTGCAGTGTTTCTCCTATGCAGAAAACAGGCTGAAGGCCTGCGGCAAGGCACTTCTTGACCTTTGTATTTATCAACAAGTCATCCTCCCCATAGATCGAGCGCCGCTCACTATGGCCCAGAATCACGTGGTTGACCCCCAGTTCATTCAACATGGTGGTAGACACTTCTCCCGTAAAAGCACCCTCTTCCTCCTGGGAGGCATTCTGGGCGCACAGGGCGACCGGGGACTCTACCAGCAACCCGGAGGCCGCGGGAATCGAGACAAACGGAGGAGCGATGACTATATCACATGCTTCTGCCAGTTCCCGGGCTCGTGGAAGAAACGACTCAATAAAGGCTGCTGTCTCAGCAGGCCCCTTGTTCATTTTCCAGTTTGCCGCAATGATCAGTTTACGCTCCATAATCGTAGAGTTTTAGAGATTGGTGAGGGCTGCCACCCCCGGAAGATCTTTTCCTTCAAGCAATTCAAGAGAGGCGCCTCCCCCAGTTGAGATAAACGACATCCTCTCTCCAAGGTTATACTTTTTCACCGCTGTAACAGAATCTCCTCCGCCCACAATGGTGAGGGCCTCCGATTGGGCTACGGCCTCGGCAACTTTTCTTGTCCCTTCAGAGAACGAGGAAATCTCGAAGACTCCCATCGGCCCGTTCCAGACAATTGTTCCCGCCGTCGCGACCTCATCACAAAAGCGTTTTATCGTGACATCCCCTATGTCAATTCCCTCCCAGTCTTCCTCTATTTCGCCTCCATCCTCATATACTGAAGTCACTTTTGTCTCTGCTCCCTCCCGGAATTCTCTGGTCACTCGTGTATCCGATGGAAGGAGAATCCTTACCCCTTTCGCCTTTGCCTTGGCGAGGATCTCGAGGGCCAGATCAGACTTGTCAACCTCCAGCAGGCTGCGCCCCATGCCGTAACCCTGCGCATGCAGAAAGGTGAAAGCCATTGCTCCACCGATGATAAGCGAATCTGCCTTTTCCAGCAGGGCTGTTATCACTTCGATTTTATCACTCACCTTTGCTCCACCAAGAATAACAACAAAGGGCCTCGAAGGCTCAGCCAGTTTTTCACAGAGAAACTCAAGCTCCTTCTCAATTAGAAATCCCATCGCGCTCTTCTCCACGTGATGGGTCACTCCCTCAGTGGATCCATGCGCTCGGTGAGCAGTCCCAAATGCATCATTCACAAAGAAGGACGCGCTGCCTGCGAGCTCTTTCGAGAAACTCTCATCATTTTCTTTTTCTCCCGCATGAAAACGGGTGTTCTCCAGAAGAAGTATCTCCCCTGCCCCCAACTGTTCGCGCTGTCCCGCTGATTCTTCCCCTACACAGTCCTCGGCGAACAAAACCTCTCGACCGAGCAACTGACTCAGCCTCAATGCCACTGGCTTGAGTGAGAAACGAGGATCCTGCTCTCCCTTGGGCCTTCCAAGATGAGAGCAAAGAACCAGTTTGGCTCCTCCTTCCAGAAGATGCCTTATCGAGGGTATGGCTCCCTCTATCCGTGTCTCATCTGTAATTTCCCCATCTTCGAGAGGGACATTGAAATCCACTCTCATGAGGACCTCTTTTCCCTCGACCGGGAGATCTCTTATACTGATCTTGGCCATGCGGTAATGAAGATAGCGATCGGGGAAAGCTCCAACGACCCCTACCCTGCCAACAGGGCCATGGCATCCGCCGCCCTGCAGGAGTAGCCCCATTCATTGTCATACCAGGAGCACACCTTCACCAGATTTCCCTCGAGAATGGTAGTAAGGCCGGAATCAAAAATAGAGCTGTGCTGGTTCCCGACAACATCAGCAAGAACCAACGGCTCTTCACTATACTCAAGCACAGCGGCCATTGGTCCGGAAGAGGCCGCAGCTTCGAAGGCTGCGTTCACCTCCTCCGCGGTTACTGACACCCCGTCCTTTAATTCAGCAACGAAATCAGTAAGAGATCCCGTAGGAGTTGGAACGCGGAATGCTCCGCCATTGAGTTTCCCTTGCAGCTCTGGGATGACGAGCCCAATGGCTCTGGCCGCCCCAGTGGATGAAGGCACGATGCTGACCGCGGCAGAACGAGCCCGCCGGAGATCCCCATGGGGAGCATCGAGGAGATTCTGATCTCCCGTGTAGCTATGGATTGTACTCATGAAACCACGCTCGATCCCCCAGTTGTCGTGCAACACCTTCACCATGGGCGCGAGGCAATTAGTCGTGCATGAAGCATTCGAGACAATATGGTGCTCCTCGGCGTTGTAGAGATCATCATTGATCCCAAGACACATGGTGAGATCGGGATCCTTGGCAGGAGCAGAGATCAGAACCTTTTTAGCCCCAGCTTCGATGTGCTTGCTCGCGCCGGGCCGGTCTACGAAGAACCCTGTTGACTCCAGAACGACATCAACCCCGCTCTCTCCCCATGGTAGCGACGCAGGATCACGCTCCGCAGAAGCCTTGATTCGGTGCCCATTGATCGTAATGGATTCGTCATCGTAACTGACATCCGCATCGAAAATACCCTGACTGGAGTCATATTTAAAGAGATGCGCGAGAGTCTTGTTGTCTGTGAGGTCATTGACAGCCACGACCTTATCCAATTCTCCTTTCTCCGCCAAACGACGAAGGACCATTCGGCCGATCCGGCCAAATCCATTAATTGCGTAGTTAGACATAGCAGTGGTGGTGTTGCGCCCTGATTCAGGGCGCGGCAATTAAGCAAGCGCTCACCGGGCCGTCAATACTGGCCACTCGATATTTACACTAAACCGCCCTTGTCAGCACCGACGAGCACGGGTTTCCGGCCCTCGGAGGAAATCTCCGGCAAAACAGGCTCTTTGAGATGATCTCTGTCACCGGGCCTTTTTGACCACAGGAGTCCGCGCGATCTCCCGCAGAACCACTGCCCCGACCGGTCGACTCGGAGCCTCCCCGTCATTCGTGTAAAGAACAACATAGGTCCGGTGCTCTGGCCTCTGATTAATTTGCTGGGATAGAACCTTAACCCAGCGCCCGCTCCTGTCCTTCACAGAGAGCTCAATGGGCACTTTGTCAAATACTCCGGACTTACCTGCCCGAATGATATTCTGTCCTGGTTTCAATAAGCCTTTTTCGGAACCAAACTGCAGGCCCAGTGCAAACTTGGACACATTAACAATCCGTACCCGGCCAGCCGGGAATCCACCCGATCCCAGATCGTCCCGAAGAAAGAGGCCCTTGCATCCGGATGTCCACTTTCCCTTGGCAGGATCGCGCCAGAGGATCGCGAGACCGGCAGGGACACTGGGAAACTTCAGAGTACACCATGCCTTGGGATCAAACCCCCCATCCCCGACCGCATGCAAAGGTAGTCCACCGGGACTCACAGGTATCACGCTTGAAATCTGGTTCATCCTCAGTGCAATGGACTCTCCAAGCTCAGCCCCCTCCTCATTTGAGAGTTGCAGACGACCAGGAGGCATGGATCCCTCCGGTGGTGCAACCTGAACCCGGCGTCCTCCTTGAATTACCTCACGCCAGGGAGGCTCCTGTCCAACGGAGAGAATCCGAAGGGCTCTATCACGCTTTTTCTCACCCTGGGCAAACAGATCGTGCCCACAAAAGAACGTGGCAGACATTGCGGTGGCCAGCATGAACGGAACGGAACGATGAATCTTCATGTGAGTGTGCGAGCGGATTGAAACATCCCGGCCAGCTGATGGCAATATACCATCTAGGTTACCATGCTTTACCGGATCTTTCTTCTTTTTGAAGCTGCAACCCTGTGAGCACGCCTCAACATCGTCTTTCCACCCGGAAACATGCCCCTGAGATCGCCCTATTCGGAGTCATCTGCGGCGGTATTATCTTCCTCTCCACCGGCCTCCTCCGGGTCTTCTCCGGAAACAACCTTCGCTATATCCTGTAAGCGCTCTTCGCCCCGAAGGGTCACCAACTTAACTCCTTGCGCGTTTCGGCCTGTTTCGCGGATCTCCGAGCAGCGGATCCGGATACTTTGGCCGCCGGTGGTCATCAACATCAACTCGTCCTCCTCCTCCACCGCCACAGCGCCCACCACGGCACCGGTTTTCTCCGTTACTTTCATGGTAATGATGCCCTTCCCACCGCGACTCTGACCCCGGTATTCAGCGAATGATGTTCGCTTCCCAATACCATTTTCAGAGGCGACGAGAAGCGTGCTTTGATCACTCACCAGGGCGAGGCCGACCAGAACATCACCACCCACCGGCTTGATGCCTGCAACGCCGGCTGCATTCCGGCCCATTGGCCGGGCCTGCTCCTCCAGGAAGCGCAGGCTCAGCCCATTACGGGTAACCAGAACGATTTCGTTACTACCGCTCGTCAATCGAACATCAATCAGTTCATTCGTCTCCTCGAGCTTGATGGCAATAATGCCGTCCTTTCGGAAATTCCTGAAATCATGAAGTCCCGTCTTCTTCACTTTCCCACTCCGGGTAGCAAAAAGAACGAATCCAGCATCCTCCCCGAAGGTAATGTCATTTCCTTCGTCGTCGAGTCGGCGCTCAAGGCGCAACATTGCAGCAATTGACTCCTCCGGCTGAAGGTTCAGCACATTCTTTATGCTCCTGCCCTTCGAGGACCTTGATCCCTCGGGCAACTCATAAACTCTCTCCACGTAAACCCTCCCGGTATTTGTGAAGAACATCAGGTAGTCATGTGCCTGGGCACTGAAGAGATGCTCAACAAAATCGTCATCGTCATTCGCTCCACGGGTCGCCATGCCACGGACCCCCTTGCCTCCACGGCCCTGCAGACGGTATTCACCAGCGGCAGTCCGTTTCACGTATCCGCGGTGGCTCAGGGTGCAGATCATGCCCTCGTTGGCAATCAGGTCCTCAATCGCAATTTCTCCTTCATCAGGAAGAATTTCGCATTTCCGCGGATTGCCATACTTTTCCTTAACGATCCGGAGCTCGTCCTTGATAATCCCCAGGACTCGAGACTCCTTCGCAAGGATATCCATGAGGTCCTTTATCTCTGCGATAATCTCATCATAATCCTTCTTGATCTTCTCACGCTCCAGCGCCACCAGTTGATAGAGCCGTAATTCAAGGATCGCATTCACCTGCCGATCCGTGAAGACGTAGTTCTCACCCGCAAGACTGGGCTGCTCCCGAATCAACACACCCAACCCCTCTGCCGCCTCTCGCGTAAAGGTATACTCTTTCACCTTCGCCCTCGCTTCATCACGACTCTTGGATCCACGAATCATCTCGATGAAATCATCCAAGCGACCTAGAGAGAGCAGCAATGCCTCCAGGGTCTCGGCTCGATCTTCCGCTTTCTCCAGCAGGTGTCGCGTTCGCCGCACTACAACCTCTCTCCGGTGCTCGATATAGCAATCAAGAGCCTCTTTCAGAGAGAGTAGTTTCGGGCGCCTCTCGTGAATCGCGAGCATGTTCACACTGAACGATGTCTCCATCGCAGTGAGCTTGTAGATCTGATTGACGAGGACCTGGGCACGAGCGTCCCTCTTCAGGGTAATCTCGATCCGGGTATTCTCATCCGTGAGATCTCGCATCCCGGAAATACCGACGAGGATCTTCTGGTTTACCAGCTCCGCTATTCTCTGCTGAAGCGTCGCACGATTCACCCCGTAGGGAACCTCAGTAATCGTGATAATGGAGATTCCATTGTCCTTCTCGTCTACCTCCATTTTCCCTCGCATCTTCACCGAACCACGACCGGTAGCGAAGTAACTCTCAATGCCCTTCACCCCTCGAATCTCACAGGCCACCGGAAAATCCGGACCTTTCACGAACTGCATTAACTCGGGAAGCGTAATCTCCGGATTGTCGATCTGAGCACAGAGGGCATCCACGATCTCACCAAGGTTATGGGGAGGAATATTGGTTGCCATCCCTACCGCAATTCCGGTGCCTCCATTGACTAGAAGGTTGGGAAAGGCGGCCGGGAAAACTGTTGGCTCGGTCGTCGTCTCATCATAATTCGGAACAAAATCAACGGTCCGCTTGTCCAAGTCCGCCATCATGGCCATTCCCAGATGGGTCAAGCGAGCCTCGGTGTATCGCATGGCAGCGGGAGGGTCAGCCTCCGGTGA
This sequence comes from Roseibacillus sp., assembly GCA_002723015.1. The sequence continues at coordinate 60,066 of PBNG01000019.1, read as the reverse complement.
CCCGAAATTCCCCTGACCGTCAACGAGAATTTCCCGCATCGACCAGTCCTGCGCCATGTTGACAAGGGTCGGGTAAATCACAGCCTCTCCGTGCGGGTGATAGTTTCCGGAGGTATCTCCACAAATCTTGGCACATTTCCGGTGGGCCTTACCTGGAGCCAGACCGAGGTCATTCATCGCATAGAGAATTCGACGCTGAGACGGCTTCAGCCCATCCCGGACATCAGGCAGTGCCCGGGAGACAATTACTGACATCGAATAGTCCAGAAAGGACTTGGACAGCTCGTCAGCAACGTTGATTGGTTTGATCTCGTCTTCGAAGGACATGGAAATTCTTTGGCCTGCTGATTTTCTTTAGACGTCCGGGTTGCGTACGTTCAGCGCATTATCCTCGATAAAACGTTTTCGAGGCTCCACAACATCGCCCATCAGAGTGTCGAGCATTCGATCGGCTTCGAGATTGTTGTCCTCATCAAGGCGGACTCTCAGGAGCTGCCGCGTTTCCGGATCCATCGTAGTGCTGTAAAGCTCCTTCGCATTCATTTCACCCAGACCCTTGAATCGTTTGATGGTGACACCCCTGCGCCCAATTTCGAGGACCCTGTCGAGGATTTCAGGGACAGAGAAAAGGGGCAGAACCGACTCCTTATCAGCCTCTCCCTCCACGATCTCATAGATTGGCGTATCGAGGGAAAAGAATTGGCCAGTATCAATGCCCGCCGATTCAAGGCGCTCCAGCAACCTCGCCACCGCATGACTCTCATGCAACTCATAGCGTACTGCTCGCCGAGAAACACCGCTCTCGTTCGAAGAGCTAATCTCTTCCTCTTCCTCCGGCGATAATTCACCGAACAGTCTCAGGTCACGGTTCTCGTCAGAGAATTTACGAAGCTCAGATTCATTTGAGAAGTAATGGACTGTCTCCTCATTGCCCTCCCTCACCCGGACCATGAACTCAGGCAGTTGCCCCTCCGCACGAGCTGACAGGTAATCAGAAAAGTCCCCTCCATTACCCTCGATGCTGCTGGCATAGCGGGAAAGAACAGAGAGTGTATCGAGAATCTCCCTGAGGGCTTCCGTTCCCACGAAGGCTTCTCCACCAACCGGTCGCAATTGGACATCATCCGCTCCAAGTTCAATCAGGATCTTATTGAGCTCTGCATCGTCCTGCACGTATTCCTGCCGCTTTTTCCGCGTCACTAGATAAAGCGGTGGCTGAGCGATATAGAGAAACCCGCTCCTCACCAGCTCCGGCATCTGCCTGCAGAAAAAAGTGAGCAGAAGAGTCCTGATATGAGATCCGTCCACATCTGCATCGGTCATGATGATCACCTTGTGGTACCTTACTTTCTCAAGATTAAACGCACCCTCCTGTTCGCCATCCCCAATCCCTGCTCCGATCGCAGTGATCATACTTTGAATCTCCTTGTTCTGCAGGGCCTTGTGAAGACGAGCCTTCTCTACGTTGATGAGTTTGCCTCTCAGCGGAAGGATGGCCTGTGTTCTCCTGTCCCGACCCTGCTTTGCAGATCCGCCAGCGGAATCACCCTCTACAATATAAAGCTCACTCTTAGCGGGGTCTCTTTCCGAGCAATCGGCAAGTTTACCGGGCAATCCGCCGCCTGAAAGCGCGGACTTCCGCACCGTCTCTCTGGCTTTTCTGGCCGCCTCTCTGGCCCGCGCAGCATTTACTGCCTTCTCGATCACCGTCTTTGCTACAGAGGGATTCTCGTCAAAGTAGGCTTGGAGACCCTCGTAGACGATGGAGCTGATCACTCCTTCAATCTCGGTATTCACCAGCTTGTCTTTTGTCTGCGAGCTGAAACGAGGCTCGGGAAGTTTCACCGATATGACCGCAACCAGTCCTTCCCTCACGTCATCGCCGCTCAATGAAGGGTCCTTTTCCTTGAGGAGCTTGTTTCCCTTGGCGTACTGGTTGACTGCTCGGGTAAGAGCCGTCCGGAACCCTGTGAGGTGAGTTCCTCCGTCCGCATTCGGAATCGAATTTGCGAAACAGAGGATCTGGTCATTNTAGCTGTCATTGTATTGCAGNACNACATCCGCAAAAACATCGTCCTTGGTCACCTTNCCNTCGTAGTCAACCTCGATTTCTCTCTTGCCCNTGAGCGCGATGGGATCCGTGTGAACCAGCGTCTTGTTCTCACCCAGTTGAGNAACGAATTCCTCGATTCCACGGGCATAGAAAAANGTGGTCGCCTCNGCGCTTTCGGGACGCTCATCAGCAAGGTCGATCGTGAGGCCGGGGTTCAGAAAGGCCAGTTCCCGAAGCCGATTTCCAAGGCGGCTGAACTTGAATTCGATCGTATCCACAAAAATCGTCGCATCGGGGAAGAACGTGATNGTAGTCCCTGTCTCACCTGCGTCTACGTCTCCCACGACCTTGAGTGCCTCCGTTGTCTTTCCTCTCTCAAAGGTTATCGAATGAAGTTTTCCATCCCGCATGACCGTGGCCTTGAACCAATCCGAGAGTGCATTAACGCACTTCGCTCCTACTCCATGGAGACCTCCCGAATACTTGTAGGCTCCCTGTCCAAACTTGCCCCCAGCATGAAGATCAGTCAACACGAGCTCCACCGCTGGNATCTTGAACTTGGGATGGATATCCACCGGAATTCCCCGCCCGTTATCAGAGATTGAGACCGAACCATCCGTATGAATGGCAACCTTGATTCGATCACAGAAACCTGCCAGGTGCTCGTCGATTGAATTATCCAGGACCTCGAAAACAAGGTGGTGTAGTCCNCGCTCATCGGGATCGCCGATATACATTCCNGGACGTTTCCGGACTGCTTCCAATCCCTCCAGTTTATCAATCTTGGAGGCGTCGTATGCCTCTTCCTTGGAAACAGTAATTCCAGACTTTTCAGCCTCCGATTCAGGGTCCGGCATAGGTGCCCCAAAGGTGGTCCAGAACGGCTTCGGAAACAAGGTTCTTTCGCCTCCTGAAGGGTATTCTGACTCATTTTTTGACCCGTTNTCACCGTCAAAATGAAGTGCTCTCATNACCCCNCCAGGANGCCTACCAGAATGACATCTCTCCACCCGGATCCAGCTCCTGAAATCGACGCAAGTAATCGCGATTTAACAGGGTTCCTCAGAGTTCCAGCAGCCCTCTTTGCCATTGCAGGAGGTGCTGGGCTGGATCCTCGTCCCAGGCTATCTGCTCGAGGGCGGCACGGGACGCCACGATGGAGGACTCTAATTCCAGATTTTCTGCAGCCTCATCGCGCTTTTTCGCTAAATCATCATAGCGCTTCTCCTGACTACTATTCCAGCGCCGCCCACTTCCCCGNATTCGCTCCGGCCAATCAGAACGCGACATCTCACGAGCCTCAGCAATCGCGCTCTTCAGACGCCGGGCACGACCTCCCTTGACGTTACGCGGGGTTTGAATGTTCTCACCCCTAACCAAGGATTCCGACCAGGAGATCAGGTCCTGATTTCTCGCGACCATGAATGGAGGGCGGTCCCACTCCTGGGCCTCTCTGTCGCGCCATTGCCAGAGCGCCCGGAGAAGGCAAAGAGCTTGCCTATCAAGCTTACCTGCTCCTCGAATTCGCCACGGGTCTTCTTTTTCTACCTCGCGACNCAGGACGCGCTTCATGGCAGCCTGACAACTCTCAACAAACCATTCGTAGCGCCCCTTGTCCCTCAACGTATCTTCAAGAGCATTGGCCAGAGGTAGCAGATAGCGGACATCGTTACTGGCGTATTCACGCATTTTTTCTGGTAGGGGCCTCTGTCCCCAGTTCTCCTTCTGAGACGCCTTGCAGAGCTTCACATCGAAGAACTGGTCAACGAGATTCGCATAGCTGAATCGCAGAATACCAAGGAGNCGGGCCGCNATCTGGGTATCGAAGATCATCTTGGGAAGCGTCCCAAACTCCCTTCGGAGCAAGGTCATGTCAAAATCTGCTCCGTGCATCCAGATGCTCTCGGCAGCAAGGAANCGCTCAAGAGATGATAGATCGTCCACTTCGAGCGGGTCGACCAGGAACACGTCTTTCCCATCAGAGATCTGAATCAGGCAAAGCTGCTCTGCATAGCGGTGGAGGTTATCGGCCTCAAGGTCTATACCNACGGAAGCCGATTCGCTCNTGGGCAAATTGCCCACCAGTGCCTCGAGTTCAGCACTGGTCGTAATCATAGCGTAGCGGCATTAATCCCATGGGAGAGAGCGGTATGTTCCTGCGTAGGGTTCATGNTCCACCCTCTCTGCTTTTATGAAGAAGGGCACGACCTNAAGTCGTGCCCGCTCGTAACGTCTTNAAATGGTCTTAACTTGGGATCGGTGTTCTACCTGATTTCCACCCTGACCCGGAGGAAGCAAGCCGGAGCAGCTAACTCACCCGGGAAGTTCGATAAATTCGTGACCTGAAGATTTTCATCATCGTCTACTACGATGTCGAAGATGGGGTCATCATCTCCAATAGTCGTCCAAGTTCGGAGATCCGTGCTGTATTCAAAGAAGTAGTCGAGGCTCGTNCCCGTAAAGGGACGCTTCTCCAGGGTCGCAGTACAACTGCCAGCCTCTTCATCGAGGGCATAAAGGAACGCTGGCCTGCTATTAGGGTCAGCAACGTTACTGCCAAGTGCATACTCAAGNAGATTGGTCGCCCCGTCCCGGTCGAAGTCATAATCAGGCTCACGCTCGCTGCTCGGCGTGGCGAAAGGAAATCCAGTATCATCTCCCAGGCCGCCCAAGATCGCAAAACCCTCGTAGGTATCGATGAACTGAACCCGGAAGGAGAGGTCGTAGCTTCCTGAGTCCGTGCTCGTCTGACCACTCACGCTCGAGCGCGAAAGATCGAGGCTGGCATCCACAGAATCACCAGGATTGAAGAAAAAGGGACCTAGTTCGTAATGATTGTCGAGAGTTCCCACTACGAATGGGCTGCGATCTCCCACCGCAACTTCAATGGGATATGGGGGGAAGACAATCGTCTCCGGCCTTGCGACCGCGTAAAGAGGCCCTAGAAGACCTGCCCCCACGACGAGGTCATCAGTGGNTGGAATCCCATAACCTAGTGATAGTGTTNCGCCATCCACCGCAAGAACTTCCCCAGCGTCGTATTTATCCTGGATCCAGTCCTCAAAGATCTGTCCAATCACGAATTGATCTCCGACCGCCACGCTGATGGTAGGCAACTCGATGAGATCAATGCTGAAGATGTCTCCGACCGCCAGTTGACCAAAAAAGTTGGTCTGGGTCTCAAGATAGGAATTCGTCGGGAACCCCCAGTTCCGGACCGTGTCTGAAGTTCCCGCCAGCTCTCCTGTGAGGAACTCGATCCGGTAGTCCGCGCCCCGAACCAGCGTAGAGAAATCCGCAGGAGCATTCAGTGCGTCACTCGCCTCGATGAAATGACTCCCCACATAACCCACCGAGAATGTGGCGTTCACATTCTCCGGGGTCAGGACGAAGGAGTCTCCTGGGGCAAGGGACGGCACCCCGGCCAAGTCAAAAGGTAGAGGATCATCTCCGATGGTTGTCAAAGTGAAGTCCGCCCAGGTGGTGACCGGGAACTGCGTTGTGCCAGCAAGCTCGCCACTGGTGATTTCAAGTCGATAAGTTTGTCCAGGCTGAAGGCAGTTGGGCTCTCCCAGCGGCCGATTGGTCTCTAACTCAAAACCGGTCCCCGAGAGAAAACTACCCGTCACAATCCCACCAGTGAGATCAGAAGCGCCCGGCAAGACAATTTCGTTCGAGTTAAGGAGCGGTATCTCAAGAAGGAAGGCCTCAAGCTCAACCGTTCCTTCCTCGTCAAACCACAACGGGGCCGAACCATCAGCGGCTACGCCTCCCAGAATATGGGCAAAATCAAACTCGTTTTCCGGAGGATCTACCGTCGGAGCCCCTTCCTCCCAGGTCCCGCCCTCGACAGGGCTTCCAACCCCAAGCCGATACCACTCAAAGCTTGCCGCACCAAGCTCTCCGGTCTCAACCCCAGCGGGGTGAGTGAGTGTGTAGGGCCCTCCGTCGCCTCCGAGAAACACTTCAAAACTATTCTGATTGAAAGCAGTGTCAAAGGTCCCAACCGCGAGGAAATAGAAGCCTGGCTCTAGACCTGTAGGGAAATCCAACTGGCTCTGTAGGCCGCCGCCGGCATCATCGTTGCTCAGAACGAGGTTGCCCTCAGCATCATAAAGCCCGAGCTCAGTGTCGATGGCCGAGGTAAAGGTGTTTACTTCAAACGGAGCGAAGGCATCTGCCACATTTCCAATATCTTGGAAAATGGAGGGCTGCTCGGCAAGGATCTGACCAGTACTCCAACGCCATACACCTTCTTCNTCGCTGTCACTGAGGCCGATCCACATCGAAGGCCACTCGCCATCCACGGTTTCAAAGCCTGCTCCCACTAGCTGGGAATTGACGAATTCACGCTTAACTTGGCTGTCCAGCACCGCAAGTCGACCGCCCGCGGCCTCCGCGGCTTCGCGAGCCTCGTCCCACGTATAGCCCTCATCACGGGTCACCACCCTGAAAACAGACACATCCCCCGAATCACCAAAAGCGGTGATAGGATACTGAGTTGCCTGTTCCGTGCCCGAGAGCCGGCCGCTGGTGAAAACAAGCTCGTAGATTTTACCCTCCTCAAGCACCTCGTCGAGATTCAGGTCGGTAGTGATCGTATTGAAGCACGACAACCCCGTCACAGTTCCTCGGCCCAATGTGTCTTGAGCGTATTTGGTTTCNTCAATCCCCTCAGGATTTATGAACTGATTCGCATTGAGGGAAAAGAGAAGGTTATCCGATTGCAGAGTGTTGCTGGGCGTCAGTCCACTCCACTTGAAATCGTAAAAGATTCGCGGATCCATTTCCAGTTCTCCATTATCCCCCCATTCTTCGTTGGAATTGCGCCAGCCTTGCGGGAGCGCTCCCCGCCCCGGCCACGCGTCNGGTGTCACAATGTGATCGACGCCAAAAATGATCTGCCCCGGTTCTTGACTCGAGTTTGACGGGACNAGTTGAGGCAAACCGAACTTGTAAGGACCCCANGGGACATCCTCGTAGTGCCTCTCNAATTCGTCGTCGCCTACNCCGTACTCACGNAGGGCGGCATAAATGGTGACCTCATTGTCGTCNATAATCCCGTTCAGGGTGTTATACCATACGATCACGCTCGCATCGATGACATCAAAGATCGCCGATACATCACCATCGGTGCTCCGGAGGATGCGGGTAAACCCGGAGGGAGGAGCTGAGATCAGCCTGAAGAGATCAGGGCGGAAGGGTTCCACCTGTGAGGCCGGAGTAATGGAGCCTACCGACCAGAAGGACCCTTGGTCATTCACGCCGTCGCCATCAATGTCGCCCTGCGCGATAAATCCAGTTGTCCCTAGAGGNCAGAACTCGTTCGGTCCCACNATGGAGAGACTCGGNTGGAAGNNACAGCCNGCAAGTTCCCAGGACCCGTCCTGAAAGAGCATGTCTGTTCTCCCTCCCAGATAGTTCAAGTTCTCGGGACCCGTTTGTCTCCACGACTTTGAGTTAAAAAATAACAACGACTGAGCCGATGAAAGAACCGGGGCTGCGACCAAGGCCGCAACTAGTAGGGACTTCGCTATGGATTTACGCATTGGCACCCCTTTTTGTCGGGCCAGATGCCCCTGTCTGCAAGAAGATTCTCTCCCTGAATGTAGTCGCAATGTCGTGACAAGACCACCAATCCGCTCAGCATTTCCCGTAACCAGCACCTGTCGACCTAAATCATACCCCGCATGAGGAGCTCTGCATTGGTGGAATTCTTGGCCAGCTGCCTGAGCAGGGTCTCCAGCGCCTCTCCTATGGGGAGGGTGGTAAGGGCCCGTCTGATCTCGATGACACGTTCCATTTCCTCAGGATGGTAGAGCCGGTCATCATTGCGCGTTCCACTCTGGGGGATGTGAATTGCAGGATAAATCCGACTCTCCGCCAGTTCCCTGTCGAGCCGGATCTCCATGTTCCCCGTGCCCTTCAGTTCCTCGAAAATAATATCGTCCATGCGGCTTTCTGTTTCGACGAGACAGGTGGCCACGATCGTGAGGCTTCCTCCCTCTTCAACATTCCTGGCCGCGCCAAAAAACTTGCGTGATTTCTGCAGGGCCTGGGGGCTCAAGCCCCCGGACCCGACGGGCCCTCCTCCACGCTGGGAGTTGTTATAACCGCGGGCAAGACGGGTCAGGCTATCGAGCAGGATAACGACATCCTGTCCGAGTTCGACCAGTCTTCTCGCCCTTTCAAGCACCAGGTCCGAGACTTGGGCATGACGCTTGGAGGGCTCATCAAACGTGGAACTGAACACCTCGGCATCAACCGTCTCCTCAAAGTCAGTCACTTCTTCAGGACGCTCATCAAGAAGAAGGATGATCAACTTTGTTTCGGGGTGATTGGCAGCGATCGACTTCGCGATCTCCTTCAGAAGAATCGTCTTGCCTCCCCGGGGAGGAGCCACGATCAGTCCTCGCTGCCCCTTGCCAAGAGGCGCCACAATGTCAATCAACCTGACGGACATCGCCGAGGGGCGCTCAAGCACGAAGCGATCCTCGGGGAAAAGTGAAGTCAACTGGTCAAAGCCCTTGGGTGCATCGAAAGCAGTGACCTTGGCACCCTCGATGGTAAGAATTTCAAGAGCGGAGAGATATTTGTCGCGCTCTCGCGGCGCTCGAAGCTTGACCCTCACTTTCTGACCAGCCCGAAGTCCGTGCTGTTTCAAGAGATTTCCCCCTACATAAAAATCATCCGGGGAGGTTCGAAAGCTCCGTTTCGGATCCCGAAGCATCGCGTAGTTTTCCTTTGCCTGTTCCAGGATCCCCTCAGCCTCAAGCTCTGTTCCGTGCTTGGAGTAAAAGGCGAGTAATTCAAATATCAGAGCACTCTTACCCGCGGCACCGTTCACCTTGAGAGGAAACTCCGCTGCAGAATCAAGCAGACTTGCGAGAGAGCGTTCCCGAAATTCATTGACGTCGATTTTATCGGGCACCTCATAGCTTGGCTTAGGTTCCTCAGTGACCCTCTCCTCCGTTACCTCCGGCTCATCGAGAGCTGTCGCTTCCACCGCGGTCTCAACCACTACTTCAAGCTCCACCGGCTTGGCTTTCTCTTCAATCTCCTTGTCATTAGCCTCCCTTTCTCCTGCATCCGGCGCCTTTTTTCTGGCTGCCTTCTTCGCTGCGCTCTTCTTTCTTGGGGCTGCCTTTTTCTTACTCACAGCCTTCTTGGCTGCGGTTTTTTTCCGGGAGGTTTTCTTTTTGGCAGCCATCTGGACGATTAGGTGAGGATGTCTAGGGTCTGTAAGAAGCGGATAATCTGGCGGCGTAAGACCTGCTCCGGTCCTTCATTCCAGAAGACCACGTCAGCACGCTCCACCTTTTCTTCGATGGGGAGCTGGGCATTCAGCATGGCCTCCGCGAGAGGATCGTCGTATCCGTTGCGGGACTTGAGGCGCTCCAACTGGGTTTCCCGAGTGGTCGCGACCAGCAGGGAGCTCTCGTATCCAAAGTCGAATCCGCTTTCAAACAGAAGCGGAACGTCCGCTATGAACATAGACGACCCGCCACTGGTAGCAGTTTCGGTCTGTGACTCAAGACATTCCTGCCGCGTGAGAGGATGCAGGATCTGCTCAAGCGCCTTACGGGAATCCCGGTCGCTGAAGATCTTTTCCCTCAGCGCGCCACGGTCCAACTCACCTGAGGATTCATCAATCAGACTGGATCCAAGCGCAGAAAGGATGCTTTCCTTTACCTGAGGCTTCCTCAGCAGGCGCGAGACCACCTTGTCACAGTCGAACAGAACTACTTCTGGGCAGGCCTCCAGAAGAAGTCTTCCAAAGGTTGTCTTCCCGGTGGCGATGCCGCCTGTCAATGCGAACGAATNCATGAGTCTATCCCAGCTGCGGTNCCCGATTAAGGTGTGAGTGTTGCCCGTTGTGAACCCTCAAATGAGTNGTNCTCCACGATTCCNGGATNGATCTGGAAACAAAAAGCCCGGCAGCGTGCTGCCGGGCCTGAGAAGGATTTATTGCCCGGAGGCGGAGCCTAGAGGGGAGGAAGAATACCTTCCGGCCCTCCGCCCAGGTCTGTGCTGACCGGGTCCACTGGAGTTCCACTCGGATCTACCTCATTCGGCTTGCGATAGTCCTTGCCGGACGCATCGATGATCTTTGCTGTGACAAAGATGATCAGGTTGCTCTTGATATGACTCTGGGCGTTACTCTTAAAGAGGCGGCCGATGAGCGGGATATCACTCAGGATCGGCACTCCGTCTTCAACATCCTGCACGTCCTCTCGCATCAGACCACCCACCGCAACGGTATGCCCGTCGTAGATGGTGATGCCGGTGNNCACACGCCGGCTGGAGAAGACCGGCATCTCGATCCGGTTCTCCGTGATCGTAACGGTCACAGGATTACCAAATGCATCGGTGGCAGGTGAGGTAATCGGACTTCCATANTTGATGAATCCTTCGAATTCCACGATCTCAGGTGCAAACCGGAGATCAATGACATACTCGTTCGGTCCAAGGTTTGGCTCAATCTCNAGGGTCACACCNGTGTTCCGGGTCTCAAACGCGGTCGGAGTTGCCGGTGTGACGGGGAAACCGCCGCCGCCNCCNCCACCACCGAAGTCCTGCTGGCCGCCAAAGCCACCACCGACCTGGTTTGGCAGTTCCGGTGGTTCGTATTCGGTCGGATAGATGAATTCACGAATAATCTCAATAGTCGCCTTCTGCCCCGGNCGCGCTGTCACGCTTGGGGCGGTCATGATGTCGGTGCCCTTCTTCTGGGCCAGTCCTCTCATGATCATCTGCAGCTGACCGCTGTTGAAGAGGCCGGTCAGGCTCAGGATTCCCGGGGCCGGACGGTTTACCTGCGCACTCCGGTTNGGATTNTTNAGGACAGAATCAATGCTGTTCCGGGTCACTGCGGTGTCGCCGCTCCGGTTNGAANCCGTGACGATGTTGGTAACCGCCTGATTGCTGGCAGCAGGAATTCCGGGGATGTTCGTGAAGGCCACGGGGCTGATGAAGTCGGCACCGGTCCGGACCTGTCCGTTACCCATCGTTCCTCCTCCTGCAAACAGCTCCTCGGAAACCACGCCTCCGAGACCGAAGGGAGTCACGATCCAGTCAAAACTCAACTCGTCGGAATTTTCCTGCGCGATTTCGACAAACTTGGTAACGATCCTGATCATCTTGGGACTTCCTCCGAGAATGTCCTCAACGAGCTGGTCAACGAGATCAAGATTCTGTGGGGTGTTACTAACGATCAGAGTCGAGGTGCTGGGGATATACTGCGCCGAGGACCCGGGAGGGAAGTCGATGCCTGCGTCCTGGAGGATTTCCTTGAGGGGACGCCGTGGAGCCAGCGACCGGTTACCGAGTTCTTCATCGGCAGCAAATGGATCCGCATCGGCCGCGCCATCTCCATCGCCTCCAGTGCCGATATCGTTGAGGAATGTCGGAGGCACCTTCCATTTTCTGGTGAGAACGTCTTCCCCTTCCGCTGAACCAATAGGCAGTAGCGTCACGGCAAAATCGTCAACCTTGAATCTGAGCCTGGCCTGCTCGCAGATATACTGAAGCACGCTGGAAAGGGGCACGTTGCGGAGTTTCAGCTCTTTAACCCGGGCCGAACCGGGATCAATCGCCCCGAGCCCTCCCTCGACATCAAGTTCCGCATCAGGTGCTCCCCCACCAATCCGGGGCTTCCGGATGACGAAGTTGATTCCCTTCTTCACGGGATCGAGCTCCCACTTATCAAGCTCCATGGCCCGCTGCCTGAGGAAGTCAATCGCCTCCTCAACGGTGGTATCATCAAAGTCCACCACCGGAATAATCATGTTCTTTAACTTGAACTCGATGTTNACACCCACNGGTGACGGACGCAATCCTCCNACCACGCTGCCATCAAGCTCNATGGGCGGAGGCACTGCCATTTCCCATGCTGCATCAACCTCTGCCAGCATCCTTGCCCGGGCTTCATCAAAGGCGGTGCGGTAATGATCTGCCTTCAACTGATGGATCACTTCCATCCCGCGCCGCGCCGCTGAGTTGTAAGGGTCCACCTGCAGGGCCTTCTGGTATTCCCGGATCGCGNCATCAAAGAGCCCGAGATTCTTGAATCCCTCCGCCGTNTAGAGGAAGCGTCGCACCTTGTCCACNTTGGTTGTNTGNTCNNAGCTGAGAGCTGGATTNGTCCGCACCGGATCGTCCAGATACTCGATTTCCTCGCGAGCNCGCTGGTTGTTCGGGTCAATGGAAAGAACCTGNTTAAGTTTCTCTCTCGCCTCGGCGTATTTTCCGGTCCTGCGAAACTGCTGTGACAACGCCACNGTTGCATCCGCAAGATGAGCTTCGAGGACTCGTCTCCGTTCCGCGGTCGCGAAACCACCNGGAAGAACNCCCAAGGCTTCGTTGTAACTCGTAACGGCAGACTGGTAATCTCCATCTTGATAAGCCTCGCGGCCGGACCCGAGGAGCTCTTCAGCCTGGCGGACCTTCTCGGCACGACGCATCATCTCCCTTTTGGCCAAGTCGCTTTGCGAGAAGGCGACAGCAGGCACAAGGGTGGCAAGCCCTAGAGACAAGGTAAGAACGCGAGCCGTGCGATTGAGTAAAAACTTCGCTGATTGCATGGTGTGATAGGCGGGGTTTTGTGGTGGTTTCGAGCTCCTTTGTGAAGCTTTTTCTCTGAGATAGTGCAGAAAGGGTGAGAACTTAAGGTTGACTGAGAGGGCTTATTCTGACGGCGAAAGGGGCTGAATCTCCCTCGTTTTGCTCTCACCGTCCTCTTCCCACTCGATAATTACAGCACCTGTGTCGCTCACCCCGATGAATTTATAGGGTTTTTCGGGAGCATTTGGATCAAGCGGCAGGGCAAAACTGCTCCGCTCCTCGACTTTCAGGGTCACTGCTTCCTGCCCAATAGCACCAAGGGAAAGAATTGCCGTATAGTCCCTCAGGATCACTCCATTCCGGGAACCCTTCTTGATTTCGAGAATATCCCCTTTCTTGGCTCCCGCGACGTCCTCGATTTCTGCGAAGTTCGCTTTCTGNGTAATCCCGGTATTGGGATTCTTGAACTCCCGCTGCTCAACCTTCTTGAGTTCGTAACGCATTTGGGCGCCTCCCTCACTGAAAAGGTTGGAGTCATTCCCCTTCCCGAATGGAATATTCTCGGAGGAGGTTCTTTTACTTCTGCCCCCGATAATCTCCTCATGAGTGAACTTGAAGGTATCTGTTTCCTTGATCGGACCGATAGTACTATCCGAGGAATAACTCAGACGAAAGGCCCTTTTGAGTAACTCCACACACTGAAGCTTGGCAATGAGCGCCGGGTAACTCTTCGCATCGTTGGGATCCGTTTTCGCATCAAACTCCTCCCCGTTGGAGAATCCATCCCCGTCCTGATCAAGGCCGGGAGAGTTACTCCAGCCTGGGTCAATTCTGTTATCCAGCCACCACTGATTTGGAATGGGAGCATGAACCATGGGATAAGAGGAATCCCCCAGATCGATTTCTTCCCCCCCCGGATTGAGGAACAAGGGTGTCCCGACGGTCAGGTCAATCTGCCGTCCCTTTTCAGTCACAGGTCCCTCAAGGGTAACCGTGCCGGAAATACTCGAGGTCATCTTGGAGTAAAACTCTTCCTTCGGGTTCTCGGGCGCTGCTGCTGGGCTCGGCCCCGTCGAATCCTTGAAGTCCTCTTCAACGTTCCCCCGTGCCATCCAGATCATCGCCCCAAGACCGGCAGCAAGGATAAGTGATATTACTAGTGAGGCTTTGTCGTAACTTTCGGAAAGATTTGCCATGGAATCAATTAGGTAGTTTTTCGTTTTCGATCTAGCGGGAAGGAAAGCAGCGGATGTTTCACGGGGAAGTGATCACCATGATCTCAGGCCCCTTTGCCATCTTTCTTTCCATCCGTCTCCGCGGCCTTGAACAACAGGATATCGATCTCCAGCAGGACATTGATCTGCTCCGCGCCCAGAATTTGCCCCAGCACACGGCTCCCCTTGTCGCCTTCTGCTATCGCAGGAGCCGCAGGTTGTTCCTCGACGACAGACTCATCAGANTCATCAAGGTTGCCAGCATCGTCCGCTGGCAGGTTGTCTTCAAAATCGGGAAAAGGATCATCGCCCGCTTCTTCCTCCTCCGGAACATCAAACTCAACATCATCCTTGGCCGGGCTCTGATCTCGTTTCTCATTCTGGATCCGCATGCTACGAATTACAAAGTAGTAGTCTGAGTGACTCGTCAGGTCCGACATGATCTTNCTCAGCACCGGCTCCGTCGAGACGAACGAGATTTCCACCGGAAGTCGNTCAAACGGCGGCTCCTTCTGAGATCCGCCTCTCGTAACCTTTCTGCCTCCCCTGCCTCTCGTGACGGGCTCCGGGGCCTTGTCCTTTTCAACGGCGAGAGCGGAACGATGTACGTTCAGTAATGCACTCGGCGTTGCAGTCGCAATCACTTCAAAGAGAGACTTCATGGCAGACAACTGGTAATTCAGCTGGGCGGTAGCTCCTTCCTTGGGCAGGCCTCCCGTGTAGTCCTTGAACCCGAGGTAGAACTGATCACCCGGATAATCAATCCCCTGCGCATCAAACATACTGGTAACCTCGGCACGCACTGCATTCAGGTTTTCAATGAATTTTGGTGGCGTTATCGACTCGAGTGCTTCCGGACGGTAAGTCAGCATTTTTGCCTGAAGACCGGACACGGTTTCCTCATATTTGTCCACCTGCGCCTCAAACTCATCCGCATTTGCCGGCGTAGGGTAAGGCCTCTTCGACTTCAATCCTGACACGGCCGACGCATGTGCCCCATAACCTTCTTTCGCAGCCTCATANAGGCTACCTTTCTTGCTCCCATGAAGATATGCTCCCACGGCAACGATAATCACGAGCAGAAGCAGGAACGCTTCAAACTTGTTGTTCTTGATCCAAGATCCCATTGTCTTTCCGGTTCGGTTTTTTGTTTAGCCCTCCCTATTTGATTGGAATGGGATTCTTCAGCGGCAGAATCATTACGAACTGCTCTGCTAACTTGTTGGGGTCGGTGATCGTATTGTTCAGCACCGGTAGGATGTCCCCATCGGCAAGATCCGCGCTGCCAGCATTGCCCGGGAACTGCTTGAATGAAAACAGGGAGTCCTCTTCATCCTGAGCTGCCCGGATCCTATCCACGATCTTGGTCACGGCCTGAGCATCCGATTTCCAGAAACCCGTGACTCGGATCACATTGATGGCCTCCTGCGGAGGCTCCGGGGCCTCCGGCCCTTTGGCCCGGCCTCTCCGCCTGGAGGGAGGCGCCGCCCCGGCAGNTCGCGATTTCAAATTATCAAGCGAACTCTCTCCATACGCGACCTTCGCGAAGCCCTGCTTTACCCGCGCCTCGCCGGACTTGGAGTCGCCCATTTTGTATAGGCCCATGGGTTCAAAATCGGTAATCCAGACGTCCTGATCGTTAAAGAAGGTCCTCAGCTCCGNAAGAACCCCGATCCANCTCACTCTGGCATCCTGCTGCGCCGCATAGGCATCAGCCAGCGCCGAAAGGTCCGACTGCCGCCGGGCCTGTTGATCAATCTTGCCCCCGGGCCCCGCCAGTCTTGCCTTATTTTCCGCNATCGTNGCTTCCTTTGATTCGGCTTGCGTCGCGAGGGCTGATTTATTGGCCGCCCACGCTCCCATCGCAGCAATCGCTATGACAGCCGCAGCAACAACAATAGGCTTTCGCTGGGCGGTGGCGCGCTCGGAAGCGACAACATCAGGAACGAGGTCAATTCTGATTGGAGCCTGATCTACGCCCCTCAGCGCGAGACCCACCAGCTCACCCATCATATGGGCTTCCGGCAGGAGTTGTTCCGTAACNATCGCCTTGCCAACCGAGATGCGCTGGAGCGGATTGAAAATCTCGATTGGAAGCCGCAACTTCTCTTCCAGGAACTCGGGTAGATAGGACAGGTTCGCCCCACCACCTGCGAGAAACACCTTGGTCGGCATACTCCCGCCCTGCTGACTCCGGTAGTAGCCGTTTGTCCGGGCAACTTCTGACGGCAAACGGTTGAGCGAATTACGGATCACTGTCGCGAGCTGGGCCGTCGCCTCATCCAGTTGCGCGGTATGACCACTTCCGAGCGAAACGATTCCATTGCTTACCTTCTGGCTCTCCGCCTCCGCAAAGGAGATGTTGTACTCCTTGGCGATCGCAGTTGTGACCGATGCTGAACCCACCGCAATGCTCCGGGTCCAGAGCCTGCTACCCTCAATGTAGACCAGATTCGTGGCTTTTGCTCCAACGTCCATCAGGAGAACGGGAGAATCCTCGTCTGGATAGTTGTACCGGAACGCATTGTATAGCGCCATTGGCGCCGCGTCCACTTCGCGAGTGCCGATGCCCGCCTGCGCAACGGTTTCATTGATTTCAGTCAGCGCGTCCCTCTTGATCGCAACAAGAGCCACCTCCTTTTCCGGCCCGGTGGACTCTACCTCGGCCCAGTCCCAGATCACCTCCTCAATCGGAAACGGCACGTGCTGCTGCGCTTCAAACCTGACCAGTTCCTCGACGTTATCCTCGTCAAGAGGAGGCAGCTTCATGAACCGGGTGAAAACCGATTGACCCGACATGGAATAACGGACCTTCTCCTTCTGGACTTTCAGGGAGGCCGCCAGCTCCTTGACCGCAAGGGTGATTTGCGGAAGACGCGTGAGATCCTGGGAAGGATCCGCGAGGATACTCTGCGAACCGTAGGATTTCAAGATCACTCCTCCGGACTTGGCGGGATCGAAGACCGCCATCGATATACGTTGCGATCCTATGCTCAGGGCAACTGTGCTCTCTGCTTCAGCCATGATTTGAATTGAAAAAGATTTAAGGGGAACAGTCCTTGCGACTGGGGAGTTTTATTGAGTGTACGAGATGAAAAATTCCACCTTCCTTGAGGTCACCAGCGAAACTAGCTCGGCTTAGACTCGATCTCCAGGTAGCGATCCCACCAGAGAAACTTGAAGGGGGTCTCATTCTTATCGAGGAGGGGGTATTTGTTGGTGCGCTGCATCGTAGGAGATTGCCACCATGGATTATTCACCCTGCCCTGAGATGTGAAACGGGCAGGAGCGGCAGCACCAGGAACGGTAATCTCTCCTCCAACCGCAGTGATGGAATTCTTCCCTGCCCGCTCGCTACCCGTGAGCCGCTTGATGGTGGCTGGGGAGAGGTAACATGACAGATAGAAGTCTTCGTCGAGCGGAACATTCACGTGAGTGACTTCCTTCTCCATGAGGAAATACTTTTGTCCGGCCTTATCGATCTTGTTCTCGACGGCAACGAACCAGCGAACGGTGAGGCGGTCTACATGACCATCGCTAGGGGCCGCGCGCCCCGGTTCCAGTTTCACCTTCACCTCAACCTCGAGCCAGTCTTTAGGCTTCCAACTTTTCTTGCCCGTGTTCCCCCCTACACTTGGCGATTGCAGATTATCGAAGGTCGGGTCGGACGCATCGATTTGCTTCACCGTTTGTGAAAGCGCCGCCGGCCCAATGGCGAGGGCGGCCAATGCCAGTAAAAGGTGAACGACGAGGAGCGGGTATCTGAGTGACTTCATGATGGGCGAATCGATGGCGGCGACCCTATAAAACGCCTCTGCTTTTTGACCAGCAGAATTCTCCGTAAGGATTGCTCCTGATCAACGTATTTACATGGTTACGCCCATGGCTCTCCGAAAGCACTCTTGCAACTGACGGCCGATAGGATCAGAAGAGGCCCACCAATGGACGGATCCCCGGAGAATTTTTCAGCGTTACTGCAACGTCGCCAGCCCCTTGTGGTGGGATCCGCCGGTAGTCAAAAAGCGCTTAAGCCCCTGTATGTTGGAGAAGAGTGCGATATAATCGAACTCCGTCTCGATTGCCTTGGAAACGGCGAGGACGTCCACCAGTTTGTCGAGAGCCACCGCAATTCGCTGCCGCTGATTTTGACAGCCCGTCACCCGGATGAGGGAGGATCCAATGGACTTTCGGCCCGTCGACGGGCTGAACTCCTCTCAGAATTTCTTCCTACCGGAGGCCTTCTAGACCTTGAATTGCAGTCAATCGGGACGCTAAAGGAGGTCTGGGAGACCGGTGCAGAATCCGGTTTGCTTCGGATCGCCAGCTGGCACGACTTTGATCGCTGCCCGTCCTCCGAACAATTGCGGGACATCATCCGGGAGATGTCGGACGCAGGAGCAGATATGGCGAAGTGCGCTTTTAAGGTCACAGAGCTCAGCGATCTTCAACGAATACCGGACGCTCTTGAGGCTCCTCCCATCCCACTCTCGATCATGGGAATGGGGCCCCTCGCAAGTTGCTCTCGCCTCCTTGCCGCCCAACTGGGTTCGGTGCTCAATTACGGATATCTTGGAGAGGAAACCACCGCTCCCGGGCAATGGAGCGCACGGCTGCTAAGGGAAGCAATCTCTTCCCTCGCTGAGGCCTGACGCTGGGCAAGGTGTAACCGTCGCGGGCCATCTGCAGCGTCTTCCAGAACCGGGCCATCTATTCCGCTTCCAGAGATTGATCAACAATTTCGACGGGTGCGTCTGGTAGCGCGGCAAGAAAAGCCCTCCCGTACCTTCGCGTCACGACCCTGTTATCCAGAATCACCACCATTCCCCGGTCCCGCGAGGATCTTATCAGACGGCCCACCCCCTGGCGGAGCTTGATGACAGCTTCCGGGACGCTGTAATTCATGAAGGGGTTGCCCCCACTTTCTTCGATTCGCTCGAGCCGAGCTGCGGTGAGCGGATGGTCCGGCACCGCAAAGGGAAGTCGGGTCACAATGACATTCGAAAGTGCATTTCCCGGCACATCCACACCAGTCCAAAAACTATCGGTTCCCAGCAAAACACTGCGCTCGTCATCCCTGAACTCCTGCAGGAGCCGATGACGGGGATACTTTTTACCCTGAACCAGCAGCCGCCATCCCTCCTGCCGACACACCCCCTCAATATCCTCAGCAACCCGCTGAAGACTGCGGTAACTCGTGAACAGCACGAAAGCCCGTCCATCGCTCCGATGAAGAAAGCGCTCGATCCACTTTGCCAGAGCCTCTCCGTATTCGGGAGATGCTGGATCCGGCATCGACTTGACCACATGAATGTTCATCTGCTCCCGATAATTGAATGGACTGCCGATCTGCAGGGCCTCGACCCGCTCTCCTCCCACGCGTTGCCGGAAATAACTCAGATCGGAATCTCCGGTCCCGAGAGTTGCACTGGTGAGAACAGCGGTTTTTCCTTCCGCGAAAAGCAACGGTCCAAGGCGGGAGGCAACATCAACCGGCGCAGCCCGCATTGCGTAGGAAGAGCGGTCCGTCCCTCCGGCCTCCACCCAGTAGACGCTTCCCTCATCCTCCTGATCGAGAAACAGCCTCAACGTGGCATGCGCCTCTCTGATCCGTCGGGCTCCCTCCTGGACTTCAGCCCGGGCTGTCTCATTATCAACGGTGTCAGCCAGTGATCCGAGGTCAGAGCAAAGTTCGCGTAAGGGCGCTGCGAGAGTATTTGGCACGATCTCGGGCTCCCGGATTCGGAACTCTCTGCCTTGGTCGCCGAAGTCGCTGACTTCGCCGAGTAAGTCGAAAAATTCCTCTGACTCTGCAAGCGCGCGCTCAACTGCTGCCATGGCCTTGCCTGCGCCAAGGCTCCGCAAGAGACCCTTTCGGGATCTTGGGTGATGAAGGCGCTGAAGATCGAACCGTAATCCGGCCTGACTCAGCCTGAGTCCTAACTGGCTGGAAGCCACTGATTCGAGGGTGTGAGCTTCATCAAAGACCACAAAATCGTCCGGGAAAAGATAGCCGTCATGCTCAAGTATATTTTCCGTGTCCAACAGCGAGAAAAAGAGGGTGTGATTTATCACAACTGCCTCAGCATCAGCGGCTTCTTTTCGCGCCTCTTGAAAAAAGCAATCTCCCCTGACCCCACAGGATCGCGTGGTGCAAATCTCCGCTTCGCTGCACACCATCTGCCAGACTTTCGGCAATGGCTGAAAATCCAAGTCGCTTAACGTCCCGTCCCGGGTGGTTTCGAACCATTTCCATATAGCCTCTAATTCCTCCGACTCACTCGTGGAAAACAAATCGCCAGAGTTCATCCGGGCCCGCTTAAGGCGTGCGGGACACAGATAGTTTGCCCTACCCTTGAGAAGAGCGGCCCGGAAGGGCCGGTCCATCAACTTGCGCACCAGGGGAAGATCTTTCCTCAGGAGTTGCTCCTGCAGGTTAATAGTATGGGTTGAAAACACAGCCTTTCTGCCAGACTCCAACCCGTAGCGCATCGCGGGCAGAAGGTAGGCCAGCGACTTACCCACACCCGTTCCTGCTTCAACCACCAGAGAACTCTCCTTCTCAAGGGCACGCCCCACTGCTTCCGCCATCTCCTGCTGCTCCGGACGATATTCGAAGTCCGGAGATCCCGCGAGAAGACCTTCCTTCGAGAACGCGCTTCTCATCTCTGCGGCCAATGATTGGCTGCTATTCATGCCCGCAGGAAGAATCATCAGAAAATGAAAGGAGCGTCACGGCGCTCTTCGGCCTTGTGGCATTTTTGTTTACCCTCCATCTCTCTTCTCGACTGCGAGGGCGTTTTAACTTCACTCTTGCCAACAACCAATCACCAATCGAGATCCCTTCTCCGCTTTCCAAGTTTGCTCCCTTCCTCATTCTGACGCTAGCGGGGGCCGTCGCAGCGCTCGGACTGGTTTCGCGAGAGGCTGCTGCAGTGGACATCCACCTTCTCGGCTTCCCCGACAGCGACCGCATCACCCTTAAACTGCGACCCCTGCTTCTCGGGATCCTCTGCCTGCTGCCGGCAATCGCGGCACTCTGCTACGGCATAGCGGGCGCACTCGATCGATACCTTGCCCGGCAAATGCTTGGGGCGGTAGGAATCTGCTCCTTTGCCCTGCTCGTGATTTATATCCTCATCGACCTGAATGACAACATCGACAACTTTCAAAAGACGAGGGACACCGGGGCATTCCTGCTTCAATACTATCTTGTCACGCTCCCTCCGGTTTTTGTCCTTCTGATTCCATTCGGTCTCCTTCTTGGTCTGCTCTACTCCCTGGGCCGGCTTTCGAGCAACCATGAAATCGTCGCCATGCTCCAGACCGGAAGAAGTCTGACTCGCATTATCACTCCTCTCGGTGCGGTGGGATTATTTCTCAGCCTGGCGTGCCTGCTCCTGAACTACCACTGGGCCCCATGGGGTGAGGGCTACAGAGAGGCGCTCATTGAATTTGCCAAGTCGGGGTCCAAGAGTCAGGCGCGCAACGTTCTCTACGTCCACCGCGATGCAGAGAGAATCGCAGACCGTTCATGGCTGGTTGGAAGCTTCCCCTACAATTATACTCCCGATGACCCGATTCTCAACGTGGTGATTCGCAGCAAGGACGAGAATGGACCCTCTTCGGTGCTCTATGCCAAATCCGCTACCTGGTCGGCAGACTCAGGGACATGGGCATTCATGGACGCTGTCCGCCTCGACCTCAGATCTCGACTGGACGATGGCACTCTTTCAGAAAAGTTCGAAACTTCTCTCCCCAGCCCCTACCTCGTCGACGACTATCCCGAAACCCCCTGGCAGATTGTGACCCCGGGACTTCAGGAAGACTACCTTGGTATTCCCGAACTCAAAAGCTGGTTACTACAGCATGAAGGAGATGTCTGGGCACCTCGCCGGGCTTATCTCACGCAGTGGCACTATCGCTGGGCCCAGCCCTGGATCTGTCTCGTGGTCGTCCTGCTCTCAACTCCCCTAGGCATTGCCTTCACGCGTCGGGGCACCGCCGGAGGAGTAGCCATCGCAGCTTTCCTCATTTGCGCGATGCTCCTCTGCTCCGAGGCCTTCCTCACCTTGGGGGATGCAGGGCAGATTTCGCCGCTAATGGCCGCCTGGGGAACAAATACTCTTTTCACAATCATCGCCCTCTTGCTTCTCTGGCGTCGACTTCAGGGGCGACCGATTTACCAGACGATCCTGAACCGGACTCCGCTTGGAAGCGGGAACTGATAGTCGTTCTACTTTCCCTTTGCACGACACCGGTTTTCCCCTTGAATTCCCCTACCCGGATACGTTCTGGCGCCCCGATCCATTCTTTATTTTGTCATGCCCAACGCAGATTCCTGGCACATCAAATCGCGTGCCCATCAATGTTCCATCTCTGAGAAGCCCTTCAATGACGGCGAGCCGTTTTTCACTGCCATTTTTCCAGACCCCGAATCTGATGGTTATCTCCGTCTCGACTTTTCGCAGGAGGCCTGGGATGACCGAGACGAGGAGGCTCCCTCTCCTTTCTCCTTCTGGCGAACCGTTTACCGACCTCCGGAGGTTATGGAGAAGATCGACATCGTTGACAAGGATGACCCCGAGACACTCTTGACCAGTCTGATCGAACAGGATGAAGCCCACACCGAGAACACCCGTTACATTCTCGCGATCATGCTGGAACGAAAAAAAATTCTGGTTGAAACAGACTCACAGAAAACAGGAACGGGCCTTCTCCGGATCTATGAGCATCGTCACTCTGGAGAGGTCTTCATCGTCAAGGACCCATTGATACCCCTCCCCGAGATCGCCCCCATTCAGGAGGAGGTTCAGAGACTGCTTTCACCTGATGAGGCAGAAGCAGCAAGCGATCAAGGGCAGGCAGTCGCTCCATCTGGAAAGCTATCTTAGCGTATGGAATCCGATCCTCCGCCGCCTGAATCCCCGGCAACGAAAGCGTCCACGCTCGACCGGGCAATGAGACATGGCGCGGTCGATTACCAGCAGGCAGTCTCCCTGATCGTTGCCCTCTGCGAACAGGCAGCTCCAACACACGAGGAGGGACTGGCCTACGGCGCGCTGTCTCCTTCCAGCATACTGATCACAAGCGATCTCGAACTTACGATCGAGATCACACCTGTCGAGGGACCACTTGAAGAAATCGCCGACGAGGCTCGGAATTATATCGCGCCGGAAATACTTTCAGGGGAAACATGCAGCGCCAGAGGTGACGTCTATTCCCTTGGGCGTATTCTCTACAGACTGATCTCCGGATCTACACCGGAAGGAGACAATCCCCCTCCTGCCTCCTCACTCTCTAAGACTCCCCTTGTCCTGGACATCATCATAAAGAGGACAACCTCTGCCTCTCCCGATGAGCGCATCTCTTCAGTGGAAAAACTCGCCAACGACCTTCGACAGACCGCACAAACCCGCCCCGTCATCAAGGCCCCCGAAGCTCCGATTACTCCCATCCGCCAGCAGCTCGCAGCCGCAGCCTCTCCAACTGAACAGCCCGCAAGAACCAACCAGGTGGTTCCGTGGAGCCTCGTTGCGAAATGCGCCATCGCTCTCGTGCTGCTCGCCCTCGTCGTAAAGATTGCCTCGCGGTTCGGTAATGAGGTTGAGGATGAAAGGCCAGCAGGAGCAGCGACCGCGAGCCAGGGCCGGAAACTTGAGCAGCGCCCCGATCCTTTTGCCCAAGATCCAGCGCCCCGTAAGTCCGTGCCGGACCAAAGGCCCTCGCGACGGCCCAAGGCAACCCCGCGTGGTCGGCTGAANGATTCCCTGCAGAGACTGAAGCCCGCCCTCGCATCCGGTGACCGGAGCGAATTACCACCGGAAGCCGTCCGGCGCAACGACAGCACCTTCGCTCTCTGGGAAAGAACCATGACCTGGAGGGAGGCTAGAGCTTTTGCGGAAGATCACGGGGCGCACCTCGCCATCCTCAAGGAGCGAAAGGACCGCGATTGGGCGCGGGCCCGGTTCGACATGCGCTATCCCGCCTGGCTGGGAGCCGGTAAAGGAGCAAACGACCACTGGTATTGGCTCGATGGAACACCACTTCCAAAAGGGCGCTCCGTAGGCAAACCGGAAGACTGGCATCTCGCANTGACGGAGAAGGGAATACTCCTGCCAGCAGATCCGGAGAGAAAATGCGATGTCCTCCTCGAATGGAGAGACGACGGGGAAAATCCCGGCACGGAGCAGGAGCAACTCAGGAGGGTGAAGCGTCTTGCGCTATCAGGGTCGCGCCACAGCCTTGTCCAGGGTGTGGCCCTGCCTATCGGCACACGNACATTCGGGAACTCNCACTTCTACGCGCTCCGGAGCCCCATGATCAGCTGGGGCGAGGCTCTGGACTTCGCCGCTATCCATGGCGCCTACCTGGGAGTCCCTTCAAGCACCGAGGAACACAAGTGGATCTGCTCGAACTTCTGGGATTACCTGGGAACGGGACAAGGGCTCTGGATTGGTGGATTCAGAGCAGGGGTTGGACAACCATGGAAATGGGTAAGCGGTGAAGCATGGNACGGAGCAGGCCTTGTCGAGGGGGGGAATCCTCATCCTCTTTTTGATCGAATCCTTCTTCAGGGAGGAGGCGAACCGGGGGATGGCAGGTGGACAATGGTCGAGGGAGGCCGCAGAAAAGCTCCGGGTATTCTCCTCGAGTGGCGCGCCTCCGACGACAGCACAACGGATCAAGGAACCCGCAAATTTGATTCCAATGCGTGGCTCGCTNCCATCACCCGCAAGACCCAGCAGACTGTTGGCTCCGATTTAAGCGCCTTCGACTGGAGCAAGAGAAAGCTTGTTGAGCAATACGAGCGAGAATTGAAGAAGCATATCCGGCAAGGCAAGTCCGCATTCAGGAGCGCGGCCAGGCAACCGGGGCAGAATCAGGCACAACTGCGCACAAAAATTGAGAAGCTGGAATCTCTGGAGCAATCTCTCGGGGAGGCCAGCGCCAAGGGTCAACTCCTGTCGTTCGTCCCAGAGGAGGGAGAAATCTTACGGACCACCCATCAGCAGGCGGTCGGCGCCCTTGAAACCCTCGAGGAGAAACATGACGACAGAATCAAGGCGCTGCTACTGAAGTACCGCTCGCAGATCGAAGACCGCGCGAGCGCCCTGCTAGCGGAGGGACACCTCGAAAAAGCAAGCGACCTTANGAATGTCCTTCGACCCCTGAAATCAGACCTGAAGGCCTTCCTCCGCCTNCTTTACCCCGAAAATGCCGACCGCGCCAAACTTCCNTGGGAGGCCCGCGAAACGCATCTCAAGGAGGAAGATTGATTTACTCAANCTTNTGTNATTNAATTTGTTACGGATAACAAAAACTGCNTCCTGCCGTGCCTGCGAGCAGCGCCCAGAGGGNCCGGGGGCCTCATCAAGAATAGCCTAATAACCGCTTGCCAGTCCTTACCTTTCTCGGTCAGANTGTTCAGCGTAATGAGAAAACTGATCCTGATCGTTTCCGTCCTCGCCTTGTCGGGCGCTGCCTATGCAGACATTCAGGCGCCTCCAGGAGCCCAGTATAACTCCTCTCGTAANTTGGGCCGCGCACTCGCGAACATCTTTTACGGAATCTCCGAGATCCCCGAGCAATTCTTTCGTCGTGGAAGCGCTGGNGGGCGTAAGGCTGGGGGTTCCTACGGGATCGTAGATGGCAGTCAGAGGGCCCTCGCCCGGATGGGCTATGGATTCTACGAGTTGATCACTTTTCACAGCCCTACTCACAACGGAACATTCAAACCCCCCTACCAGAAGTGCGGCACGGACTGGCGGGTTGAAATGAATCCCAGCGATGGGCTCACTGAGTTCCCGCCGGAACTTGGATTCGAAACCTACTTCGGACACTCCCGCCGCCAGAACAGGTAGGTTCATCATTCATTCAAGCATCTAATCGTGAAGACCCGGCCTTAGCCGGGTCTTTTATTGTGAGACTTCCTCCTACTCGTTACGGCCCACCAGAAGAAATCGGTTACCACCATCCCTAGCTTCACGAATCTTGTAAATCCAGCGNANATCCAACTCATGCGTCTTCTCCTCATTACAGGGCTTGTTATCGCCTCAAGCATACTCGCTCCTGGCGCCATGNGAATGTGGCGTAACCTTGAGGGAGATCGAAGTTTCCGGGCGGAGTATTTGTCCAGCGACGGAGCACGCGTCACCCTGAAACGCCACGACGGACGCATCATCACCTTGAGCATCCGGAAACTCCATGATCAGGATCAGGCCTGGGTAAGAAGTAACGTCGCTCCCAAGGATCTTGCTGCAGACGCCCCTCCTCCAAAAGGAGCCGCCTTTGATCAACTCGAGTTCGGTGACAGCCGCAACACGGTCGAAAAAAAACTCAAGGCCAGCGCTCTCGTTACCTCTGCCGGTGATGGGATTTTCCTCGGTCGGACCGGTCTCAACGGCATCTACAAAACCAAGGCCACCATTGGAGGACTTCACTGTTTTCTCTTCTTTGACTGGCACAAGAGCGGAGGACTCCGGGAAGTCACCCTTCAGACCCAGCCCGTCAGTAAAGGCCAGTACATAACATCCCTCCAGGGGAACTGGTCGGAACTGATCGAGCTTCTTAACAAACTTCACGGACGTCCGGTACAGGCTGCAGAGTTCCCCCNCGCCGGCGAACTGCAGGATGGAGCCATTCTAGGATCTCACCTCTGGTATACGGAGGAAGGTCACAGTGTGATCCTTGGAACCGGCCAGGAAGGAGCAGGCTACAACGTCGTGGTCAGAATCACATCAGAGCGNATCAGGCCAGTCCCCATCGGCGTGCCTTCCAGCACCAAGGATCCGGACAGCCCCCTTCCCAAGCCGTCTGATTTCCGCCCCTGAGAACGCAGCACTCCTATCCGTCATCGNAGGNCGTGGNGAATCANGGTCAACCCGGGGAAGATNACCCACNTCGGGAACATTGNATTCGCGGCCCATGGCGCCCTCANAAGGAATGAGANCAATCACTCCCATCANGAGTTTNATGAACCTTGCTCTAANTTTTATGAGACGCATGAGAGAAANGTATTCAAAAGGGCTCTGACCTGGTCCTATCGGNANTCACCCTACCGAGTTGACTTTGATTGCCTGGAGAAGAACCGGGCCATGTAATCAATCGCCTGTGCCATTTGTTCCCTCGGAAGCCNATGTCCGCTTCCCTTTACCGCATACAGTAACAGCTCGTATCCTGATTGCGCAGGGGAATAACGAGTCATCCTGATCTCATCCGTCATTTTCAAGACCTCCGGCGCTGCCTTGGCACCATGATTGTCTGCCCATAGCTCCATGGTTTCGTGTGCCGCATAAAAAACTTCTCCGGGAACCTTGGATTGCCCCTTGAAGAGCCCATCCTCCGTTCCGCACACCATCAAAATCGAGACCTTCGGTCGCTTGCTGGGGACCGGAGGCCGTTTAATCATTGCTCCCCGCATGGGTGCAATAGCAGCGAAAAGGTCCGTCTCCATTGCGAGCCGAAAGCAGAAAATTGCCCCACTGGAACCGCCCGTTGCATAGAGTCTCCGGCGATCAATCGAGGCGTGTTTATCCAGGTAGTCGATGGCCCTGCTCACAAAGCCCACGTCATCTGCCCGGCTCAGGCGGTGATTCTCGAATCCATTCCACGCCGTGACGCCTCTCCGGTTCCGCGGTCCGTTACTGAGTCCCTGTGGACTGACACTGATATAGCCATGATCCCGCACGAGGGGCTCAAGTTGGCGATGGTATCCCTCCATCGGTCCCCCGGCCCCATGAAAGCCAAACACCACCGGATATTGCTTCTCAGGATCGTAGTCTTCCGGCAGGCGGGCAAGCATCTCACGGGCCTCACCGTGCACTAACTTCACCCGGTTGCTACCTGGCTTCAGAATCTCTCCATGCGATTTCGCTAGGAAGGGTGAGCACACAAGGAACAGCACTAGCGGTAGGAACTTCATTGATTTTAGCCGAGGATCTCAGCTGCGAGAGCAACCATCGAATCACTTGGACCAAGAAACTGCTACAGCTCTATGTCCTCTCTGTAAAGTTATCGAGGCCCTCGGCCTGAGAAACGCCACGAGGAGGTAGTCACTGCCGCCACATTTCAAGTGAGTGGGCAGAGAATCCCGCCCCGAAACTCGTCAACCAGAGGCGTTGATCCGAAGTCTGCTGTTTCATTATTCTCTCGAGCGCCATCAGAACGCAGGGGCTGCTGCAGTTTCCGTAGTTTCGGAGCACCTCCCTGCTTTCAGAAAGATTCCCGCAACCGAGGACACTCTCCAACTCGTCCAGAACATCCCGCCCCCCCGTGTGTGCGAGGATGCGGTCCGGTTCGGCCTGCCTTCGATCGTATAACTCCTGAACTGCCTTCCCTGCCAACTCGGGGACACTGCGATGAAGTTTATTTTTCAACTTTCCCTTCGCGTTCACAAACCGGATTTTCTCCCTCTCATGTGGCCAGTGCAGCGTCTCAAAAGCGCCAGCCTCATATTTCCCTTCACCCGGAACATCAGACCAGACTGCGGCGGCGGCACCATCCCCGAACAGGCACAAGCTGATGAGAACTCCGGGATCGTCATCAAGGTAGAATGCCGCCGAGCAGATCTCGACCGCAACAGTCGCCACCCTGCTCCCGGGATTTGCCCTCAGGAAACCTTGGGCGGCTCGCAGGGCGGGCACCGCGGCCCCACAGCCAAGGCCTACGATATCGTTGAGGTAGGCGTTATTGCTCATCCCGCAACGCTCGGCCGTGTGGCTTGAAATTCCGGGGCAGATATAGCCGGTGCAGGTGCAGATGATGAGAGCATCAAGATCACTCATCTGAATCGATGCTTCCCTCACCGCACCAACAAGAGCCTGCTCAGAAAGGCGGGGAGCTTCTCGCTCAAAATTCTCGTTCAATTGACCCGCATCACAATCAAACAACTTGGACGGGTCATCGGTCGCAAAATGCCTTTTCTCGATACCCGAATCCCCAGAAAGGACCTTGCTCAGCAGAGTCTGGGACCGGGGCCTGAGGCTCTGGACGGCCGGGGATGTCTTGATGATCTCGAGGCAGTCCTCCTGAGTGTAGGAGGTTGCCGGAAAAGCCGTGGTCAAGGATTCGAGAAACATGGTGATTACCTCAGGGCCCGGGAAAGAGGTTTGAAGGGCAGAAGCCCGGAGCGCGTCACTCCTGAAAGAAGAGCTCTCCCGACATGGGTCAGCAAGAACGGATGCAGACTACGCGCCATTAAGAGGCGGCGCTGGAACCTCACCCGGAGATCTCTGCGAACCTCTCGCACTACCCTGGACCACGATTCTTTACCCTCTGAAAATCTCCGGAGTGGCTCTAATGCAGTCTCTGCAGCTTCAAAAGCCATCGACATCCCGTTCCCGGTAAAAGGAGGGATCATACTCTCAGCATCCCCGAGCACCAACAGGCCATCGTTCCCCGGTTGCTCTCCAAACCCAATGGCACTGACCGCCGTAAAAGAACCCGGGTCCGGGCACGCTTCTCGCAATCGGCTTGAAAGGCCCTCCAGACCATTACCAGCGAGACAGTTCCACAACATTTCAGAACCCCGCCCCCCGTAACGTTGCAGGCGAAAAAGGCCGCAAACATTGACTCTCCTGTCCTCAACTGGAGCCAGCCCAACATACCCGCTCCGACCCAGATGCATTTCGAGACCCCGAAGATCCTGCAGATTTTCAACATGGATCTTCAAGCCCAGCCATTTGCTCTTCCGCTTTCCTCTCCGGCCCGCCGCCCAGACAACGCCCTCTTTCCTAAGCTCCTTTTGACGGGAACCCGTAAGGAGAGTGCCTCCGAGATCCTCGAACAGTTCTGACATCTTCAGATCCAGCCACTTTCTCGAGACTCCAATTGCCGGCTTCTCGAGCCTGCCCTCAAAGATATGGCGATTCCCCATGAACCAGTGCGTTTCATCACTGAGGATCGCATTCGAAAACAAATCCGTTATCCCAAGATTCATGAGCGTCTCCTTTTCCACTCCGTTGATAAACTCCCCACAGACCCGGTGCCGGGGATACCGCCCGGCCTCGTGCAGAACGACAGGCACATCCGCATGACGAAGTGCAACTCCCAAGGAGAGCCCAGCTAACCCACCGCCCGCAATCGTAATCTCCTTCATCCGCGTGTCGCCATCAGCCGGTATCCTCCCCGTGCTGTAGTTGTTTCCTCCACTTTCCATTCCTTTGGGAGTCCCAGCGCCAGGGGCAACTCCCCGGGCCTGAAGCCGGCACGGATACTCACTATCATGTCGTGTCGCGTCACCGGGCCCAGAAACGGAAGCAAGGCATATCCTTGCCCGAGGGCCAGATGAGATCGCAGAGGCTCCACAAAAAGAAGGCGCTCCGCGACCCGCAGCCTTTTCCCCAAACTCTGTAATTCTTTCTCCTCCAGATGATGCAGGATTAAGCTCCCCGCCACGACACCCCTGAAAGGCTCTTCTCTCTCAAGAAAATTACCCCGCTCCCAAAGGGCGGCCCCAGTTAATGCACCCGGACGAGGTGCCAGATCATAGCCACATGAGGAGAAACCCCGTGCGGCAATCTTTCCAAGAAGACAACCGTCTCCCGCCCCAAGCTCGTGAACCTCCGTGCCGGACCTCGGGTCAGGCAGGCGGGAGAGAATCCAGCGGCTGTTTCCCATGAGCACATCAATATATCTCAACTCTCTCCTGCTCCGCTGCCCCTCCCTGTCATCAGGAGGTAGTGAATCAAGGATTTCGGGGATTACCTCGCGATGGCGCACGCTGTCTATTCTCCTGATTCGTCGCAGGATGACAACTTCCATCGACGTTCCCGCCACCGTTGCTTCTGGTCCAAGAGGCTCTCCTCATCATACGCCCTTCGCTCCCAGCGAATTAGTGAAGCGATCAAGCAGCTTTCTCCCGCGTTCCGTGTGCCAGGCGCCTTTCTGAAGCAGTAAATTAGGAAGCCTTGGTTTCAGCTCAAAGGTCTGGTGAAATACCCCTGTAGCGGATCCCGAGGTGGGTGGGACAATCCATGACCATTCAGCCTGCACCTTCCTTCCGGCCTGTTCTTCGCGACTGCAGAATTTGAGGAACTCGTGCGATGCATTATGATGGTCCACCATCCTTATCCCCTCGCGATCAAAGGAATGCAGAACCGCTTCATTGAGCACGATCAGGGACCGGTCTTTCCAGAGAGGGGACTGCCTCCGATTGAGGCCCAGTCCTTCTGCAATTACTGGCAATAGGTTGTAACGATACTCATCGCCGAGATTGCGGGAACCAATCTCCGTACCCATGTACCACCCATTGAAGGGAGCACACGGATAGAGCTCACGCCCGGTCGCGAGCAGCATATCCGAAAGGGTCGGGAGAGCATACCATTTCAATCCGAGTTTTCCGAACCACCTGTGTTCTGGGTGTTCTAGTTTCACTTCCAGGACCACCCCGGGCGGCAACTCCCGCATCACCAACTGCTCGCCACACTGAATCACCAGCGGCAGCAGATCGAACCGACTGGGAGCAGCAGGAGGTTTCCAACCGAGAAGACGGCAAATTTCCGTGAATTCCGCGTTCATCGGATCTCCAAGGAACGAACCATCAGCCTGCCGGTAACCCGCATANCGAATGAGCTGATGGTTCCAAATTCTGATTTCCTGCCCCGGTTCNTCCCAGCGCCCGAAAATTGTNTGGGTCGGCACGATACGACCCCCGTTGGTAGCAGATTGAATATGATTTACACAGGCCTCAAAAACCGAGTCAGGATCTGTGAGCNNNCTGGCATCAACAACTTGGAGTGATTGCCANTGCAGGCGACCGATACAACGCACTGATTCTCTCCAAGCCTCCCGGGCTTCTTCCGCGAGCGTCANTTCGGGGTTCTCCTTACCACAGAGAATCGCGCCATCGGCAAGAACGTCCCAGCGGCGAGTGTGGTCGACCCCTCGATTCGACTGAACAAAGGGGCAGGACTCCTTGCCAGNCACAGCTTCTTTCTCCGCCTCTGCGGACTGGTTTTCCATTTCTGGTGAAGACACTCCTTCCTCACTCATGCACGCTCTCCTTTGCACGGGAAGCTTTCTTTTTCAATTCGGAAGAAACCAGCCGACCGACCAGCCCATCCAAGCGNGGGCCTGCTCCGAGCCTCAAAGCCTTGGGCCCATCATCACAATTGGACCCCANCGTGCCGCCGGAGGGACTCGAACCCTCACTCCGTTGCCAGAAGCGGATTTTAAGTCCGCAGCGTCTACCAATTCCGCCACGGCGGCATGGGAGAGAACCTACAATACTCGATTCAAAACACAATCAAAGTGACTTACCGAACAGAAATCAGGCACCTGATGGGCATCGATGGCCGTGNCTTTGATCAAAGTCCATCCTNTCCTGTCNCCGTCGCTACCTTATTCGGTGCTTANCTGATATTTACTTANACAAGCAGCACTTCCGCANCCGGGAGGGCCTATAGACTCTTCAGATAGTTCATGCTCTCCACGATACTCCGGAGGGGCGCAGGGCTATGATCCTGCTCTACGTGGCAATGTGATACCTCGGCGTCTCTTGCCGCAACGATAATGGGTTCCATATCGATCATNCCTTTCCCCAGTTCCTTGAACGCCTCCTTAGGCAGGCCCCCAAAGCTGGGAAGCTTGGTTCCCTTTCTCAGATCCTTGAGGTGAAGCTGCGAGACCCGCCCCTTGAGCTTTTTGATNAGGCCAACCGGGTCNACATTTCCTACCTTGACCCAGAAAACATCAAGTTCGAACTGCATCTCGGGCGTGAACTCCTTTACGAAGATATCAAACCCGGAAACCTTCTCCTCTTTGGGCTCAAACTCAAAGGCGTGATTGTGGTATGCAAGCTGAATCCCCTGCTTCCTGGCAAGAAGCGCGGCCTTGTTACAGTTCTCCGCAGTACGCTTGTANTCGTCGAGCGTCTTACGATCCTTCCCATGGAGATAAGGAATGACAAGGTGGGAAAGGCCTACCTTGCTGGCNTTCTCGAGAATTTTGCGAAAGTCGGTAAATTCCTTATCGCCCGGATTAACTACTGACTCCCACTCGAAGTGCGATGAATGCAACTGAAGTCCAACCACNTCGGCAGCTTTGATCATGGGATCACAATTGGGGAATCCATACAATTCTCCTTGGACGTAGCCGGCCTCCTTCACAGCCTTGATCGTTCCAAGCGCGTCTTTTCTGATCTGATTACGCAGGGTGTAGAGCTGAANGCCAATCTGCCGGCGAAACCTGTTGTCCCTCTCAAGCGCGAGGAGGCTATTCGTGGGACCGGTGAACAGAGCAGTGGCGGTGGCTGTGCGCAGGAAGGAGCGTCGTCTCATGGGCAGACAGGAGAGCATGAACATAGGTCTTGGGACAAGAAAGAGTGTGTTCCCGGCCCCCCGTGGAATTCCCAGGGAGTGCAAAAAAAACCCTCTTCTGATCAACAAACCCCTGGAAACATGGATTGAAAATCTTTCAAATGANAGATTAACAAAGGGTTATGATTTGATACGTCCCTAAAAAAGATTTTGTAGGGCAGCAGTCTCCACCGATCCCGGCACCGCAAAAAGTTCCTGATCAATTGTTGGGCGGGATGGACTCCGGCTCCCTCTGCTCCTCTTCCCCATCGGCTTCAAGAGGCTCCGTTCCCGGAACAGGAACTGTCTCAGGTGGAACAAGAGACTGCACCTCAGGTTCTGGCGCTTNCGCGGGTTCGCCTCTCCNGCTCTCAATAGCCTCGATCGCTCGCTCCAGCAGCAGGACCACATCCGAATCCCTGTCTGAGCTTTCAAGCGATCGCTGAAGCAAGGGGAGACTTGCCTCGGTCCCAACTCGCCGCAGGATCAGCAGGGCCGACCGCTGGCAGGCCCGGTTACTGGAATCAATCGATGGCACGATGACAGACTCCATTTCGCTCCCCATCGCAATCACCTCACCTTCCCAGTTCAAAGGGGCTTGAATCCATAGTTGCTTNAGCAGGGGAACCAGCCCGGNAGACCGCCGGTCCACGAGAAACTCNANCATGCTCNTGGAAACGCTCTCCTCGCTNGCGAGAAGATCCGAGACCAGAAGCACCACCGCCTTCTCNGCCCCNTCCCCCGGTGAAGACCAGACCATGATTGCCTTGCAGATCGTCGAACGGAAATCGGTATCGCTGTCCTCGTCGAGCAATTCGACGAACCGCGCAGCGATCTCACTCCGGAAGCGGGTTGGCTCCACNGTTGAGAGCCGTTGAGCCGCATCCTTCACCCTGTCGATATCGATATGCTCCAGCTCTTTCCGGTTCAGAACGATAAAAGACTCACTGNCCCTGTTGTTCAATTTCGCCTCGAGCTCCGAGCTCGGCTCCACCAGATTCTCGCCCTTTACCTCAATCTTAACNACCCGNAGATCCTCATAGACCTCTTCTACATTCGCGAAGCGCTCCACGAGACTAATCAGCTCCGGCATCTTGATACTGACCCCTTCAATAACCACCAGCCCACCCTGTTCCCGGGGATAAAAGGCCGGTCGGGCAGGAGCTCCGGTTTTACGCTGCAGNTACCTTTGGATCTGATAACGGAAATGCTGGCCCATCTTCGGAGCCCAGAGGGCCCAGACAGATTCAAGACCATANACANCGATTGCCCTCTCGATGGGAGCGTAGGTCATCGCAATACGGGCCTCANCCTCGGACATCCTACCAGACGCAGGATCCTCACCACTTTTCTCCACAGGACCGAGCCGAAAGGACGCTGTTGTGCGAACAATGGGATCTCCCGCAGGCATGAAAACGCTCAATCCCAATGCAGCTACAGCCACTGCTATTCCACCCAGAATGGTCTGTTTCTGACGACGGGCACCCCCTGAAAAGATNAGGAGCAGCCCAATCGCTACCACAAATCCACTGAGCAGGATCCGCTTCGGAGTTTCCATTTCCCCGAAAAACCCCTGCCCCATCCATCCGAAAACCACGACGATGAGATAGAGCAGAAGGACACCCATCCCGGCGACCCCCGCAATGGTCCGTCCCGGGGCAGGCGGAATCACATCCGCAGCACTGGCCGTTTGGCTGTACATCGCGGTGGCAAAATCAACTTGGTTTGCAGACTCGGACGGAGCAGGAGCAACCCCGTAATGGGCAAGACCTGGCTTCTTAATATCACCCGGGAAATAGCGATCGCGCTCATTGACAATAGACTCCTCGTCGACGACGAACTGCTTTTCACAGGAACCACATTCGACGGTCCTGCCCCTAAGGTCCTCATTGACTGTAAACTGTCGCTGACAGGCTGGGCATTGGATGCGAAGACTCATCGGGGAGGTATCTGTCAGGAGCTGCCACAAGGATTGCCGCTCTGGGGCTCANTTTCAATACATTCTACGCGAACTTTCCACCGAGGCCAACACCGTCAAGGAAGCTGNGGAGACGGGATCTTGACCCCCCGATCTGGTAGGCTAGGAAAGGTCAATGCCGCCAGACATCACNGGGCTATTAAGTCTGCAGGAACGCGANCTCCGTCTCCAGGATCTCCGCAAGGAACTGGAGCGTATACCCAAGCAGCAAGATTTGGCCAAACAACGACTGGCCGCACACGAGAAGGCTGTTGCCGATGCGAAAGCCGCNGTTCAGGAAAACGAGGNGGCTATCAAGGGCGTGGAACTCGACATCGGAACACGAAAGGAATCCATTTCCCGGCTTAAAACGCAACAGTTTGAGACCAAAAAGAATGAGGAATATCAGGCCCTCGGGGTCAAGGTCGCTCATTACGGGGAGGAGATTGATGACCTTGAAACGCGTGAGCTGGAGCTCATGGAAAGGGGCGACCAGTTGAAAAGCCTGTTNGCCGAGGCCGAAACCGCCTACGGACGAACAAAAGGCGGTGTTGACGAAGAGGTGGAGACCCTGCAGGTGCGTGCGGACCAGTTCTCGCGAGAGACCGAATCCCTNGAGGAAGAGCGGAAACAACTTCTGGTGGGCATGGAAGAGGAGACGATCTCGATCTACGAGCGCCTGCTGCAAAAATTAGGAGCCCCTGTCGTTGTGCAGATAACACGCGCAAGACAATGTCTCGGGTGTCACGTCAAGGCCACCCCTGCAACCATGATCCGCGTGCAGGCGGGCAAGGAACTGGTGAATTGCGAGAATTGCGGTAGAATCCTCTATCCTCAGTAAAAGCAGCCCAGTGGATGAAAAAATAATTGCATCTCAAATGGGCATCGTGTAGCCCTCCCGCCCCCCGGAATCCCAATTGAACAGATTCCGTAGAACCGATCCTTCCCTCCCCCAATACAAGTCATGGACGTCATCAGGAAAATCGAGCAGGAGCAACTGAAGGAAGAAATCTCCGATTTCAACGTTGGAGACTCCGTCAAGGTTCACACCCTTGTGCGTGAAGGCGGCAAGGAAAGGGTACAGATTTTTGCCGGGGTAGTCATCGCTAAGCGTGGAAGCTCTGTCAATTCGGCCTTCACGGTAAGAAAGATCTCCTACGGCGAAGGCGTGGAACGAGTATTTCAGCTCCACTCNCCGCGGATCTCAAAAATCGAAGTCACGAGCCGAGGAAAGGTCCGCCGGGCGAAACTTCACTACCTGCGCGACCGGGTGGGCAAACGCGCCCTTCAGGTAAAAAGCGCGGAGAAAAGATAACTCCTCCTGCCGGCTCATGGGACAAGATTCATCCCTCGCCGACCGCGAGGCTTGAATTTCAATCCCGAAATGGAGACGCTCCGCGAACATGCGGGTTCCTGTTCCTGTCGTTATTGGATCAGTCATCTTGGCGGNAGCCGTTTGCTGGTGGCTCCGAACAAGGCACATGGACTTTCTCTCTCCTGCCGGANCATTCAAACCACTTCCTGAATTTATGACCGATCCGGTCAAACCNGAAGTCGCGTCCGGGCCGCCACCAGAGGCAGAAGTGTCTACCNCGGAAACACCATCAGCGACCCCCGAGACCGACCTCGATCTTGGAGACCTTGAAAGCGCCCCCGGCCTTGCCGAATATTCAGAACATGCCTCCAAAGGCGCCGGCCACATGGTCAGTCTCGCCACTGAATTGGAGAGCAACGGCCAATGGGAACGTTCTCTCCTTGCCTGGGAACGAGTCCTCGATTCTTGCCGTCCTTCTCCGCAGGAGCGCAAAACCGCCGAGGATGCTATTGCNCGCATCCGCCCAACGCTGACTCACTGGAACATCGACCCGGCTGGTGATATCCCCATAACGCTCGAGATCACCACCCGCAGAACAGCTTCTGAAAATCAAAAAGTGGCCGTCCGCGAAGCAGCCGAGTTTCTTCGCGGAAACTCCGACAACATCCTTCTGATCGAAGCCCGCGTGAGTTCGTCTTCCCGAAACACTACGGAGGATTTTCCTGTCAGCATTCATTTTTCCCGACCCTCAAGGAGTAGCTCAAAATCCCGATCCCTTGCCCCGGGAAACGATGCAGTAGAGCACCACCGGCTCCTGATTCTTACAAGCGCCTATCAGTTGGTTCGACAGGAACTTGCAGANCTTGAAGGAATTGTTTCCCCGGAGAACAGCAGCAATCCGGGTGATCCCAAACTGGATTTTCAACGCCAGATCACCCGATTGCATTGGTTCCGGTTCGCGGAATCGCTCAATCAGACAGCAGACAGCGGGAACTCGAGNCGGTAGACNAGGATTCTCAAATGGCACGGAAAGGGCCCACGAATACCCATTTGTGCATAACGCATAGACAGCTGGTGGACAATTATTAGCCGTTTTAAACTTTCAGGCAGAGACCACACCGTGCCCTTTGACACTCTCCCATACCNGCGCCACACTCTACCCATGCNCAAGACCGTCTTGGCTATGACCTTTGGCTTTCTTGGAGCCCTTGCCCATGCGGAGGACGGGGCGCAGTCTGCTGATGCACCCCCCGTCCAGAACCTCGGGAATGGNAAATACAAGGTGGGTCTTGTGGGCTTTGAGCAGAAAGGGCGACAGATCAGCTTTCCAGCGGAGGTTAATATGAGAGAAGGAGCCCTGGAGTATGCGNTCGTGCACCAGAACGGCAAAATTCATGAGGCCATCCTCATCACCAAAGCCCGCCCGTTTCATGTGAATATCGCACTCAAGCTCCTCAGATACGAGGAATCCAAAGAGCTCTTCCCCATTCTGGGAGAGGACTTTCGACCGACCGGGAAGTTTCCGCAGGTTCCTGAAAAGACCCGGAACGCAGCGAGGGCTGAAATCTACTTGAGTTGGAAAGGAAAAGACGGCGCCATGGAGGGTGCGACCTTGAATGACTGGATCACCAATACGGTCACGAGAAAACCACTGACTCCCAAGCCATGGGTTTATGGCGGATCCTATTTCCATGAGCAATCATTCCAAGCTGAAGCTTCGGGCGATATCGTGGCACTTTTTACGAACAATGCCTCCCTTTTTAACTGGCCCGGAAGGGACGCCGCCCTTGATGATGTCTGGATTCCGACGACCGCCCGAGTCCCTGCCGTCGGAACACCTGTCACCGTCACCATCAAGCCCTTCGTCAAGGGAGAGAACACTGGCACACCCGAAACTAAATAAATCACCACCCTGCACCGCCACCTCATGAAATTGATATNCTCTCTGGTNCTCATCGCTCTCGCCCTTGTTGTTGTTCCCACGGTGTCCGGGCAACAACAGAGCGAATATCTCTCCCTGCGCCTCGAAATGGAGAGGGCTATCCGAAAGGGAAATNCCTTTCTCGCGACCCAGCAGGGCAAGGAGGGCTTCTGGGGAGAGAAGGAAACTCCCGCANTCACGGCTNTGGTTCTTGCCGCCATGGTGCGCGACCCCGGCCTCGATTACACCAAACCACATCCGCAACATGTCGAGCAGGGCTTTGATTGGCTCGTTCAGCAACAGAAGGATGACGGCGGGATTTATGTTAAGGGGCTGGCAACCTACAACACCTCGTCGGCTATCATGGCTCTNCTGGCTCGCGACAGGGAAGAAGATCGACCGATAATCCTGAAGGCGCGGGAGTTCCTCATCAATCAGCAAACGGACTGGGGCAACAAGGGCTCCGCNGACAACAAGTATGATGGTGGCATCGGATACGGAGGAACCTACGCTCACTCGGACCTGTCGAATACCTACCTTGCGATGGAGGCCCTCTATCATTCGAGGCAGATCGCNAAGGACAACAAGGCAGGTCAACAGCCCGAGCTCAATTGGAAGGCCGCTCTCAGCTTTGTCTCCCGGTGCCAGAATAAGGAATCCACAAACGATCAGGTCACCGCAGTTGCCAAGGAAGACGAGGGTGGATTCGTCTACTTTCCCGGAGATAGCAAGGCCGGGGAGCGAGAGCTGCCCGATGGAAGAACCGCCCTGCGCTCGTATGGATCAATGTCCTATGCGGGGCTTCTTTCCCTGATATATGCCGACCTCGATCCCAGTGATCAGAGAGTCAAATCAGTCCTCAGGTGGCTGGGTGACAACTATACCCTTAAGGAGAACCCCGGATTAGGACAGCAGGGCCTTTACTATTACTTCCACGCTATGACCAAGAGTCTGGTTGCGGCAGGCATCGACCATCTGGAACGGCCCGATGGGACAAAGGTTGACTGGCGCAAGGACCTGGGACGGCTTCTAGTAAGCAATCAAGACAAGGAAGGCTCATGGGTAAACGAAAATTCCCGCTGGTGGGAGAATGATGACATCCTCGTCACCTCCTACGTTGTCCTGACCCTTCAGCAGCTCTATTATTCCATCCCGGAGTAGAGGGCGCATACCCACCAGAGTGGAGATGGTCGGGGAGACAGGATTCGAACCTGCGACATCTGGCTCCCAAAGCCAGCGCTCTACCAAGCTGAGCTACTCCCCGCTGAAAGGGAGGAAAACCTCCCTGATTAAGCTGTTTGGATCAAGGCGGAACTCTCTCTCCGAGGCAAGATCCTACCTCAAATTGGCCTGAAACCTGATTTTGGAGCTTCTGGAGGGGACATCTCATTAAATTCGGGCCAAATCCTCTCCCACCACACCAGAAGATGCGATAGCTTCCCGGCATCCCATCTTCTAGAATCCCCCGGGCGTCATGACCGTATTTTTTCGAAACCTGCACCTTTTGTTTCTTTCGGCCACGGCTGCAAGTGCAGGAATCGATTTTAATAGGGATATCAGGCCCATTCTCTCCAACAGCTGCATCGCCTGCCATGGACCAGACGAGGCCGAGTTGAAGGCAGACCTTCGACTTGACTCCCACACCGGAGCCACAATGGACCTTGGAGGCTACGCTGCCATCGTACCGGGCAACATCGCGGAGAGTGAATTAATCGCGCGGATCGTGGAGGAAGACGAGAATGAGCGCATGCCTCCAAAGGGAAAGGGTAGCCGTTTATCTGCCAGCGATATCGCGCTCCTCAAGCAGTGGATTGCAGAAGGGGCCAAGTTCGACCGGCACTGGTCCTATCAGATTCCGGAAAGAGCGGCCCCTCCCGAGGTCAGGCAGCCGGAATGGCCTGCCCTTCCGCCCGACCATTTTGTTCTTGCTGCACTCGAGTCACAAGGACTCCAGCCCTCGCCTCCCGCAGACCGGTGGACTCTCGCGCGCAGAGTGTCGATCGACCTTACCGGGCTTCCTCCCTCCCTAGAGGAAGCAACTGCCTTCGTGCGGGATACGTCCTCGGACGCCTACTCCCGCTACGTCGACACCTTGCTCTCCAAACCGTCCTATGGGGAACACTGGGCCCGACAATGGCTCGACCTGGCTCGCTATGCCGATTCAGCAGGATACGCCGACGATCCTCCTCGAACGATCTGGGCCTACCGCGACTGGGTCATCAGGGCAATCAATAGCAATATGCCTTTCGATCAATTCACTACGGAACAGCTTGCCGGAGACCTTCTTGACGATCCCCGGAACGATCAACTCGTCGCGACCGCTTTTCACCGTAATACTCTCACAAATAACGAGGGCGGAACCAATGATGAGGAATTTCGTAATGTAGCCGTTGTTGACCGGGTCAACACCACGATGCAGACCTGGATGGGAACGACAATGGCATGCGCCCAGTGTCACACTCACAAATACGATCCTATCACTCAGAAGGAATATTTCCAGATGCTGGCATTTTTCAACAGCTCGGAGGATGCCGACCGTCGAAATGAGGCTCCACTTGTCCAGGTCTTCACCCCCGAACAACGGAAGCAGCAAATTAAGCTGCAGGGAGAAATCGATGAGCTCACAAGCCGACTGACAAAAAGCAGTCCTGATCTGACTGCTCTTCAGCATAAATGGGAGAAGGGCCTCGCACGCTCCATCTCGTGGTCTCCAGTCCGAGCGTCCGGGTTGTCGGCAACCGGAGGCGCAACTCTTCGCTCTGGAAAGGATGCCATTATTGTAGCCGGCGGGGAAAACCCCGCCCGTTCGACCTACAGCGTCGAACTGCCAATTGTCGATGAAGTCGGGGGACTACGCTTGGAACTCTTACCCCATGAGGGAGCGGTCGGAAGGAAA
Source organism: Roseibacillus sp. (assembly GCA_002723015.1). The sequence continues at coordinate 18,852 of PBNG01000019.1, read as the reverse complement.
GACAACGTAGTCATCAACANGATCACTGCAACCCGGCTGCCTGCTGACCCCGCTGCAGGGCTTAAAGGACAATTCGTCCGGGTGGAATTGCCCGGTAGTGACAAGTTTCTTCACCTCGCCGAAGTTCAGGTATTTTCATCCGGACGCAACATTGCGATCGGAGCTAAGGCGTCCCAGATCTCTACGGGGTTTGATGGTCCCGCCAGGCTGGCTATTGATGGAAATACAGATGGAATATTCACGAACAAATCCACCAGTCACACCGCAGGGGGTTCTGACCAATGGTGGGAGGTTGATCTCGGCGAACTCCGAACCATCGACAAAGTCGTCATCTGGAATCGAACCGACGGCACTACCGCCACCCGTCTCGCAGGCTACAGGGTTACGATCCTGAACGAAGACCGCGCACCGGTATGGGAAACCAAACCTGGAGGAGTGCCTTTGCCGAGCATGCCCTTCCCCATCTCGGGCGCACAAATCATCCCGCTGTCCGCCGCGAGCGCGAGCTTTTCGCAGGAGAAGTTCCCTGCCGAGGCGGTTCTTACGTCTGCCTTGGATCCCGCAAAAGGATGGGCACTCTCGCCACAGTTTCGAAAAGAACAACATCTCCTTCTGGCTCCAAGCAAACCGATCGAGGCTGGGGGGCACCTCCGACTTGAAATTCATCAGGAGTCGAACTGGCCAACTACCACCATGGCTAGATTCCGCATTTCTGTTACCAACGACTTGAATGCAGGAATNTGGATTTCAATGCCTTCTGCAGTTCGAGAAGCTCTCGAATCACACGTCAGAAGTGCCGAACAGACTGCACTGGTAGCTGATTACTACCGAACGATTGCCCCGCCAACGGCCATGGCTCAGAAGAAAATAAAGGAGCTTGAGCAGAAACTGGCATCGCTCAAACCCTCGACCACCGTCCCCATCATGAGGGAGCTTCCTTCGAATAAGCGCCGGAAAACGCACATCCAGATAAGAGGTAACTACAAGCAAAAAGCCGAGGAGGTGAGCGAGGGCACACCCGCTGCCCTTCATCCTCTTCCCGCGGATGCTCCCTTGAATCGCCTCACCCTTGCAAGATGGATCATGAGTGAAAACAACCCTCTCACCGCCCGGGTGATTGCCAATCGCCAGTGGGAGGCGCTGTACGGCACCGGACTGGTTGCGACGAGCGAAGAGTTTGGCTCTCAGGGAGAATATCCATCCCATCCTCGACTTCTCGACTGGCTGGCAGTTGAACTGATGGAGAGCGGATGGAATATGAAACAGTTCCACAAGTTGCTTGTGAGCATGTCGACCTACCGGCAGTCCTCCAGAGTTACTCCGGGACTACTTGAGGCGGACCCTTTCAACCGACTTCTAACAAGGGGACCCCGTCAACGGCTTTCGGCCGAGATGGTGCGGGATCAGGCTCTTTTCGCCGGGGGGCTCCTGAGTGTTAAGATGTACGGCCCTCCTACCCGGCCTCCCCGCCCCAAGCTCGGTCTACGCGCTGCCTTCGGAGGTTCAACGGATTGGAACGACAGCACTGGAGAAGATCGTTATCGCAGGGGTGTCTACACGGAGTGGCGGCGATCAATGCCCTATCCTTCCATGGCTACGTTCGATGCTCCAAGCAGGGAGGTCTGCACGGTGCGACGGTCCCAGACAAACACACCCCTGCAGGCCCTCGTGACCCTCAATGACCCTGTATATATCGAAGCCGCTCAAGCGCTTGCCAGAAGATCTCTGAAAGAATCCTCTTCCGAAGAACTCTCCCCGGTTGTCGAGCGGATGTTCCGCCTCGCCTTGGTACGGCCACCAAAACCAGTTGAGATCAAGCCTCTCACCGACCTTTACGAACAAGCCTACCGCTCATTCCTGCTGGATGTTACAGCTGCCAAATCTCTCGCGAATGAACCCAGAGGCGCTTCTCCTGAGGGTACTGACGTTGTCTCTCTGGCAGCATGGACCGCCGTTGCCAATGTCGTCCTGAACCTTGACGAAACCTTTCAGAAACCATGATCCCGAAACCCTTTCGTGCCGACGAAGCACACTTCCAGCACCTGACCCGGCGGCATTTTCTCCGGGATTGCCAGGTTGGACTGGGAGGTATTGCGCTCTCCGCGTTGGGAGCAGGCCATCTCCCGGGTGCCCAACTACCGGAAAATCCGCTGGTGGCACGCAAGTCCCATTTTGAACCCAAAGCCAAGAGAGTAGTCTATATTCACTGTGCCGGATCCCCACCCCATCTGGATCTGCTCGACTACAAGCCTGAACTGGTGAAGCGTACGGGTCAGGACTGCCCTGACGAATTCATTAAGGGAAAGGAATTCGCATTCACCAAGGGAAAGCCCAAGCTGATGGGAACGCCCCGCACCTTCACCCAGCACGGCAGCGGCGGCACATGGCTCTCCGACGCCGTCCCTCACTTTCACGGTATCGCAGACGAAATGTGCGTCGTCAGGTCCATGTATACGGACCAGTTCAACCATGCGCCCGCTCAACTTTTCCTTCTTACAGGTTCTCCTCGGCAGGGCCGTCCCTCCATGGGTTCGTGGGTCACCTACGGATTGGGATCTGAGAATGAGGATCTGCCAGGATTCGTGGTGATGATCTCCGGCGGCATCCAGCCGAGTGCCGGAAAAAACGCGTGGGGAAGCGGATTCCTTCCCTCTGTCTTTCAAGGAGTCCAGTGCAGATCCAAGGGTGATCCCGTTCTGTATGTCCGCGATCCCAAGGGAATGTCTCGGGAACTGCGCCGCAAGGGACTGGACGCACTGCGCACTCTCAATGAAATTCAGGCTGCCGAGCTGGGCAGCCCGGAGACTCTCACCCGGATCGCTCAATATGAGCTGGCCTACCGAATGCAGGTTTCAGTCCCCGAGGTAATGGACATCTCCCGCGAATCGGAGAACACCTTGAACACCTACGGCGCCGTACCGGGAGCCTCCAGTCTTGCGAATAATTGCCTTCTCGCACGTCGACTCCTTGAGAAAGGGGTTAGATTCGTGCAACTCTTCGACTGGGGATGGGATTTCCATGGGACCAACCCAAAGGAAGACATCAGGGACGGTCTAACGAAAAAATGCTCGACCATGGACAGGCCGGTAGCGGCTCTGATTAGCGACTTGAAAGAGCGAGGGCTGCTTGAGGATACCCTCGTCATATGGGGTGGAGAATTCGGGCGAACACCCTTCAGAGAAGGCCGGACTGCGGGAGGTAAAGTCCTGGGGAGGGACCACTTTCCGGATTGCTACTCCATGTTCATGGCCGGGGGAGGCGTGCAGGGTGGGATCACACACGGGCAGAGCGACGAACTCGGATTCAGTCCTGCTGAGAATCCTGTTCATGTCCACGACCTCCAGGCTACAATCCTGCACCTTCTGGGGTTTGATCACGAGCGTCTCATTCATCGCTTTCAGGGGCGCGATTATCGCCTGACGGATGTCCATGGAAAAGTGATCAAAGGAATCCTCGCCTGAAAGGGCACCTACGCCTCCTGCTCGATTAATGCCTGATCGGACTTCCCCGGAATCTCTTGCGGCGGCAGCGTGGCGAACGTTGTCGGCGGNAGCGCCTGCCCTGCCACGAGAACAGACTCTCAGCAAGGAGATTGAGGACGCCACTGCCGCCCAGGACAGGGGTTATTACCTTCCCGACGAGGATGAACGATTAAGAGACACCTATTCTGTCTACCTTGGTTTGCGGACATCGTTGTGGGAAACTGTTCTCACCCTGCGTCCCTTGCTCGACGAACGCCGCAATCCGGACTGGGGCCTGAGGATGCGTGTCTTCGGCCTCGCTTTCTGTGCAACCGCAATGCTGATGCGAAGCGCGGGATTTATCGTCAGTCTTGCGAAGGATCGTCCAGTGGTCTGGAAGAAGCTCGATGAAGCCGAGGGACGCTACGGCATTGAGGAAAAGAGTTTGACGGGGATCTACCGCAACTTCTCATCTGCCCGCTGGATGTGGCGATATCATGAAGCCTGGCGATTCTACGAAACGCATCAGAAAGAGATTGCGGAAGCGTTGGAGTCCTCGGGAATGGCTCAGGTTGCTGAGTGGCTGCAGGCCGAAGAGCCTTTTTTTGAGAAAAGCCGGAGAGAGTTCATCAAGAGGAAAATTCGTTACCGGATCCATGCCTTCAAACTCCGGCAGGTCGCCGGTTACAAGCGCGTCATGTTCCACCTGTTTCGTATCAGCGGCAGCGCCATCGCCGACATGAAGCAGCCATTTATCAGGAGAACCCAGAAAGCCCACCGGGTCAGCAGTGAAATATGCCTCACTGCTGCGAGCAAACTTTGTCCCGGCGACGTGCTGGTAACCCGTCACGATGATGCGATGAGCAACTTGTTCCTGCCAGGGTTCTGGCCTCATACCTCACTCTACCTGGGCAACTTAAAACAACGTGACGCCCTCGGTCTACCCCCTATCAGATCCCCCGAAACAGAGGTCCTCGAAGCGAAAAAGGACGGAGTGCTTTTCCGTCACCTTACCGAGGCGCTGGACGTCGACGCGTTCTTTGTGCTTCGCCCAAGAATTGAGGACTCTTTCCTTCGGGAGGCCCTTTCCCGCGCTATCAGCCACGAGGGAAAGCTCTATGATTTCGTCTTCGACTTCAGAAAGGCCGATCGCCTCGTATGCTCCGAAGTTATCTACCGGGCCTACCATGGGGCAGGGCCAATCTCTTTCGAACTGGTCAGACGATCGGGAAAACTGGTTCTCTCCGCTCAGGACCTCATCCAGCAGGCGNTTGACTCNGGACACTTTGAGCCTGTGTGCTGCTTTGGTATAAAGGGAGACAGCTTCATGGAAGGTGGTCCAGCGGCTCTGAAAGTTCTTCAGACCCTGGATAACGGGTAAGGGGNTGCTTGAACCCGCTGGACCTCGCGGTTTTCCGTGCTCTAGCAGCAACACCAGAAGTCCACTCCCTCCAGGTAGCCTTCGTCGAGAGCCAGTTTCCGTACCCGCTCCCGGCCCCCGGGGAGACCCACGGCTCCCAGTAGAACCGAGTCACGCCAGCGCTTTCCGAAATCCTGGGCCCCTGCTACTTCAGCGCCATGAATCCTCTGCCCCACCCGCCGGGGGTTCACCTCGAAGAAGCCGTTGATCTTTATTCCCTCATCCTGCAGGAGGCGGGCAAGCCTCTTACCGATCGGGCCTGCACCACACAGAGCGACTCCCTTCTCAATTACCCGATCATCGAGTGAGAGATGGTGCGCCTTCATTTTCCATACCTGTTCCTCTCGATAGGCAGGATGTCTACGGGTCAATCTCTCAAATCCATCTCTCCACGAAAGAACAACATCATCAACCTTTCCGATCCGCATTTTCCGCCGGAGCATTCGAAGGAACAGGTCATGATCCTCAGCCCATTCACATTGGCGGTATCCTGCAACCTCGTCCAGCGCCTCCCTCCGCACCATTATCGAAGGCTGAATGACCGGACATTCCACAAAGCGCTCCCTCGCCACATCCTCGTCTGTGATCAGGCTGTTCACCCATTTTACATACCGCTGCATACCCTCGCCAACCGGATCAAGGATCGTCACCCGCCCACTTACGACCGCAAACCCGGGATGACCGACGAGGAACGCCTCCTGCCGGGCGAGGCGCGTTGGGTGGGAAATATCATCCGCATCCATTCTTGCGATCAGGGGCGCCCTCGCCGCTCTTATTGCCTCGGCAGCAGACTCGGTGACACCCCTGTGCTCTCTCTCAAGGACCCTGATCCGGGAATCGTCGAAGCTCCGAGCAATCTGGCCGGATGCATCAGTGCATCCATCGAGCATCACAATCAGCTCAAAAGAGGACCACGTCTGACCGAGGCAGCTCTCGATCGCCTCCGCGATCGTTCCTCCAGCATTGAACACCGGCATCACAATCGAAATTGCAGGAGGACTCATCCCGGAAAAGACTCGTCCATACCCCGGGCCTGGACCAGACCCTGGGCATCTACCACGATGACCATGGGACGACAACACACCTCGCAGTCATAATCCAGGTTCGCCGGACACTCATCGACAGGAGGGATTGATACCGCGAAATACTCAAAGCAACTCGGGCATTGCACTTCTCCAAGCCCTTGCATCTTACCGCTCTACTCTTAATCGCACTGACTCTCCATGGGCATCAAGCCCTTCCATCCGGGCGAACTCCTGCACTGCCGGGAGCGATTTCCTGACAGCGGCCTGATCCATCTTGACGATACTCGTACGGCGCTGGAATTGATCTGCCCGCAGACCTGAGAACGACTTTCCTGCTCCCCCGGTAGGCAGGGTGTGACTGGGACCAGCGAGGAAATCACCCACTGCAATTGCCGAGGTGTTTCCGAGATAAATTGCCCCGGCGGTCCGGATCTGACTCAGACGTCTTCCCTCATCCTTAACCACGAGGGAAAGGTGCTCCGGAGAAAANTCGTTACAGATCCTGATTGCTTCATCGATTGATCGCACCAGAACCGCAAATCCTGCCTTACCGAGGGACTCTCCGATGTATTCTGCCCGCGATAACCGCTCCAGCTGGCAAGCGACCTCTTTCTCTACCTGCTTGAGCAGGCGTGATGAAGTGGTCACAAATCCCACCACGCTGTCACCGCCATGCTCAGCCTGTGCCAGAAGGTCCGCAGCAATACATACCGGATCACCGGTCGCATCACTGACCACCAGGACCTCACTCGGACCAGGCAGGAGATCAATTGATACCGCACCCACCATCTGTCTCTTTGCCTCTACGACGAAGGCGTTCCCCGGGCCAAAGATCTTATCGACTCGACGCACGCTCTTGGTTCCCATGGCGAGCGCCGCAATGGCCTGCGCTCCACCAACCTTCAGAACCTCGGTTGCACCTGCCTGTCTCAGCGCAAACAGAAGATCTGGATTGACCTTGCCGCTGATGCCAACCGGTGTTGCCGCAATAATCTCAGGAACTTTGACAGCCTGCGCAAAGGCGCCCGTCATCAGGGCTGTGGACACGAGAGGCGCTTTTCCTCCCGGAACATAGATTCCCACCCGGTCGAAGGGAGTGAACCGCTCCCCTACCACTGCTCCTTCCGCATTCTTTCGCTTCCAGTCCTTGCGCATGCTTTCTTTTGCAAAAGCATGAATATTGCGACGCGAGGCACGGATGGCCCTCTTGGTCGCCGGCCTCACGGCTCCCTCTGCCTCGGCGAATTCTTCTTCCGACACAAACAAGCTGCCAGTGGTAAGTTTCGCCTTATCAAACTTCCGCGTATACTCGACCAGGGCCCGATCACCTCGCCTGCGCACCTCATCTACAATAGCATCGACGGTCTGCTCCAAATCTCTCGAAGGCTCCGCACGACGATCGAGGGAGCGCACGAATTTCTCGTAGCCCTGATCCTTGTAAGAAATGACGCGCATGCAGGTTCCCTTACCTCCCTTTGCCTTCTTTTCAAGCGCCAAGCGGGAGAATCAGAGCCTTCCAGAGGCCCACTCCCAAACCTTTCCTCCCTGAGAGGCTTGCCATCTGATCCGGGTAATAAGAACTCCCCGAGACTCGCCGCATGCCTCTGGATATGATGGCGGCACGATTATCTCCGTAGAATTCCGGGAAGAAAGTGCGGACGCAGACCGTAGGCACTCATACGAGTGCTCATATGAGGTCCGACAATTCATTCCCAAAAATAATACAGGACCTCCCTGCGGATCAGTAAATCGGTTCCGCTGGACCGGTTGGCTCTTTCAGTTTCTGGGGGCCCCATACCTCCGCCTGTTCATTCTGCGGGGATGGCTACCTCCCGATACAGTCGGCCGAAATCACCACGCCATCTACCTGCTCCTCCTGCGGAAAAGAATCAAACGGTGCCAGCAATTCGTGGGCCTTACTGAGCATCGTAATCTACTTCACCACTGTGTCCGTATTGTATTTTCTGAACACAGATGTTTTTGAGCAAGAAATAGGGTGCCAATGACGATCGTCGGCTTCTTGGCTCTCCTCTGGATCTTATGGAAGATCGCCGGCTTTCAGACCGGGAAGATGAAACGTAAGACCCTGACAAAAATCTCTGCCCTGAGTGCCTGGCGTGAGCAGAACCCTGAGAATGTGGAGGTCCTTGGAAGGCTTTAACGGCTCTATTTAGCTGTGGATGCACATGAGCATTCTCTGGCCGCGGCGGAAGAAGGGCATTTGGAGACGCCGCTACGGGATCGTTATCATGGTTTCCACCTCAATCCCCATGGGACTCTTTCATCCTGCTTTTTAAAGGGGTCCATCCGGTCTGCATCCCCGTGGCCATCATCAGTATTACCGTGGCCGTGGTAGGCTGGCGCATGAGCTGCAAACCTATAGCATTGCCTCCTGGGATCACCCCGCCCCGCGGTTACGCCCCACTCGCCGCAGAGGAAGAATGGTAGGAATGATTTGTCGAGGTTTCAGATCCCAGTTGAGGGACAAAACACCCCCCCTTCTGACAAGAAAACCCCGACGGCACCCCCTCCTCTGACCGACAGGTGTTTCCGCACCCCGTGGCCGATTCCCTCAATAATAAGGTCGCAGCATGAGATAGACGACAGGGCCCGTTACCGCCACATAAAGCCAGACCGGAAACACCCGAGCGGCGAGAGCCCGGTGCCTGCCGAACTGGTTTGTATAACCGTAGACGAAACTGAGTAGAATAAAAGGCAGGCTCAGCGCAGCGAGGGCAATGTGGGAGAGCAGGACTACAAGGTAGACCCCGCGCATGGCCCCTGCCTCCGCCTTCTCCCGCGTAGTCAGCTCCCCATTCCCGTCGCTATCACCATAAATGGTCTCCGGAGTCGTGAAATGGTAGCAAACATACGAGAGTAGAAAGAGCAGCGAACAACCCATCGCGACATAGATCCAGCGCTGATGAAGGACCACCCTCCTCTTTTTGATACAGAGGAGGGCGAGAACGAGGGCAGCGGCGGCACAGCCGTTCAGAATGGCATGCAGCGGCGGCAGAAAGTGAAGACTCACTCCATCAGGCAACCCTATCTTCACCCGGCGCATCAACCCCACCAGAAGCAGGACGAGGGCCGTGACGACCCACACCGCCACTTTCAGCTTTCCCGCCAGCGCTACGTTCGCGTTACGANTGCGATAGACCTCTAACTCACTCATGGCTGCACGCCGGGAGAATTTCTTCTGCCAGCGAGCCCTTTCAGGATGGACTGTCTGACGTCCTGGTAGTAGCGCTCCCTCACCTTTTCACCCTGAGAGCGGGCAAACTGAAGATCCCTCTTCTTCACGCACTGCCATCCATTGAAAACCATGAGCGAACGATCATGGGAATAACGGGTCTTTGCCGGAGGAACCTTGTTTTTCACAACCTTCATAAACCCCATTTCCTTCTCGAGGTAGTCATGGATCACCTTCTCCTCACCACGAACGAACCACCAGTTGTTGCTGTCCGCATCCACGGCGCTTGCGTAATCCTGCAGTTGCTCCAACTGGTCCGTTTCCGGGTCTATTGAAATCGACACCACATGAAAATCGTCCTCCTCAGAGAACTCCTGATAGAGGCTTCTCAGGTCCTGTGCCGCAGTCTCTAGGCAGTAGGGACAAGTCGCGAAAAAATTTGTCGCCACCCACACCTTGTCCCGAAGGTCTCCAAGTTTCACCTCTTCACCCTCCTGGTTCGTGAGCACGAGATCATTTTCGAGACTCCCAAAATCTTCAGCCACTTCACCGCCGGCATCGGTCACCATTGGAGTGAACATTTCCTTCCGGGATTCCCTGAGCCAGAAGGAGGTTCCCAGCACAACCGTGCTCAGAACCGCTACAATTACATAGATGAAGATGATCTTAGTTCTGTCTGTCATGATTTTCTTATCCCTCCTTCAAATCACCCTCACGAATGTATCGCAGGACTGCATCAAGACGGTTCCGGGCCTTCTGCCAGTCTTCGGTTCGCTGTCGGGCATTGAGTCGTCGAGCTTCTTCAGGGTTCTCATCGAGTAATCGCCNGGCGTCGAGAGCCACCTCCTGTGCGAGATTCAGGTCAAATGCCGGGGCCAGCACATGCAGGTTCTCATCGATAAAAACCAGGGTCGACCGAAAGCGATCACGCGGACCGTCGAGCGATGGCACCGATTCTTTGAACTCCACCCGGATCTTATGGCGGATATAACCCCTCGCCGCTTCTTCCTCGGCTTGCACGAAAAACCAGCGCTCGTCATTCGCGACGCCAAGATCAGCGAGCAGATCCTGCAGCTCAGCAGGACCATCGGCCTCGGGATCTATCGTAATTCCCACAAACCGAAGATTCTGGTCTTCGGGAAACTTTCTCGAGAGGTCCGTCATCGCACTGAGCGCTTCCTCCATTCTTTCACGCTCCCTCAAAGACAGTGGGGTAAAGAGCGTGGTTTTTCCCTTTAATTGCTCCGTACTGAACGCCTTGTTGTTCTGGTCTCGTCCAAAAAAGACCTCGGTCAGCCGTTGCACTACGTGGGGACGANAATCCTTCTCATCCTCCTGATGCTTAATGCGGTATGCGTAGGTGACCAGCACCCCTCCCACAACCATCAAAGCCGCAATTGAGAGTCCTGTCCTCCGTAGCTTCACAGGGTCTCGCTCAGCAGGCTCCAGGTGACTTATTTGTCTCGTCACAGCGAAGGGAACCTAGGACGGCAAGGGCAGATTGGAAGTGGAAATTCTCAGAACCTTCTCACCACCCCCACTTCCCTGCGAGCCCCGGCGTGATCAATTCCAATCNAGGGCCAGCACGGCAAGCACGACCGGAAGATAGAGAAGAGTCATGAGAAAAAATCTACGGAAGGCCACCCGGTAGCCCGCAAGCGCAAATCTTGCCGCCATCCCGCACAANGCCAACCCGGCCCCTCCCCCCACCAGCCCGAAAACCCATCCCGTATAACCCATGAGAACCGCAAAGAACGCCAGCCCCGAAAGTCCCACGGAAAACGCTGCAGCCAGAAATCCGGACCGTCTACCCGATTCATCGCCGTCGGACCACATGCGAAAACCTGCTTCCTCGTACTCCTCCCGGCAAAGCCAGTTAATAGAAACAAAATGTGGGAGCTGCCAGAGAAACAGGAGTGCAAAAAGAAACCACGCTCGCGGGTCCTGCATCGATCCCCCTCCTCCCACCCATCCAATCACCGGGGGTAGGGCCCCCGGAACAGCACCGATGAGAGTGTTGAGCGAGCTCCTTCTTTTGAGTGGAGTGTAAATAAAGACGTAAGTTGCTATCGTAATCGCCACGAGAGTTGCCGCTCCCTTGTCCACCTTCGCAGCGAGATGAATAATACCAAACCCGCAGAGCACCCATCCGAGAAGAAAGGCCCAGGTGGGCAAGACGCGTTCCGCCGGCAGGGGGCGATCAGCGGTCCGAAGCATCCTCGCATCCTCCTTGATTTCCATCAACTGATTGAAGACCGCCGAACCAAATGCTGCCGATGCGGTTCCAATCAGGGTGTGCCCAAGTAGCCACAGCTGCCCCCATTGCCAAGAGCCGGGCTGTGAAAGAACCGCAATCAGGAATCCGAAGAAGGTAGTGAGGAGAACGAAAATGTTGAGACGTAACTTGATCAGGGTCGCTAGGTCNCCTCTGAGGCCCGGACCAGCGATCTTCTCACTCCCTTGGTTGTCTACTCGATCTGTCACCTCCTTACAGTGTGCTATCAACCGGACTTTACCGCAATCCTAGCAAGTGCAACATCCCCACGAAATTTCTGCCAATTTTCATCTCCAGACACTAAACCGGATCCATGAAGTTCGCGATATGCAATGAGACTTTCCAGGACCGCAGCTTTCCCCAGCAATGTCAGTCTGCGGAAGCCGCTGGCTATACCGGGATCGAGATCGCTCCCTTCACCCTTTCCGACGACATCTCCGTCATTTCGGAGAAGGACATCGCAGCTTACCGCAGTGCGGCTGCTGACCACGGCCTGGAAATCATCGGTCTGCACTGGCTTCTGGCTAAGACCGAGGGCTACCACCTCACCAGCCCTGATGCGTCAATCCGTATGTCCACCACCGACTACGCCCGCCGTCTGGCAGACCTTTGTTCCAGCCTTGGCGGAAATATCATGGTCTGGGGAAGCCCCCAGCAGCGTTCTCTGGAGCCCGGTTGGGATTATGGGGAATCGGTAGAGCGTGCTGTGGAAGTTCTCAGGCCGGCGGCAGAGCACTGTGCCGCCCTTGGGATCNCCATCGCGATGGAACCCCTGGCCAGATCAGAGACCAATTTTCTAAATACCGCTGAAGAAACCGCCGCTCTCATTGATCTTGTCGATCACCCGAGCCTCCAGCTTCATCTCGACGTCAAGGCCATGAGTTCCGAGCAGAAGTCGCTGGGGGATCTCGTCCGNGACAATGCCTCCCGCATCGCCCATTACCACGCCAACGACCCCAACCTGCTCGGCCCCGGCATGGGTGAGGTGGATCACACCCCTNCCGCACAGGCTCTCCACGAAATCGGCTACCAGGGCTGGATCTCGGTCGAGGTCTTCAAATACGAGCCCAGCCCTGACGAAATTGCCCGACAGAGCATGGAATACCTTCAAAAGGTCTATCTCAGCGGTTACTGAGTGATTCTCGACACCCGTCGAGAATCATCCCGCGNTAGCGCTGCTTTTGAGGTAAATTTCCTCTTTGCTGCTGCTGCCGGTTCCCGGTTAGGGTGCCCCGAGACACATGAGCAGCAACGACGAGCAACCCAACCGCGAAATCGAAATCCTAGAGTCGGTGGCCGACAAGGGCGCCCTCGAAAAGGCCAAGGCCTACAGCAAGCTCTCTGGCCCCGGCTGGCTCCAAAGCGCCATCACCCTGGGCGGCGGATCCCTTGGGGGCGCGATGTTCCTCGCGGTGATGGGTGGGGTCTCCATGCTCTGGGTCCAACCCATGGCCATGCTGATGGGCGTTATCCTCCTCGCCGCGATTTCCTACGTCACGCTCAGCACAGAACGCACTCCGTTCCAAAGCCTCCGCCAGGAGATTAACCCCGTCCTGGCCTGGGGCTGGCTCGCGGCCTCTCAACTCGCCNATATGATCTGGGTTCTTCCCCAGTATTCGCTGTCCTACGCCGCCCTCACAGACAACCTTTTTCCTAATTTCTTCGCCGAGTCAAAGGGAGACGACCTCACAAAGTATCTCATCTCCTTTCTGATCCTCGGTATCATGCTCGCCATCAACTTCCTCGGGTCTGGAAAGGGCCGTGGCTATCGGATCTACGAAAACACTCTNAAAGTTCTCGTCGGCATCGTCGTACTCTCCTTCTTTGGGGTCGTCATCCGGCTCTCCGGCAGCCTCGAATGGGGCGCGATCTTCGCCGGATTCATACCCAACCCATCTCTCATCTGGGAACCCGCGGGCGCATACAAGGAAATCCTGGATTCCCTGCCCACCGCGGAAGTCAAAGACTACTGGACCAACGTTGTACTCAAAGCTCAGCGTGATCCAATGGTCGCCTCCGCCGCCGCCGCCGTCGGCATCAACATGACCTTCCTCATGCCTTGGGCTCTGAAGGCCCGGGGATGGGGCAAAAAGCATCGTGGCCTCTCCCGGTTCGACTTGGTGACCGGAATGATGATTCCTTTTATCCTCGCCACCGGCTGTGTCGTCATTGCTGCGGGCTCCCAATTCCACGGCAAGGCATTCGAGGGGCTCTTGAAAGAGGAAAATGGGAAAGTAGTGATCGTCGAAACCAACGGTAAATTTGGAGATTACAANAAAGCCATCGAGTCTCGTAACAAGACCATTGGCCAAGACTCCGCCCTTGCAGATGGCGAGAAGCGACTNGCCGCAATGCTCATAAAACGCGACACCAAACACTTGGCCAGCGCCCTCTCGGGTCTCTTCGGAAGCGAATTCTGGTCACAGAAGGTCTTCGGGCTTGGCGTCTTAGCCATGGGGCTCTCTACCATTTCCATTCTAATGCTTATCTCTGGCTTCGTTGCGTGTGAGGTCACTGGCAAACCGAGAGATAGTGCTGCATTCAAAGTCGGCACTGCTCTTGCCTCCACTGGTGTCCTCTGGCCCCTGCTCTGGGGCGGAGAATCCAAGGCCTATCTGGCCGTCACCACCTCCACCTTCGGATACGTCCTCTTCCCGATCGCCTTCCTCGCTTTCATCACGATGATCAACTCGAAAAAAGTCCTCGGCGATCAAGTTCCAACCNGCAAAGCCAAGCTCGCATGGAATATTCCCCTCATCATCTCTTGTGTGATCACCGGGTTGGCTGCTACTTGGACCGGATGGAATAAGACCCTCAAGGTCGGAGAGAACGCCATTCCACTTGGGAAATATTTTATCATCACCTTTGTCATCCTGGTGGTCATAGGATTCTTCCTCCCCAAGAAATCCAGTGCCCGCGTCTAGCTGATAACTGATACCATTCCTCTCATGAAATTCGGAATTATCGGGGCCGGCATGATCGGCCAGTTCCATGGCAAGGCCATCGAGGCCATGGATGGCGGCGAACTGCATTCCGTGTTCGACCTCCGGGCGGACGCCGCGGAGCAACTCGCGAAACAATTCGGGGCGAAACCCTTCAGCGACATTGACCAGTTCCTCGCCGACGACGAACTGCAGGTGGTCACCGTGGGCACCCCTTCCGGGGCTCACCTCGATCCCTCACTCGCCGCTCTCAGGGCAGGCAAACACGTCATTTGCGAAAAACCTCTCGAGGTCACTCCTGAGCGAATCGACCTCATGATGGATGCTGCGGAGAAAAACGGAGTCAGCCTCGCTGCGGTCCTCAACCGCCGGTTTCATCCCGCCATGGATGCCTTCAAGACCGCCGCAGATAAGGGACGCTTCGGAACGCTCACCTCGGCCTCGGCCTATGTAAAATGGTATCGCGACCAAGCCTATTACGATTCAGCAGCATGGAGGGGGACCTGGGCTCTCGACGGCGGAGGAGCCCTCATGAATCAGTCGATTCATACCATCGACGCCCTTCTCTACCTCGCTGGTCCGGTTGTGAGCGTGCAGGCCAGCACCGCCTGCCTCACCCACTCAGACATCGAAGTCGAGGACACTGCAGTAGCCATTGTCGAATTCGCCAATGGGGCTAGGGGNGTGATCGAGGGATCAACCTCCAACTGGTCAAAAGACGGTCACCCTGCCCGCGTTCAACTCTGCGGCGACCGCGGCAGCGTCTTTCTGGCCGACGAATCCTTCGAGATCTGGGACTTCATGGATGAGGCCCCCGGGGACACCGNGGTTCACCAGAGCATGATGAAGGGGTCCGAAGCAGGCCTCGGGGCCAATGACCCCAAGGCCATCAACTTTGAAGGACACCAAAAGAACTTCGAGGAAGTGGTGAATGCAATCTCCGAAAACCGGGAAGCCAGCGTCAATGCCGTGGAGGCGCGCAAGGCGGTCACCCTCATCTGCGCCATCTACGAGAGCGCCCGGGAAAACGGCAGGAAAGTCGAAATTTCCTGATCTCCCAGAGAGCCTTTTCTCACTCTGCCTTCGCAGCAAAATCCCTCACTTTTTTCTGACTCTCGTTGTTGAGGCTCGTAATGGGATACTTGTAGATTTTTCCGTTGGCCATCCGAAGGATCGCCTTGTCCTCTTCCACTCCAAGCAGAGCGGCCTTGATCTTTTTACCACTTTTGTTCGTCCAAACCCCCTCCAGAGGCTCTTTTCCCGGTGCCGTATTCTCCCCCAGCTCGACCTCCGCACCCTGCGTAATCCAGAGCTTCAGAATATTCAGGTCCTTCTCACCCAGTCCCGAACCCTTCGGGGGCATCCGGGTTTCGGGATCATCCGACTGGATCACCTTCATGAAGAGACCACTGTTCGGGCGTCCGGGGACAATTTGCAGGCCGGAACCAATATGCTCCTTGATCCGATGGGCTTCGAGATTGACGTCGCCCTTCTCCTTCCCATCGGCATGACACTTGAAACAGTGACTTTTCAAGATTGGCAGGACATCCTTCCCGAAGTCCACCGCCTCGGCGGAGAGGAGAGAGAAAATCAGGGCGATCGCCCCTGTGATGGGTAATTTCACACCGCCAATATGGGCGCACTCCCCCGAAATCGCCAGTCCCTAGGTGCCTAAAGTGGGATCAATACCNGCCCGCCCCAAAAACAGATTAAAGTAGTATGCATCTCACTCTTGCCAGTCCGCAAATATTGCTCTTTCCTTCCCTTACATGTATCTCACCGGTTTCGCCGACGAGGCAGGAAAGAGCCTTGCTACCCAGATTAAAGCCACCAAGGAGATAGGCTGGAATGCGATTTCAGCGCGCTCCATTGATGGAAAAAGTGTCCACGACCTCAGCGAAAAGGACTTTAAGAAAGCCCTGAAGCTTCTCGAGAAAGAGGAGATCCACGTTCCGGAGATCGGATCCCTGATAGGAAACTGGGGTAAGAAGATTACGGACGATTTCGATGTCACCCTTGGAGAAATCGAGCGCGCCATACCCCGGATGAAGCAACTGGGAACAAAGATCATCCGGGTTATGTCTTATGCTCAGGAACCGTGGGGGGAGGACCAGCATGAGGAGGAGCGCTTTAAAAGGCTCCGCATCATCCAGCAGAGATTTGCGGATGAGGGAATCACCGCAGCCCATGAGAACTGCGCCAACTGGGGCGGATTTTCGGCCAAGCATAGTCTGCGATTGATCGAGGAGGTTCCTGGACTGAAGCTGGTGTTCGACACCGGCAACCCGGTCTTCCAGCGTGATCGCTCCAAGTCCGAACCGCATCCCTTCCAGGATGCACTTGGTTTCTACAACGATATCAAGGAGTACGTTGTTCATGTCCACATAAAGGACTGCCGCTACCCACGAGTCGGCGAGACCGAACCCGAATATACCATGCCGGGAGAGGGTGATTGTCATCTGCAGCACATCATCCGCGACCTGAAGGCCCGTCGTTATGATGGAGGATTCGCCATTGAACCGCATGTGGCCACGGTTTTCCATGTTACGGACGGCCAGAAGCCTGATTGGGACCAGTGCTACAAAAGCTACGTGGACTACGGGCTGAGAGTCTCGGACCTGATGGAAGAGATCGGCTGGGAGGCCAAACCCTGCGAGTGAGGTTGGCATCCCCGCTTTTTTATCTTTTCTCCTGAAAACAGTCGTTTCAGCCCCTTGCAAACCGGGGTAACATTCTACCGTGCTTCCCTGGTTCCAACGCGGCGCTTTTCCTCTCTATCTCGCACCCATGGCGGGGGTGACCGACGTTGTATTTCGGAGCATCTGCAAGGAACTCGGCGCGGATGTCATGGTTACCGAATTTGTCTCAAGCGAGGGGATCATCCAGCAGGATGAACGCACCAGGAAATACACTGAGTTCACCGATGAGCAAAGACCAGTAGGCGTCCAGCTTTTCGGCGCTGATGGAAAGAGAATGGGGGAAGCGGCCCGCAAGATCATCGATTGGAAGCAACCGGATTTCATCGATATCAACTTTGGCTGCCCGGTGAACAAGGTGGTCTCGAAGAATGGAGGTTCTTCCCTCCTGAGGGATTGCCCGGTGCTAGCCTCGGTGGCCCGAGGAGTAGCCGAGGCTGTCGGAGAGCAGGTTCCCGTGACCGCGAAAATCCGCATCGGATGGGACGAAGATTCGATTAACGCTCCGGAGGTATGCTCAGTTCTCGAGGGGTCCGGTATGCAGGCGATTTCAATTCATGGGCGAACCCGCTCCCAGGGTTACCGGGGAGAAGCTAACTGGGAAGTCATTGATCAGTGTTCTCAACATGTGTCGCTACCCGTGATCGGGAATGGAGACCTGCTCTCGGGCGAGGATATTCGCAGACGGCGCGAATCCACNGGCGTTTCCGGTGTAATGATCGGGCGGGCTGCCATGCAGAATCCCTGGGTCTTCCAACAGGCAAAGAGCTATCTGGAAACCGGCAGAGACTCCCGGCCCATTCCCCTCACCGAGCGCTGGTCCCTCATTACCCGGCATTGCCGCCTTGCAATCGCAAGCAATCGCTACGGGAACGAGAAGCAGTCCATGATGGCCATGCGCTCCCGATTGATGGCCTATTGCAAGGGATTCCCCGGAGCAAAGCCCCTTCGCCGGCGTCTTTCCACGATCGCTTCCCTGTCCGAAATCGAGGAGGTGGCGGCAGATCACCTTGCACATCTGCACCGAAGCCCAGATGAGCAAGCGATAGCGGTAAGGGAATGACCGCCAGTATGCTCCCTTCGTGTTCTCCCTCCTTCTCTTGCCATCCCCCCTCAGCCTTCGCTAGGATACCCCTATGGATTCGCACGAAGTCTTCAGGCAATCCTTCGAGAAGACGAGCCCCAAGGCCATCGCCGCGGAACTGGGGGTCTCCCTTTCTCTTGTCTACAAATGGGCCCAGGAGCAGTCGAGCACGGGGAGCGGAAGCCGTAACCCCCTTGATCGACTGCTTGAAATCATTCGTCTGACTGGTGAATCGGATATCGTGGAGTGGCTCTGTCAGGAGTGCGATGGATACTTTGTGCGCAACCCCGGTCAAGGTAGTAAGGAAGGCTATGGGGTTCTTCCTGCTACCAGCGAAATTATTGATCAGTTCTCCAGGCTCCTGCGCCGTATCTCCGAATCCGCGCTCGATCATTCCATCACGCCTGCGGAAGCTGGGAGTATCCGTGAAAGCTGGGAAAAGCTGAAACGCTATACCGAGGGTTTTGTACGCTGCTGCGAGGAAGGTGACCTGGAGGCTATCGCGGCTGCCGACAAGAACGGGTGAAATGTCGCACACCGGGAACCGGGCAGGACGAATCCCCTCCCGGGCATCCTGAAGTTCCTGTAGATGGGTTTTGCGCAGAGAAGGGCCGCGTCCTACCCAGAAATCTGCCCCCCTCTCCCACCGGCTGTCTTGCCAAGTCTCTCTCAGCACTTAGTATCCTGCGCAAGCTCCCGTAGCTCAGCTGGATAGAGCAACGGATTTCTAATCCGTAGGTCGCAGGTTCGAATCCT
>PBNG01000018.1 GCA_002723015.1 Roseibacillus sp. | reverse complement strand
CACGGGCATTCTCAAAATGGATGAGGGGGCTGCCTTTTCGGGTAAGATGCAGACAGGTAAGTAAGGCGGGCTTCCAAGCCTCGGAGAAAAGAGTGTCCCCTATTCCTAGTTGCCTCCAAATCGCATGGTGCGGAGATAATCGACCAACTGGCTAATTCGCTGGCTGACGTCCTCCTCCTCCAGCAGATTCTGCCGGACCGAGGGATCCTGCACGAATTGCTGTGAAATGGCATCGACCATGATCTCGGTGCTGGGAGCGCGATCGAGGAGTTCTCTGACCCTNGAGACAAGCTCGTCCGGGAGCCCCAGCAGGACGGCTTCGATGGCGTCGCGAAGCGTCTGATTTTTCTGTTCCTNGCCCGAATCTTCNGGAGCGATGGATGTCACGGGGCGAACGCGGGCATACGGATAGGGTTTTTCATTCAGCCACTCAATGAATCGGACGCGGCACAGACCGTGAAGGAGCAGGTTAGATCGTCCGTCTTCATGCTCGCGGGAAGCGCGGATCAGTCCTGCAGTGCCAACTTCGGCAGTGCAGGATTCGAGGTCCGGGGTCTCAGCGGAAGTTAATGTTCCAACGCAAAAGACGCAATCACCCTCAATGGCCTCGGCCAGCATCTGGCGATATCGAGGTTCAAAGATATGGAGTGGGAGTGCTCCGTGAGGAAAAAGGGTGCAATCTGGCAGGAGAAGGGTGCCCAGAGTATCGGGGATTTGCAATGGTTCCACGGGAACGGTCTACGAGAGGAAAGAGATAAGGACGCCGGTCATCGAACGGGTCTGAGTGAATAATCCGCTGGCCNATGCGGCTATGCAACTGTTTTGGTTCAGCTTCAGGCCAACCGAGAAGGGGATTGCCTGTGTCGCGTTTATTTGCTCACTGACTCCATGAAGAAACCCAAGCTTCAGGTNGCACTCATCCTCCTGATCGCCAANATGATAGGTTGGCCGGGAGCTCTTGAAGCCCAGACGTTTGGTGAAATGCTGACCGAATGGGATCCGTCCTGGCCGCAGCGCGTGGGATTTACCGCGGTNGGGTATTCCCAGGAGCAGAACTACTCGTTGGACAATTTCGGGATTGATCTTCCGCTCGAGGTAGATCCTAGCCTCCTTCTCGCTGAGATAGAAAATGAAGTATCACAATGGGGTGCAAAGGTGGACTACTGGGTTCTTCCTTTCCTGAATGTTCACGCGATGGTTGGGTTGGTGGATGGCCAGACAGAGGTGGCGTTGACGCCCGCAGCAAATCAGTTGATTGGAACTGACGCGATCGCGGTGAATTACGAGGGCAGGGTATATGCGGGGGGCACCACCCTTGCCTATGGCCAAGATTGGTGGTTCCTCTCGGTCACCGGGATTTATGCCTATACCGACGTCAAGGGAGAGATAGAGTCGATTCCGAGCTGGATGGTCATGCCGAAATTGGGGGGACGCTGGAATCAGATAGAGGCATGGTGCGGATTAACCTACCAGAAGGTTTCAGAGCGTCAGTCCGGAATATTTGATCTCGACGGGCTTGTTCTCAACTATGACCTCGAGCTGGAAGCAGAGGAAGGATGGAACACTCAGCTCGGGGCTCGCTACCGTTTTTCGGAAAACCTGCTGCTGACCCTTGAGGCCGGTTTTGGTAACAGGCGGTCCCTCACCGGGCACCTGGAATGGAGGTTCTAGGAGCTTCCACAAGGCGACTGCCTCAAACTCGAGCAGTCTTGGTAATCTCTCACACGAGGTGATCCGGAAAATCGGTGACTCTCTCGCATGCGAGCTGCTCCATGACCTGCTGGAGCTGTCTCTTTAGCATCGAAATGGTATGATCGCCGCCCTCGCGACCAAGAGCGCCGACGCCATACATGAAGGAACGTCCAAGGAAGGCGAAGCGGGCTCCGCTTGCCATCGCGCAAGCGATATCTGGTCCGCCCCTCAGACCGCTGTCAATCATGACGGTCAGTTTGTCCCCGTAGGACCTGGCGAGGGAGGGAATGGTTCTGATGGTGGTTTGTCCGGCATCGAGTTGCCGCCCGCCATGGTTCGAGGCGATGATTCCATCGGCGCCGAGACGCAGGACTTTCTCGCAGTCCTCCTCGTTCACGATTCCCTTGACGACAAGCTTGCCATTCCAGCGGTCCCGGATGGCCTTGATCCGGTCTTCGTTCAACCGTCCCGAGAAGGTCTTATTCATAAAAAGGCCAAGATGCTTCATGTTGAGCCCCTTGGGGGTATAGGGGACCATGGTCTTGAACTTGGGGAGCCCTGCAGCAAGCTGGGAAAAGGACCATGTGGGATGCAGCATCATCTGGAGGATGTTGCGCAGCGTCATTCGAGGTGGAATGGAAAGTCCGTTGCGAATTTCCTTGGGACGGTAGCCGAACGTTGGAGTATCAGCGAGAATGACGAGAACCGGGCAGCCTGCATTACTAGCCCTGGTAAGAATCTTATCTCTGAGTTCGTCCTCGGCTGGATGGTAAAGCTGAAACCANGCTTTTCCTTCGGTGATTTCGGACACTTCCTCGATGCTGGCAGTGCCCACAGTACTCAGGATAAATGGGATGTTATGATCCGTTGCTGCCTTGGCCAGAATCTCGGTAGATCGGGGCCACATCAGTCCCTGAAGGCCGATGGGAGCGATTCCGAAAGGCGCGTCGTAGGTATGCCCAAAGATCTCAGTCGTTAGATCAGATCCTGCATACTCCCGGATATAGTAGGGCTTAAGGCGAATNTCGCGGATCTCCTCGGTATTGCGCTGAAGGTTGATATTGGAATTGCATCCACCCTCGAGGTAGTCGAAGGCAAATCCGGGCATNCGTTTCCGGGACTTGTCCCGAAGGTGTTCAATGGAGGGGAGTCTTGAGTTTATCGGCATGAGACGGGGCTATCTGGAATTAAAGAAGGCTTTCGAAGCGAGGAAGAGCGTTGTCCCACGGGGTTGGATCACCCGGCGCAAAGATCTTCAGGGGAGTGGACTCCCTGATGAGCTGTCTGCCTGTGGCGATATCCGGCAGATCTCCCGTGGTGACCATCTGCGTGATCAGGTTTCCGCAGGCTGTGGCCTCGATGGGGCCGGCATGGACCGGAGTCCCGCAGGATGTGGCGATGGATTGAGCAAGAAGTTCATTTTTTATTCCACCGCCCCCCATATGGATACGGTCCAAGGTCTTTCCGGTAATTTCCCGGAGCTGGTGAAAGCGAACGCGGTGCTTAAAAGCCACGCTCTCAGCAACAAGCCGTAGAATTTCNCCTTTGCTCGTCGGGACCTCCTGNTCGGTATCCCGGCAGAGTGCCTGAATTCTTTCAGGCATGCGACCGGGCGCTTTCAGTTCATCATGATCTGGATCAACAAGGCCTCCAAATGGGGGGGCATTCTCGGCCAAATCGTCGAGTTCCGCGTAAGAAGATTCGTCTCCNTCGGAACGCCAATGCCGAACACATTCCTGGAAAAGCCATGCGCCTGAAATATTGCGAAGGAACCGGGTCGTGTTTTCAACGCCCTGCTCGTTGGCCCAGCCTATCCTNAAAGCCTCCTCAGTGAGGATCGGATCATTCAATTCCGTGCCNATGATGGACCATGTGCCTGAAGAGATGAAAGCGTAGTCACCTTCACCGGGAATGCCAGTGACTGCGGCTCCTGTGTCATGAGTGGTGGTAGCGATGACAGGAAAATCTCCGCCAATGCGATCGATCACAGGTTTCCGGAGTCCACCAATCAGAGTGCCGGGCTCAACCACTTCACCGAATATCTTCCGGGGAAGTCCGAGGCCATCAATTACGTCCCAGGCCCAGTCCTTGGTGACCGGAGAGAAGAGCTGNGTGGTAGAGGCATTGGTGCGCTCCACCGTAATGCGCCCTGTAAGCCAATATGACAGCAGGTCAGGAATCATTAGAAAATGAGACGCATTCAGCAGGCTTGCGCTATCCCGGACCAATTCACCAAGGAGCTGATGGGAGGAATTGAGAAAGAAGGGCATGATTCCCGTCTNGCGATACATCTTCGCGTTGCCGTAGCGACGTTCACATTCCTCCTCCATTCCGTCAGTGCGGGAATCCCGGTATTGATGCGGGAGTCCAAGGAGCCGGCCCTGAGCATCAAGGAGGGCAAAATCCACTCCCCAGGTATCAATACCAAGCGATTTTATCCNACTGCCATACTTGGAAACCGCCAATTTTAGGCCGTNAAGAATTTCACGATAGAGACCGACGACATTCCAGACCAAGCCACCCGGCAAATTAGTCCCGGGATTCTCGAATCGATGTATTTCCTCAAGCTTCAGGGTCCTGAGATCAGTATGTCCCGCCAGGAGGCGTCCGCTTCCTGCGCCAAGGTCAATCGCAAGATACACCTTATCGCTCATAACTCTACCGGGGTCGTACAATCCGGGGATTCTTATACCCATTCGGGGAGAAATACCAGCCAAGGGACTGGATAAGAAACAAGTTTTGGAACCGCGATCGAGTCCGTTGGATCAGATACGATACGCTCAGACTCTCAGGACCTCGACACCCTGATTTGCAAGTGCCGCGGTAAATCCGCGGTCACTGTCCTCGTTTGTGACAACAGTGGTGAGATCAGAGATCTTGGCGAAGAAAAACGACGACTTGAGACCTATTTTTGTTGAGTCAGCGAGACAGAANACCTTTTCAGAGCATTCAATCACTCGCTCCTTGAATGACGCCTGTCGAGGATTGGTCTCGGAGACTCCCCGCTCAAGATGGATTCCATTACATGAGAAGAACATCTTATGGATATTGTGCTTACGCATCGTCGACTCTGCGGGAAGCCCGATATAGGAGCGGGAGCGAGGCTCATAAATCCCCCCCGTGCAAATAATATCTATGCCGTCGCGATCCGCGAGAGCAGTGATCACGTTGTGAGCATTAGTAAGGACTGTCAGGTGGAAACCCGGCAGGTGTTCGACGAGGGTCAAGGCCGTGGAGGAGGCGTCGATGAAGATCGTATCATTCGGTTCGATGCATTGTGCAGCGAGGCCCGCGATCGAGGTCTTTTTGTCGCGGTTCACCTGTTTGCGTTCGTTGAGNGCAAGTTCGACCCGGCTTTGGTTTGGGCGGACGGCCCCACCGTGGATGCGAAGCAGTTCACCCCGCTTCTCAAGACTCTCAAGATCCTTGCGGACTGTTTCGTCAGTGACCTTGAGAATAGTTGCCAGATCCGTGGTTCGGACGGATTCAGACTCCAGGAGTTTGGATACGATAAGGGATTGACGTTCAATGGGTAGCATTGGGAGTGCCCCTCGGGGAAGGTTGGGAATTTCTGTGTATTGATTGGGAATATCTTTGAATATGGTTGACTAGTCAAGAAAACCCAAGCATAAACGGGAAGATTTCTGGATNATGCCAGTAGATGCCAATATCCCGCGAGCGGTTGTNGAACACATGGTTCGCGAGCAGGTCTACGCCAAGCTTGGCGTAGCGTTGCCAAGTTCCGCGTCTGCCCCGAATGGATTGGTCGTTAATGTCAGTGCCAGACATTGCCACCTTTCCCCGCGAGCGGTAGAAGAGCTTTTTGGACCCGGCTACGAGCTGACGCCAATGAAGGATCTCTACCAGACCGGGGCCTTCGCGGCGAAGGAGACGGTCACTCTGGTCGGTCCCCGGAGCCGGGTCATCTCCAACCTCAGAATTCTGGGGCCATGCCGGGACTTCAATCAGGTAGAGT
This sequence comes from Roseibacillus sp., assembly GCA_002723015.1. The sequence goes on along the minus strand of PBNG01000018.1, from coordinate 42,886 downwards.
TGGCCTACACGGACGCCATTGCGCTTGGGTTTGACATTCCACTGCGTCTCTCAGGCGATATCGCAGGAANCCCAGGCTGCATGCTCATGGGTCCNGACGGATTCTTTGAGATGCCAGAGGGTGTTATCCGGGCGGCTCCTCATGTGCACATGAGCCCAGAGGATGCGGCCTACTACGATGTAGACCACAAGGATATGATGAAAATGCGGGTACACGGTAACTGCCCGGTCACCTTCGAGAACGTGGTGGTCCGGGTTGATTCCAGCTTCAATCTCGAGGTGCATATTGACACCGATGAAGGAAATGCCTGCGGGCTGCAGACCGANACTTATTGTGAGTTGCTAAAATAGCTCACGAAACGACGAACCAAATAACCAAAGGAAAAGAAAATGAGACAGGCTCTCGGACTAATTGAAACAAAAGGCTACGCGGGCAACGTGGAGGCTGCCGACGCGATGGTGAAGGCTGCTGATGTTGGCTTCATCAAGCAGATCTCCATCGGAGCAGGATTCCTGACCACGATCGTGCAGGGTGACGTCGGGAGCGTAAAGGCGGCGGTGGACGCTGGAGCGGAGGCCGCTGACAAGGTGGGAGAGTTGATCAGTTCCCACGTCATTCCGAGGCCTCATGAGGACCTTCTGAAACGCTTTGATCTCTCCTAACCAATACTCTCTAGAACCATGGCTAAACAAGCAGTAGGAATTATAGAAACGCGGGGACTCGTCTCCCTGATCGAGGCTTCGGACGCCGCTCTCAAGGCGGCAGACGTCTCCATGCTGGGATGGACCAAGATTGGCGCTGGACTTGTCACCGGCTTTTTCGCGGGTGACGTGGCGGCGGTAAAGGCGGGCATCGACGCAGGAGCGGAGGCTGCCTCACAAGTTGGTGAGGTTGCCTCGACTCAGGTGATCCCTCGACCCCACGAGGATCTCGCAGGCTTGGTTGAAATGTAACTCCGGGCTTCAGTCGACATCACCGTGAAGATTCTCGTGGCCAACCTTGGTTCAACCTCCTTCAAATTCCGCCTTTTTGAAATGGGTGAGAATGCGGAGAGGCAGTTGGCTGAAGGTGGATATGAGCGTGTTGCTGATCACGGGGAGGCTATTCGAAGTGCTCTGGACGCTCTCGAGGAAGATGGCGTGGCCTCGCCGCACGAGATCGAAGCAGTGGGGTTTAAGACTGTGCTGGGTCGAAATCTGAGTGGCTGCGTCGAAGCTGGAGAGGAGGTGATTGAGGCTCTTGAGGGGTTTGCTGATGTCGCTCCGGCGCATAACCCGGCATATGCTGCCGGAATCCGGCAGTTTCGGGAGATCCTTCCTGAAGCCAGGAGAGTAGCTCTTTTCGAGACCGCCTTTTACCAGTGGCTACCAGAGGCAGGAACACGCTATGCGATCCCCAGAACCTGGTATGAGGCCGGTATCAGGCGGCATGGTTTTCATGGAGCGAGTCATAAGTTCATTGCGGAAAGGTCTGCTGAGGTGCTGGGACGGCCCGATGTCGCCAGGATGGTTCGTGGGCTCTACCGTGAGGGGCCGCGCGATCTGGAGCGGCCCCTGCGCGTGATATCCTGCCATCTTGGAGGAAGCAGCTCGGTGACTGGTATCCGAAATGGAATAGCAGTCAGTAGCAGCATGGGATTTTCCCCGCAGAGCGGGGTGCCGCAGAACAACAGGGTGGGAGATCTCGACGCCGGCGCTCTTCCCTACGCCGCCAAGGCGCTCGGCCTTAGTGTGGACGAGGCCTCGCGTCAACTTTCGTCGGAAAGTGGTCTCCTGGGAGTTTCAGGGGTGGGTAATGACATGCGCGACGTTCGTGCAGCAGCCCTTAATGGCAACCCCGACGCGTGTCTCGCGATTGATCTTTTTGTCTATGAGATCCGACGTTGGTCGTCCTCGATGCTTTTCGAACTCGGCGGGCTCGATGCTCTGGTGTTTACGGCGGGAATTGGGGAAAACAACCCGTGGCTCAGGTCGGCGGTCTGTGAGGGTCTGGAGGACTGGGGCCTATCATTGGATGGAGAGAAAAACCAAGCTCTGAGTGAAGGGGAAGCGAATATCAGTGGAGAGAATTCCCGGGTGCAGGTTCTCGTCATACCGGCGAATGAGGAGCTCGTCCTTGCGCGAGAAGTTTATCAGAAAGTTACGAATTTAAATTAAACAACAACAGAACAATGGGAAAACAAGCAGTAGGACTTCTCGAGACGCGCGGATTGTGTTGTCTCGTCAGTGGCGTAGATGCGGCCCTCAAGGCTGCAAGCGTCGAGTTGACAGGGCCAATGAAGAGCATAGGAAGCGGCCTATGTAATGCGGTGGTTACCGGTGATGTGGCAGCAGTAAAAGCTGCGATCGATGCTGGGGCAGATACAGCTGCGAGCCTTGGCGAAGTGGTTACCGCTCACGTCATTGCCCGACCTGACGAGGCCGTCGACAAGGTTATCGTAAGCAAGAAGCCTGCTCCAAAGGCCTCTCCGAAGGCCAAATAGAGAGGATCCCCGGGAGTAATGTTTCTCGCAGAGGTCATTGGCCACGTGGTGGCTACGAAGAAGGATGAGAGCATGGTGGGGCGCAAGCTCCTCATGCTGCGTCCGCAGCTTATCGACGAGGCTGATCCGACGAGGTTCAGGAATGGTGGTAATACCATTGTTGCTGTGGATACGGTTGGCGCGGGAGAGGGGTCGCTCGTGATGTTCTGCCAGGGAAGCTCCGCGAGGCAGGCTGGAGGCCTGAAACAGATCCCCGTTGATGCGGCAGTGGTGGCGGTCGTTGACAGCGTGGATGTTCTGGGAACCAAGGTTTACGACGGGTCATGACTCGGTCGGGAGGCAAGCAAGCGAAGCGATGAGTATTAAGATTGATCAGGAGGCCCTGCGGGGAGTTGTGGAGAAGGTGATGGCTGACCTCGGTCGTCCGGTTGTCCGAACATCGGATTCCCAGGCAGGGAAAAAAGTTGATAAAGGGGGACAGGCACTTTCATCGGGAGAGTGTGGATGTCATTCCAAGCCCACTGCGGGGCCCGGCCACTTCGGAGTCTTCGATTGCGTGAATCGTGCTGCCAATGCGGCCCATGACTCATTTCTTCAGCTGAAGTCCCTCGGACTTGAGGGACGGTCGAAGGTGATTGAGATCGTTAAGGGCGTCTGCGGTGCGAACACTGAGGACTGGGGCGCCTTTGAACTGGAAGAGACAGGCATTGGTCGTCTTGATCACAAGATCGCTAAGCTTGCGATCATGGACAAGGTGCCAGGTGTGGAGTGGCTTCGCCCCTATGCCCTCAGTGGGGACGATGGCATCACCCTTGAGGAATATGCGCCCTTTGGGGTGGTAGGCGCGATTCTGCCAGTTACTCACTCGGTGCCAACTTTGACTGGTAATGTGATCAACATGGTGGCCGCAGGGAATGCAGTTGTTTTTAATCCTCATCCCGGGGGCGCGAAAAGCGCGGCAATGGCCGCCCGCGAGTATAATCGGGCGATCGCGCAGGAGCTTGGGATTGAGAACCTGATCTGCGTCATTGAGAATCCAACACTCGAGTCCTTTGAGCAGATATCGCAGCACGATCTGATAGCCATCATGGTCATTACCGGGGGGCCTGCGGTTGTTAAAGCAGCCATGACATCGGGGAAAAGAGCGATTTGTGCAGGTCCTGGAAACCCTGTGGTCGTGGTTGATGAAACCGCGAATCTTGCATCAGCTGCGGAGTGCGTCATAGAGGGAGCTTCTTTTGATAATAACCTGCTGTGTATCGGTGAGAAGGCTGTTTTCGTAGTGGAGTCAGTCTACGGAGAGTTTATGACATCTCTCGAGCGGGCAGGTGCTGGAAGATTGACCAGTCAGCAGTTGGATAGGTTGACAGGACTTGCCTTCACTGAAAAGGACGATGGTGGTGGGTGCTCGCATGCGGTGGTGAATCGTGACTTCGTGGGGGCGAGTCCGTCCCGGCTTGCGGATGCGGCGGGAGCGAGCATCAGTGATCGCTGCGAATTACTGTTCGCCGAGGCGGATCAGAGCCATCCGTATGTTCAGGAAGAGCAAATGATGCCGATGGTTCCCATTGTTCCGGTTGCGAATTTTGAGTCTGCCGTGGAGCAGGCGAAAGTTGCCGAGCATGGCTACCGGCACTCGGCGATCATTCACTCCACAAACGTCGGCAACATGACTCATATGGGCCGTCAGATGGATACGACGATCTTTGTGAAGAATGGGCCCTGTGTAGCTGGTCTCGGGTTGGGTGGTGAAGGCTACCTGAGTTATTCCGTCGCCACAACCACAGGGGAGGGCATCACTACACCAAAGACGTTCACCAGGATCCGGCGGTGTGTAATGGTTGAAAATCTAAGGATCGTGTAGGGTCATGCTGATGTGTCGCGTAGTTGGGAATGCGGTAGCAACCCACAGTCACCCTAGTTTAGAGGGCTTCCGAATGCTTCTGTGCAGGCAGGAGAATTCGGATGGACAGTCGACAGGAGCTCCACCGTTCGTTGCAATCGATCTTTTTGGCGCGGGGCTCCATCAACGAGTCTTTGTCAGCACCGATGGCATCGGTGCCCGGGGAATTGTTGATGATGAGAGCTCGCCGGTTCGGAATTATATCCAAGGTCTCATAGACGAATAGTCATGCGTATCGGACAGGTAATAGGAAAGGTTACGGTGGGAATCCAGGATTCCGCCCTGCACGCGACCCGATGGCTTCTTGTCAATCCACTCGAGGAGGACCAGTTAAATACTGCCTGTGACATAGAGCCCCGGATAACCTCTATTCCCTCCCTTGTAGTCTATGACAACCTGGGTGCCGGGGAGGCCGATATCGTGGGTTTTGTTGAGGGAGCGGAAGCAACTGCGCCCTTCGAAAAGCCAACCCCCGTCGATGCCATCACAGTGGCGATTTTCGACTGGATTGAACACCGGCCCTATCCTCCAGAGGAAGACGACGATTGAACATAGGAATCATGAAAAAGGTATTTACTGGACGTGATGTGGAAGGGCTTCTCCGGGAGGGCAAGAGTGTCGACTCGATTCCCGAGGGAGTAATACTCACTCCGACAGCGAAGGATGTCATTAAGGAGTCGCAATCCAGACGAAGAAGGCTTGAATCCAGCGCTCTTGAGGCGGTTGTACCCAGTGTTCCGGATTATGAGTTTCGTTGGGATCCTGGAAGCGACCCTGAATCTCCAGAGCAGATTGCAAGATTCTTCCGATCGCCCGAATTAAAGGATCTGAAGGAGAGAATGGTAGATGTTGGAGACCGGATGTGGAAAAAGAACTATACGGATGGGAATGGAGGAAATCTCACAATCAGGGTCGGAGATAATCTGGTCCTGTGCACCCCAACCCTGATCTCCAAAGGGTTTATGAGTCCCGAGGACATGGCCCTTATTGACCTTGAGGGAAACCAGCTGGCCGGTAGCCGGAGACGTACAAGTGAGTGCCTGACCCATATGGCAATCATGAAAAGGCAGCCAAAAGCCAAGGCCTGCTGTCATGCTCATCCGCCGCACGGAACCGCTTTTGCAGTCGCCGGGGTGCGACCCCCCACGTGCATGATTCCCGAGGCCGAGGTGTTCCTCGGAGAGATTGGGATGGCGGATTACCAGACCCCCGGTACCCCGGCGAATGCCAAGGCGGTAGGGGAAGCCGCGATCGATCACATGTCAGTCCTGATGATCAACCATGGGGTCATCACATGGGGAAAGGATATAGAGGACGCTTACTGGAAAATGGAGAATACGGATGCTTACTGCCAGACGGTGCTGCTGGCAGCCCAGCTGAAAGGGAGAGATCTCCTGACAATCACCGGCGGTCAGGCCAAGGAGTTGATTGAACTTCGATCAAGCCTTGGGATGGATGATAAGCGCGCCGGTTGGAAGGAATGTGAGCTATGCGACAATTCTGAATTCAGACCGGGAGCAGTCTGTAATCTGCCCGATGGAAAACCGGGCGTGCCGGCTGACGGCGAGGTGTTTGATCCGAAGGCGGAAGAGGTGGTGAAAGCCCTGACCGACCAGATCATGGCTCAGCTCTCTGACTGAGGGAGGCTCTTAGCTCTCGAAACCAACGTGCCAGAGCTGGTAATTGAGAACCCGCCCCTGAGTCGAATGCTTCAGGATCGAAACGCTTCATAGTCCGCGTTTGTTTCTGTTAAATTCGAGACGGAATCGTGTTGCTGAAAGTAACTGACGGGCGATTTTTTGTGGATTGATGGGATTGAGCGGCTGCGCGAATGAAGTAAGATTCTTTGCGATGCGTTCGATCCTGCACGTCGACATGGACTGCTTTTATGCCGCCATCGAAGTGCGGGATCATCCTGCCTTGCGCGGAAAGCCGGTAGCCGTGGGTGGGCGGGAGAGAGGCGTTCTCACTACCGCTAATTACGAAGCCCGGAAATTTGGATGCCGCTCTGCAATGCCCACATTTAAGGCGCTGCGGCTTTGTCCTGAACTTGTCGTGATGCCTACGCGTTTCGAGGTCTACAGGGAGGAGTCGCGAAAAATCAAAGCCATTTTCGATGAGTATACCCACTTGGTTGAACCACTTTCGCTCGATGAGGCCTACCTTGATGTGACGAACCACGGGCAAGAAGGAGCGTTGATAGCCTCTGAGATTCGGAAGAGGATCGAAGCAAGCACCGGTCTTACAGCCTCTGCAGGTGTGGCTCCGAACAAATTGCTCGCTAAAATAGCAAGCGACTGGAGAAAACCTGACGGCCAATTCGAAATAACGCCGCAGGAGGTAGAGGAATTCATGGAGCATCTACCGGTAAGAAGGCTGCATGGTGTCGGTCGCAAGACAGAGGCGAAGCTCGCTTCAGTCCAAGTCTTGACCTGTGGAGACCTGCAAAGGGTCAGCAAGTTTGAACTGGCAGATCTCTTTGGCAGCTGGGGGGCTGAACTTCATGCGCTCTGTCGAGGGATTGACGAGCGTCCAGTCCGAATCGACCGGATTCGTAAGTCAGTCAGTAGTGAGACGACTCTGAAAGAGGACATTGAAGATTTTCCACTTCTCATAGAAGTCATGGATAAGTTGAGGTTGAGAGTTGAGCGGGATCTCGCCACAAAGCATGGCGAGCGGACTGTGAGGTCCCTCGTCGTGAAACTGAAATTTTCTGATTTTACCCAGACGACTGCGGAGCGCGCCCCCGAGGCAGCTCCTGATCAAGATGGAGAGAGGCAGCTCGTTGAGGCGGAGATATGTCGCGATTTGCTCGCTGAAGCGTGGCGAAGGGGAGACGGCAAGGGTGTTCGACTTGTAGGGGTCGGAGTTAGGTTTGCGGACCCCGGGAGCAGGTCGCAACTTCAGTTTGAGCTTTGACCACCGTCCGGGCCATGATCTTTTCACAGGGTGGAGTTGACCGATATTGACCGGGATGATTTCGGTGGTCTTCTGGAGGAGATTGGGAGAGCGCATATGCCCTTTGGAAAATATGGACCAGAATTTTATCCGCCTCGGGGGGTGCCTGTTTTTGATCTACCCCCTGAATACCTCGCATGGTTTGCCGAGCGGGGCTTCCCGAAAGGGCGCCTGGGCGAGTTACTCGCAACCGTGTTTGAAATCAAGCAGTGTGGTGCCGATGAGGTGTTTCAACCACTGAGGATCAGGAATGGAGGCAGATTTCGATTGTCCCGGAAAAGAGGTAAGTCATTCGACTTCCGGAAATCATCCGACGAAGAGTAAAGAATCGCAAGATCTGCCTCCTAGCCTATGTTTTTTCCAAGGGTTTCCCGTTTTGCGGGTCTCCTAATCGAGGAGGCTTTCAGCAGGCATAATCCTGAGCCCGTAATAACCCTGTCCATCATGAAATTGAATCTGATCCTTTGCGCCCTGCTGGGGTCCTTTCTCGTGCCTGGCGCCGAAGCCGACCAATTACCGGCAGCTTTACGGAAGAAAGCGTCCGAACTCGGAAAAAAAGGCAATTGGAACGAAGCCTTGAGTGTGAGCCGTGGCCTGCTTGAGAGGGTTGATGACGAGGACAGCGGAAAGGACCTCGCAGATGCTCTTCGGTATCTTCGTGAGCTTGGGCAAGTAGTCGAAGCTGATGAGATAATCGAAAATGCGGTTGGCCGGCATCCGGGGAACAGTGATCTGTTACGGCAGGCTGCTCAGAGCTACCAGAATCTACAGCATTCAGGAATCCTTCTGGATGGTAAATTTCGCCGGGGTTACCACAGGGGTGGGGGCACTTATGTGGCGTGTGCAGGGCGGGACAGAGTCCGATCCATTCAACTGGTGCTGCAAGCCCTTGAGTGCGTGAATCGAGATGACGAGGTAGCGACCAGCGACTTGTTCTCTGACCTCGCCAACTATCTTTCGACAGGGCGGACAGTGCCCCGGCGGGTTTGGGCGCTCGGTGTTCTCTCGGATCTGTCAGACTTACCGGATTATGGAAGCGAGGGGCGCCTTTCAAGTGGGTCCGGGGCCCCTGTTGATGCGGGGGGGAAGCCCCTCATTTTTAATGTCCCTGAATCATGGGATACTGCTGAAAATGATGGGGAAAGATGGCGTTGGGCCATCAGTGAATCTGTCCGCTTGCGACCTGAGAAAGAGACAGTAGCGCTGGGGCAGTGGGCTCGTTTCCTCGTGCAGAATTATAGCGTGGGAACCTTGGCCGGATTTGGGCGCTGGCTTCAGCAGGATCCTGGCGAAGCCGAGGGCATTCTTCAGGTTCACACGTTGAAGGAGACGGAGACGATCGCCAGGCTGGGATCAGGAGTGGAGCGCTTTGATCTCGTTGAGGATTACCAGTATATTGCTCTGCTCAGACGTCTCTCAACCGGAAGGCAGTCCAATGCTTCTCTGGGGGATCTTCTGGTTCAGGTGTTCTTGGACCGTCGTCAGTACGCTAGCGGGGCTAGAGAGCTGCGTAGATTGATTTCAACCCACGGGCGGGGCAAGGGGAACCACCGCCAGAAGCTTCTTGACCAGATTCTAGGCGAATGGGGCCGCTTTGAAGCCGCGCCGATGACGCAGGCGGGAAAGAAACCAACGATCTCCTTCGTTTACAGGAACGCGGAAAAAGTGCAGCTCTCATTGCACGCTCTGAAGATAGATCAGGTCATTGACGATCTATACAAACATCTCGAGGGCAATCCCCGCCAGATTGACAGGTCGGCACTCGATGTAGCGAGAATCGGCAGCCGACTGGTTAATGAGAACCAGAGAAAGTATCTTGGGGAGAAAATTGACGAGTGGGAGGAAGTCCTCCAACCACGTGCCGAGCACTGGGATACCCGCAAGGAGTTGACAATGCCCGTGAGTGAGGCAGGCGCCTATCTGCTCAAGGCCACCCCCGGGAAAGGATCTCCCTCCTGGATAGTTGTCTGGATTTCCGACACCGCGCTCGTGTCTCACCAGTTGAAGGCTGGTAAGTTATTCTATCTTGCAGAGAGCAGGGCCGGTGCGCCCCTCAGCGGAGATCTCGAGCTTTTTGGATACCGAACTGTCCCACGGGAAGGCGTGAAGGCTGTCTTGAAAAAGTTCGATGTCCAAACGAGGCGAATCAAAAAGAAAATCGGGGCAGACGGGGCCGTCCTTGTGGCCAAGGAAGAGTTGGATTCAGATTACCAGTGGATGGCGGTGGGGCGGAGCCTCAACGGAGGGCGGGCCCTGATGGGTTTCCAGACTCACAGATGGAACGATTTCCGTTGGGGAGAGCTGAACAATTCAAGGTCCTATGGAATCACGGATCGTCCTGTCTATCGTCCCGAGCAGCAGGTCCATTTTAAATTCTGGAGCCGTGCTGCAAGACATGATCTTGGGGACGTCTCTCTCTTCGCAAACCGCAAGTGCTTCATTGAAATTCACCATCAGTCCAGAGGTAAGGTTGGAGAGTTAACGAATTTGAGGACGGATGAGTTTGGTGGAGTGGAGGGGGAGTGGTCAGTGCCAGTTGATGCGATGCTGGGCATGTATCAGGTTTACCTGAAAGGCGATGTTCCATCCGGCTCCATTCATTTCAGGGTGGAAGAATACAGGAAGCCCGAGTTTGAGGTGTCTGTTAAGGCGCCGGATGAGCCCGTGCAGCTTGGTGGCCGGATCGAGGCCAAGGTGCAAGCCACCTATTATCATGGTGGTCCGGTGACGGAGGGTCGGGTGAAGGTCAAGGTCCAGCGGTTCAGTCACAGTGATACCTGGTTTCCCGGGGGGCGATGGGATTGGCTTTACGGGGAAGGATACTGGTGGTTTGGACAGGATTACCCGTGGTATCCCGGATGGAGAAAATGGGGCTGTGTCGCCCCGGTCCCCCCTTGGTGGGGAGGCCAGCGTTGGACTCCGCCGGAACTGGTTCTCGAGAGGGATTACGAGATTGAGGCTGATGGAACAGTGAGGGTCCTGATCGATACCTCCGTGGCGAAGCTTTTGCATGGCGATATGGATCATCGCTACACGATCTCGGCGGAGGTCGTGGATTCATCGCGCAGGACAATCGCGGGTTCTGGGAGTGTCCTCGTCGCTCGAGCACCTTTCAGCACGAAAGTATGGCTGGACCGCGGTTATGTCCGACCGGGTGAAACGGTAAACACATTCTTCTCAGCCCGTACGCTTGATGGTCGCGCTGTCACTGTAGAGGGTGTTGCGAATCTCTATCGNGTGAGGCTCGGTGATCAGGGCAGAGTCGAGGAGGAAAGGGTGAAGTCCCTCAAGGTGGAGGAGGGTGAAGAAGGCGCGGGGAGGATTCGGTTCAAGGCTCCTTCTGCCGGGCAGTATCGGCTATCAGTGGTCCTGAGAGATGAGAAGGGAAACGAGGAAGAGGGGGCAGCTGTGTTCGTAATCCGGAATGTCAACGATGATGGGGGCAGGGCAAGATTCAACCCGTTGGAACTCGTTCCTGATAAGCGGGAATACAAGCCGGGTGANGAAGCACGGATTCTCGTGAACACAAAGCTGAAGAATTCCACGGTTCTTCTTTTCGTACGCACCACCGGGTCAGTGGCGGAAGAGATGCGCACGATTCGGATCCAAGGCAAATCCAAGGAGGTCGGACTGAAGCTATTTCAAAAGGATGTGCCAAACATACATGTCGAGGCGGTAACGCTTGTTCATGGAGAGGTTGTTTCGGAGACTCGACAGATCGTCCTTCCACCGGAAAAACGAATGCTTTCCGTTGATGTTCTCCCGGCAAAGAGGCGGGTCAAGCCGGGGGAAAAATCATCCTTGAGAATTATCCTGAAGGACGAAAACGGAGATCCGTTTGAAGGAACAACTGTCGTAACGGTTTATGATAAGAGTCTTGAGGCTATCGCTGGAGGGCCAAACACAAGGAGCATCCAGGACTTTTTCTGGAACTGGACGCGACCATTTTACAGGGCTAATTTACGACATTCCCAATACGTGCAGGGGATTCCCCTGGGGAAAGCAAAGGTAGCCCGCATGCAAAGCCTCGGAAAGTATGGGGATCTTGTGGCAGATCTTGTTGGATCGGGGGTGAGCTCCGTAAGGGTTGAGGGAGCAGCATTCGGAGCGGGAGCGCTTAAAATGCGAGCGGCTCCGATGGCTGCGAACATGGCAGAGGTGGCAGCGGACGAGGCCGTCATTCCCGATTCTCCAGTGGCTCAAGGGATCGGGGGGGGCGGTCCAGAAGATGGTCCTCGGGTCATGGTGCGTTCCAAATTCGCAGACCTCGTCAAGTGGGTCGGAGCGGTAAAGACTGATAGCAATGGAGAGGCGGAAATAGGGTTGGAGTTCCCTGACAACCTCACGACATGGAAGATCCGGACCTGGGCCCTTGGACACGGGAGTCGTGTTGGACAAGGATCGGCCGAGGTGATCGCTAGCAAGGATCTTCTGGTCCGGCTACAGGCTCCCCGTTTTTTTGTGGAAGAGGATGAGGTCATTCTGAGCTCAGTGGTTCACAATTATCTGAAGGAGGCCAAAGAGGTCGAAGTTANTCTTGAACTGGAGGGAGATACACTGGAAGCGAGGGATCCGCTTAGTAGAAGTGTCGTTATTCCGGCGGGTGGAGAGTGCCGTGTCGATTGGAGAGCNATAGCGCGAGGTGAGGGAGAGGCAACGATTCGGATGAAGGCTGTCACTGACGGGGGAGACGGAATTATCGGTGCAGGGGACGCCGCAGATGCANTGGAAATGAATTTTCCAGTTCTCGTGCATGGGATGGTCCGAACCGAATCATGGAGTCGCGCGCTTGTCCGCGAGAAGAATTCTGTGGTGGTGGACTTTGAGATTCCCGAGGAGCGGAGGTCGGGACAAAGCCATCTCGAAATCCGCTATTCACCAACCGTAGCGGGCGCGATAGTCGACTCGCTGCCCTACCTCGCGACTTATCCATACAGTAGTACGGAAAACACGGTGAACCGCTTTGTTCCAGCGGTGCTGACCCAAAGGCTTCTAAGGGATATGAAAATCGACCTNACCCAAGTGAGGAAGAAGAGAAGAAATTTGAATCCACAGGAAATTGGAAGTGCTCGTGAGCGGGCGTCACAGTGGGGAGGCTGGAAAGATAATCCAGTCTGGGATCCTGAAGAGGTAGACAGGATGGTTGGAAAGGGTATCAAAAAACTACGGGAAATGCAGAACTCGGATGGTGGCTGGGGGTGGTTCAGCGCCTACGGGGAGCGATCATATCCGCACACCACAGCGGTGGTGGTGCACGGGTTGGCAGTGGCGAAGGCTAATGGCGCGAGAGTTCCAGAGGAGTTGTTGAAGTCGGGTTTGGCATGGCTGGCCANGTATGAGCTGGGTCAGTCCGAGATGATCAGGATGTGGAAAAAGCGTAAGAAGCGTACTAAGCAGCGCGCGGACGCCCTTGATGCGCTGGTTCGTCGGATACTGGGTGTGAATAATACGGATCATAAAGAGATGCTGGGGTATCTCAGGCGTGACAGAGTTGAACTTCCCGTTTACGCCAAGTGTCTTCTTGGTCTCGAGTTGAACCGAATTGGCGATGTTAAAGAGCGAGATGAGGTAATCAGGAACATTGAGCAATTCCTGAAGCGGGATCTGGAAAACCAGACCGCCTGGCTCGAGTTGGGNAATGAAGGATACTGGTGGCGATGGTTCGGTAGCGAATTCGAAACTCACGCGTGGTATCTGAAGCTGCTTGCCATTGCGAAGCCTCGAAGCCCGCAGGCAAGTGGACTGGCAAAATATCTGGTCAACAACCGAAAGCATGCAACCTACTGGAANTCGACCAGAGATACGGCATATTGCGTAGAAGCTCTTTCTGATTATCTGCGTGCAAGCGGGGAGGATGCCCCGGAGATGAAGGTGGAAGTAATGCTTGATGGCAAAGTGGTGAAGACGGTGGAGATCTCAAAGGAGAACCTGTTCAGTCATGACGGCGTTGTGGTGGTGGCTGGTGATATTCTTGCGGCGGGTAAACATGAGGTGGAAATACGAAGATCGGGAAGGGGACCCCTTTACGTAAATGTTTATCTGACGGTTTTCAGCAAGGAGAAGTTTCTCCGGAAGGCAGGCCTGGAGGTCAAGGTCGATCGATCCTACTATAGGCTCGTTCCGGTGGACGAACTTGAGGATGTGGCAGGGTCTGACGGGCAGGCACTCAGGCAGAGAAGGGAGAAATACAAGAGAAAGAGGATCGAATCGGGCGATGAGGTCGCAAGTGGTGACCTCATTGAGGTTGAGTTGTCCGTTGAGAGTAAAAACGACTACAGCTATCTGGTTTTTGAGGACTGGAAGGCGGCCGGGTTGGAAGCGGTAGAGGTCCGGAGTGGGCATGGAGGCGGTGGGCTGGGTTCATTTGTGGAATACCGGGACCAGAAGGTGGCACTCTTTGTGAGGAGTCTCCCTCGTGGTCGCCATAATTTGAAATATCGGCTGCGGGCCGAGACCCCGGGACGCTTTAGCGCATTACCTGCCACNGCGGGTGCAATGTATGCACCGGAGCTCAGGGGTAATTCAGACGAGATGAAAATCTCGATCAAGGAGCGGAGGGAGTGAATTTTNGTCCCCGGACCCGACCCTAGTTGGANGCGAGACTGGCCTCGAATTCGAGGTTGGGATCGGCGCCGCGCTTGAGNGCTTNCTGGTAAAACTTTAGAGCCTCTTCCTTNAGGCCCTTCCGGAGGTAAATCACGGCGAGATTGTAGTAGGGGTCGGAGAGAGTGGGGTCGATTTCAATGGCGGNNTTAAAGTGGATCTCGGCATCCTCATCTCGTTCCTCCCGGCCTGCGACATTTCCGAGGAAAACGTGAGCCTTGGCGTTNTTGTTGTCGAGATCAACAGCGCGCTGCAGGGATTCCTTCGAGTTATTCAGATCGGAAAGTCGGTAATGACAGACTCCGAGCATGAAGTGAGCAAAGGGGAGATTATCGCCACGGATTACGAGTGCGTCGTTGAAGGAAGATAGAGCGAGGGGGAGGTCTTCATTCTTCACGTGAACGACCCCGAGATTCAGCATGGTTTCGACGTGTCCCGGATGCTGGTCGAGGATGGATTCGAAGACTTCCCTGGCAGCGAGAAAGCGGCCATTAGCAAAAGCACGCCGTGCCAGCTGATCCTTTATGGAGATACTCTGCTGGAGGCTTCGCGACGCGTTCGCGACTTCCTGCTCTTTGGGGCGGTCGTCGAAAATAAACTCATCGTCGACCTTAAACTCTGCAATGAGCCTGCTTTCTTCAGCGGTGAGCTGCAATTCCTGGTCAAACAGACCCTTAATGTTTGCCACNAGGGGGCCCTGCTGCTGGCCGAGCTTGCGTATTTCTGCCATCACGGCATCTTTCGCGCTTTTTCGATGTTCCTGTATGCGGAGCTGCCGGGCGATGATGTCCCGCAGCATCTCCATTTCTTCTCTGGTTCGGGGCCCTGCTTCGCCGCCCTCAAGATCATCCTCCAGCTCCACTCCAACGGCACGGAGTCGGTCCTCCATTGCCTCAAGCCGGCTTTTCTGGGCTGCATTTTCCCTTTGAAAATCAATGAGACGCCCTTTGGCCTGGGCGAGGTCACGCTTAGCTTCGATGAGCTGGTCCTTGGTGACATTATTGTCCGAATGAAGGGCCTTGAGTCGATCCCGGGCTCTTTTAAGGCCTCGGCCCAGATCCATATTCTGCTTGATCAGTATTTGGACCCGCTCACTCTCATTCAGCTTGAGGAGGGCTGACATCTGTTCGCGCTCGACGAGAAGAGCATCTCGTTCGCCGACAAGGTCGCGGATCTGCTCCCTCGCTTCTCCAAGCTGTTTGTCGAGCTGGGCCGTCCTTGCCTCGAGGGCAACGTATCTGCGGTCTTTTTCGACCAGAGCCTCTGTCATTTCCTTCATCTGGCGCCGGAGACCTTCCACGACCTCCTTCGAGGCAGACTGCTGGATGTTCACGACCTCCTCGAGATCGTCGGCACGCTTTTGAGCTTCAGCGGTTTCATCCCTTGCAGACGCGAGCTCGGAAAGCGCTCTCTTGTGTGCGGCCCGGCTATCCTGCAGAGCCTTGAACATGGTGTTACGCTCGTCCTCAACTTTCCTGATCCGGCGGTTTAATTAGGCCAGTTGGCCAGAGACGGGTGCTCGGGCAACCCGGTCACGCTCTATCTCAAGCTGGCGGAGAGCCTCCCGGAGGCGCACGGAATTCGAGTCCCGCGCGGACCGGGCTTTCTGGAGTTCGCTTCGATACTGGGCTATCTGCTGCTGCAGATCAGCAGCCTTGGCCTGTTTTGCGCGGTCCAGCTTCGGAATCTCAAGGTCTGAATTCACCTTTTCAGGCTTACTGCCTTCTACGAGATCACCTGTCCGCATTGCCATTCTGTTCCTTTCGGCAACCGCCTTGGAGCGTATGGCTTTCATAGCAGATGTCGTTGATTCCGTGCGACTTTTGACGAGGTCGGGTTTGAATTCCGGATTTGAAAGAGCAACGGTTTCAAATAGTTGCCTGGCCTTGTCATAGCGGTTAAAGGCTTCGAGGAACTTTCCTTCCCGAGCCGCTTTTTCGGCGTCGCGAACAGTGAGCCAGGCCTGAAAGTAGACGTCTGAGGGTTTGAATTTCCCAGTCACTGGTGCCTGTGCCACCACGGGCATGGAGAGGCAGAGTAGGATGATGGCGACACGAAGATGTTCGCCTGAGAATCTCAACTGGACCATGCGGCCTTGAGCATAGGCCAGGAGAAGGTCTGGGAAAAGGCGGAAGTGGTAGCGTTTATACACGCTGGTCCTTAGGGGCTTGCATCCACTCCGCGATCTCTTTGGCCGAACGGCAGTTCAGTATATCCTCCCTGCCAAGCCAACCTTTACGCGCAACCCGGATACCGAAGTGAAGATTCTGTAAGCCTTCAGCGTGGTGGGCATCGGGATTGAGCGAGCACATGACACCCTTATCCCGGGCCCGTTTCCACCACCTCCAGTCCATGTCCATCCGTTTCGCGGAGCAGTTGAGCTCGATAACCGTTCTCGTATCTGCAGCGCAATCGATGATTTTTTCGTGATTTACCGCATAGGCGTCCCTCCGGAGGAGGAGTCTTCCACTAAGATGCCCAAGCATTGTAACATGAGGATTTTCCATGGCCTTGATAAGTCGGGCGGTCATTTCCTTCTCCGAGAGATTGAAGGAGGCATGAACAGAGGCGACCACATAGTCGAGTTGCTCCAATATTCCGTCCTCAAAATCCAGAGAGCCATCGCGTAGGATGTCGACTTCGTTTCCCGCATAGAGATCAAGATCCTCCAGTTCGGCATCCATGGTCTTGATGTCCCTGATTTGCTGGAGAAGCCTCTCCTCGCTGAGTCCGCTGGCTTGAAACGATGATTTGGAGTGGTCCGATATTCCCAGGTAAGAGAGGCCGAGCTCGCGTGCAGCTGTCGCCATCTCGTCAAGGGTGGAGCGACCATCGGATTCCGTAGTATGGTTGTGAAACGTTCCTCGCAGGTTTTCTTGGTCAACAAGACGCGGAAGCTCTCCCTTTTCCGCGGTCTCGAATTCTCCTCGATTCTCTCGTAGCGCAGGATCAATAAACTGCAGTCCGAGTTCTCTGAAGACGTCGGCTTCCTCTCTAAGCTCGGCTCCAGGATTCGGGTCGTGAGAGCTCTCGAGGCTACTGAGGCTGTATTCATTCAGAGTCAGTCCCTGTTTGAGTGCCCGGGATCTTAGCTCGACATTGTGCTCCTTGCTCCCGGTGAAATACATGAGGGCAAAGGGCCATTCACGACTGGAGATTGCGCGGAGGTCGCATTGAAGGCCGTTCTCCAGACGGACCGACGCCTTCGTTTGTCCCCTTGCGATGATTTCGTGAATGCCGGGAAGCTCAGTAAAAAAAGAGGTGAGGGACTCTGGTTCGGTGGTTGCGACAAGAAAATCAAGGTCATGAAGGGTTTCTTTGCCGCGGCGGTAGGAGCCAGCGATTTCCGCTCTGCTGGCGTCAGGATGTTGTCTTAGGAGGGCGAGTAAGCGTTCTGCATCGGGGGCGACTTCCGAAAGAAGGTAACGCCCGGAAAAGCGCTGATAATCCTCGATTGACCGCAGAATTTTCTCTTCGGTTTTTTTCCCAAAACCAGACAGTTTCCCCACTTTTCCCGCCTCACAGGCCCTGCGCAAGGACCCAAGTGACGAGACCGAGAGCTCTTCATAAAGAGCCCTCACTTTTTTTGGGCCAAGGCCCTGCAATTCAAGAATCTCAAAGATTCCATCCGGGAACTCAGATCGAAGCTCCTCATGGAAGTGCAATTTGCCAGTGGAGGCTATCTCATGGAGCTTCTGCTGGAGGGCATCTCCGATACCCTTGATCCCTTGGAGATCATCATTCGCTGCCCGATCAACAATATCGCCGTCAAAAGATCGGACAATTTCGGCGCCGTTTCGATAGGCACGAATCTTGAATGGATTCTCGCCCTTGAGCTCCAAAAGGAGCGCGATTTGGTCAAGTATATCAGCGAGATGATCGCGGGTAACTTCAGCCATGATCGGGTGGGCTGGAACTTAGTCCTTCAGGTTACCTTTGAAGATGTCGAGAGCCTTCCGGATTAGTGGGTCATCGTAGAAGGAAGCGTCATCGTTTGCGCTGCCATTATGATCATGATCATCGGCAGACACGGAGGGAGACCCATCGCTCCTCGCAATGGCTTTCTCTGGAACTGGATCCGGAGGTTCGGGGGGGCTTTCGGGAGCCTGATCGATGAGGGATTCGAGCTGATTTTCTACACCGCGGGATTTTTTTCGAGCGCGTGCTGAGGTCTGCCTAGCTGGAGAGGAATCCGGTGCCGCCGGAGAGGCAACTGCGGAGGAAGTTTTATCAGGCTGTATGAGAGGTGTTTGCCCCGCTGAGACCGCGTCAGTCGAGAGATCAGCCTTAAGAGCCCGGACCACATCACTGATCTGAACTTCGTCAAGCGATTGCACTGCTCGAATCAGGGCGATTTCGAAATGGAGTTGCTTATTTGAGGCACGGCGCATGCGGGCATCTGCATCAGCCAATCGATCTAGTAATCCAAGAAGCCTCTCTTCGCCCGGGAGCGCCGACGAATCCCCGATCTGTTCCCAGAAACCAGCGGGGATTTCAGCGGTAGCCGTGTCAGGATTGAGGCGGTTAAGAAGAAGCACTCTGATGAATCCTGCGAGCTCGGAAAGTAACTGGGTCAGGTCTTTCCCTCTGGTAGCCTCTGCCTGTATCAGCGCGATGCTTTCGGCGGTATGCTTTTTGAGAAGATGGCTGGCCAGGCTGGAAATTGTTTCAGAGGAGGTAAATCCAAAGATGTCCTGGACATTTTCCTCGGTGATTGTGTCGCCGCAAAAGGCGACAAGCTGGTCAAGCATTGACTGTGCATCGCGCATTCCGCCATCGGCTCCCTTTGCGATGGACCACGCGGCGGCATCCTCGAGTGTCACGTTTTCCGCCTCGCAAATGTGCGCCAGCTGACGGGCAATGACGTCGGTGGGTATTGGACGAAGGTCGAAGCGCTGGCACCTCGAGATGATCGTGGGCAGGATCTTATTCGGCTCAGTGGTCGCGAAAATAAATTTCACGTGCGGTGGAGGCTCCTCGAGCGTTTTTAAGAGGGCGTTGAATGCTGCCGTGGAAAGCATATGCACCTCGTCGATATAGTAGATCTTGAAACGGCTGCTGGCAGGAGCATAATTGACGGTCTCCCTAAGCTCCCTGACCTGGTCCACGCCATTGTTGGAGGCTCCATCGATCTCCAGGACGTCGAGTGAACGCCCCTCGGCAATTTCAATGCAGGCCTCCTCGTCCGGATCGAAATCGAGTCTTGGGCCATTGCTGCAGTTCAGGGCTTTGGCGAAGATTCGTGCAGTTGAAGTCTTGCCGGTTCCCCGGGGGCCAACAAAAAGGTAGGCGTGGGCGAGACGGTTTCCTTCTATGGCATTTCGAAGCGTTGTGACAACGTGATCCTGTCCCAGGACGTCGTCAAAGGTCCGCGGTCGATATTTGCGTGCAAAAACCTGATAGCTCATGGTGAGGATGTCAGGCTGTAAGCTGAATTCGGGGTATGGCGTCGAGGAGCTCCTTGGTGTAGGCGTGGTTTGGTTCCTCGAAAACGCTGCGGGCATCGCCATACTCGACTATCTTTCCTGCCTTCATGACGGCAATATTATCAGCCAGGTACCGCACCACCGACAAATCATGCGAAATGAAGATCATTGTTAGTGCGAGCTCGTCCCGCAGCTCAAGAAGGAGGTTCAGAATCTGGGATTGAATGGAGACATCGAGGGCAGAGACTGGTTCGTCGGCGAGGATAAGCTTGGGCTCGGGAGCAAGAGCACGAGCAATGGCGATACGTTGTCGCTGACCACCGGAGAACTCATGTGGGTATTTCTGCATGAAGCGAGCATCGAGCCCTACCCGCTCCATGAGTTCTCCGACTTTAGCGGCAATGTTTTTTTTGAAATCGAGCAGGTCACCACGATTACCACCCTTCCTCCGGACGGTGAGCAGTGGGCGCTGGCAGAGGGCTTCGGCCAAGGTTGAATAGACCGTCATTCTGGGATTGAGGGAGGCGTATGGGTCTTGGAAGACCATCTGGAAGTCGAGTCGGCGGGCTTGGATATCCCGGGGCTTTAAGGAGCTCAGCTCCTCCCCTTCGAGATATATTTGTCCGGAATCGGCCGGTTGAAGCTGCATGATAGTACGGGAGAGGGTTGATTTCCCACATCCGGATTCACCCACGAGCCCGAGGATCTCGCCCTTTTTTATGGCGAGAGTTACCCCGTCCACAGCACGGATCACATCAGAGACTCGGCCAAAGGTTCCCTCCCTGATGGGAAAGTGTGTATGAACATCTACCAGCTCGAGAAAGGACACGTTGAGATGAAAGCACTAAATCAGAAATGGAACATTCTAAACTTCCGGAATCTCGTATGAATTTTGGGATTTGTGGGACGCGCGAGACGTGGGACAGGTGGTCTGTAGATTGCGCTTTGCAGGAAAGAGCAGTCCCGTAAGGTCCACCCTGTCATGGCTCAATCACCTGTCGTGCTAATTATCAGAGATGGCTGGGGTGTGAATCCCGGAGGGTCAGAAACGTCCAAGGCAGATGGTAATGCAACCCTTCTGGCAAAGACGCCATTTCACGACCAGTTGCTCAAGCGGTATCCGAAAGGGCTGATAAGCTGTTCTGGCCTCGATGTTGGGTTGCCAGAGGGGCAGATGGGGAACTCAGAGGTAGGACATCTCAATCTCGGAGCGGGGAGGATCGTTTATCAGGATCTGACCCGGATCAACAGGGTCTTGGAGGAGGATTCACTGGGCGACAATGAGGTGCTGCAGAAGGCCTTTTCGAAGGCACAGACCGGTAGATTGCACCTTGTTGGTCTTGTCTCAGATGGTGGTGTACACAGTCACCAGGACCATTTGGTAGCTCTTGCCGCAGCTGCTCACTCGGCAGGAGTAAAGGATATCATGGCACACGCCATAACCGACGGTCGCGACACCTCACCGACAGGGGGTGCCGATTATCTCGGTGGGGCAGAGGACGGTCTTGCGAAATACGGTGCCCGGATCGCCACGGTGATAGGACGCTACTTCGCAATGGATCGAGACCGGCGCTGGGAGAGGACCAAGAAGGGCTGGGATGCCATTGTCCACGGAGTAGGCGAGGAGTCTGATGTTCTCGCAAGCGAAGCAGTCGCGGGGAACTACCGGGAGGGCCGGACTGATGAATTCATGCCCGCTCTCATTTTTCATGAAGCTTCCACCCAGCGGGTCAGGGATGGTGATGTGGTCATCTTTTTCAACTTCCGTGCCGATCGGGCACGACAATTATCCGAGGTATTTCTCAGCGATGAATTTGAAGATTTTGATGCAGGAGAAAGACCCGATGTTCACTACGTGACCTTCACGGAATACGATGAAACTTACGATTGTTCCGTGGTGTTCCCCCCGGAGAAAATGGTCAACGTCCTTGGGCAGGTCGTTGCGGCGGCAGGAAGAAAGCAGTTACGGATTGCAGAAACGGAAAAGTATCCCCATGTGACCTATTTCTTCAACGGGGGAGAGGAAGAACCCTGTGCGGAGGAAAGCAGAACCATCATTCCTTCACCGAAGGATGTGGCAACCTACGACCAAAAGCCAGAGATGAGCGCTGCAGAGGTCACTGCTGCGGTGGTAGAGAACCTGAGAGACTACGATCTCGTTATCCTTAACTTCGCGAATCCCGACATGGTTGGTCACACCGGCGTGGTTGAGGCCGCAGTAAAGGCGGTCGAAACAATTGATGAGGGAGTACGGCAGGTCGTCGAGGAAACTCTGCGACTCGGTGGGAGCCTCCTCATCACAGCAGATCATGGGAACTGCGAGTTCATGATCAATAAAGATGGCTCTCCGCATACGGCTCACACTACCAATCTCGTTCATGCGATCTATGTCGCACCCGACACGGCAGGCTGCAGTGTGAAGGACGGGATTCTCGCCGATGTGGCTCCGACTCTTCTCGCGATGCTTGGTCTCGTGCAGCCACCGGACATGACCGGGCGAAATCTTGTGGAAGGGATATGATGCGGGGGTTACGCTGCTATCAGAGGGGTGGGGCGTCTAGTATTCCTCTACGGGGCTGCTAGCCGGAGGCTCTGTGCCCGGATCGGGGTCACAAGAGGGCAAGGATTCATTGACTGCAGCCAGATCCCGGGTAATTGCCTCGAATGTTTCAGAGGAAAAGACTGGGGGAGCTATGAGGCGCCTTCTCAATTTCTCCAGCCGCCGCGCGATGTCATAAAAAATTGCATCAGGCAGGCGTTCAAGCTGTGCGACAGTTTCTTCAGCANCCATNAATTCGTGACAAAGCAGAACGAGGTCGCTTCCCGCCATGACTGCGCGGCAAGCGGCATCAGCGGCTCCATAGGTCTGCCGAATGGCTGCCATATCCAAGTCGTCGGACAAGACGAGGTGATGGTCAAATCCGAGGCGATCACGAAGGAGNCCCTGAATAATATTGTGGGAGAGAGAAGCCGGTAAGCTGTCCCGATCGATGAGAGGGAAGTGAATATGGCTGATCATGATGGCGTCGAGCTCCGGCATGAGCGCCGTGTATGGAATGATGTCGCGACGCAGGATTTCGCTCTTCGGGGTCTCCACAATAGGGAGAGCGTGATGAGGGTCCTTGGTTGAGCGGCCTCCGCAGGGGAAGTGTTTTGCGCATCCGGCAATGCCCTGGCGGCGTTGCCAGCGATTAAAGACGCCGGCATAATTAATGACGTCCTGATCGGATAGACCCCAGCATCGACCGTTGAGAGCGTTTGAGTTTCCCGGGTGATGGTCGAGGTCAAGGACAGGAGCGAGGTTGAGATTGATTCCAAGAAGTGAAAGAAGCCTCCCAGTTGCCCAGCCGGCCNGGGCAATAAGCTTGGAATCTCCNTATTGGCCAAGCCGGCTTGCAGANGGCAGGGATGGNGTAAAAGCCGCTGTGCGCCACACCCTNCCGCCCTCATTATCNATCGCTATGATGGGNGTATGATCAGATAGCTTCCGTAATGAGTCAGTAAGCTGGCGGGTTTGCAGTGGGTTTATGAGATTCCGTGTGAACAGGATGAATCCCCCGGGTTGGAGCTCCCGGAAGAGACAAATCTCCTCCGCTGTCAGTTCAGGGCCTGATATGCCTGATANAAGAACCTGGCTGGGACGCATGCTGAAAGTTGCCGGATGTTCATAACACTCCGAAGTTCTTCGTTCAGGTCGAGACTACAGGCTCTGTTTCGAGAGCGGCCTTGATGAATCCGGAGAAGAGAGGGTGTGGACGATTGGGCTTGGACTGAAATTCAGGATGAAACTGAGCCCCGATGTAAAAAGGATGGTCCGCAAGTTCGATAATCTCAACGAGGCCTTCNTCGGCCGAAACAGATGAAATGACGAGACCAGCATCCTTAAGCNNCTCAAGGTAGTCAGGGTTGAATTCGTAGCGGTGTCGGTGCCGCTCCCTGATCAGCNGAATTCCTCCGTAGAGTCCTGCTGCAAGAGTCCCNTCATGAAGAATAGACTCGCACGATCCAAGTCTCATGGTAGCCCCCATGTCTTCAACTCCCTTCTGTTCCTCCTGAAGGCTGATGACGGGGTGAGGGGTCTCTTTGTTGCACTCCGTTGTGTGGGCATCCTCGAGCTGGCAGACGTTTCGGGCAAATTCGATGGTGGCAACCTGCATTCCGAGGCAGATGCCCAGGTAGGGAATGCCCATCGATCTCGCGTATCGGGCAGCTTGAATCTTTCCTTCTATTCCGCGATCTCCNAAGCCCCCTGGGATCAGAATCCCGTCTACCTTACCGATGAACTCGCTTGCATCANCTTCCTCAATCGCCTCTGAGTCGATCCGGACAATCTTGACCTCGGAGTAGTGAGCGGCGCCTGCAATGGTGAGCGACTCGTAGATCGATTTGTAGGCATCTTGAAGGTCGATATATTTTCCAACGACNGCGATTTCGACCTTGTGCTTTGGCTTTATCAGGCGTTCCACAAAGTCTTCCCAGTCCTTGAGGTCTGGCGTAGGGGAGCTGATACCAAGATTGTCGACCACGAGGCGATCAATCTTGTCTCTTCGCAGGTCCAGCGGACATTCATAAATGGAGTGCTTCACGTCCCTGAAGGCGACCACGTTCTTTTGTTCGACATTGCAGAACATGGCAATTTTTCGCCGGTTATCCTCATCAAGATCGTGTTCAGTACGGCAGATGATGATGTCAGGTTGAATCCCGATTTCGCGTAACTTGGCAACGGATTGCTGGGTAGGTTTTGTCTTGATTTCACCTGCAGCCCTGATGAGGGGCAGGAGTGTCACATGGATGAAGCACACGTTCTCCCGCCCTACTTCGAGAGAGAATTGACGGAGCGCCTCAAGAAAAAGGTGCCCTTCAATATCTCCAACGGTTCCACCTATTTCGGTTATGATGACATCGACTTCGGGATTCTGGGAGGAAAGGTCGTAGATGCGGGCCTTGATATCGTCAGTAACGTGAGGGATGAACTGAACGGTCTTCCCGAGATATTCTCCCCGGCGCTCCTTCTTGATCACGTTCTCAAAAACCTGTCCAGATGTGAGGTTGTTAAAACGGGTCAGGACACAGTTGGTGAATCGCTCGTAATGCCCAAGGTCCAGGTCAGTCTCAGCTCCGTCGTTAAGCACGTAGACTTCTCCATGCTGNTAGGGGGACATCGTGCCGGGGTCCACATTAAGATATGGGTCGAATTTCTGAATGGTGACGCTGATCCCCCGGTGTTCAAGAAGAGTNCCAATGGATGCTGCTGCCAGGCCCTTTCCGAGGGAGGAGACCACTCCTCCGGTAACGAAGATATATTTCACTCAGCTCGGTTGGTTTGTATTTTGAGGGTGCGTTACGGCATTCGAACTCATCATAAGAAGGGCTTCTAGCTGNGGAACCTGCTCCGGTGTGTCGAGACCGATCGAATCGTGGTTTGTGATAACGACTCTGATTCGTGCCCCATTCTCAAGAGCCCGAAGTTGCTCGAGTTGTTCGGCTCTTTCGAGCCTGCCTTCTGGCCAGGCAACAAACTNTTGNAGAAAGGTTCTCTGGTATCCNTAAAGCCCCATGTGACGCAGCGGAGCAGAGGATGCGTTCTGGCTNCGGTCGAAGGGAAGAGGGCTGCGGGAGAAGTAGAGGGCGTTGTCCCGGTTGTCCAAGACCACCTTGACGATGTTCGGGTCATCTAGCTGGGCGGGGTCCGTTATTGGGCTCGCCGCGGTGATCATGGCGATCTCCTTGTCATTTTTCAGGGAAGTAGCNATCAGGTCTACAAGAGANGGCGAAATGAGGGGTTCGTCACCCTGAATGTTTACTACATGCTGTATCGAGCGGAACGATTCNAGAGCCTCCGCTATTCGATCCGTTCCTGTAGAGTGATGAGATGAAGTCATCACCACTTCCGCCCCACACGATCGTGCCTCCTCCTCGATCCGCTTGTCGTCAGTTGCCACCANGACAAGATCAAGGTCCTGACAGGAAGAAAGCCGCTCCAGAACNTGCGCGATCAGACTCTTGCCGAGCAGGCTGTGAAGGGGCTTTCCGGGGAAGCGTGAGGANCCCCATCGGGCGGGGATAATACCAGCGACTTGTGCTGTCGTTCCCTCTGCAGGCACCTTCTTAAACAAAGCCGGATGCTATCTGACGAGGATGTAGCGGCAAGGTATTACTTTCGAAAGGTTGATTTTTTTATCGAAGGATCGACGGACCGGAAATCGAGAGTTAGTTTTACCNGGGAAATGTCGATACACGAGTGGTTCAAGCCCTTGGACTGGATTGTGCTTTTCGGGTATCTGGGCCTGACGACCTGGGTCGGGCACCGGATGAGGGGAAGGCAGGCTTCTATCAGCGATTTCTTCGCGGGTGGACGGTCCCTGCCGTGGCTTGCCGTGAGTGGATCGATCGTAGCGACCGAAATCAGCGGAGTCACGTTTATCGGCGTTCCCGGGGGAGTGCTCGCGGCAGGGGGTGACTTTACCTACCTGATCTGGGCCCTCGGCTCGATTCTTGGNAGGGTCATCGTAGGCTTCTTNTTCACCAAGGTCTTTTACGAGGAGAACGTCTATAGCCCCTATGACTACATGGGGCGGCGAATCAAGCCGCAGCTCCGGACCCTCGCCACCGTCTTTTTCACGATCGGATCGATTCTAGCTCAAAGCGTGCGGGTACTCGTAGCAGCAATTCCGCTGATGATAGTCACCCCATTNTCCTTCGAGGCGTGCATACTTCTGATCGGCGCNTTTGCCATCGGATGGACNCTNATGGGAGGAATGAGAACAGTGATCTGGACCGACGTCATGCAGTTTTTCCTCTTCGCCGTGGGCGGNTTGATTACTCTGATCTGGGCAGGGGTGCATCTGGGGGGGGNGNGGTTGGATATTGCGAGCGAGGCGGGAAAAACACGATGGCTCAACCTTGATGCAGGAGTGTCCGATGCGTTCAAATTTACTTTCTGGGTGGCGGTATTCGCTGTTCCTTTCCTCAACGTTGGAGCCTTTGGCGTGGACCAACTTAATGCGCAGCGGATGTTTTGCTGCCGAAACGCTGGAGATGCTCGAAAAGCAATCATCTGGAGCTCGGTCGGCCAAGGTGTAACCCTTCTGATGCTGATGGTCGGAGCGGCGCTTTTTGTCTGGTATTCCAACTATCCCCCGGAGGGAGAGATTGCCGAGAANATGGCATGGAACACCAAAGAAGGTGTTCCNGGAAAATCAGATCTCGTGTTTCCCATCTGGATCGTGAAAGAGCTTCCCCCAGGCCTGAGTGGCCTGATCCTCGGGGGGGTGTTCGCGGCAGCTATTTCGAGCCTTGATTCTATCCTCGCGGCCCTCAGCCAGACAACGGTCGCTGTCATTTATCAACCCAGTGAAGCGGATGATGCCGCACAACAAAGAAAGCTGGTTTTTCGGAGNCGTATTTGGGTGGTTTTGTGGGGTGTTTTCCTGACGTGTTTCACCCTTTTGATGCGCTGGGTTCAGGATAACACCGATGTTGCGATTCTTCCTCTCGCTTTTGGAATGACAACCTACACGATGGGTCCGCTCCTTGGAATGTTTCTATGCGCCTTGTTGGGACGCGGAAGTTTCCGCGGGCTTGTAACAGGGGCGGTGGTGTCGTTTATCGCGGTGCTGTTCATTCGTAGTGACGTATGGGTNCTGCTGCACACATTTGAGCTGGATATGTGGGGCNTGACCGTGGGCTTCAGCATGCCGTATGAGTGGCTTGCTGCCCTCCCGATGTATTACATTGAGGGAGGAGGGGGCTCCCAATCCCTGAAGACCACCGTAGGCTTCTACTGGGCTTGGCCTGCAACCACCATTCTGACCTTCGCCTTGGGTTATCTGTGGTCAGATGCAGGAGGAGAGCCCGTCAAGGGTCCGGGGCATGGCGATAGACCGGCCGACGAGCCTTTAAAGGATTAGCGCGTGNATCTTTTCCACTGGCTGGTTGACACGGGTTGTTTCNCCCGGGNTTTTAGGAATCCAACCATTGATGGACAAAGGGTTACAATATTATCAAAGGCCTCCATNGGAGAAGAGGGTCGGTCCAAGTCGATCCNAAGGGAAATCGAAGGGCCCAGNCCCCGGGTTGAGGGAAATTGTCCGTTTCGTTCAGTGAGCTTAACAGGCGAGCCCTGAAGTCTAACATCCGTCATGCCGTGGAACCCTTGTGGAAAAGAGCTGAAAGCGCAGGTCGAAATTCTTACTTAAAATTTTTTGACGCTCTTGTCGCCTCCAGCCATGGAATGGGGAGTTGAAGGTCTTAGTTAGTGAGGCTTGCTGATTGAGGCGCACGATGACTTTTACAATTAGAATTAAAGACTACGGATTGGAGAACCAAGATGACTAGCAGGGACGAAGGTGCAGTAACAACGCCAGGAGGGACGAGGACAGGAGACGTGGTAGCCCGCGGGGGTGCGCGGATTACAACCGAAGAGGCAAAAATACAGATTCTCAGACTGCTTGACGCACGGCTGAGTGGGGATGCGACGGAACGATGGTTCAAGCACATGCAGCTTGTCGTGGAGGACGCAAATCAGGTCACTGTATTGGTCCCGACTGAGACTCACGTCCTCTGGATCCAGGAAAACTTCATGCCTGAGCTGACACATGCCCTCTCCCAGGTTCTTGGGTGCGGGGGTAGACCCCGGGTGCTTGCCATGAATGGGGCAGCAGGAGGACAGTTAACGATGCTGGAGGAACCTAAAAAGCAATCGAAGGCCAAGGAGGCTGCGGCCGAGGGTTTGGCGAAGTCACTGAAGAGTGCAGGACTTAACCCGCTCTACACTTTTGAGCGCTTCGTGGTGGGCGGAAACAATCAGTTCGCCCATGCGGCATGTAAGGCCATCGCGGCGGGCGTCCGAACCGCCTACAATCCCTTGTTTATCCATGGAGGATCAGGGCTCGGTAAGACTCATCTCATGCAGGCGATAGGGCAGGATATTCTCAAGGCCCGACCTGAGTCGAAAGTCATCTATCTGACATGTGAGAAGTTCACCAATGAGTTCATTCTCGCGGTTCAAAAAGGGAATCTTGATAATTTTCGTCGAAGGTATCGCAAGGCGAACGTGCTTCTTGTGGATGATGTCCAGTTCTTGAACGGCAAGGAAAAATCGCAGGAGGAGTTTTTCCACACATTCAATACCCTGCTTGATGGCAGGGCTCAGGTGGTGCTTTCCAGCGATCGTCCTGCTTCCGAAATCCAGACTCTTGAGCCACGGTTGGTTTCTCGCTTTGAATGCGGGTTGACGGTGGCCCTGCAACCGCCTCAGCTTGAGACGCGGATCGCAATCCTGAGGCGGAAGATGGAGGAATGGGAAGTCAAGATCCCGGAAGACTGGGTTCGATTCATCGCGCAGCGTATCCGGAGTAATGTTCGGAGACTGGAGGGAGCTCTTGTGCGGATCGCAACTTTCAATTCGCTGGGTCAGGGTGAGCTTTCCACCGACAGGATTGAGGATCTGCTACGAGATATTCTGCGGGAAGAGGCAGCTGCCAAGGTTACCATCGATACGATCCAGAAAGCGGTTGCCGATTATTACGATATTCGACTTGCGGACATGACCAGTCGGCGCCGGCCGGCCAATATCGCATTCCCACGCCAGGTCGCCATGTATCTCTCTCGTAAGCTGACGGGTGGGTCTCTAGTGGAGATCGGAGAGGCCTTCGGAGGTCGGGATCATGGGACAGTAATCCATGCCTGCAAGAAGGTAGACCAGATGATGCAGACCGACGACCAAGTGCGGCAGACAGTTGCGGCTCTCGGGGCCAGGCTGAATCGATAATTCCAGTCGCGACCAGCTTGTGTAGTCAGGCTAGACGAGGATGCATCATATCGGCAGGGGCCTTGGCGATTGAGCGTGGTTTGGCTTGGAGAGCTGTCGTTTTACTATTCATGGGAATCGAAACGGAATATTACTTGTTTCTTAAAGAATGGCTTGCCAAGCCGACCAATCACAGCAAGATCGTGTCGCTCCGGTAGCGGGGTTTTTTTCCAATGAAATTTCGGATCGCAAGGGATGCCTTCCTCGACAGCCTTCAACAGGTTCAGCATGTTGTCAGCACTAGGACCACCCTCCCTATTCTGTCCAATGTGTTAATCGAAGCCAGCGGGGGAACCTTGCGCCTTACGACGACGGATCTGGATGTTGGCGTGAGTGGAACCGTGGAAGCCGAGGTTTCCAAGGAAGGCTCGACGACAATGCCTGTCAAAAGACTGGTCAGCATCATTCGGGAGCTCCCCAACGCCGAGGTGGAAGTCGCAGTGGATGCCAAGGATGTGGCCTCAATCACATGTGGCCCCAGTTTCTTTAAGATCATAGGTCTTGAACATGTTGAGTTTCCACCCCTTCCTGATTTCAAGGAAGCCAAGGAATACAAAATTCCTCANGGGCTTCTGCGCGAGAGCCTCAAAAGAACTTCTTACGCCATTTCGAATGATGAGACCCGCTACGTTCTCAACGGTATCTTCACTGCATTCAAGGAGGGCAAGCTGACTCTGGTGGCAACGGATGGACGGAGACTGGCAATGGTTGAGAACGATCTCGAGTTCCCCGCGAGTCACGAAACAGATTTCATCGTTCCCACNAAGGCTGTTCAAGAGTTACAGCGACTGCTGGGCGACGAGGGCGATGCCGTCGCCAGATTGGGTGAGAACCAGATCGTATTTGAAATAGGGAGTAGCATAATTGTATCAAAGTTGATCGAGGGGAATTACCCTAATTATCGTCAGGTGATACCCGGGGAGGCCAAGGAAACGTTGAATCTCGGGCGGGAAGCTCTTCTTGAAACCGCGCGGCGAGTGTCCCTCCTGTCCTCGGAGAAATCAAATTCGGTGAAGCTTGTCGTCAGTGAAGGAGGGATTGATCTGACTGCGAATTCTCCGGACATCGGGGAGGCAAAGGAATCAATGCCCGTAAATTATGAGGGTAAGGAAATGGCGATTNCCTTCAATCCAGAGTTCCTCATGGCTCCCCTCAGAAACCTTGAGGATGAGGAGGTTCAGTTGGACCTTATTGACGAGATGAGTCCGGGGGTGCTCCGCGGCAGCGGGTCGTTTCTTTACGTGCTCATGCCGATGCGGGTCACCGGGTGACGCCCTCCTCGCTTTTTGAAGTCACTGGCGCTATTTAACCTTCGATGACGGGGTTTNCCCCAGTTCAAGGTGTTTGNGACGATGGCACTTAATCCTCCCTCTCTTCGAGGTTGATAAAATTCTGGATCAGACCCATTCCAGCTTTCTGGCTTTTCTCTGGATGGAATTGCGTTGCCACAAGCCGACCGCGCTGGATAGCACTCGTGAAATTTCCTGCATAACTGGTTACCGACGCGGAGATAGCCTTGTCCTTCGGCTCGGGGTAGTAGGAGTGCACGAAGTAGAAATAGGGCTCCGCCCCGAGATTCGTCCAGGGCCCGCACGCGGGATCTTGTAACTTGGCACCATTCCAGCCCATATGCGGTACCTTGAAGCCTTCTTCAACNAAGCGTATGACCTTTCCTTCGAGAATTGAAAGTCCATCGATCCCCGGGCTCTCCTCGCTCGACTCGAATAAAAGTTGATAGCCGATACAGATACCAAAAAAGGGCTTGTCTGCCTGAATCCACTCCACGATGGGGTCTACAAGGTCAAGGTTCCTTAATTTGGTCATGCAGTCACCGAAGGCGCCCTGTCCGGGGAAGAAGAGATGGGTAAGCGAAGCCATACCCTCAGGCGAGGTAACCAGAACGGGAGACGTCCCAAGGCTCTCCAGAGCCTGAATGAGACTGCGAATGTTACCGCCACCATAATCGATGACTCCAACTTGGATTTTCCGGGACACAGCGGTCAGTGGTGGAGATCCGCCGCCTTGTCACCAAGGGCGGACGGACTCATTACAGGGCCTCCTTGGTGCTCGGGATTCCTNTCACTCGCTCATCTCGGCTCACGGCGACCCTTAAGGCCCGGGCGAGGGATTTGAAGGCGCTCTCAGCAATGTGGTGTCCATCCCGTCCGTAGAAAATCTCAACATGCACGTTGGCGCGGAGGTTAGAGCTAAGCGCCCGGAAAAATTCCTCAATGAGGCTGAAGGGAAAGTTCTGAGCGTCGGGGCTTCCGGAGGGAGCATTGAATTCAAGCCAGGGCCGGTTACTGAGATCCACGACAACACGGGATAACGTTTCATCCATCGGCACATAGGCANGGCCGTATCTCGCAATACCCTTCTTGTCGCCNAGGGCCCTTTTCAGACACTCGCCCAAGACGATCCCACTGTCCTCAACGGTATGATGGTAGTCGACGTCTACGTCGCCACTCACCTCGAGCTCGAGATCAATAAGGGAGTGTCGAGAAAAGAGTGTCAGCATGTGATCNAAGAAGGGAATTCCCGTTTCAATCCGGGACACCCCCGTCCCATCGAGATTGAGGGAGAGGGAGACACTGGTCTCTGTGGTATTGCGGGATTGCTCCGCGCGCCGANGGGATATTGACATGCGTATCCTGAAGTAGGCTGTGGGTGCTATTTNTTCTTTCTCCCCAAAAAGGCTGCTCCGAGAGCTCCAAGCACGACTAATACGAGAACAACAATTAGAAGGACCTGTACTGTTGAGGTCCCAGCATCATCATCGGTGGCGATCANCGGGGGAGACGTATCATTCCCCGGATTCTTTTGTGGCAAGGTCTTTGGGGATCCTTTNTCCCCGGGCGTTTTACCGGNCTCTTTCGGGGAGTCCTCGACCGCTTCCTCCTCTGGCTGTTCTTTCTCTTCCTCGGCCTCGGGTTCGTCCGCCGGAGTTCCGTCTGTAGAGGATGATATGACCTCGGTCGGTGAAGGGGTCTTGGGGTCTTCCTCGGGCTCGAGGGCTTGCGTCAGGGGGTCGAGGTAGCGATCCGGGATCTTGANGGGCTTGAGCTCCTGAAGTATCTCGTTGGCTGCTTCGATATCGCCCCTGCTCACGGCATCCCACGCGTCGCGATGGAGAGAGTCCGCAAAAGTAGGATCCTCCGGAAGAGTCTCCCTNTCGAGCGTTGAGACAGCATTCTTAAGGGTGTTGAGGACCTTCCGCATTGGGTCACTATGATATTCGTNNANGGTCAGCCATTTGGTNTTAAGTTCATTAGTCTCGCGGGCAACGAGCTTGAGNTANACTGCGTCGGCCTTGTCTTGGGCAGCCTTGTTCTGTGCGCGGACGCTCACCGGGAGGGTGGCACGCGCCCGCTCGCGATCCTGTCTCTTGAACTGGACCTGTGCAATCCGACGCTGCAAAATCGGTTGATAGGTCTTCATCGTTTCGATCGCAAGCGCGCTCGCCTTGGGATAGTGAGTCGAACCAGCAAANTCAGACTGGATGGTCTCGAAATACCGGAGAGCCATGGTTAGGTTNGAGGACTCCTTCGCTGCGAGCATGTCTGCGTATGCGAGGCCGGCGTCGATAGCGTATCCNTCGCGCTTCCGNTCATAAGGAGCGATCCATTTGTTCTCGAGTTTGAGTCCGCCTGCAACCGACTTTTCATACTCTTCCTCAAGGGTTTTGAGAATGAGCTGAACCTTCGGAGCATGGGCTCCGGCAGGAAATAGATCGAGGAAGGCTTTGCACTTCACGATTCTCCGCTGGTAATCCTCCGGGGTAAGCCGGTCCGGAGTAGGAAGCATCTGCCCCATGTTCCGAAATTGGATATCTTCCTTGGTGTCAATTTCAACGCGTTCGATATTTGTCTTGAGGAAGCGATCAGTCTGAAAAATCCCGGGGCGTTTTTCCCACTTCAGNTCGACGACGCTGGGAGTGTCGAGGACCACTTTCCCTTCCTTTGGGGGTCGGCCATCATTGAAGTGAACCCGGTCCGCATGAGCCAGAAAAGCAGAGAGGCCGAGAAGAGAAAGGAAGAGCGGAGGGTGGATTGAGGAGCGGGGANTCAAGGCAGTGAGGGGCTTTGTCTGTTGGTATTCTGGCGTAAAAAGCGAGGCCTTGGCCAATGAATTTATNGCAGTAGTTGTGAGGAANGGNAAGAAGCGCCTGGGNGTGAGNGAGTGAGGCTGATGGGAAAGGGTTTTGTATCCAGCAAGGCGAGCGGAAAATCCCTCCAGAAGCCGGAAAAAGCAATATTTTCCATGATTTCAGCCCCAGACATTAATGACNTGGACGCAAAAGGGTTAAAAACTACCACCCGGTCATGAACCCGGCGTGAGGAAACTCGTTGAAACGTGATCGCTTTGTTCGAGACCGGGGATCGATATCTCGTTCCCGGTGATAAAAGGCTTTTTCATCGAGTGCCGGGGGGTAGAGTCCCGATGTTCTTAGAAGCTGTGGTCACGATCGCGATCTCGAGTCAGAAAGGCGGTGTCGGAAAGACGACGGTCGCGATAAATTTGGCTTATGCCTTTGCCAGAGGCGGAAGCCGGACGGTTCTTGTTGACGCAGATCCGCAAGGGTCGGTTGGGCTCTCGCTGACTCGCCAAAGCAGATTACTCACGGGGCTCTACGATTATATTGATGACCCGGCACTGAGGGCGGAGGGTTTGCTGGTGCCCACCAGAATGGAAACCCTTAGTTTGATTCCGGCTGGACAGGCTAGTGACTACGATCTCAATGCGTCCGCGCCTGCAAGCGGGATTGCTCGGTTGCGTTGCCTGCATGATGAGCTCGCAGAGGGGGGGGTGGACGTGTGCCTTATTGATACAGCCGCAGGCCTTTTCGGGGCTACGGCGGATGTTCTTTCCGTGTCAGATGCGGTGCTGGTGCCTCAGCAGGCGGAGCCCCTTGGAATTCGCTCGGTGCCTAAGATGCTTGAGGCGCTTACCCGGATGCGGATTGCAAATCCGCGGTTAGTTATTCTGGGGGTGGTGTTGACCATGATGCAGGAGTTGCTGCCCGAGAGTCAGGAGTCAGGCAAGGCGCTGCGCGCGATGATGCCGCGTGAAATGGTGATGAAAACCGTCATTCCTCGAGGCGATCTGTTTGTTAAGGCCAGTGCCCGGGGACTCCCTGCGGGAGTGATGGAGGATGGCGATGAGGCATTAGCTCTTTTCGACCGCCTTCGAATCGAAATCGCGGGCAAGCTGGGATTTGTATTGTAGTAAATATGGCTATGAAGCGCTTGACCTGATTAATTTGCGCCGAATTCTATTATCGACTAATCCCTCAACACTAAGCCGAGCGCAATGGATCCAATTGAATCATGGGTAGACGTCTCCGAACTGCGGAGAATGGCTGACGCCCTGCTGATTGGAAATGTGGGCGCGGCTGAACCGGAGGAGGAACCGGAGGAGCCTTCCTTTGGGAAACAGTTTGAAGGATTCGGGACGGAAGCCACCCAGAGACCTGTTGAAAATCTGGAGGGTGAGCATGACGATGGAATCGAAGAAGATAAAGGCCGTGGTACGCTGGCAGCGGCGCGGGAACTTGCTCGAAAGGGAGGGCTCTTGGGAGGAGCTCGGATAATAAGTNGAGAAGCGGGATCAAGTGGTGGAGACCAGGCAATCGAAACAGCTCAGGTAGGGGAGGTTGCGGAGGCGGCGGTTCACTCGAGGGAGGAAAGTGATGACGCGATGATCAAGCGACTCGCGCCCTTCGGAGGCTGGCTTCGAGACGAACTAGGCTCTCGGGCATTCTTCCTTCTTGAGCGAAGAGGCGCTGTTCTTGTTGATGAGGCGAAATCGGAAAAACTCCACCATCTCGCCCGCACACTTGCCCAAGCAGCATTCACGGCCAAGAGGCAGGCGGGAACAGCGGCGGTAGGGAATCTTCACATCAAGGTGCAGCAGGGCTCGGTGCTCGAGGTGATCCCGGTCAATACAGGCCTGGGGTTGCTTGTCTTGGGCGTTCTCCTGGAAGATCCTCTTCTCCCCCGGCAGGTCGAAGCTGCAGCGAGAGGTCTCCAGCAGGTAGTCGATGCCATCGGAAGATGAGGGTTTTCCGAGGTGAAAATTTCAATTTTATTTTGAGGTCGCTGGGCTACCATTCTCCCACGGGGACCTTTACTGAGAAGCTCCCGACGAAGATATCACCATAATGGCAGACGAACATCCTCCAAACCCTGAACAGAAAGATCCCCGGAAGCCCAGCGAATCCGGGGGCTTCAACTGGCGGGTTCTTATTCTTTTCGCGATTGCTCTGGGTCTGTTGACGGTCGCCCTTGCAGGGAACGGGAAGAACAAGGGAAGGCCAATTTCGTTTGTTGAATTTAAGNANGGACTTGAGACCGGGAAGGTGATCCTCGGCGANCCACGATTCAAACTCGAGGTAGTAACGGGTGAGGCCGCNTTNACGGCCCAGATCGTAGGCTGGCAACGNNATNAAGNAGCNTTTGATCTTGGTCCGNTNGAGGCCTTCAAGATCAGGATCAATTTGGACCTCGACGGACCNAAGTTGACAAGACTCGTTGGCTCGGCGGTGGAGACGGTCGGTGCTGACGACCCNGTGGNNAGTGGGGNACTTGCGCAGGGCGTAGGTAGTTACAANNTTGCTGACTTCGAGGAATGGGTTTCGCCTGTTCGACTCGGAGGGCCCGGCGTGGAGGGAGCAGGTGGTCCCAACGGCTACAAGGTCTCTGAGTTAAAACTTTTGGCCATCCCTGACACTCGGGACGCCTACCTGATCGGGCAGCGCGCTGCAAAGGTGCTCAAAGGTCCCGAAGCGCTTCAAGAGGCGGGAAAGCCGCGGAAGTTTGTGGTGCCGGTGAATACGATGGCGATGCAGGACGAGCTTAACATGCTTTTCAACAAGGGCGTGATCTACCGCAGGGAAAGCAATTATCTCAAGACCATTCTTCTCAGCTTCCTGCCGATTCTGATTTTGATTGTGCTCCTGTTTCTTCTTTTCCGCCATCAGATGAAACAGGCAGGACGGGGCGCGATGAGCTTTGGAAAGTCCAAAGCGAAAATGATGAGCATGGATGGTAACAAAGTTACATTCAAGGATGTGGCAGGGATTCAGGAAGCAAAGGAAGAGTTGTGGGAGATCGTTGATTTCCTCAAGGATCCCCGAAAGTTTCAGAAGCTCGGTGGAAATATCCCCAAAGGTGTTTTGATGGTCGGCCCGCCCGGAACAGGGAAGACTCTCCTAGCACGGGCGATTGCAGGTGAGGCCAACGTCCCCTTCTTCAGCATCAGCGGCTCGGACTTCGTTGAGATGTTCGTCGGCGTAGGAGCGAGCAGGGTTCGCGACATGTTCGAACAGGGCAAGAAACACGCGCCCTGCCTCGTGTTTATTGATGAGATTGACGCCGTTGGGCGGCATAGGGGACACGGACTCGGCGGAGGTCACGACGAGAGGGAGCAGACCTTGAACGCACTCCTTGTCGAAATGGATGGTTTCGACACCCAGGAGGGAGTCATCATTATCGCTGCCACAAACCGCCCGGATGTCCTTGACCCTGCGTTGTTACGGCCAGGCAGGTTTGACAGGCAGGTTACGGTTTCCCTGCCCGACGTGAAGGGCCGTGAGCAGATTCTCAAGGTGCACGCCAAAAAGATCAAGCTGGCTGCAGGCACAGATTTAGGCACGGTTGCCCGGGGGACTCCCGGTTTTTCTGGGGCAGAACTGGCTAACATCATCAACGAGTCAGCTCTTCTGGCGGCCAGCAAGGACCTGAAGGCGGTAACGGTTGCAGAACTCGAAGAGGCTCGGGACAAGGTGAGGTGGGGGAGGGAACGGCGCAGTCTGGCTCTCAGCGAAAAGGAGAAGCGTCTGACGGCATACCACGAGGCAGGCCATGCACTTCTGCTCGCGACGCTCGAGAATACTGATCAGTTGCATAAGGTGACCATCATTCCTCGGGGCCCCTATTTGGGAGCGGCATTTCACCTGCCCGAGGAGGACAAGTTCCAGGTGCACAAGGTGGAGGGGTTGGAGCAGCTGATCGTTACAATGGGCGGAAGAGTGGCTGAAGAAATCGTCTTCGGAGATGTAACGAATGGTGCCTCAGGAGATATCAGGCAGGCTACAAGCCTTGCTCGCAGGATGGTCTGCGAATGGGGGATGAGCGATGAACTCGGGATGGTGGAATATGGCGAGGCGCGGGAGGAGGTCTTTCTCGCCCGGGATATCTCGAAGGCGAAGAATTACTCCGAGGAAACAGCGAAGAAAATCGATGCGGAAATTCGGAGGATTATCGACCGAGCCTACGCGGATGCGAAGAAAATCCTGACGGAGAAGCGTGATAAACTGGAGCTGATCGCTGAGGCCTTACTGGAATATGAAACCCTGGACGGTTCCCATATAATTGACCTGATTGAGCATGGAGAAATGAAAAATCCTCCCCGCTCCCCCAGACCACCTGAGTTGCCAGCCAGCGAGGAACAGGAGTCCTCAGCAACGGCTGATAGCGACGATGATCGCGAAAAAGGCGATGGTCCGCTACCGGATCCATTAGGAGCCCCAGCCTGATCCCGGACCGAATTGCTCGGGGGGAGGGTGGAGCTTAGTCAGGAACCGATAGCTGGACGAAACCTTTCAACCCTCTCGCGATCCTGACGGTCACCTCGCCGCTGGTTCCCGCCGGGATCGGGTTGCCGCTGGGGCTGACAAGTGCGGTGCCTACAGGGGAAAAGGGCTCCAAAGGGTTAGATCCCGTTGTGACAAGGATGGGGCTTGCTGTTCCAGATGCAGGTAATGAAAGCGAGAAGGATACAGTTGCCGCATTGACATCACCGGGTTGAAGGAGGTGAGGGAAGGGGTTCTGGGAGGCATCAAGCCCAAGCGCCCACTGAATTCCATTCGAGACGCCATCCCCATTGGAATCCTCTGGTTGCGTCGTTCCGGCGATACCGTTCGCCTCTGCCCACAGGG
This sequence comes from Roseibacillus sp., assembly GCA_002723015.1. Next base: position 4,765 of record PBNG01000018.1, on the reverse strand, counting down.
CAAAAGGATCGTCCGGAATAATTTCAACTGTCGCTGGGCCAACCATCTTGGCCGTGCCATCAGCTCTGATTGGAATTGTAAATCCCTCGGTCTCAAAATTCTGGTCGACACCTATGGGAAGTCGTACATCTACATTGTAGGTTTTGCTTGTGGGCGTCGACGCGGTGGGTGTGAGGGTGACGGTTCCGGTTCCGATTCCCGTGCCACCGATGGGTTCCTCGTTAAAATTAAAGGCGATCTCGTTCGTTGAGCCCAGAATCGTGATTTCACCGCTCAAGTCACCGCTATCTACGGTGAAGCTGTGTTGGGAAGAGTCGAATTCCCCGGTGAGCGGATCAACGATCCCGGGAGGGTCGGGTGTGGCGAGGGTGGAGTCGAGTGCAGAGCTTTCCAAGTCATAGCTTCCGAGGATAAAAGTCCTGCCTGACATTTCGACTGCGGTTCCTTGGATGTTTCCATCGATAATCGACAGCTCAGAGACCCTGTCGGTGACAGGATCAATCTCAAGAAGGACTTCGATAAATCCGGACAGCCTCGAAGTATCGCGACCTGTCGGAAGTGCTGGGGGTTCGAACTCAAGGGTGATCGTATTGAAATCTGGCTCGTTAACCGCCGTGAGAGTGGCGACTGCGGGTGCGGCCAAAACTGTCGGAGTGAAGCAAAGTAGCGGAATACAGAACAGGGTAGAGATGGTGGCGGAGCTCATAAGTGGAAACTCTACCATATCAGCAGGAATGCTCCAATATGGAACCCGGGGATGTTAATCGGGAACACGTTCGACGTTCCCCCCTAGTTGCAGGATTTTTTCGTCGATGTTCTCGTATCCACGATCGATATGGTAGAGTCGGTTGATCTCGGTAGTGCCATGGGCGCGGAGGGCGGCAAGAACCAGCGCCGCTGAGGCACGCAGGTCTGAGGCCATGACCGGGGCGGCGCTGAGGGAGCTGACTCCCCGAATGAGTGCGCGGCCGTTATCCACCTTGATATCAGCTCCCATTCGCTTCATCTCTGAGCAGTGCATGAAGCGCTGCGGGAAGATGGTGTCCTCTACGACGGATAGCCCGGGCGTTGTTGCAAACATGGCTGTGAATTGTGCCTGCATGTCCGTCGGAAAGCCCGGAAAAGGGCCGGTGGATATGTCGCACCCTCGCGGGGTTTCGCCGGGAGATATGTGCACCTCATTGCCATCGGAATTGAATTGAACGATGTGACCAGCTTCCTGAAGAGTGCTTGTCGCGGCGGCGAGATGGTCGGCCCTTACCCTTTTCAGAGTAACGCCCTGACCTGCCATCGCACCGGCCACCATGAATGTCCCGGCTTCAATACGGTCGGGGATGATGGTATGCTCTACGCCATTCAGCGAGTCCACACCCTCGATCACGATGCGACGTGTTCCTGCGCCAGAGATACGAGCTCCCATCTTCACCAGAAAATCAGCAAGGTCCACTACCTCTGGTTCGCTGGCGGCTGAGTCGATAACGGTCGTGCCCNGGGCCAGTACAGCTGCCATCATGAGATTGTCAGTCCCGAGGACGGTAGGTCCGTGCTTTCCTCTCATGTCGATCTCACCGCCTACAAGTCCTTCCGGGGCGCTTAAGACAATGTCCCCGGCCTCCATGTCGACTTTAGCGCCGAGTCCTTGCATGGCCTTTATATGGAGATCAACCGGGCGGTCACCGATCACGCATCCTCCGGGTAGAGAAATTTTGGCGCGTCCCACCCGCGTGAGCAAGGGTCCCATTACACATATCGAGGCCCGCATTTTCCTTACAAGGTCATAAGGAGCCTCTGGGGATATTTCCGAGGGAGCCGATCGAACTGTTCCACTCGAGCGCTCCACTTCCGCGCCGAGCGCGCGTAGGATTTGAAGCATGTAGTTCGTATCCGATACATCAGGGACCCTCCGGATAATTGACGGCTGGTCCGATAGGAGGGTCGCCGCAAGAATCGGGAGAGAGGCGTTCTTTGATCCCGAAATGTTGATTGAGCCATTCAAGGGGCTGTTGCCGTGGACGAGAAGTTTATCCATTGGAAGAGAAGGGATCTTTGGCCCGTCAGGGAGCCTGAGCAAAGACAAACCGCGGATTTCCGGAAAGGTCCTGCTCCACACGAACCGAGGCCAGGCCTGCCGACAGAAGCATGGAAGTGACCTCAGGACCCTGCAGGGGTCCAATTTCAAGAGCGAGGCAGGCTTTTGGAGTCATGTAGTTCGCGACTTGAGGAGTGAACCTTCTCAGGATATCCAGCCCTTTGGAGCCGGCGAAGAGGGCTGTTTCGGGGTCGTGGGCGACCTCTCGTGAAAGGGTATTTCTGTCGGTTTCAGGCACATAGGGAAGATTGGCAAGAATGAGGTCGTAGGAGCCCTTGACCTGCTCAAACAGATCACTTTCCAGGCAGGTAGCTTCCAAACCGTGTTTTTCTGCATTTTCGTTTGCAAGGTCGAGCGCGTCCGCAGAGATATCAGTCAGAAGAGTGCCAGCACAGCGTTCTCCGAGAGAGAGAGAGACACTGATCCCGAGGGCTCCGCTCCCAGTGCCGACATCAATCAGATGGACACGATCATTTAATTCTAGCATCAGTACGGCCTCAACCATTTCCTCAGTTTCCGGCCTCGGAATGAGAGCGCGTTTGTCACACAGGAATTCCCGTCCTGAGAACTCCACGGTTCCAAGGAGATGCTGGAGAGGTTCACCATTGCCGCGCCGTTTCAGTAGTTGTCGGAGAGGAACGAGCTCATGCTCGCTCATGGGGCGGTCGAAGGAGGCGTAAAGATCAATCCGGCCACACTCCAGCTGGTGGGCTAGGAGCCATTCCATATTACGTCTCGAGTTTTCTACTCCCTTCTCCCTCAAGTATGAGGATCCACGTTCGAGGCATTCGAGGACAGTCTTCATCGAGCAGGGCCTGGAGCCACCTTCAATCCGATTTCAAGCCAGATTCCGCCAGGCGCTGAGCCATTTCAGTTTTCTGCAATTCCTCGGTGAATTCCTGAACCTCACCGGTGAGAATACCCTCTAGATTATGAGAGGTGTGATTAATGCGGTGGTCTGTTACTCGTGATTGCGGAAAGTTATAAGTCCGGATTTTCTCTGAACGGTCACCGGAGCCGATGAGGGCACGTCGCTGGGCGGAGTATTTCTCCTGCTCCTCGTGTTGCTTGGCTTCAAAAAGCTTTGAGCGCAGAATCTCGAGGGCTTTTTCCTTATTCTGTCCCTGGCTTCTGCCGTCCTGGCATTTGACTTGGATTCCCGATGGGAGGTGGGTGACCTGGACTGCAGAGTCAGTGGTGTTGACATGCTGGCCGCCGGGCCCTCCGGACCGGGTGGCCTGAATGTGGAGTTCGTCGGGTTTCAGTTCAATGTCGACTTCCTGAGCCTCCGGCATGACGGCAACTGTAACGGTGGAGGTATGAATGCGGCCTTGGGTCTCTGTCGCAGGCACGCGTTGAACGCGGTGAACTCCGCTCTCGTACTTCATTCTACGGAATACTTCTTCGCCGCTCAATTTCAGGACGACCTCCTTGAAGCCTCCAACCTCTGACGGGCTGCTTTCCAAGTGCTCACACTTCCAGTTGCAGCTATCGGCGTAACGTTCATACATTCGCATGACCTCCCCTGCGAAAAGCGAGGCCTCATCGCCGCCAGCACCCGCTCGGATTTCGACGAGCGCGTTGCGTTCCTCGGTGGGATCCTGAGGCAGNAGGGAATACTGTAGACGTTCTCTGAGGGGGGGAAGGGCTTCCTCAAGAGAAGGTATTTCCTCGGAGGCCATTGCCGCGATGTCATGATCCTCATCTTTTGAGAGTTCGCGGTTCTCCTCAAGGTTTTTACAGGTCGACTCGTAAGTCTGCCAGAGATCCATTAGTTTCTGCAGGCCCCTGTGCTCGCGCATTACCTCAGCAGCACTACTCTGATCGTTATAGAAGTCAGGTTGAGATATGCGCTGTTCGAGTTCGGCCAACCTCTCGCGACGCTGCTCTATGAGACCGGCAAATTCCATGATTTCTACCGGGCCAACTTCTCGATCACAGCGGAGAGAGTCAAGTGGCATGCGGAGCTTTCCTGTTTATTAGTTGAAAACCGGAGTGGTTACCCCTATCAAGCGGCCGCCGAGAGGCAGTAGCCCCGTAGTGTAATTGGTAACACACCTGATTTTGGTTCAGTATTTCTTGGTTCGAGTCCAGGCGGGGCTGCCATTCTTTTGGTGAGAGAGGCGCTGTTACTCAGTGGTCCTGAAAGGCGGAAAAAGTTATAGCCCTTCAGGGGCGGAGCCTCACAGCAGAGCGGGGCGCCCTTTCGTGGGAAAATCCTCCGTGTAACCTGGAGGTCCATCAAAGTGGGTTTCCACAAAATCGTCCCAGATCCCCTGAGTCTTTGGCGAGAGGAGGGCCTGGATTTCCTCTTCACATTTTCCACAGAGGCAGATTGGATAAGGGTCAAAGACAACGGATGTGCCTTGGAGGATCCCTCCTAGGGAATAGGTCGCTGCTTCGCTGCGTAGGGTCCCGCAGCCGGCGCATTCCCTGATCCAAGGCTCTATGGACTCTCCGAAATCGAGAAACCTGCTGCGGTCCAACAGCTTCGCCTTCTGCATGAAATATGAGGTCAGTGCCTCCTGTGACTCGTTCGAGAACTCTGAAGCCAGATTAGCCCGGCAGTCTTCACAGATTGCATATTCAAAGATACATTCCTGCCCCCGATAGCTTTTTGCGACAAGGTAGGGCTGTCCAGGGTCGTGCGTCAGGGACAGGCCGCAGCTTATGCAG
>PBNG01000017.1 GCA_002723015.1 Roseibacillus sp. | reverse complement strand
TGCCCTCGAAGTAATGAAATAGCATTTTCTCGGGGGCGGATTCCCCATAAAGTTGCCTTACGCCCTGAAGCAGCGCGAGGGTAAGGCTGGGGCCTGCCTGCGGGAACAAATCCTCGCAGGCCTCGGTCAGGCGATACAACTTTTCCGGGCGACCTACCTGAGTCCGGGGAACACGCCAAGTCTTGAGGTATCCCTTCTTCTCCAGATTCACACAGTGCTGCTTGACACCCATGTAGCTCATCTGGAGCTGCTTTGCTAATTCCGAGACTGCCATCCCGTCGGATCTCTTCAATGCTTCGAGTATTTCGGCGTATGTGGGGCGTGCAATATCACGCAGTGCTTGTGAAAACATGTGTAAGACTTTCTGCTGCTATAGTTAAGATATATAAAACGTAAAGATTGCCGTTTTTTTGTCAACCGGCTTTTGACAACGGTGGTATGTCCAGTAGTTTCGGTGCTTCTGATGTCAGGCTTTGACTACGACACGGAGGTGTCTTTTTCATCACCAGCCCCGGGTTACTGGGGTTCGCGGGACATATCTGTAGACGATTGGTCGAACTTCCGTTGGCAGATGAAGAACCGGGTTCAGAGCCTCGAGGAGACCGAGCGCTATCTCCAGCTGTCTCAGGAAGAGCGCGCCGGAATACTGTTAACCGGCACGAAATTGGCATCTGCCGTGACGCCCCACTTCTTCAATTTGATTGAGGCCGATAATCCTGATTGTCCGATTCGACGGCAGATTATCCCTCAGGTGGCAGAGACCTTCGACGACAAAACGGAGATGGCCGACCCATGCGGGGAGGATAGCCATATGCCGGTGCCGGGTCTGGTCCACCGTTACCCGGATCGTGTCCTTCTTCTCGTCATCGACCGCTGTGCATCGTATTGCCGCTACTGCACGCGGTCGAGAGTGGTCTCGGGTGTGGGCGAACAGCACCTGGAGACCAAGCTAGAGGCTGCCTTCGAATACCTGGAGAATACGCCCCAGGTTCGCGATGTCCTTCTTTCAGGGGGCGACCCTCTCCTGCTATCGGACAACCGGCTCAAGCGGATCCTTTCCCGGCTGAGAAGCATTGACCATATTCAGTTCGTGAGGATTGGGAGTCGTATTCCGATCTTCCTTCCCCAGCGTATCACGCCGGCTTTATGTGAAATCCTGAGGGAATTCCACCCCCTCTTCATTTCAGTTCATACCAATCATCCTCGCGAGTTGACGATTGAGGTAAGAGACGCGCTGGGCCGCCTTGCAGATGCCGGTATCCCACTCGGCAACCAGTCGGTCCTTCTGAAGGGAGTTAACGATAGCGTCGATATACAGCGTGCTCTTGTGCATAAGCTCCTGCGCTGCCGGGTGAAGCCGTATTATCTTTATCAGTGCGATCTCATCAAGGGCTCCGCCCACCTCCGGACCCCGATCAAAAAGGGTCTCGAGATCATCGAAGGACTTCGAGGTCACACCACCGGTTATGCGATACCTCAGTATGTCATCGATGCTCCCGGCGGTGGAGGAAAGATTCCCCTCAACCCCGACTACGTCCTCAATAGTGACGACAGCAAGACGCTCCTGCGTAATTACGAGGGTAAGGAATTCATGTATTCCGAGGCACAGGAACTCAGCAATCTGCTGACCTGAGCGCAGGGCACACCGAGGCCGACTGCGTGCTGGCGCTTCTTCATTTCGGCTTTCCATATTATCTACAATTCCGTATCATCCCCGCTGATCGTTACCTGAGAATCCGTTCGTCGCCGTGAATGACTTCGCCAAGGCAAAAATACTGTTCGCACTCGCACTGGTCGCGGTGCTTTTTGCCATTCACTCGGTAATCCGGGATTTCGGGCACGAGGGTTTTTCCTTTTTTGGGGTCGTAGTGCAGTTCCGGCTTATTTATTTCATGATGCTCGGACTTCTGGGCCTTGTGATTTATTTCTACGCGGTGGACTTTATCACCGATAATCCGCTCGGGCTTGCTCATCGGATCGGAAATCTGTTCTATGCCATCACCCTTCTTTTTCCTCCGGTTTTCGCCATTGTGGCCCTGTCCATCAAGGTTGCGGAAGGAGTGGTCTGGGTTTCCAGCTCGCCCTTGGCGGGTGAGATATCCAAGTTGGCGATGGTTTCAATCGCCAGTGGAGCGGGCCTCTTACTTGCCAAGATTGCTTCTGCGACTCTGAACCTGAGAGACCGTCAACATACGGTCGATCGACTGGCCTTTGAAGCCAAGGCACATCTTGAGCGGGCAGAGGAGTTGATGAAGGCCGGGCACTACGATCTGGTCGCACTGGAGGGATACCGGTGCGTCGAGAGCGTTCTGCAAAGAGCTCTTCTCAATGACAGCGTTCATGTTCCAGTTACCCGACCTAACCAACTCATTCCGATCGCAGCAAAGGCTGGGATTATTCCCGGGGAACTGGTCGGAATCTTCCACGAGCTTCGGATAGCTCGAAACCGGTCTGTGCATACAAGGGATGAGTTCTCAGAAAAAGATGCATCATGGTTTCTCGCGACGACCCGAAGAATGGTTGCCTCAGTTCGGGCAGCGCGGAAGGCTGACCAAGCGAGCGAATTTGCTGAAGTGGGGAGTGGTGAGCCCGTATCAACTGTTCGAGGACCTTCCGGGAGTGGCTCAGCGCAAGCCGAGGTAGCAAACGTAGAGAGTATAGCCTGCGAGAAAGATAACGCCTTGGCTTCTTGTCAGGAGGCGATCCCGCCAGACGAAGGGAAAAAGAAGAAGGGTGAACGCCAGCATTACTCCGAGATCCCAGTTCCGTAGTTCGGGAGTCCGGCTCAGTGGGGAAACGCTCGCCGTGAGTCCAACTACGCACAGGATATTGAAAATACAGGATCCAACGGCATTCCCTATAATGATGTCCCCTTCTCTCCGCAATGCGGCGACGATTGAGGTGGCGAGCTCGGGGAGGGATGTACCAAACGCGACAATCGTCAAAGCGATGGTCGCCTCTGGGACCCCAAAGTGACGAGCGATGTTACTGCCTCCGAGGACCAATCGGTCTGCGCCAAAGACCAGGGCAATAATGCCGACCACAAGAAGACCGATGTTAGCAAGGGCTCCGCTCCTGTGAGGCTGAGAACTTTTCGCTTCCCCGTCCTGCGGGATTTCCAGATCACTCTTGGGGTTACTTGCCGCTCGGGCTTTTCTCAGGCTGAGAGCCGTGTAAATGACCACCGCAGCGAAGAGGCAAAGGCCTTCTGATCTATTGATTGATTCATCCAGAAGGAGCAGAATGAAAACGAGGGAAATCAGGAGAAGAAAAGGCATCTCCCTTCGAACCAACTGTTGGTGAACAGTCAGGGGACGGATCGCCGCCCCGACGCCCAGAATCAGGGCTATGTTGCAAATATTAGAGCCTACGACGTTTCCAATTGCGATGTCACCTTTCGGTGGATTCGTCAGGTTGGCTTTGAGGCTTACGAGTAGCTCTGGGGCACTCGTTCCGAATGCCACAACGGTGAGACCGACCACAAGTGGACTGATACCCATCAGAAGAGAAATGTCGCGGGCCCCCTTTACGAGCCATTCTCCCCCGAGGTAAAGGAGAGCTAAGCCTAGGATTAGCCAGCAGCTGTCCGTAAAAAGATCCACTTCAGAGCAGCCTGTAGGATGGCTCTCGAAACTCTACTCAAAAATCCCGAGTAAATTCCATTTTACTTGTCGGGTGGACACGTTAATTCCGTGCCATGACACCGCGCCGCATAGCAGTTCTTCCCGGAGACGGGATTGGTCCTGAGGTCATGAAGGAGGCTCTCAAGGTTCTTGAGGTGGTTTCCCGGAAACATGAAATCACGGTAGCCCATGAGGAATACCTTGTCGGAGGAGCCGCTCTGGATGCGACGAATAACAGGACTCCGCTGCCGCCGGAGACTCTTGAGGGATGCGAGGGCGCGGAGGCAATCCTATTTGGATCAGTGGGAGGGCCTCGGTGGGAGGATCTTCCGCCAGACATCCAACCGGAGCGTGGAGCGCTACTACCGCTGCGCAAGCATTTTGGGCTTTTTGCAAACCTGAGGCCGGGGGTCTGCCACCCCGCGCTGATTGATGCCTCGCCAGTAAAAAACAGGCTGATACCCGAGGGCTTCAATGTCCTGTGCGTACGCGAACTTACTGGAGGGATTTATTTTGGTGAGCCCAAGGAGCGACGCGAGGAAAACGGCGAGGAGGTAGCGGTTGATACGATGGTGTATCGGACAAGTGAAATTGAACGTATCGCGCGGGTAGCGTTTCAGGCAGCCATGACGAGAGACAAGCGCGTTTGCTCAGTTGACAAGGCAAACGTACTACAGAACTCCAGGTTGTGGCGTGATACTGTCATAAGGGTGGCAGGGGACTATCCGGAGGTTCAGTTGTCCCATCTCTATGTCGACAATGCCGCCATGCAGTTGATTCGTTACGCCCCCGACTACGATGTGATTGTAACGGGCAACCTCTTCGGGGATATCCTCTCTGATGAAATGGCCATGATATCGGGCTCTCTCGGGATGCTGCCCAGCGCCAGTCTAGGGTCTCCAGGCGAGGACGGTTTCAACTTCGGCCTATATGAACCGAGTGGAGGGTCGGCTCCCGATATCGCAGGTCAGGGAATCGCGAATCCAATTGCCCAGATCCTTTCGCTGGCGATGCTGCTTCGCTATTCTCTTGGAGAAAGCGGAGCTGCCGATAGCATTGATCAAGCGGTGGAAAGAGCAATTGGGGCGGGTTATCGGACCGGAGATATTTTCAGTGGAGCGGATTCCGAGCAGCAGGTCGGGACAAGCGAAATGGGGAACGCTATTGCTGACCGCCTGTAGACTGACCTNGTGGCGTGATCACCTGTCGGGTCGCAGGTAGAGTCTGACCCNCCATCAGCTTTTGGGAGTGGCTTGGGGTTTTGGCATTCTGAGGTCTGGGTGTCGTAATTCCCCGGGGGCNCAGGTGGAAGTCATGGCAAATGAAGCGNNCTGTATTAGTTAAGANATNTAAAATATCTACTAGCCAGAAATAATGTATTTTGGTAGTCTCACTTTAGTCGCCCTGTCTTTTTTTACGTCACCCTAGAACAAACCATGGCTGCTGGAACAGAACACAGACAATATCTCCGAGTGAAGGAAACCCAGATGAGCCTGAGTGAAGAGCAATATGGCTCTCAGGCTGGTGAGGATTTTGAGGGTCAGCTTCGGGAGGCGCAGCAGCAGCTTGAAGTGCTTCAGCACCAGAGAGAGCAGCTCGAACAGCAGAAATGCGAAATGGACGAGTTGAACCGTCGTAAAGAGGATTTTCTGAGTGGGCAGATCGAGATAACGGAGCGTCTTTCCACCTCTGTGACCTCGATCGACAGGGAACTCTTCGAATTGCGTCAGGAGCTGGAGGACTTGGAGCAGACACGACAGTCGTTCGCTGCCCACCTCACGCGCATTGAGAAAGTTGAGCCTGAGGGTTGGCAGAGAGATGCACTGGATGGTGAGTTAAACCGTGCTCTTGCGATGCTCGACCAAGCTGAAGAGGAATTTGAGAGCGCGGTCGCTCATTTTTCTGGNGGGCGTGCTGGGAGCGCCTTCGGGTCCTNTGCTTCCGGGCCTAGAACCCGCTCTTCAGATGGTTTTCGAGCGAATCTGAAGGCAGGATTCGCCTACAATCTCCCCCTTCTCCTGCTGGGCATCACTGCCCTCCTNATCATGCTCTACAGGTAATGGGTTTNTTCCGTAAAAAACAGCCCCCCCCAGGTTCGTTTACCTCGCGAGAGGAAAAGCTTCTCGCTCGCATTAGCGAGCTTGAAGATTTCATTGAGGGAGCTCCAGAGCGNATCCGCATGGAGATGGAGAAAAAAATGTCAANGATGCCACCGCCCGATGACCTTGAGGACCGCCGAAGGGAGCATAAGTTTTACTCGCGTTTGAGTCGTGGTGAAATCCGCAACGAACACCGTTACCAGACTCGAAGTGCATTTGTTTTCCTGCTTCTGGTCATGGGAATCCTCGCCCTGTCCTTCTGGATCTATAGCGTTCTTCAGTCTGTTTAGGCTGGGACCCGGGTCAGATGTGGTGCTTTTGTCGGTCACCACTCTAAAAATTACCTTTAATCCGTGGAGTATCTCCCGAAGATCCTCGGCGTGAGTGAAAGCGACGTTGCAACCCCAGAGATTGACGTAAGATATACCGCCGGTCTCGCAAGACTGAGTCTCACGGATGAGGAAGTCGCATCCTTTGAAGAGCAGTTCCCTGATATTCTACGGCTGGTTGACACCCTCTCGGCTCTCNATGTTGAGGGGTTGGAGCCAACGGCCCACCCAGCACCGGTCATNGATGTCCTCCGGGANGACGAGAGCAAACCCGGATTGTCGCGAGACCAGGTTCTCAGAAATGCNCCAGACATTGCCCGCGGTCAGATTCGGGTGCCCAAGGTGGTAGACGCCTGAAGATGCCTCATGAACCTTGCCAGCCATAGCATCGCTTCATTGCGACGAATGCTCCTTTCCGGCGAGACCACTTCGAGGGAGATTATCGATTCTGTAGCTACGGCGATCGCCAGCCGTAATGATGTNATCGGTGGATACCTGAGCTCGGATTTCGAGCGGGCTATGATCGATGCGGAGGCGGCAGATCTCTCACTTCCTCTTGGGGGCATTCCAATCGCCTTAAAGGATAATATCAATGCTGAGGATCAACCCTGTACCTGTGCATCACGGTTTCTCGAAAATGGCTATCTGTCACCCTACGATGCCACTGTTTCGTCCATGCTCAAGAAGGCTGGGGCGGTGCTTTATGGNCGAACAAACCTTGATGAGTTTGCGATGGGGTCTTCGACGGAAAATTCGGCCCTCAGGCAAACGAGAAACCCTCACGATACAGATCGAATTCCCGGCGGATCCTCAGGAGGATCCGCGGCCGTGGTCGCTGCCGACATGGCAGTGGCGGCTCTTGGTTCAGATACGGGTGGCTCGATACGGCAGCCGGCCAGCCACTGCGGAGTTGTGGGGCTCAAGCCCTCTTATGGCCGGGTCTCCAGGTANGGGCTGGTGGCTTTTGCGTCCTCTCTCGATCAAATTGGTCCTCTCACCAAGACGNTCGAGGATGCAGCGATCGTTTTGCAGGCGATTGCCGGCGGCGATCCAATGGATTCTACCTGTCTCGATGTCGACGTCCCCGACTACAGCGCCAGTCTTGACGACGGAGTTTCAGGATTGAAGATCGGCGTGCCGCGGGAGTTTTTCAATGATTCGGCTCTCGATTCAGAAGTGCGCTCCCGGGTTGANGTCGCTTTGGGTAAGCTGGAAGGTGAAGGAGCNGAGCTCATTGAGATATCACTTCCTTCNACGGAATACGCAGTGGCAGTCTATTATATTCTGGCTCCAGCGGAAGCTTCCTCAAATCTGAGTCGTTACGATGGGATAAGATATGGAGAGCGTGTTGACTCGGGTAAAGGGGTTATCCCGATGTATGGGGAGAGCCGTGCCAGAGGATTTGGGCCGGAGGTGAAGCGCCGCATCATTCTTGGTACCTATGTGCTTAGCTCAGGCTACAGTGGAAAATACTACCTCAAGGCCCAAAAGGCTCGCACTCTGATNCAGCAGGAATACCGGAAGGCTTTTGACAAGGTGGATGTCCTCATGGGCCCAGTTAGCCCTGCTCCTGCTCGGANAATTGGGGAGTATTCCGAATCCCCTCTGGAGGATTATCTCGCAGATCTCTATACCATCAGTGCCAACCTTGCAGGGATCTGTGGGCTAAGCGTTCCGTGCGGCACCGTGGAGCGCGATGGCAGGCAGCTTCCTGTTGGGTTGCAGATCCTTGGGCCTCACCTTGCGGAGACACGGATTTTGCAGGCTGGAAGGGCCTGGGAGAAACTTAGGGATTCCNGTTAGCGTTCTNGTGGCGCCGTCATCACTTTCTGTTATCGTCCTCGCCGAGTGCGTCTATAGCGGACATCAGTTGATCTGCGAGTCGCTGATATGCTTCTCGGGTCTTCTCCTTCANNTCAGCAGGGTTAAAGACAACAGGGTCCCCTACCCTGACCTCGATTCGGTGTGGACGATAGGGTCCGCCTTTGGGCCATGACTCGAAAGCTCCNAGGATTCTGACAGGCTGGACCGGGACACCACTTTTAGCTACGAGCATCCCAATGCCTGCTTTGGCTTTGCGGAGTTTGCCATCCTCGCTGCGAGTGCCCTCGGGAAACATGAGCACGCGCTCCCCGTTCCTGAGTTTTTTCAAGATAGATTTGATGCTCTGTAGATCTGCGTGATTCCGGTCGATCGGAAAGGCATTCAATCTGGGATAAAGCCAGGCACCAAATTTCTGGAANAGAGTTTTGCGGGCCAGAAAGGCAACCGGACTGTTATAAGCCGAAGCTACGATGGGAGGATCGAGATAGCTCGTGTGGTTCGCGGCAATAATGGCGCCTCCCCTGTGAATACGCTTGTCTCCGCCAACAACGGTCAGCTCGCCGGATGTTGCAGAGATCACCGAGCGTGCAAGGCCTCGGGCAAACCAGTAGAGCGTTCTCATTTTTCCTTGCTATGAGGTTTTCGCGAGANCCAGCCACGCTCTCGTAAGGCATGGAGGGAATGTTCCAGCACCTCTTCAATTGCCATCTTGGAACTGTCGATGACTACTGCTCCTTCGGCGATCAGAAGCGGGGCTGTCTTTCTGGATCGGTCCTGCCGATCCCTCTCCCCGACGGAATCAGCGAGACCTTCAGCGGCTCGCCGCTCCCGACGCACCTTTTCTGAGGCCTCAATATAGATCTTGTAGGGTGTTTCTGGAAATACCACCGACCCGATGTCCCGTCCCTCCATAACCAGATCATTGTAATCGAGGAGACCTCGCTGCAGATTCACCAGTTGAGTTCTCACTTCCGGGACCGCAGCTACGGCGGAGACCGAGGCATTGACTCTTGCCGACCTAAGAGCATCACCCGGATACTCGCCCCCCAGCAGAATTCGTGATGTTCCCTCCTTGACGATACATGATAGCTGCAATTCTCTAAGGATGCCGGCCACTTCGTCCGCATCGGAGGGGTCCACTCCGTGCTCAATAACTGAGAGTGTGACTGCCCGATACATTTCCCCGGAATTGACCATTGTTAGATTCAGGCGTTCAGCGAGGATCCTTGCTACCGTGCTCTTGCCGGATGCGGCGGGTCCATCGATTGCGATGGCGTCGAATGTTGAGCTTACTTTAGCCATTGATCATTACCGGTCAGCTCCCGCATGCCTTGTCGAGGTCCTCTTGGAACCCCGGATAAGAGGTCGCGATACATTCAGTATTCCTGATGATGGTTTCGCCATCAGCAAAAAGGCCTGCGATGCTGAAGGCCATTCCAATCCGATGGTCTCCGAAGCAGTCCAGAGTTGTTCCACGGAGCGCAGGACCTCCAACAATTGTCATCCCATCATGATGTTCCGTGATATCGGCTCCCATCGCCCTCAGATTATCCACGACGGTTCTGATGCGGTCACTCTCCTTGACGCGGAGTTCCTGGGCGTCCTTTATTTTCGTAGTTCCGTCTGCAAGTGCGCCAGCAACTGCGAGGATGGGTATTTCGTCAATGAGATTGGGAATCTCGTCTCCGGAGATTTCAGTTCCATGAAGATCACCTCCGTGAACCTCAAGCTCGCCCGTGGGTTCCCCCTCCCCTCCCTCGGTCAGAGATCTGGTCTCGATTCTGCACCCCATTCTGAGGAGGACATCCAGGACCGCCGTCCTCGTCGGGTTCAGCCCTACATTCCTAATGGTCAGGCACGCCCCCTTGTGTGCCGCTGCAGCCACCACCCAGAAGGCGGCGCTGGAGATGTCTCCGGGAATCTCAATGTTGGTGGCCTCGGGGACCTGACCACCGCGAACACTGATCGCGTTCCCCTGATGGGTGAGTTCCACCCCGAAGTCTCGGAGCATCCGCTCGGTATGATCCCGCGTTTCGGTGGGTTGCTCGACGGTGGTGGTCCCCCGGGCAAAGAGTCCGGCCAGGAGAACCGCGCTTTTCACCTGCGCACTCGCTACTGGCATGGCATAGCGGATGGCGGTGAGAGGTTGACCCCGGAAAATCAGAGGAGCACAACCCTCCGCCTCACCCGTCGCTTCCACATCGGCTCCCATTAGTTCGAGGGGCTTGATGATCCTTCCCATTGGTCGAGACGACAGTGAGCCGTCACCAGTGACGGTGGCCTCGAACTGCTGGCCGGCCAGAATCCCGGCAAGAAGACGCATTGCCGTGCCTGAGTTGCCACAATCGATCGTGGAGTCCGGCTCACTGAGGCCCATTGAGGTGCCATGTATAATTAGATCGAGGGGTCGGTGGACGTCGGCCTGCGAATAGTCGCAAGATACTCCAAGACTCTCCATTGCCCGGAGCGTGTTCAGGCAGTCCTCACTGGGAAGATAATTGCTGATGCGGCAGAGTCCGTTGGAGAGGCCGGCAATGATGGCTGCCCGGTGTGAGATACTTTTGTCCCCGGGAACTGTGAGGCTTCCCGAAATGTGTCCTGCCGGACTGATTGAAATTTCACTGGGTGAGGACATCACTCTTCTCGATCGAGGGTTCTCCGTCTGCTTTGTCCGCTCCGAAGAGCCTCAAGGATTGCTCCTCGATCTTCATTATCAAGGTGTTCTGCAATTTTTGAGAGTTCCTGAGCAGCTTCCCGCAGGGGCCCGGCTATCTGAGCGCGGTTCTGAAGAAGAATCTCGGCCCACATCGAGGGCTCCCCTCCCGCGACCCTGCTGGTATCGCGAAGGCCCTGTCCAGAATATCTTCCATCCTCCAGATTCTGGAGCGCGCTCAGAGCGCAAACTGTTGAAAGGACGTGCGGAAGGTGACTGATACGACCGACCAGTCGATCGTGCTCCTCAGCCCCCATGACCGAAACCGCCGCGCCAAGCTTCGCCCAGAATTCTCCCAGAAGGGCTACGAGGCTCTCGGGGTGCTGATGCTCATTGGTTAGGATACAGGCAGCATCAACAAAAAGATCTGCATCAGCCGCCGTGAATCCACTTCTCTCGGAACCAGCCATTGGATGGCTGCCTATGAAGACGATATCATGACGCTCCATGAGTCGACCGAGGCTCTGATGGGGATACACTTTCACACTTCCTACATCGGTGATACAGACACCATCCCGCAGTCCGACGTTGAGAAGTTCCCGCCCTAGTTCTTCGAGAGAGTCCACCGGAACGGCGAGGATCACAAGGTCTGCACCTCCGACGGCTTCGGCGAGGCTGGTGGTAACTTCCGGTAAACCTGCGCACCTGACTTCGTCAGCGCGCATCTTATTACGCGCCCAGAGGACGAGGGATTCTTCGGGGCACCTCTTGCGCAACGCCAAGGCGATNGACCCTCCGAGCACNCCAGGGCCGAGGACTGCGATACGGTGAAATTCAGTCACACGACCCGGAGGAAAACAAGGCCACGTCATNCTGACAAGGCCTACTGATGGGCATNTTCCGGTCTTCCCTGCTCATCAGGGCACGCGGAACTTATGCTCAGGATCGGGGTCGTTCGGGTCCCGAACCAGCGTTCCTGGCGGTATTGCCCGCACATCGACCGGGTCATTGGTGAAGGGGTTGAAAACAAAGCCTTCCTTGCCTGGAATCGGTATGGCGACCCGATAATCCTGTCGAGGTGGCGGATCAGAGGTGGGACCCTGGGCGCTCGTAGCAGGATCAGTATCTACCTCGCCGTCACGAACGCGATCTTGAGCCTCTCTGATTTCAGATTGCTGTCCGGAGGTGATATTCTGGCCAGGAACCGGATCAGGGTAACCCCCGCGCATGCCATTCTGGTTTGGTGGATAGGGATAGTAGCAGGAACTCATCAATGCCGCGATGAGGGCCAGCAGAAGAAGAATATGCTTGTTGTTCATGATTAACGCAAAACTGGGAAGAGCGGGAAAAACTGCACTTCGCAATGCCCACATCATGCTTCAGGATTTCGAGGAGTCAAGCCGNGGTGTCATTTCAAAGGTCCCGAATCTAAGGTTAACNTGCGGAANTGAGCCTTTAGCGACGAGCACCTAGGCGCGCCTGCGGCGTGACCNGATNTACATTGAGGCCNCTGCCGAAATTCGTGTAATAGCTCCAAGGCCGGGAAGCTAGAGTCGCCGCTACACCTTCACCAANCCNACCCAGCTGGTCATCGTTTCGACGGTCGAAAAGCGATCCGCGACTCTATCAGGCTTCGTCGCAAGNCTTGTAAAGCGGTTGCAGTCTGGATCTCAATCTCCCATTCTTTGCGCCTGAATGGCCGAGCATCCCATTGAAACCATCGGNATCATTCGCGAAGTGCGATCGAGCCGCGTTTATCGGGTGATGCTTATAAATGGTAAATCTATTGTTGGACATCTGCCCGGTCGACTGGCGGAACTATCCGCTTCTCTTCTTCCCGGTGTCAATGTACGGCTTGAAATGACACCGTTTGATTTCGAAAAGGGCCGGATCGCGGGAATCGCTGATCATCCTGATGCATAGAAGACGATACTATATCCTGGGAACGGCAGGGCATATCGATCATGGGAAATCCTCCCTGGTCAGAGCACTGACCGGGACCGATCCGGATCGTCTTCCAGAGGAGCAAAGGAGGGGCGTGACCATTGAGCTGGGTTTCGCTCATCTCAGCCTTCCCGATCCCCGAGACGACGGAGGAGACATTGAGCTTGGGATCGTTGATGTTCCCGGGCATGCGGACTTCGTCAATAACATGGTGGCAGGCGTCGGNGGGATGGATGTCGCNCTCTTTGTGGTGGCTGCTGATGATGGCTGGATGCCCCAATCCGAGGAACACCTGCATATTCTCACCTTTCTTGGTGTCGAACGCTGTGTCGTGGCTCTCACGAAGTCTGATCTTGCNGAGGATATTGATTTCTCACTTGAATTCGTAAGGGACGAGCTGAAAGACACGATACTAGAAGATGCGCCAGTGATTCCTGTCTCGTCGACCACCGGTGATGGTATCGATGATTTGCGGGAGGCTTTGCGGGCCCAGCTTGCGGCCGCTGCTCCGGCAGCCAACTACGACAAACCTGTTTTGCCGGTAGATCGGGCTTTTTCGGTAAAGGGGATCGGCACAGTCGTGACCGGCACTTTGTCCGGGGGTTCGCTTGAGGTTGGTGATCAGCTCGTGCTCCAGCCATCCGGCTCAAGAACTCATGTCCGGGGCATGCAGAATCACAGCGCATCTGTTAAGGTCGCCCACCCNGGNATGCGGACGGCCCTCAGTGTCCCGGATCTCCAGATNGCAACGAGGGAGAAGTCCGGGGTTCGGAGAGGAGCCCTCCTTACAGGTCTGAACGCCGCNGNTCCGCATGATACTGTCAACGTTCAGCTGCAGAGGCTTGATCGCGATATTCCGGGCCAGTTAGCGACGAGAAGGGATCTTCCCTCTGGACGCAGGGTTCGCGTGCACCACGGGTCAGGCTCCACCGGTGCCCGGATTTTCCTCTTTGAGGACAGAGCGTTATCTCCCGGAGAGGGTGCGCTGGCTCAGCTTCGTTTGGATGAAAAGCATGCGATGATGGTTGGAGATCGCCTCGTGCTGCGGGACTGGTCCGGGGAAGCGACCCTGGCTGGAGGAATCATTCTTGATGCTTCCGCCACNCGAAAAAAGATACGGAGCGAAAGACAGATCCGCTTCCTCAGGGATCGTGCAGAGTCGTTTGAAGATCTTCCGGCCTTACTGAGAACGGTTGTTCGCCGAGANCGACTGGTGGACCTGACCGAGGTGAGAGCGCGGCTGAGGTTTTCGGANCAGGAGGTNGAAAGGACCGTTGAGGACCTGCATCTTGCCGGTGAGGTAGGAAAAATAGCCTCCTACCTCAGTGATATCTCCTGGTGGGAATCGATCCTTGATCGAGCCTGCAACCTGATTGGCGCCTATCATAAGAAGCATGCGGATCTACCCGGAATTCCGCTGGATGATCTGAGNCAGGGGGTGATTCAGTGCCTGCCTGATCCCGCAGTTTTCGATGTCCTTGTNCAACACCTTGAGNAGAGAAAGATTTCACAGCATGGCACTTACCTTGCAGAGAACGCATTTACGCCGAAATTGGAAGCAGAGGTCAGGCGAGCTGCAGACCAAATTCAGGCCANCTTGCGTGCAGACCCTATGAATCCTCCAAGTCGTTCGGAATTGGGTGTCTGTGGGGATTCAAGACGAGCTCTTTCCTTTCTTGTGCGGAGTGGGGTCGCCTTTGATCTGAGCGACAAGGTGGTAATGTTGNCCGAGGTGCACGACGATGCTTGCGAGAAGGTCCTCGACTTTCTAGAGCAGCACGGCCGGGCCACGGCAAGCGATCTCCGTCAGTATCTGGGAACAAGTCGCCGGGTGATGATGCCGCTTCTTGAGCGCATGGATGCACAGGGAAAAACAAGGCGCGAGGGAGATTACCGGATGCTACGTTAAAAGTATGGACCAGAAGGTGGTCTGCTGCCTGCTCCTTTGTTTCCCTCCCCTAAGATGCNGGCCAGAGCGAGCCCTNACCCGGTCAGAGAAGGGTCTGNGGTTCCCTTATCCGTAGATTAACCCGATGAAGAGAGCGCTGAGAGCGCCGACGAGCAGCACGACTCCAACGATGAGAAAGGGAGAGCCCCGACCCACCACCCTGTTCCNCTCTTTTCGGATAATATGGCGAACGAGGCAGCGCAGGCCGCCGAGCAAAAGAATGGCTGGTCCAGTGTAGAAANCCATCGAGGCCCGCTCGAGAGCCTTGATTCCATCNCTGGCGACTGCATCTGGACCAAGTCCGTCNCGGAGAATCCAGGCGAAGGGAGCCAGCCCCACGAGAGCGATAAGCAAGAGGGCATCGATAANGACCAGCGTTACTCTGGCAGCGGTTGTTTTCATAGCCTCNGCNAAGGTCTGAGACTCGGTGNCTTTTCCTCCATCTTATCCGGNGGCCTCCNCATCCTGAGCAGAGCCTGAAACGAGCTTACNTTAAATTCCATAAATTTGAAAATCAGATGAACGGACACCGGTTGTATCAGTAACAGGCAGTTAATCAGAGGAGTGAGATCCAAGGTTCTGNATACAAACAAANATTAGACTCAAGGCTTCCGCGATCTNACTCCNACGAGGAAACTGCCTCGTTTCTTTTGACGGTTANTCTTGCTGGNGGCTCCTCCCAGGGGCACAAAGGAAGAGGACTGATGATCGTCTTTCCTGCTCTATNNGGGACTAACCTTTTGCGTTCACTGGGNTTGATCCTGACCCTGATTGTTGCCAATGCACTGGACNAAGCCATGGCCGCGAAAGAGGTCAGGGGCACAGATTATGAATTCAATGGGCGGATCAGCCGGGAAGTGCTTGAGAATTACCTAGCGCGGAGCGCTACTGTGGCATCGTTGCTTCACTTAGTGTCAGACGATGACTTACGAATGATGCAAAACACCGGCGTAAAGTTTGCCGGTCGAGTGATCTGGATGTGGGGTGGNGAATCCCGTATCGATGAANTGGTCGCCAAGGCCAGGCCATTCGCGAAGCGCCTCCACGCCATGGATCCGGATCTGATACTGCAGGGCGCTATTTTCGAGATCGTTACCACCGATGTCGAGAAGATTGCCATTCCGGAGGAGGTCTTCCACGAGTTCGGCCTTCCGGTGGAGGACAGGAACTTCCAATACCAAAAGATGCTTTATGGATTCGGGCATCGGCATGATCACTGGTTCAAAGGGGGCTCAGTGCCCGACATGAGCCGATTGGAGACAAGGATGTGGTTCTTTTATGTCGCCAAACGGTGGATCGACCTNGGGTTGGAGGCGATCCACATTGGTCAGGTTGCGCTCATGGATGACTGGGACCGAGGGCACCGGCACTGGCGCAGTCTCCTGTCGCGGATCCGGGCCTATGGGAGGCAGAAGGCCCGCCGTCACTTGGTTCTGATTGATGCGCATGTTCCCAGTGGCGGCATCGTGCACGACGGCATACTCCTGTTTGATCTTCACTCCTTTCCATGCAGGCCGAAATCGGTGGAGGGGCAGCCNCACAAGGCGATCCTTGAGAAGGGCTTCAGTGATTCGATTTACGGGCGCAGCAAAGGTGGTCTGACGCCGAGTGGGTGGCGGTGTGAGTCCCTTCCCTACATTGTGGAGNTTGATAATTTCGGANCATCGGATCACCCCGGGCAATACCGGCCTGAGGATAAGATCCATGTCTGGGGCTGGGATGAGATCAACTGGTTCATGAAGCAGCCTGAAAATTACCGTAACGAGTGGCTACGATATGCCTACGCGTGGGTCCGGGCAAATGATCCGAATGGCTACTTTCAAATGCCACTACGTCGCTTTGAGCATTACAGCGCCAGCATGAAACCCCCGCGAGGAATGAGGCAGGAGGAGACAATCAGGGCAATCTGGGACGAGTTGAAAAAAAACAGGTGAAGACGTTGTCTGCTGCCGATGGAATTTGTGACCGCTACCCCCTTCCTTGACGTCATCGTTCTCCTTGCGTTGATGTTCATCTTTGCGAGGCATGAAGCGGACTGGGAGTTCACTACTGCCCTGTCGGCTTATTATTTCGGCTTCCTCAACCCCAANGCCGTGTTGGTCTTCTGGCCACAGTGCATCGCTTGCCGGNTCTTCACCGCCTTCGAGGTGGTGCCCTGGCTACTCGCCTTACTTCTTTTCTTCCTNCCTATGGCCCCGCTACTCTATTGGCTTTTCTATATCCCGTGGAGAAAATCAATTCTAATTGCGGGGTGTATGCTCGTCTACATGACGCCCATAACAATCGCGATACGCCCTCCCTGAAGCGAGGANGGAGAACGGTTCGCTGACGCGATCGCAGATTGTGAAACTAGCTGGAGGCGACTAGGTTGCGGACCGAGTTCCACGCCGTAAGCTATCCAAGCAGCCGTGCCGACCACGACCCGGAAATCTCTATCCAAAGTGAGAAGCGATCTGCACTGCAATNAGGGCAGGATCGAACCCGTCNGTGCCCGTCTGGTGTGCTGAGGATACCGCAGTTGTCGCAGCTTCGATCTGCTCGGTGGTGTAATCGAGAGAGTGACCGATTCCAACAAGGAGCTCTTTTTCGGCATCGTCCGCCTTTCCATCGGCCCAGACTGCAGAGGCCATGAAGACGATAAAGAGCGCGCGTTTAAAAGGGTCGGTAGGAAGGGAGTCGTTCACTGACTTCGGATCATTGAGTATCGCATCCATGTCCCCTTCCCCGATTCCTAGTCTGGAGGCGATATCCCGCAGGAGGGAGAGTTCGCTTTCGTCGACGTTTCCGTCGGCCTTCATGATGCTAACGGCTTTCGCTAGCATCGTTTCGGCTTCCACGGTTTCTGGTGATTTGAATTCTCCCATGAAGAAAAGTAGGTCGAGATAAGTAGCTAAAGCTCCGAGGGGGCGGTGCCAAGGCTAGAATCGAGCTTCAGCAGTCGGCGAGGGGCCATGTGTAGAGGATTAACAAACTGGATGAACAAAATTTCGTCCTTGGAATGAACAGGTGGGATTCGTTAGATCAGTTNTGATGAAAACTGCCCCGTTGATTATTGTGCTGGTGGCCCTTTGTGGGTGCGGTGAGAAAAAGAAGCCCGTGGGAAGCGGTGACGGAGTCAGGATTGCCCCGAAATCGGCTCCTGAGGTGCCAGAGACAGGCGAGGAGAAATCGAGTCTTGCGGAGTTCATCAGGAATAAGCGTGTGTTTGTTCTGATGGAGAAAGAGGGCAGCGACGAGGAGGTTTTTGCTCAATTCTATGGCAATGGTAGTTATCAAGCCGGATCCATGCTGGATGGCGTGGCTGTTTCTACGGACGAGCCAGATAAAAGTGGAAAGTATGAGGTAGAGGGTCTGGCAATCACCATAATCTCGGATGATGGAACAGAGATACTGCTCGACTCTTCGGTCCCCGAGCTCTCCCGCGGCGACAAGTTGACTTTGACTCAGGAGGATGGAAGCCAGGAAATTCTCCTTGTGACGAGAGTCGAAGAGGCTGGAATCGTGAAAGTAATGGCTCCCTCCCAAGCAAGGCTAGTGGACAAAACCGATCCGGGGAGAANATCCCCTCAGTTAGGGGTGGCAGCCGCTGAGGCGGCAATTGGCTTCATTGCTGGAGGAGATGCGGGGTCCTTTCGCGCCTACCTTGCTAAGGGCGGAGACGTAAACGGTCAGGACAAGGATGGAAACACCCTGGTCGCTATCGCCTCGACCTATGGTCGCACGGAGATCGCAAAAATGCTAATTGAGGAGGAGGCTGACCTTGACCGCAAGAATAAGGACGGTTCCACCGCTCTCATGGCAGCCGCTTTCCTTGGCCAGGTAGAGATCGTGAAACTTCTGGTGGACGCAGGAGCGGATGCCTCCCTGCGTAATAACACCAATTCGACTGCCCTGGAATCTGCTCAGCTCCCGTGGGCGGAGGCAAAGGGATGGGTCGAGCTTCTAAATGCCCTTATCTTTCTTCCTATTGGACAGGCGCTCGACATGGAAGAGGTCAGGACCGGCAGGATGGCAGCTGTTGAGATTTTGAGAAACGTCGGAGATTGAGACCACCCGGCCCTTCGTCCCGGCGAACAAAATCTTGTGAGAGCGAGGCGGAGTCAGCTAGCCGGAGTGCAAAAAAANCGTACCGCCAGCCCTGGTTTGGGGCTGATGATACGTTCTGTAAACTTGGAGTCGCGGGGTCCCGAGGATCCACGCGGCAAGCGATTGTTACTTCGCGCTTTCAGCGGAGCAGCAGGCACCGTCGCTTCCGCAGCAGGNGGCGGCAGGCGTGGCACAGGAACTGAAGGAGAAACTGACCATGGCGGCAGCTCCGATGAGGACGATGACTTTGGCAATCTTGTTCATATTCAAGACTGAGGTAGTCCAATTTCTCGAGGTGCGCAATAGCAAAGGTGACCCCTTTACCGTGGCGAACTAGCCCGGAAACGTCGTTTTCAGACCCCTCTGGACTAGGAATTCCGCCGTGAAGGCGGAGGTCCTCGCCTGACAGGCTCAACCTTGAGGGGAGACTTTTTGTTGCAAAATGATAGATTTCCGGGTCGCGGAAAGGAGATTTAAATAGGCGAAGAAAGCACCGAAGTACTGGAACGCAAAGGCAAGAAAGAGTCCAAGAGCGAGCAGAAAGAGAGCGTGAGCTCCAAGCGCAACGAAAGTAAGGCAAATCATCGCGANCGCCAGTGTTCCAAGTAGCCATAGAAGTCGTCTTAAGAGTGCGATGGCGTCCGTTGGGATGAGCCCAAGAGAGAGGGAAATCCGCTTCAAATAGACTGACATCAGCATCAGAGTAAGAAGATCCGTGATTGGTTGGAGAATACTCACGATCAGAAGGAAGCTCAGTGCTCCGACAATGGTGCCCCATGAAAGTTGTTCGAAATGTTCTCCGAGGAAGTCGTCGGACAACAAGAGAAAGGCTGAGGAACCGAAGAGCGCAGCAACAACGGGCAAAAGTTGAGAGGCGAGTGCTCCCGCGAAGCACCCCCGTGCCGTCGCGTCTACGGGCGTTCCGAAACCCATGCAGTGTCCGACCAATTTAATGAGAAGAAAAACATACGAGAGGCCTGCGAGGGTCAGAGAAAGATAGGAAGCGACCGAAGTAGCCTCAGGAGAAAGCTTAGGTATGATCCACGAGACGAAACCCAGCGAAATGATGGTGAGAAAACCACCAAGGCAACCTAGATGGATGAGCTTGAGGGCGCGAGCGGTGCTGTCANAGGCAGGATCTCGAAGCCTTTGATTCTTCGTTGGAGCGACAGTCGCTGGAGGCGCGGCCGGGTGGACTACTGGTCTTTCCTGATCGACTGGAAATAACCCCTCGACTGAGGACGCAGGAATCCAGGTGNCGATCCGCTCCGTCCATACGANATCTTCAGGGGCCAGACTTCCAACCTGCGCATGCCGCTGCATCTGCTCGGCATCATACGGTCCAATGCGCTCCCCCTCATGGCCTTGAATATACCATCTTTCACTCATGCGGACCTTCTTGGGAATGACCTCCTCCGAAGGTCCCTTCTTCCCTCATGGAGGAAGTTGCAGAGCTCACCGATGCTCCTGTGCAGCATTTTTGTTATCATTTCCCACATCGGTCTTGGAGAATACCATTCCTTTAACCTTCATAGGCTTACAAAAGAATATACATTTTGTAATGCGCTCCTTCACTGGGAGGAGGAGATGCTGCGTGGCCACGAAGCGGATGGTGGGGAGCGAGGCAGCCCACAGCTTCTTCAGACCTCCCATTCCTTATATTCGCGCGAGGAGCGGAGGCAAACCTCGCCGCCATCGGAATAAGGACCCGCATGAAGTAGATCGTCCCACAAGCCGGTATAAATTGCCTTCACGGAAGTGATCTGCAGGGATTCGACGGGAAGGTCCAAGTGCGAAAGGCCGCAGGCACGGTGCTTCCTTGCTTCCGAGTGTCTGCGTGCTACCCAAAGAGCGCATGAAATTGGTAGTTTTTGTCTTCAGCATAACCCTGCTGCCTGCCCTTTGTCCGCTGCTGGGAGCTCCGAAGAACCCTGGCCCTGATCCAGTGTCGGTGGACCTCTGGCCAAGGGGCAGGGCTCCGAACGGCGATGGGACCTTCGATAATGATACCGCGGTCATTACAATCCACCGGCCATCCACCCCCAACGGTGCGGTGGTCATCATCTGCCCGGGCGGAGGCTACGGAGGTGTTGTTATTGGCCCCGAGGGCCACGGTATCGCCCGGTGGCTCAACGAACACGGAATCATTGGCGTGGTATTGCGTTATCGCCTTCCGGGGGGAAGATCCTCTGTTCCGCTCCTGGATCTACAGCGAGCGATTAGGATGGTGCGCTCGCGCGGACCCAAGGATTGGGGTTGCGATTCCGGACGGCTTGGTGTCATGGGGTTTTCCGCTGGCGGGCATCTTGCGGCGACTGCGGTCACCCTTTTTGATGAAGGTGACCCGGAGTCACTCTCTCCGAGCGGACGGATCAGTTCCCGACCCGATTTCGGCCTGCTCATTTATCCAGTAATTACAATGGGCCCCGCTACTCACGGCGGATCGCGCCGAAACCTGCTAGGGTCTGATCCGGCACCAGNATTAATTGAGCTCTATTCAGCAGAGAAACAAGTCACTCGCAGGACACCGCCCTGCTATTTGGCCCATGCGAAGGATGATCGTCCGGTCCCCCCTGTCAACAGCCAGCTCTTTCATAACGCTATGAAGGCGGCGGGAGTGGAGTCCGAGTATCTTGAGCTGCCGTCCGGGGGNCACGGTTTGAATGGCTACAGGGGGCCAATGTGGGACGCTTGGCAGGACGGGGTCCTCAAATGGCTGCAAGCGATCAAAATTCTGTCCAGATCCTNATCCGAGGGACAGGCGGAGGGACCGACACAATCCGTGGATCCCCNCGTGGCAGTAAGGACCAATGCACCTTTCTGGGACCTTCATAGCGCGATGAGCGAGGTGCTTTTTTCGCAGATGCTGGTTGCTGCTCTCCAGTGGGAAGTGGTCGTTTTTAGCGAACCTNCTCGTTTCTCTTACATTAGCGACCGCGGGCATGATGCTTTGGTTGAGGTCGCGTGGCGAAGAGACGCCTTCCAAGGTGGCGACGAGAACTCTTCTCTTTCACGTTGTGGGCGGGATTTCCCCACTCTCCTCCCGGGTCATTGCAGATGGGCAGGCAAGGACTGGTAATTGCCTCTGGGACTTGCTCCGTGTGAGGAAAACTTTGTGATGATGAAACCGGACTGTTTCCCGACCATCGTGGGGTCGATAGCCACTTTTCAGATAAGTGCCTATTCTTAACCTAGAAGTGTTATTCCCTTTCATTTTGATATAGCACAGGGTCCCAGCTGCCATTAAACTTGAGATATCAAGATAAGGAGCAGTGACATCAGATCTACTCCCCGGTGAGGATCGGTAGGGGCTCGAGATTCCCACGGGAAACACTGTGGGAAGTTGTCGTAGACCCCTCCGCTTTATCGGCAGCCCCCACCCCCCCCAACCCCCCCAAATGACCCCCGTTATCCGAATCGGATGCCATCTCTTGCTGTACGCAGTCCTGTCAGTTGCTCTGCACGGTGGCCCCCTCATAACCGAATTCCTAGCGGACAATGAATCCGGCCTGGCTGATGAAGATGGGGATTTCTCTGACTGGATTGAGATCCACAACCCCGATCCAACTCCGGTAAATCTGAACGGATGGTTCCTGACCGATAATGACTCAGAGCCTACGAAGTGGGCGCTGCCGTCCGTGACTCTTGATGCTGGGGGCTTTCTCATTGTCTTTGCGTCCGGAAAGGATCGTAGAAATCCAGCTTTGGAGCTTCACACAAACTACCAATTGAACTCAGGTGGAGAATATCTCGCGCTTTTCGAACCGGATGGAGTCACGGTGGCCAACGAATTCGGCCCCGAATACCCCTCGCAGGACCGCGATCGGGCCTTCGGTCTGCGCTTTGAGGGAGCGCCCCTTGTCGAGGAGGGTGCTGATGCGCTGGTCTATGTTCCTCGTAATGGCGGACTCGGCACAAGTTGGACGGCAGCTCAGTTTGGAGCGTTCTTTGGCTGGTCGAGAGCAGAGACTGGAGTCGGATTTGGGCTGCAGATTCCGGGTCTCACCGTCCGGGATGTCCACTCGACCGTTCCACTCTGGAGCCTGGAGCTAGCGGATGCAGCCCTCGCCGGAAGCAATGTAGCAAGCGAGACCATCGTCGTGGCGCCGGTCTGCAATTTTCTCGATACGGGTGCAGACGGCCGTTTTGGAAACAATCAACCTTTCCCGGGGGGTGGCGGAGATGATTATGTCGTCCAGGTAACCGGAACGATCATCGTGCCCACCGCGGGCACTTGGACCTTTGGACTCAACTCGGACGATGGTGGGCGTATCCGAGTCAATGGTTCCGACGTCATGGTGGACCCGACTTTCCATGGCACGGAGGATCATTTCGGCTCGATCAATCTCAGTGCGGGCCCACATACCATCGAGGCGATGTTCTGGGAGAGAGGCGGTGGGTCGGCCATGGAACTTTTCGCAGCCCGGGGATCATTTACCTCCTTTAACAGCAATTTTCGATTGGTAGGAGACAGCGAAAACGGGGGATTGCCGGTATTTACTAACCCGGAGGGCTCAAGCGGTGGCGGACTGATCGCCAGCGACATTGCATCAAGGATGAGAGGTGTGAACCGAAGCGTTTACCTTCGAATCCCATTCACGGTGGAGAACCCTGATGCTGTTGAAGCGCTCTCTCTCTCCATGCGCTACAATGATGGATTTGTCGCTTACATCAACGGTGAGCGTGTTGCTAGCTCCAACGCAACTGCAGGAGCTCCGGGCTGGAATGCCGGAGCGCTTTCTACAAGGTCCGATCAGGAGGCCTTTGAGCCAGAGGTTTTTAACATCTCTGAAAGTGCTGGAGTGCTCAATCAGGGAAGCTCCAACGTGCTGGCAATACACGGTCTCAATAACAGCATATCCGACGATTCATTCCTTATTCTTCCTACCCTCGCGGGCGGTGGTCTGGCTCCGGGAGATTCCTTTTATTTCGATGAGCCAACACCAGGAGGAATCAATTCAGCGCCCTCCAGTCAGGGGAAGGTGGCCGACACAAGATTCAGTATTGATCGGGGATTTTACGACTCCCCCTTCACGGTGGAAATCACCACTGATACCCCAGGGGCCATAATCCGTTACACGACCAATGGCTCTACTCCGACAGCCCGATCCGGGTCGGTGTATTCGGGACCGGTTCGTATCGCGAGAACGACGACTCTCAGGGCCGCAGCATTTAAGCCGGGGCTCGATCCTACGAACGTGGACACCCAGACCTACCTTTTCACGGATGACATCATCCGCCAGTCCAGTGTCACCCCCTCCGGATGGCCCGGTGGCTCGGTCAACGGGCAGGTCTACCGGTATGGAATGAATACCGGAGTGGTCAACAGCAATAATCCGTCCATTGGTGGAGTAGCTCAGGTGAAGGAAGCCCTCGTTTCGCTCCCAACTCTTTCGATTGTTCTGGATCAAGCCAGTCTGACAAGTTCAGGCACTGGCATCTACTCCAATCCAGGAAGCAGTGGTTATGCCTGGGAGAGAGAAGCCTCCCTTGAGCTTATTCATCCTCCGGGCTGGGTTGACCCGGATGGAAATGAGGAAGGTTTTCAGATCGGTTGTGGGCTTCGGATCCGGGGTGGGTTCTCCCGTGGGCCCTGGAATCCAAAACACTCCTTCAGGTTGTTCTTTCGGGGCGAATATGGCGCGGGGAAGCTCAATTACAAGCTGTTCGGGGAAGAAGGGGCTGAGGAGTTCGACAAGATAGACCTCCGTGGGCCCCAGAACTACTCGTGGGCGCAGGGAGGCACAAATGAAAACAGCTTCATCCGTGATACCTGGTCTCGCGACCTGCAGGGTGAAATGGGGCACCCTTATAAGAGGAGCCGCTGGTATCATCTCTATCTGAATGGGATCTACTGGGGCATGTGTGCGACCGACGAACGCGCGGAAGCCAACTATGGAGAGATTTATTTCGGTGGCGATCAGGAGGACTATGACGTGGTTAAATCGTATGGCAGCGTGACTGATGGGAATCGTTCCTCATACGAGCGTCTCTGGAGGAAGTGGCAGACTGGCTTTGCGAGCAATACCGCATACTATGAGGTGCAAGGATTGAACCCGGATGGGAGTCGTAATCCTTCGATTGAGAAGCTGGTCGATATCGACAATCTGATCGATTACATGATCATCACCTACTACACGGGTGATCGAGACGGTCCGGGATCACGTTATACCCAGCCGAACCCCAATAATTATTTCGGGGTCTATAACCGAGTGTCCCCGGATGGCTACAAGTTCTTCGAACATGACAGTGAGCATTCATTGGGCACCGGTGAAAACAACATGGTCACCCCCTTCACCAGAAGCACGACTCTGAATCAGTTTAATCCGCATACCTTGCACGAGCGACTTGCAACCCAGAACCTTGAATATCGCACACGTTTTGCTGACCGAGTTGCTAT
Organism: Roseibacillus sp.; assembly: GCA_002723015.1. Next base: position 32,857 of record PBNG01000017.1, on the reverse strand, counting down.
GTATTGCTACAATGAAGGACTTCTGACAGATGCGGCTGGGATAGCCCGGGTCGACCGCCGAGCAGATTCAATCGATCAGGCAATCTATGCTCACTCCGCACGCTGGGGAGATACCAACCGCAGTCACGCAGCCTGGATGGGCGCCGTCCAGGGGGTGCGGAACTTTATTAGCGGGAGGGTTCCAACTCTTATCAGTCAACTCCGGTCAGTCGACTGGTATCCGGACGTCAACCCCCCTGTTCTCGCGCAGCATGGCGGCGCAATTTCGAGCAGTCGACCGCTTCTGATCGACGGTGGGAGCGGCACGATTTATTATACCATCAACGGAGACGATCCGCGAAGGGTTGGGGGGGGCCTCAACCCGAATGCAAGAGCCTACGAAGGGAGCACGATTACCGAGAACCTTATCAGTGCTGGATCGGTCTGGAAATATCTCGATGACGGGAGTAACCAGGGAACGGCATGGCGGGAGCCGGGCTTCAACGATGCGGTCTGGGAGTCTGGTCCAGCGGAGCTTGGATACGGCGATGGGAATGAGGAGACCACCCTTTCCTACGGCTCTAACGCCAATAGCAAGTTCCCTACAACTTATTTCCGCCGGACCTTCAATGTTACTGGCGCAGCCGAGTTCTCTCGCCTCAATCTCGCTCTCCGCCGTGATGATGGAGCGGTCGTTTATATCAACGGAACTGAGGTCGCCCGCTCGGGAATGCCAGCGGGGACGGTTAACTATCTCACCAATGCGAATACCGTGGCCGGCGGGGCCGACGAGACGATCTTCTTCCCTTTTTCCTTTCCCGCCACGCCTCTAACTGAAGGCCAGAATACTATTGCGGTCGAAATCCATCAAGTGAGCGGCACCTCAAGTGATATCAGCTTTGATCTTCGTCTCGAGGGCACTAAGAGCGCTACGGAAAATCCCCTTCTGCTCACGGAGGGCGGGTCTGCGACCATCAGGGCCAGGGTTCGAAATGGGAATGAGTGGAGTCCTCTTACTGCTGCCACATTCCTCGTCGATACCGAACAGGCTGACGGAACTACTCTCGCGGTCTCAGAGATTCATTACCGCCCTGCCCCACCGACCGAGGCTGAGGCCGCTGCAGGTTTTACGGAGAGAAGTGATTTTGAATTTATTGAACTGCTGAATAGGGGTTCCCGGCCTATCGATCTAGGGGGTCTCGCCTTTACCTCTGGAATTAGATTCGAATTTGACGATTCTCTCGTCGGAAGTGGAATTGATTCAGGGGGGCGAATCGTTCTCGTCAATAATCTGGCGGCGTTTCAATACCGCTATGGGAACCAGACGCCAGTCGCCGGGGAATACACCGGCGACCTTGACAATGATGGCGAGTATCTTGCCATCACGAACGAGCCCGGGGAAATCATCCTTGATCTGACCTACAATGATGCAGATCCATGGCCCGCGAGTGCCGATGGAGACGGGTATTCCCTCGTCCGCATCGACCCTGGATCCGGAGCGAGCCCCAATAGCCCGGTAGCATGGCGGACCAGTGTGACATCAGGAGGAAACCCAGGTGACACCGACGCTACCAGTTACAGCCAATGGCAGAGCGTCGCGGGAGTCGACGATGACAGAGCTGATCCGGACGGTGACGGCCTTACCAATCTCATGGAGTATGTCCTGGGGAGTGATCCTCAGGAACCTTCATCCCAGTCGGGGCCTCAGTCCTCGATTCAGGAGGTTGAGGTTGATGGCATTCCTGCATCCTATCTTGTCATTAAGGTCCACCGGAGGATCGGGGCTGACGATGTGCTGATCGTGCCCCAGTACAGCGCCGATTTGCTGACATGGTCAGAAGGTGACGAGAACATCACCCTTCTCAGGGTTTCAAATAATGGAGATGGAAGTGAAACCCTCACCTTCCGTGGTTCGACACCTGTATCTGAAAATCGAGCGCTTTATGTGCGCAGCCGATTTACGGTTTCTCCCTGATTCTCCCAGCCACTTCGGGAGCTATAAAATACCGGGTCGGACTGATGTGGCCGTGGTCTTGTGCCTTAGCCTTGTTGAGTGCCGGCGAGAGCTAAAATCTGAGTGTGATCAAGGTGTCGGCGGCCTTGCTCCCAGGGTGTAGAGAAGCCTTCCACCCTCCGCCAAGTGGCCCGGGCTGGAGATATCGCGGGTGTCGAGTATTGCTTGGCAACTGGGGCGAACGCGAATCTAAGGGAAAGGTCTTAGACTCCTGGCCATCACGAAGATGTACGAAAGAATCGTCCAGCTGATGGACCTCTTTGCATTATGCGCCTCATGGTAACCGGAGGAAAATTGGGTAACTCCTCCTCAACAGCGAATGGACGATCGGCATGGCGGTAAGCCGCTATAATACAGCACTGAATTTGATGCAGGGGTGCGCTGACAACCCGAATCCCTCCGCAACTTCCAAGTTCCGTCGTTCGGATTTCCATCGTCAGTCTGGTGATCCTGTTCGATTTGCTTGCTTCTCTCGACAGTAGAGCCGAATTTCGAGATTGGCAGCCGGTGCTGCCTCCTCCTGGGTGATGAGCAGCCTGACCAGAGTAGTGATTTTTTTTCCGCAATTTCTGCTCGGAGTTGTGCTCTGCATATTGGTGTCAACAGGTCGCACCACGCCCTCGAACTCCCGGGTGGGCGCAGTCACTCTCGATTGGGAAAATCATATCCTCACGATCTACCATCCGGACATTCCGGGGGGCAAGATCGAGACTTGGTATTTGGAGGCTTATTGCCGGGCGGGCTCAACGGATCGGGCTTGGGGGGAGACCGTAATTGGACACAAAACTGTACTTCTCTCGAAGAATCCGGAGGGGACGATCCTGAAGCTTCGGTGCACTCTCAGCGATGGAGTGACAGTAGAGCATCTGATTCGTGCGGTAGCCGACGGGGTTGCGATTGAGCTCGTGGCTCGTAATAATGGAACGAAGCCCTCGGATGCGCACTGGGCCCAGCCCTGCACCCGGGTAGGCAACTTTACCGGAACCGGAGAAACTTCGACTGATGACAAGTATGCCTACTTGAAGAAGTCCTTCATTTTTCAGAATGAGGATGAAGAACCGGATTTCATGCCCACGGCTCACTGGAGCGAGAAGGCACGATACCTTCCCGGCCAGGTCTGGTGCCCGACCCATGTGCCAAGGACCGATGTAAATCCTCGTCCCCTGCATCCACAGGCACCTTCCCTGGGTTTGATTGGTTGTGTCAGCAAGGACCGAAAGTGGATTCTCGCCATGGCGTGGGAGCCGTATCAGGAGCTGTTTCAAGGGGTGATTCGCTGCCTTCACAGCGACTTCCGCATTGGAGGCCTTAAGCCGGGCGAGGTTAAAAAAATTCGCGGACGATTCTATATCATGCCCAATGATTTCCCAGCCCTGGTCGCGCGATATAAGAAGGAGTTCCCTGAGGCGCAAAAATCCGGGCAGGCGACCCGGGATTAAGGCAGACGGCCACGGAATTTCAGTAGACTGGCACCGCTACACAAAGAGCGACGCTAGTGCTCAGGAAAGGGTAGTACTTCACCACTCTGGGACTGCTGAATAAGATCCATGAAGTGGTTGGGTGCCTTCCAAGCGCCATTCCAGTAGTAGTCGTAGCAACGGTTGAGGCCAGTCCCCTCTCCAAGGTCATTCCAGGTCGCCAGGACGAGGATGTCGGAATCGTGCGTTTGATTAAGCACCTGCCTGAGGATGCGGTCCCCCTTCACGATAAGATCGCTTTCGGTCGCGGAGCGCTCCTTCCGGTCATTATCCCGGCTCAGCGCATCCCAACGAACCATCGCATGACTTAGTGTGAGTCCCCCGCGTGTCTCGCTGGCATACTTACTCTCAAGGTTGAAGGTATACCACTTGAAATGAGACTCGGAGACCTCTTTCATCTCCGGGCGGTAATTGAATGCGGTATCGACTGCAACCCACGGAGTAACTCCGAAGTCCTTTCTGAAAAGTTCCTTCATCTTCGGGAGGACGCGGTGAAAGTTCTCACGATTCTGCAAGGTGTTGCTGTTGTAGAAGTAGATCATTGGTCGATTCTCGACGAGATACCAGTGCTCCCTGGGCAGTGACTCGAAGAAAGGCTTCCATTTCGCCTCATACAGGATTCTGGATGTCTCATCGACCTTGAGGCAGTCGGGTTTTTGCTCCCAGAAGCTGCCGAACCAAGGCTGCCCCCATGTCCAGGTATCGTCGAACAATCCGAGCCTGATGACATTGGCCCCGTCATCTTTCCGGAGGCGCTCCAATGCCGAATGCCTTGCTGCGATCGATACGGGAGTCAGGTCCGGACCGTAGACATTCAGGAGGAGAAAATCCAATCCCGCATACCGGCTGTCCCTGAACTCTCGATACCAAAATCCACTGTTGTCGGGATGATAGAGCCCTCCCTTAGCGTTATTGGCTTCAGCAGATCCAATGCGGTAAATGGATGCGGGGCCCTTCATGCCGGGAACGTGATTGTTTGCCCATCCTGGCCCACCATTGGGCCCCTTTGGACTCGTGAAGAAGAACATGAATACCGCGCCAACATCGCGGGATATCTTCCTTACAGTATTGGGCCTAAGGACCAACTGGGTTCGCCAGGGGTCCGAATATGCCCAACGGGGCCGAATCCCTGCCCTCTCGGCAAGCGAGATACCTAGATCAATCCTGCGAGGAAAGCTCGGCGTGCCCAGCTTGTCTGCATATTCCCTGACGAGATCCGGATCCGGAAGCTTCCCGGTCAGTTGTTTCCAGAGGGCTTTGACAAACAGGGCAGGACTTTCACCCAGATTCAGGTCATGCGTCGCGCTCCGACCGAGCACTTTCAGATCCACGGCGGTTTTCAGCTGGAAGTTCACACCAGACCTCAAGTTGCTNTTATTGGTGTCTNCNGCTCNAACAGCCTGAAAAGCGNAGTGGGAAGCGATGAGNCTGGCGATGAAAGAGAGTGGGGTCCGGAGCCGTGGGAACAGGTTNATTCAAGCTGTGATCGGGGACGTGCGCATGGAAGCAACAGGGAGATCTGTNCTCGCGCAGAAACCCACCATGTCGATATCTTTGGCAAGGAACGCGTTAAAAANAAGGACACCAACAAAGATTTCAAAGTTTTGCCACCATTCCCCTCCTTGTCAGGCTTGACCCGGAAGGACCGGGTTTATCACTATTNGATTTCGTGAGGCCCTTCGGTTCAAATGCTGTNGTCTTCCTGCTCGTTGCCCTGATCGTTTACCCTTTAGTCGCGGCCCAGGAGAATGATCCGCTCAGCATTCCCGATACTAATGAAGGGGTGCCGGGTCTGGGTCCTCTGCGGCGCAGTGATTGGTTTCGTGGTGTCTGGCGAGGACGCCGCAGCTCATGGTTGAGCAAGACCGAGGAGTATAAAGGCTCCATCGTCTTTCTCGGCGATTCTATCACTCAGGGGTGGAAAGACGATTTCATGGGGTTCTTTGGCGACCTCAAGGTTGTGAACCGGGGTATTAGCGGCGACACGAGCCGGGGGCTTCTTCTGCGCCTGCCAGAAGATGTCATNGCCCTGGACCCAAAAGCAGTGGTGATCATGATAGGCGCTAATGATCTTGCCGAAAAGGCCAGCGGAGAAACCGTCTTCAGNAACGTGAAACTCATGGTTGAACGGCTGAAGGAGCAAAGCGAAACCATGAAGATCATCGTTTGTGAGACCTTCCCATGTGCTCCAGATGATTATCGTCCTGTTGCCGAGATCCAGAAGATCAACAGCCTCTACGCTGCGGCCTGGCGGAAGGATCCAAGGGTCATAGTGCTTCAGACTTACCGGCTCTTCGCCGGCCCGGATGGAGCGTCTCTCCCGAAGCTTCTTCCTGACCGCGTCCATCCTAATACAGCCGGCTACGCCGTTTGGTTCCAAGCGATGAACCAGGTCTTTCGTGATCTTGGTCTAAGTGACGGAACCTCTTATCCTCATGCCTGGATTCATTTCTCCGGCAAGGACAAAGAGGTGACCCGTTTTCATGGATTGCACGTCTACCGAACAAAGCGNCCGAGACCCGTTGAAATCACGATTGAGATTGAACCGGAGCCGGGACACCATCTGGCCTTTCAGTGGGTGATCCCACCAGGTCCTGTTCANTCCATGAGCGTTGACGTCAATGGCCGCCGGGTGAATCGCGTTCACTCGCCGAAGGCTACGGAGCAGCCGACCATCTTCTGGGATTCCATTCCAGTAACTGAGTTTGGCATCACCAANAGAGAGCGAAAAGGATCTTACAAAATCAGCATCTCAGGGTCTGGTGATGCTGAGGAAGCTGCCATGATATCCGGAGTGCGGCTGATCAGTCATCGGGCCCAGCTGGGCGAAAGGGTGCTTCCACGCGCCACCCATAAGGCGATCTTTGATACCCCCGGTCCTGGCGCCGCAGAGGGTGGCGGANCACGCTGAAAAAGGTAAAGGAGGGTTTCGACGCATTTATAGTCCACGAATACGTGCCGCTCCTTTGCCCGGCAACGCCATGAGGATTCTTAATCCACGGTATTTCGCAGACTCCTTCTCAAAATATATTGCGCATACATGATGGTGGCTACCGTCATGAGAACATTGATCGCAACCATGGCGTAAAAGAATTCGACGACTGTAACGCCCACAACAGTCACAAGGGAGTTAAAGACGACGATTGGAAGAATGATTTTCCGAATGACGGATTCTACAAAACCATACATCGGTCGTTTGACTGCCTGCAGGTATCCAGTGTGGAGGAATGTCATCACATAAGCCCACTGAATGAACACCATGATCTGGATGTAGGTGGTCCCCACTTCCACTACCTCTGGATCACTGGTAAATAAGCGCACCAGTGGTGTCGCGAAAAGCAGCAACGCCAGGGAGGCCCCTGCAATCAGATAGAGTCCATACTTTATACAGAGGGACACGCACTCCTGGACCCTGTCCAGCCGGCCCGCGCCATTGTTCTGACCCACGATAGATACAATCGCCGAGCTCAGGGCGAGGGCCGGAAGCAGAGCCATTTGCTCAATTCGGGTCCCTACCCCAAAAGCGGCTACTGCTACTTGGCCGTAACTATTGAGGTAGTAGGTTGACACAAAAAAACCTAGAGCTATCGACATCATATTGAATGCCGTCGGTATCCCCTGTCGAAGAATCTCGCCATAGATCCGGAATTGAGGACTCTTAAAGAGCTCGGACCTACAGAGATATCCCCGCCGCAATACTGTCAAAAAAAGGTAAATTCCGCCAATCGCCTGGATAATCACTGTGGCCCACGCGATCCCCGCGAGGCCGAGCGGAGGAACTCCAAGGCCACCATAAAGCAGCCATGGGTCGAGCACCAGATTGGCGAAAAAACCCCCAACTAAAACCGTGCCGAAGGTTTTACTATCTCCATGTGCAAGAAGAATGGCGTTGCTCATACTACTGAGCAAAAAAAAGCCTGCTCCCCAGAAAAGGGGACGGACGTAGGCGTTCGCTAATTCCAGATAGGTGCCATCCGCCCCGAGGACCCGGAACAATGGTGAAGCCGAGCCTAGTCCAGTGAGGGTAATCGCGATTGAGAATAGGACCGCTAGGGAAAACACCTGTCCTGAGTATCCTTTCTCGCTCGTTGTGTCCCCGGCTCCAATAGCGTTCGCTATAAGCGCCGAAGACCCTCTGGCGATACCTTGGCTCAGGGCGATAATTACGAAGAAAACAGGAAACGACAGCGCCATTGACGCGAGCGCCTGAGTCGAGATCTGGCCAGCGTAGAACGAGTCCACCACGTTATACATGGTGTTGAAGAAGAATCCGACACTCATCGGGAGTGCGATATTCCGGATGTGCGGGCCAACGGGACCTTCCGTCAAGGAGTGTGATTTCATCAGGAGCGAAGATCAGGGGCTGTCCGGTGTCATGGTTGGCATTGGGATGAGAGTGGCGAATCCTGCGTGGCGGATAGAAGGCCGAAACGCGAAGACTTTCAATAATCAAGAGGCTGTCGTCCAGAGCTCCTCAATCCTCTTTTTCGGAGCGGAGCCCCAGCCAGCACCTTGCCGGGTGGATTTCGGTCTGAGAGGTGTTGGAATTCCTTCTGCCAGAGGATCCTTTCGTGACTAATTGATGGCTATATCTTCATGAATCCGGTATTTCTGCAGATCTGGGAGAATGGTGATGGTGACTTTAACCGACGATCGTTTTGCTCGAAGCTCCTCCGGGATTAGCGAGCCTTGTTTCCTGCTGATTGGAAGTTCCAGAAGCCAGACGAAGACTTTTCTGCTGAGGAAGGGCTCTCCGGCCGCAATTGAGGACGGGCGCTTTGGTGGCAAATCAGGGCCGCTGGATCGCATTTAACAACTGAGCTTACTGCGAGGAATGACTACAAAAAACGAAACCTGTTCGCCGGAAGGAAAGATCGTCATAACAGGTGGCACGGGATTCATCGGGGTCAGTCTGGCTCAACATCTGGCCGGCCTAGGTTGCGAGGTTATTCTGGTTTCACGCCACCAACCCGGGGTCGCCGGACCCTGGGAGCACGCGGTGTGGGACGGGCGAACCCTTGGAGGGTGGACACGGCATCTGGAGGGTGCGCATGCGGTGGTCAATCTGGCGGGGCGCACGGTGGATTGCATCAAGACTCCTGATCATTGTGATGAGATCCTGCGTTCCCGGGTGGATTCTACCCTCGTGCTGGGAAAGGCGGTGGAGAGATTAACGACGCCGCCCAGGGTTTGGGTCCAGATGTCTACAGCCCACATCTACGGAGACCCTCCTGAGGCTCTGTGTGATGAGGACTCATCATTTGGTCTGGGCCTGGCCCCAACGGTCGGGAGGGCATGGGAACGCGCCTTTGATGAGGTTGCGCCGCCTCAAATACGAAGGGTTATTCTCAGGACCAGCTTTGTTCTCGGGGCCAAAGGAGGCGCCTTCCCGAAGATGCGAATGCTCGCGCGTTTAGGCCTGGGTGGTCGGGTTGGTAGCGGAAACCAGGGGATCAGCTGGATTCACGTCGAAGATATGAGCCGACTTATATGTTACGCTATTACAGAATCCTCGATGAATGGCGTTTATGTGGCGACGGCACCAAATCCTGTCTCCCAGGGGGAATTCATGCGCCAATTGAGAAGGACGATCAGGATGCCTTTTGGTCTTCCGGCTGCAGAATGGATGATCCGCTTCGGGGCATATTGGATCCTGAGAACCGATCCGGAACTCGTTCTCTATGGACGCTACTGTGCCTCGAAGAGGCTGAAGGAGGAAGGGTATGAATTTCAATTCCCCGCTCTCACCGACGCCCTAGAAGATTTATGTTCCTGAGCGGAGGGATTGGTCCGTCTCGAGTAGGCATTCCTCTCAGGCATCCATCCAGGTGAGCTCTGGTTCCACCTGCCAGACCTTGCCTCTCCTCTCTGTTCCCGAACCTTGCGCCGGAGCCAGCGGGCTGAAAGGATCAAGTGCTCCCTGACAATGATTGTTAATCTTCTTCTTCCGCTCGTTCTCGCATTCATCATGTTTTCCCTGGGACTTGGCTTGAGATGTGGCGACTTCGCCCTGGTCATGAAATTCCCCCGGGCGTTTACTGTTGGACTCCTCAATCAGCTCGTCCTGCTGCCACTTGTGGCCCTCCTTCTGGCGCATGCCTTTGGTTTGTCTCCGGTATTCGCGGTTGGCCTGATGATTCTGGCTCTGTGCCCGGGAGGTGTGACGAGTAATCTTCTCGCCAAACTCGCTGGTGGTAATGCGCCCCTCTCGATATCGCTCACCGCCATCGTTAGCTTAGTATCAATTCTGACTGTGCCAATACTGGTCTCTCTCAGCATCAGTCACTTCATGAATGAAGATCCGCTTCGGGTTGATGTAACCGCCCTCGGCCTGAAAATGTTTCTCCTTACCGCCCTGCCGGTCTCCATCGGAATGATTTGGACAGCTCGATTGCCTTCATCAGCCGAAAGGATTGGTCCTGCGGTCTCGCGAGTCGCGATTGGTCTCTTTGCTTTGATCATTGTGGCCGCTCTGGCAAAGAACTGGGAAATCTTTTCATCAAATTTTACTATCCTTGCTCCGGTCGCGATCGGTTTAAATCTTGTCATGCTGGGACTTGGTCTCTTGTCGGGACTGACTATCGGCCTCAACAAGAGAGACTCCACGACAATTTCCATCGAATCCGGTGTTCAAAATGGCACCCTGGCAATCGCGGTTGGTAGTTTCATCGCGGCAGGCGGCGGGCAGGTTCTTCCACCAGAGACCGTACCCGCTGCTGTCTATAGCATTACGATGTATCTTGTGTGCCTACCCTTCGTTTTGTGGAGAAGCCGTCTTCACAAGCAGAGTGTAGCGACCTCCTGAGGCAACCGCGACCCAGTCCCGGCAGGTTTCTTGATTCGGAACCCTCAGCGGGGTTTCCGGGCAAATGATTCTATTTTCCCCAACCTTATCGAACTAAAGGTCACCATGGCCTCCCGTCCCCCATTGGGCAGCTAACGAGTTGCCCAGAGGGACTGTGAAAAGCAACAGACTGGCAACACCCGGGATCACTGGTAGGAGACGAAGAATTGTTAGTCGGCGACCAGCTTTTATCAGATCTCATTTCATTCATCCGAGGCAGAGAAACCGGCCCCGCTCCTAAATCGCGTCATAATTTGATACCACGAGTGCGAAAGGAGGTGTGCAGTCTGCTTAGGGCAAGACTTACGGAGATTTATGAGATAGGAATAGTCACCATCACTATCAGGGATCACCTATGAGCGGCGAAATAAAAGAAAATACATATCTGGTGAAAGAGCATGTGGGAATGTTCAAGGCAGCCAGCAATTACGATATTTACGATCCCAGCACTGGAGCGGTTGCGATGGAATGTCGCGAGGAGCGGCTTGGAGCACTCACAAAGATTCTCCGGTTCACGGAGTGGAAACGCAACACTCCATTTGACATACGGGTCCGAACTCCGGACGGGCGACAAATCGTCCGCATAAAAAGAGGTTTTTCGCTGTTTCTTTCAAAGGGCACTATCCTGAACGGACAGGACGAAGTGATTGGAGGCTTTCAGCAGCAGATCTTTTCAATCGGTGGCGCCTTTACCATTCTGGATCCATCCTCCAGGCCCGTTTGCCAACTTAAGGGAAAATGGACCGCGTGGAATTACAAGTTCATGGCGGGCGAAACCGAGTTGGCTCATATTACAAAGAAATGGTCAGGCGTCGGAAAGGAGCTCTTTACCAGCGCGGACAACTATATTCTTCAGATTTCGGAGTCTGTCCCTGTCGACAGCGTAGCCCGGCAGTTAATTGTCGCTGCTGTGATGTGCATCGACATGGTGTTGAAGGAATAGAGGGGGCCAGGCCTTGGGACCGGGCTCCAATCTTGAGTTCGTTGTTTACCCGTTCCTGAGGATCCAACTTAAATGCCGGGGCCGATTCTGAATCCCAGTCTCTTGGTTGAGTAACGGGATTCCCCGCATACCTACGTCCATTCAGTGAGGGGCTTACCATCACTATCCTTGAATGAGCCACACATAATCATGATCCAATCGATGAATACCCAAACGCCTAAACCTCCTAAGGTGAGCAGCTGCGCGATACCGCTTCCTGTTTTGCCGACGTAGAATCGATGGATGCCGAGAATTCCAAGAAAGAAACATATGAGGAAGGCAGGGAGTATCTTTTTTTCAGATGATTCAGGCATGGAGTTGGGAAGGTAGCTTCGGTGTAACTCCCAATTTTTTATGACTTAATCTACGTATCCTGCTATTACAAAGAGGAGCCTGTTTTGTAACGGCTTCCAGCGATCTACCGGTATGTCCCTTGTGCCGGTTTTCATCCAGAGGCGGAACGGTCGTGTTGCCCATTCGCGGTGGGCAGGACTTGAGCCTCCCTCTCCATATTCTCAGACTATTTTCTGCGATTCCGGTAATTCATCATGCTGTCCGTCGTGCCAACCATTCCTTTCTCATCGGTAATACCGTGAAAGACCAGAGGCATGAAGGGCGCGGGGTCCTCCTTCAAACTCCACGCTATTCCCCGAAGCAGGAGCAGACGGTAGATCGGATCAAAATAAGTATAAGTGTAGTGCCCCGTCGTCGTCCCAAACACCCGGCCTTTTCCAGATTTGTAGGTCCAGAAGGCTTCGCTTCGAGCATCGTCACTTTTCAGGATATCCTCGAACGCTGCCCCGATATTGTCCTTTCCGGGTGCAATCGTTCCGATGACCTCGACCTTGTTGGCCCGGAGAAGACTCCAATATGACTCATCATTCAGAACCACCGACTCCGGGAGTCCCGCGAACGCCGGATGCTCAGTTTTGAGAAAGAGTGGATGATCATGGGAAAACTTACCCCAGTGTGAATCCCTGTTGCCCTTCCACGAGCAGCCGAGACACCCAGCAAGCCTCTCCGCCCGCCCTAACGGCCGGATGATGCAGGACTCGTGTATCGAAACCACGCTGCCTCCTCGATCAACAAAATGTTGAAACCGTTTTAGCTGCTCATCTGTCAGGTCTGGCAGATGGAGGAACTGAATCATCAGATCTGTCCGGTCAAACTGTTCCTGAGTCGGGAAAAGGTAGGCTTCTTCGACCGTAACGCGCGGAATGCTCGCAAGCATGGGAACAAACAGCTCCTTGATTCGAATATAGTCATGCTCCCCACCCCCGTGATCTTCCGGGCCGTAGAGCCAGAGAATGCGGACATCCCGGCTCAGACTGGCGTCTTTCCAGTCACCGGTGAGCTTCATGAGCTCCGATTTTGCCACTGGCTTGTTGGGTCGAGGATCTGCTCTTTGTCCAAGGTCAGCTGCCACGAGGAGGCCAACTGAGGACGCAAGCAGAAGCAAATACAGATGTTTCACGTCGACGCAGGTTGGATTGATTTGAACGGATGCCCTCCCACTTCCAATCGCTGGAGATCAAGTTTGCGTCAAAGTAGGTAGGCTACCCATCCCTGTAAATCCTATTGAGCAGAAGTGATTCCCTGCCCTTAAACGGCTTTTACACCGGAAAATTGGGATTGGGATGAGCGAAAAAACTCCATCTAAAGTAATCCTCTGAGCATGTCAGGGCTGGTGTTGGGGTCCGTGGCGACTGCGACGTTGCCGATGCTCATAGTGCTCGCTGCCGATGTTATCTTCCAATCGATCTTGTCCGGAATCTGAGACGAGCCCTCCCGGGGCCGCTGGCAATCAATCCGACCTCTGTGATTAGCCCCGGATGCTCCCGTGGCCTCAGAACCCATAAGGACTCTCAAAGTAGTTATCTCCAGCAGGGAGGCCCCGATTGCCCATGGGATAGCCTTCCTCGACTTGCTGGACCCATGATGCTACTCCTCCGAAGTGAATCCTGCTACTTCGGACCTTTCAAACAGACTATCTCGGTCCAAGCGATCCAAGACAAACCGACTCGCGCGCGTAAGTATGATCGCAGGAATATCCGCCACATCCCTGGCTCCGTTCATGCTTCTCAAGCCCCCCCGGTGACCAGCTTTAACATAAGCTCCCTCCTCTCACATGCTCTGGGATCCCTGCTGGTGTATTTAGTCTTTGCAGTCGTGGGCATTTCTGGACTCTGCGGAGCCATCTTCGGCCACATCGCTCGTCAGCAAATCAGGGCTGATTTTGAGCATCAGAAAGGCTTTGGCATGGCCATGAGTGGCATAATTCTTGGTTACCTGTGGGGAATACTCGTCATTATCAAAATCGGCTTCAACCTCGGAGCCTCGTTATAGCCAGCAGATCCTGTCCTCCCCCGTCAGCGGCCTGTGAAATGGAGCTTCACGTCCCGAATATCGTCACGACCCCTCATGGGCACCCGGTTTTCTGATGACGTTTGATCTCGCTTATTACTTTCCAGGCGGGTTGCTTAAGGGATGACACTGAGGGGTCATATCAAGCTAGGCGACATCCCGGTATCGGATCACCAGAAAATCCAGCAGCGATCGAGGATTCTCCCTGATACATCGGAAGTGAAGGAGCACTCTGATGAATCGAGCAGGTCTCCATCCCTCCTCCCACTGGGATGGAAGGATGATTTTCCTAAACCCTTCCCGGCCCCCACTTCGGAAACAAGCAAGCTGGCAAGATTAAGTATGATCCTGGCCTTCAGCAGTGTAGTGGGAGGCCTCATTATCACCTCGCTCCCTGCCGTCATACTCGGTCACGTCGCTAAGGGACAGATCAGATCGTCGGGGGGAAGGCTACGAGGGGAGCACATGGCCGATATGGGTATCGCGATCGGCTACACCGTGTCCATGATTTCAGTTTTCGTCAGTATGGCCATTCTATGGTCTTTTTCGGTTACGACGTAGGCCTTTACCGAGGAAGCTGAGTTCCTCAGCGAAACGCAGATCGCCTCCCCCAGTCTTGACCTAGTTCGTCAGAGCGCCATCAAGCCAGTTTATAGACCGATTGTGCCCCCGTTCCCGGCTGGCCACAGGCACACCGGATCTCAGCCCCGCGGCGGCCTTCCGAGGATCAAGCAAGTCTCCTCTTTCGCTTTTGAGGCCACACGACTCAGCGCCTCCAGCCAGAGTCCACCGGTCGATCAAATGATGACTCAATAGTCTTTCCATACAGATGCAGCACCCCTAGCAGAACTCAATCCATTGCCGTGAGTCAGAGCTTGATACGGAGCACTCTTAACCAAGGCTCGACCCTCAGGTGAGTCCGTATAAATGCCCCTTGCGCACTCCAGACGAAAGGGTAGCTACTATTCCAACGGCAGCCCATCTTCTCTGACAGGAAGTCCCCTGAACCCCGTTCCTACTCCAAGGTATTGAGCTGCGTGGGCCAAACGGGAAAAGGGTCCGGAAAGTCGACATGCCAGTTCTTTTCATCTGTCGCCAACTCCGCTTCCGTTAGAAGACAGTGGTCAAGCATTTTGGTAATACCTTCCTGATCCATATTCTGTCCGATTAACACGATCTCCTGACGACAGTCACCGTTGCCTTCCTGCCAGACACGATCAATCTGACCGCGGTCCTCTGGCCAGTGCGCCTCAGGAACAGCGGCCCAGAAATAGCCAGCACATTCATGGTGCGCGATTGGGCCAGCCTGGGACCAAAATCCTGCCACCTTTAGCCGAGTCGCAAGCCAGAATACGCCTTTGGATCGGAGCACCCCCGGCCATTCCCGTTTCAAGCAGTCATGGAATCGCTGGGGATGAAACGGAATTCGCCGCTCATAGATAAAGTTACCGATCCCATATTCCTCCGTTTCTGGTGTCTGCTCGACAAGGGAATCGAGCCAACCTTCACTTTCGGAGGCGCGCTCGGGATCATATAGGTTAGTCTTCAGAACCGCACCAATAGGCACCTCAGCGTTTACGGTATCATGGATGATCGCCCTCGGATTGAGTGCTCGGATCATGCCGTGGATCCTTCGTATCTGGTCGGAGGAAACGAGGTCTGTCTTGTTGAGCAGAATCACATTGGCAAAGTCAATCTGGTCGGACAGCAAGTCCACAATAGTACGTTCATCGGAGTCCCCTACTTCTTGTCCGCGGTCGACGAGCTTCTCTGTCGTAGAGAAATCCCGCAGGAAATTTGGAGCATCAACTACAGTGACCATTGTATCGATTTCTGCGATTTCGCCCAGCGAGGTGCCATCTTCATTTTCAAAAGTGAAGGTTTCTGCGACCGGCATGGGCTCCGATACTCCAGTTGACTCAATGATCAAATGATCGAACCGGTCTTCCAAAGCGAGTTTACCAACTTCATGCAGGAGATCTTCGCGTAAAGTGCAGCAGATACACCCGTTGGACATTTCGACCATTTTTTCCTCAGTGTGAGACAGGGACGCATCGCCACTGCGAACTAAGGCTGCATCGATATTAACCTCGGACATATCGTTAACGATCACTGCCACCTTGAAGCCGTCTCTATTGCGTAGGATATGATTGAGCAGAGTCGTTTTACCGGAGCCAAGAAATCCAGAAAGAACAGTAACTGGGAGTTTGCGTTTCATTTAGATAATAGGTTTATTCGATGCGTCGGAGTGTCTTTGGCCAAGGGTCGTCAAACTGTGCGCCCTTTTTCCAAGCGGTAACTTCCTGCTCATTACAGAAGGCGGATCGGAGAGCGTTCGCAAAAGCGTGACAGGGGTCAGGGAGTCCAATGAGGGTGAGCTCGCAATGGCGGTCCCCAAAGACAGGGTCGCAGGACTCGAGACGCTCCTTGAGCAGCTTCACCTCTTCTGGGAGTAGTCTTCCATCCTTATTTTGCACAATTTCTGAACGCCAGTATCCGGTAAGTTCCAGCGCAATCTGGCTACCGGATTGCTGCCACAGAAGAACGTGGCCCGACCTCGAGGCGAGCCACAGATAACCCTTGGTGCGAAACACTCCGGTGCTGAGTTGTGTTTGTACCGCGTGATGGAGGCGTCCGGGATGGAAGGGTCGCTGATCTCGAATAATACTCGCTTCTACCTCGGAAGCAGTGGCCTGACTCTTCCTAAGGCCCAATTTCTCTGCCCGGAGCTCAAGCACTTCAATGTCAGGCGCCGGGGTTCCGTCGAGTTGTGGTAGTAGGAGCCCGGCTTGTGCAGAGAGTCCTATGCTGGCTTCTGGCTGGAGTCTCTGTAATACACGAACCTGCGCATCTACCGCATCTTTCGAGATGGTGTCGACTTTGGTCAGAATGATCACGCTTGCAAAAGCAATCTGCTCTGCAAGAACCGCCGCTGCCTGGAGCAAAGCGGGATCGCCTCTCTCAGGAATCTCCCCGGCGAGGATCCGGCCATCGGCAAAATCTCGATGTAGGTTGAGTGCGTCGACTGTCACGATGAAATGCCGAAGCAGGAAGCGGTTGTCTTGAGTGAGAGCCGAGATAAGCGGCCACGGTCGGGCGGCACCCGTGCTCTCACAAAGCANGTGGGTNGGGGAGGGAGTGAGAGTCGCGATCTGGTTTAAAATCCGTTTGAGCGAAGGCTTTAGGTTCCCCCGAGCGTGCTCTCCATGGAGAGCTGCAACCCGCCCAGCCAGCTCTCCCGGAGTGGTCTCGCTTCCCTCGTCCGAGAGCAACTCAGCGTCGATCCCCAACTCGCTGAGATCATGCACAATCAGCGCCGCGTCTCGAAGCGAGTCATCGCGCTTCCAGCGTCGGAGAAGGGTCGTTTTCCCCGAACCAAGAAAGCCCGTAAGCACTGTTATCGGAATCCTTGAGTCGGTAGTCATGGCTCCTCGGCAGGGCAGTAAGTCGCTTCCATGAGATCGAGGCACTCAAGCCAGAAGGAAGAATTCATTGCATCGTAGCGTACCGAGTCGGTTCCGGTCTTGGTCGTGAACAGGATGTTGCTGGGTTCTTCGACCAATTCATCGAATAGACGATTGAGACAGTATCCATGAATCTCATCCCGAGCACCCCGGACAGGCGTGCCTGGACGTCCGCTCGCATGCTCACGAAGTCCGTCAAGGACAGAGCTGAGATCGCTGGATCCGAGCTCAATATTCAGTGAGAGGCAGGCTTGTCGGTGATCTTCAACAATCGCAGCAAGCCGTTTCACGATGCGTTTTGCTTCTCCCTTTCGATCCCCGATGTCCTGCTCCACCTCCGGAAGCGAAGGAACTTCGGATCCCATTTCAAAAAGAGGGCGCACAAAACCTGATCGGCTATCTCGTTTCATGGGGTTGAACCGGGCATATCCAGTGCTCGTCTAGAAGGGGATGGAGCCCCCCCCCGCCCTTTCCGCAAAAACAGATGGGAAAGTGCGATGAGGTGAGGAAACTCTACTAAGAGACCAATGATCAATGCCGCATGAATCAAGGGCTGATCGGGAAGAGCGATCATGGTAAGCCCCAGTATTAACGGTGCATTTCTCGCTGCTGTTGTCATCGCCAACAACACGTGCTGGGCATAGCTGAGGCGAAACCAGCGTGCCAGCAACTCGCCCACGCTCCACGAAAAGACAAAAAAGAGCGATACTGCCAACAGGATTTTCAGGAGCGCGAGAGGATTTGCGGTCAGGGACACTGTGTGTTGACCAAAGAGACACAAGGCCACCAACGCTATCGTCCAGTAGACCAAGTTTCCACTGACGCCAGAGAGAAGTGTAACCTGCTTCTTCGTCAGAAAACGGCTCAGGATCAATCGTAGGATCAGGGCGCACGATAATGGAATCAGAAACCACCGCATAAGGGTCGCATTTAACTCACCTAGATTTGTCGCGGAATATGCTCCGGTAATAAGACTCAGGTAAATTGGAAAGAGAATCAGTTGACTGATCAGATTGACTGGAAGCAACACAGTGCCGAGTCCGACGTCTCCTTTGGCGATGCGGGTGAATCCAAGAAACCAGTCTGTGCAAGGAAAGAGGAAGTAGAGGAGGAGACCAATAAAAAGCGCCCCATGCGAGGAGAAGAACAAAGAGGCAATGCCCCAGCCTAGGAGTGGAATCAGAACGAAGTTTGCTAGCCAGGCTAAGGTGAGAAACGGAAGATGTCGTCGTACGTGACGGAGGGGCTCAAACCGGACCTCACAAAAAAGGAGAACGAGAAGGATAATCAGGAGAGGATCCACAAACGGACCAAACAACTTTCCTGCCTCCGGCATCCATGCACCCAACAGCAATCCTGTTAAGATAGCCGATGGCAAAAGCCATGGAGTGATCTTGGCCGACTGGATCATGACGCAAAGGACTCGGGCTCCGGGGCCGAGTCCGTTGGATCGATCGCGCACTCGCAATTTGTACAACAATCGAGGTCAGAATTCATAAAGCCGGCCTTCAGATAAGGAATGAGCTTTTCGTCGACTTCTGGCTTTCCGAGACGGCTTGCTATCTCGAGCGCGATCACTCCGAAGCGAGCCCGGAACTTATAGATAAAGCAGAAGAGGGCCCTTCGATGGACTAGCGCAGGACCAGAGTAAAAGAGGCCGGAGACCCGAGTTGACTCATCCGCCTCTTCACTAAAAACCGGGAGGCCCTTCTCATCATGATCAAATAGACCTTGAACGAGGCCAAGACCAGAATGGAAACCATTGGCGAGGATTGGCCGGGTGCGGGAAATTGAAGGTATGTCGTCCTGATCGCGTAGAGTCCACCAGCCCTCGCACTCTTCGATTTGGCAGATATCAGTGTCCTTGACGAGTTCGAGGTGCTTCGCCTTGTCTGGAGCACGGAGAATTTCCCGTAAGCGGTCAAGAGTGCGCGGGCTAAGGGACCTGGATGGGTCCGGATGGTCGGATGACCAGGGTTCTCCACGGGCGACAAGGCGCACCGACTTCCCGAGATTAACAAGGTTCAGCGCTGCATCCACTCCGCTTTCGTATCCCCCAATGACCGTAAATTCCTCTCCTTCGAGCGCGGTCCAATCGTCAACTTTCGACGAGTGAAGAGCGTGATGAGCCCCCGGAAAGGCATCACTCCGGGGAAAAAAGAATTGCCCAGCCGCCCACACCACATACTGAGCGATGATATCACCCTGGTCTGAGCTGGCGACGAATTGATCATCCTCCTTTCTCAATCCGGTGACGCGTATTCCAGTCCGAACAGGTAATTGATGATGGGTGGCTACCGCCTGCAGATAATCCGCATAATGGCGGCCCTCGGGATGCTGGGTTCGAAGGAAGTCCGCAGGTGACGTCTCCGGATCGATTGCATTGAGATCGGTCAGGCCGAAGGAGTTAGAATAAAAAGACGGTGTGAGTAATGACATCTGGCGCGGCCAGTTGCGGAAGGCGGCCCCAACCTCCCGTTCATCAACGACAAGCATGTCGACCACCCCGGCCCTCTTCAGAGCCGCAGCAACGCCCAGTCCCGCCGGACCTGCACCAACGATTAGAACGCCGGTATAGATAACCTCTTTACTCATTCCAAGGCACGTAATTGATACCGCAGAAGCGGGAGTGATTGAAGGAGAAACCTGTTTGCGTGGTTGCTCTCAACTTGGGAGCATTTCGAATGCCAACCGGTGGGAGCGGTATTGTGAAAATCATTGGATGGGTCTAGTCGTCAGTTCGGCCGAGGCCGCCGGAGCTCCACTGCTCAAATTTCTGAGAGTGCTTGCTCGAACCAGCGCAGCATCTGATCGCGGTGTTCAGATCCATAAGCTCGGATCAGGGACCTCGTTGAGGCCTCCTCATCGTTGGACAGCGCGTTGATTCGATCCTTGCAGTAGGACGCGTCAAGGGTGAGTCCGCCCTTTTCCGTCATTTCTTTCCGCCAGTGGGCGTAGCTCTCGTAAGTAAAATCCATTGGTCAACGGCCTTCGTCGAAACGTTTTGCTCTGGGCAGATCCTCGGGGTGATCCCGCAGTGCGATGACCCAGCGGGTTGCCAGCGGCGGACGAAGCCAAGCGCGAGACCGTGGTAGTTTCTTGAAGACCCGGTGGCACGATTCACGGTAACTTGCGCCAGCGAGTCGAAGAACCTCCCTCTCGTGACTGATCCACCAGTCAAGAAAGGGTCGCATCAGATTCTGGAGGATACCGTCGGGCTTGGATGAATAGCGGTCACCAGGATACTCGCCCGGAATCGGAGGCTCTGGGTCCAACCATTGAACACAGCGATGAAGCGGTCGGATGTAGAGCATGCCACCGCCCTCGCCCAGCCAACCGGCATGGGCGCCATGAAGCTCGATAGCTCCGTTTTCCCACGGCAGCCGATAACACGAAGTCCCCTTCAATCCCGCTGAAGGGCGCTTCTCAAAGCCTGTACGTAAGAAAAGGTTGCCGTCCGCATGCTCTGCATCCTTACCCCAAAAATACATCTGCTGTTGAAGTCCCGCAGCGAGATCGCGGAAAACCGCGTTTCGGTTTGAGGATACCAAGGGTCGCATAGGGAGAGGTATACGATCTTCAATGAGTAACGCAACTAATTTGCATTAGTGTCTTGGAGTCCACGCTTCGACCCCGGGTAGCGGATTCGCTCCTGTGATGATTATTTGAAATCTGCTCGATCGCCGTTCTGGATAGCGTTTTCTGGAATTGGGATCTCTCCAACGCNTGGTAAGTTCCTCAGATGTCGTCCTCAGAGACCGGCCAACCCCNTCCTAAGGGCGCATGGCTTACAATCATCGCTTCGACTTTGGTAACCTTCCTGTTCGTTTCTCTCAGGGCCTCTTCACGCGTGGGGAATGACTTAGCGGCCCTCCTAGTTCTCCTCGCAGCCGTCTCACCTTATCTCTTGCTCACAGGCATCGCTCTTGCACAGCGTGAGACCAGAGAACCACGGCTTATTGCTGCCTTGTGCGCTCTGAACTGTCTCGTCGGCACGATAGTTTATGCCCTATTCTACCCTGCCAAGCCGCCTGATGCGGCCGGAGGAGGTGCGAGCATGGCGGCGCTCATTTTCTTCTTCTTCCCGTTGTTGCAGATCGGCGTCTTAATGGGGGTCGGAATAGCTCTTCGTCTCTCCTCTTCGATGAAGGAATCTGCAAAACATTTGAAACGACTAGACACTGAGTGAGATCGCAGCATTACGGATAATTCCAGCTCTGAGGTGCGCCGCGAAGGCCCAGGTCGTCAGTCGTATTGGCATGGTAGGTGCTTGGATAGGGCGATGAGAATCCGTACCGTGCTAACAATATTCTGCCTCATGGGGCCGAGCTTGAATGCTTCTGCCTCCCAGCCCCTGCTAGAGTGGGAGTATGAGGTTAACGCTGGGGCAATGTTATTCGGATCGACGCTTGCGGGAGGATTCGAAGGCGATACTCCAGTGCTGAGCCAAGACGGGATGTGCGCCATGATTTTTAGCATTCGGAACCAACTCTTGAACGCCCCCTCTAATTTATACGTTCTTGCCGTCCTAGGTGAGAATGGCCAACTCGTCTGGAGAGGCCTCATGGGCGCCATTGTGCCGCGTGTTGTTTTCTTAAGTGAGGACTGCTTAGTTTTTCAGATCTCAACACAGGAGGGCACTGCATTTTCATCCGTTCCCTTGAAGACCGTGAGGATTACCGGNCGAGGTTCGGGTTTTGTAGATATAGGCACCATGACCGCAGGTGAATGGCAGGCGACTACATCATCCCGNTCGTTTCTGACTTATACTCGCAGCCCAATACCCGATGGAGCTCAGCTCATGGTGAAGAAGTGGAGGATTCCGAGAAATGAAGTGGAACTTGCCCCNTCTACATTTGGCCTTGAGGACAACAACCTGGTTATTTCATGGCCGACCACTGTAGGGCACACCTACCAGGTTCAGCGGTCATCCGACCTTCAGGCATGGGAGGATGTGGGGTTGGCCTTGACCGGGAANGACACTANCATGAGTTACTCGCAGCCATCNACAGCCGAAAGAATCTTCCTCAGGGTGGTCGTGCCGTGAAGCNTCTCGCCGTCTTTCGCCGAGGCTCATAACTCGGCAGGNCCTCCCGCTCTGCCCTNGGATGACNGTTCCAAATCAACCGCCGTGCAGAGAGAAGGGTTTCGCCCGCTTCCCCGGGGAGCAGTAATGACCCGAAACTTCCGGCGCAGTTAGGCCTAGCGCCCTTGTGATNAGNCANTAGAAGCGATNTACATGAAGGTATCGTNAAAAATNGAAGGCNGATGAATTGATTGCNGCCGTAGCGCCGGTCTCGTCTTCTCGCCCGAGCCNATGGCCTCCTCGCTGCTAGAGAAAATTTACTGCTCCACATCCCCCGAAACACGGATCCGCTTGCCATAGGTTCCCCCAAGGAGATCCCTCCCCGACNGACCTCTGGTAGATTCTAGCTGTTCATTCGTGAACTCGCCAGACGGAAGGTTGACGCTGCTAATTCGTGTCCCGCACTCGCTAAGGGATCGGTAGCAATTAGATTGCTTGCAGAGCACAGAATGCCAAACTACCNGCGGATGGCTTTTCCGTTTCAACACCGACCTGTTCTGCGGCTCACCACCATCGTTCTTCTCGCCATGGGCTCCTTCTCAAGTGCNGCCGCNCTCAAGTGGCATCATTCATATTCGGAAGCCCTCGCCGAAGCCAAGCAGACCCGAAAGCCGATCTTTCTGGCTTTCCGCTGAGCTCCATGAGGAAACGGAAGAGACTTTGATGCGCAGGTTCTGCGCACCGATCACACCTCAACTCGCGGAATGCTCCTGAAGCAATTCGTGCTCGCACGGATCAATGACATGCGGGGTATCAACCTCGCGAAATTCGACTTCGATCGCCACAACGCGGTCTACTATTTCATCATCAATTCCAGTGAAGACATCTATCTTCGCTTTGGTGGTCGTAATACAAGCGCTTCCGATGCCTATCTCGACCTCAAGAGTCTTGAGCTAGCGCTCTCGCTTGGCCTGAATGAGCATCAGGCCTCTCTCTCAGGGAAACGCCCCCACGACACCCCAGTCCCTCCTGTCTTTCCGCGGGACGTGCCCGGACTCCGCGAGAATGTCGTATTGCGGAACCGCTGCGTAGAATGTCATCATATCGCCCATTTTCAAACCACGGTGGCGGAGAAATTGGGGGAGCTTGTTAAAAAGCGCGACATGTTCCGTTACCCCGAATTTGAACGCCTTGGCATCAAGATCGATATCCCACGAGGACTCCTCATCAAAGAAACCTCAGGGCCTGCCGAACAGGCCGGGCTTCGTCCGGGAGACCTGATCCAATCACTTAACCATCATCGCGTCCTTACTGTGGCGGATGTCCAATATCGGCTTAACCAAGTCGACCGTGATTCCAAAGCTCTCCCCGTCTCCGTCCTCAGAGAAGATCGAAGCACCTCTTACCTCGTTGATTTACCTCCCGACTGGTGGTTCACGGAACTGCTACATCGCAATTTGACGATCAACCCCCTTGTTCACTTCGAAGAAGAAAATCTGACCACGGCCCAAAAGCAGAAGCTCAACCTTCCGGTGGACAATTTCGCCTCCCGTATCACTCACGTTCCGGTTGAGGCTCTTCTCGAAGAGGCTCACACCCTNGAGGAGGGGGACATCATTATTGCGGTCGCCGGGAAGGAAAAGGATATCCTGGGGCTGGGTGCAAAAATTCACATCAAACTGTCACACAAATCCGGCAGCACCCTCGAGGTTGTCATCCTGCGTGATGGCAGGAGGCAGACTCTTCCGCTCAAAACCTCTCGCCAGGTATTCCGCCGTGTTGAAGATGAATAAAAGTATTATGCGTCATCCTATTAGTATTCTCCTCTCANCCCTGATGTCGTTCCCTGCTTTTGCTGGTGATTCTTCCTCCGGGCTCGAGGGCTTTCCCGGAGAAGTCCGCACCCAAATCCAGATGGATGCCTCTACTATTGCTACTGAGTGGCTCGCAACTCTTCAAACCCTTGCCACCCCCGAGGAGAAGCAGGTTCCTCTTACAAAACTGATCCGAAAGCTCATGCCTTATGGTTTCGCCAAGGTTGGTGGCCTTTCCGCCCGCGATGTCGAGAATCCTCCTGACAGGTGGGTGCTACGCCGCCGCGAGAACGACGCCAAATACGATCGCAGGTTCATCAAGGCGCTCCAACCGCACTCAGCCGATTTCCTCACCCATCAGTCCTTTGCCAAAGCGATCGAATCCCTGCTCGCGGTCTGGCCAAGGAAACTGCTTCTTCTCGATTCTGATGGTGACGGAAGAATTGCTCTCGCGGAATACGCCCTAGGCTCACCGCTTGTCCAGAATCAGGAGACCGATGAGGACGGCTTTGCCGAACACCAACGCCGGGGCTTCGCATTCTATGACCAGAACAAGAACGGATCCATTGATGGCACGGAGATGGTCCGAAGCACTTCCTATGTCCACAAGAAGATGAGGCAATACATGTCAGCCCTGCTCATCTCTCGCGCAGACGTTGACGGGGACTCCAGCCTCTCCCAAAGCGAACTCCGGCAGATTGTGCCTGAGTCCNAGGACCTCCCCAAATCGGTTCCATTGTCAGAGGCTATCTTCTGGATCCGTCTTGTAGACACTGATGGTATCGCCCCGCTCCGGGATACCCTCCTTGGAAAGAAATAGTGAGCAGATCTCTCGAGCTTCCTTGGCAACCAGTGTGCCTTTACCTGGACAACCGGCTTTGTTCATGGCACTAGGCCCTCCCGCCCTGCTTATAACGCCGTCTGGCTCGGATTTGGCCTCAACAACTTGACTCCGTGCCCGTTCCCTGTTCGGGAGCGTTATTCCCGGGGCTCAAGGTCATAGAGAGTGTTTGTTGCCGACCANGCCTTAAACTCGCGCAGGTGTCGTCTTCGCTTTGCGTAGGGGCGAACGAACAGGAAACAAACAACCACGAGGTTCCAAGCGGTGANAGCGATCGCTTCCCGAGGAGTGCCGTAGTACCACAAACCGGCACCGGAAGATAGGACTCCAACAACACACGCGATGCTCAGAATCCCGCACCGGCGCTTGGATGTCTCACACTCGGATTCGGACCACATGGGTTTACTGCAATCATTGCAGATGTAGTATGTCGCCCCGTAGAACATTTTTAGCCCCTGCGAAAAAAAGCTCATACGGACGGTCGTGTAGTCTTTGCAGCCCGAGCACCATGGCGCCTGTCGGAGAGAGGGGCNCACGCCATTTCCAGAGTTAGAACCGGAGCGTTCGGGTGAGACATGAGTCATCGAGATTGCCCGTGGCTGGAGATTGGATGGTGATCTCGTCGGTCTTCTTTCGAACTTGCCCGGGACTTGAATCCCTGCCCCGTGCGCTCCCGCCGGGTCAGGATCCGCCTCGGCTTCCCTACCCTGCTCACTGAGGCCATGCCCGGCCATCNGATCTAGACTTTCCAGCCTTCACGGAATTCCGGGTGAATGAATTCCTCGACCTTCCCATTACCGCGTGCCTTGAAACTTTCAGGTTCCCAGTCAAATCCAGCTCCGGAGCGCCAGGCCGCGTTTGCCAGAAGGACTCCTTCTGCNAGGGGTCCGCTGTAATCGACAAAATCACATGTTGCGCGCCGGCCACCTTTGGAAGCTAAGATCCACTCCTGATGGAATCCGGGAGAGGCAGCGATCGACTTCTCTGGCACAACCGGATCCGAGCCATCAAACAACCGCGCACTATACCCACCAAAATCGGCTGAAATCGTCCCTTTCTCTCCGACGAAGAGGACGAGTTTCTGCTCAGCGCCATATTTTTTGAATACCTCCTTGCGGGCTCCGCCATGCCACCAGTGAACGGAAACCGCGGGACGGGCCCCGTCATCGGAAGCCGCAAATTCCAGCCGAGTCTGCATACTCTTTGGCGTTCTTTGAGAATCGATCTCCGAGACATCAGGCNCCACGTCCAGATCCACACGTTTCGCATGGCTCAGGCCGAGGGCCCAGTAGGGAATATCGAGGGTGTGACAGCCCCAGTTTCCTGTTTCACCAGTGCCGAAGTCCCACCAGAATCTCCAGTTGTATGGGCAGTAGGCTGGGCTATAGGGCCTTGCCTTCGCCGGCCCCAGCCAGAGATCCCAGTCCAACTCTTGGGGGATCGCTGGAAAATCGGATGGGATTGCAGGCATCCCCCTGCTTCCTCCTTGAAACGCATAGACCTCCGTTATCTTCCCGACCATGCCGCTCTGGACCGCCTCAACCGTNCGGCGCATCCCGGCNTTGGCGTGGCGCTGGTTTCCAAGCTGGGTAGCTACCTTCATCCTGCTGGCGATCCGTGTCAGTTCCCGGCATTCCCAGGCGGAGTGCGCTAGGGGCTTCTCGCAGTAGACATGTTTTCCCATCAGCATGGCCTGCCGTGCAGGGTGAAAGTGCGTATGATCGGGAGTACTAATTACCACGGCGTCGATGGACTTCTCCATCTCATCGAGCATCCGGCGGAAATCACGGTACTGTCTGGCCTTCGGAAAGCGCGTCCAGTTCTGACCGGCCCGCTTCTCGTCCACGTCACAGACGGCCACGATATTCTCTCCTGCTACCCTTCCGAGATTTCCTCCTCCCTGCCCTCCTATCCCGATGCAGGCTATGTTAAGCTTATTGTTTGGAGAGGCGGCACGAACCCGGGCAGAAGTCCCGACCCAGTAGCCCGCCCCAAGGGCGGCGGTGGAAGAAAGGAAATGACGCCGATTCGATTGATGCATGTTGAATTCTATCCCCTTCTTTGCACCNGTGTAAATCCTCCAAAATAACCAAGCTTCAATCACGATCCACCGAGGCTCAACAAAAGTCCTTTGCTTCTAAANAGAGTTGAGGATTGTTGCCTGTATGAAACTGGTAATCTCCAGCAAGGCCCTGGGCTTCTTATGCGGACTCTTCTTTTGTGGCGAGTTACACGCTCAGCCTCCGCTTCCTCTCCCAGTCAGCCACCCCGAAAAGGAAGGGGTTTCGTCTGCTGCGATCCTCTCGTTCGTCGAACGCCTCGAGAGGGACCTCGACGCCGTTCACAGCTTCATGATTCTTCGCCATGGAAGTCGGATCGCACAAGGATGGTGGACACCCTATGAGGAAGAAACACCGCAGCTGATGCATTCCCTGAGCAAGAGCTTTACCTCTACCGCAATTGGCTTGGCGATTGGAGAGGGCCACTTGTCACTCGATGACCCGGTTGTCTCCTTCTTTCCCGAGGAGATTCCAGACGAGCCCAGCTGGCAGCTCAAGGCGATGCGGATCCGAGATCTCATTACCATGACGACCGGTCACCGCAAGGAGCCGGCCCTCTTGCAGTCGGAGTCGAGTTGGGTCAGGGCATTTCTACATTCGGAAATTGAGTTCAAACCTGGGACCCATTTCCAATACAATTCGGCCGCCACCTACATGCTTTCGGCGATCCTGCAATCGGTCACTCGAGAGAGACTTGTTGACTACCTCGACAAACGGCTCTTCCAGTTGCTGGAAATTAAGAAGCCCGAATGGGATCGCTCGCCGGAAGGCATCGACGCTGGCGGCTGGGGTCTCCGGATTACTACCGAGGACATAGCCAAACTTGGTCAGCTTTACCTTCAGAGGGGGATCTGGCAGGGCACACGTATTCTTTCAGAGGAATGGGTTCAGGAGGCGACCTCCAAACAAACCTCTAATGGCAGTGACCCTGACAGTGATTGGGACCAGGGGTATGGGTTTCAATTCTGGCGGTGCCGCCACAACTGTTACCGGGGCGACGGGGCTTTCGGCCAATTCTGTATTGTGATTCCCGAGCATCAAGCAGTGATTGCCATTACCTCCGGGGCAGATGAAATGGGAAAGATCATGGAGGCGGTCTGGGCCCTCCTCCTGCCGGGCATGTCAGCAAGCCCTCTGGATTCCGACCCCCCGGCCTCCAGGGCGCTAGCGGTTAAATTGGACGGGTTGAGCCTGCCAGTCGTTGAGGGAAATCGACGATCTCCTGTATCCCAGGGGCTCGCGCAGCGAACATTCAAGGTGTTTGAGAACGACGCTGGAGTCCGATCAGTCTCGTTTGACCTTCATGAGGACGATCATCGCATCACCGTGGAAATGGATCATGGACGCGAAACCCTTGAGCTTGGCAGCGGAAAATATGTCAGCTCCCGTATGATAAGCCATCTTCCCTCCACAAAATCTTTGAGGCGACTAATTGGTGCCAGTGGCGCCTGGGTCAAACCGGATGAGTATCATGCGAGGGTCTATCTTACTGAAACCCCGGCCAGTATTCTCTACAGATTCCGCTTCAAAAATAACCGGATGACGTGGACGAGCCAGTTGCGACACTCGCTCTTCGGGCCTAGAAACCTGACCATCCTGAGAGGTGAATGATAGAGGTCACGCTTCTGCGACATCTGACAGATTGGGGGGCTCCGCACTCTGCTGTCTGGAGGCAGTGGATTTGGAATCCGGGCCTGAATTGCTCTGGCGCTCGGGCCACCGTATCGCTAACTTCTTAAACGATGCCGAATCCCGGAAATACTTCCTCGTCAACCGAGAGTCCACCTGCAAACCGGTTTGCCAAGCTGAGTCTAATTACAGGGACAGGTGCTGCGCTCATCCTGATTCTCATGGCCGCGACGGGAGAAATGGTCATGCAATGGATTGGCGAGATTGAGTCGCTCGTTCTGCTTGTATTCCAGTGTTGCGGGATCGTGGTGCTGGCAATATGTGCAATTGTGTTCGGAACGCTTGGGCTTCGCGACATAAAGGCTGATCCTGAGAACGAGGGGGGGAAGAAAAAAGCAGTGACTGGCACAGTTCTGGGGGCCATCTTTGGCGCCCTGGCCGTGCTCGGCATCGTTACGGTATTCTCCGCACTGGGATCCTACGCCTCGGGCCATTGAGGGCCTGCGTGTTGTGAACAAGGACCTGATTCGTCTCCCTGTTCTCCGGCCTCCTGCGCTGAAAGTAATCGAGTCCACTTGTCGCTTACCACCCGGGCATGATAGGAAGCGGCCATGAAAACTTTCGCTGGATTCGCCCTGTTCATTTCTATCGTTCTTGGCTCGGATTGCCCTGCGACACAACCGCAGGACGACTGGGAATATGAAGTTGATGCCGCGATCATCTGGCCGGGCGCAACCCTTTCAGGAGGCTTTGAAGAAGGCACGCCGGTCCTCAGCAAAGACGGAATGTGCGCCATGGTATTTAGCGTTCAGTTCCAATTTGGACCCGTGCCATCGACCTTGTATGTCGTCGCGGTTTTGAATCAGGATGGCGAACTAGTTTGGAGGGGTATCTCGGGAGGAGGAGCCCCCCGGATTATCTTTCTAAATAAGGAAGCCTTGGTTTACCGGGCTATCGTCGGACCGGGAGTCCCAAGATTTTCAACGGTCTCATTGCAGGGCATAACGGTGACAGAAGAGCAGGTAGGGAGTCTGGAAAATACAAACGGAATGGAGGCGGCCGTACTACAGCCACCTAGTTCATCGCGGTCTTTTTTAATATACACGCCGACCCCGATCCCCGACGGGATGCCGCTCACAATTAAGAAGTGGACCATCCCGAGTGAAGACCCGGAGCTCGCCCCCTCAAGCTTCGGGCTTGATGACGGCAATCTGATCATCTCGTGGCCCACTGTGGCCGGACAAAGCTACCAAGTGCAGCGTTCTACTGACCTGGAATCATGGGGTAACATCGGAGCAGCTCTGAACGGGAACGGCACGACCATGAGTTACTCGCAGCCCTCAAACACTGATAAGGTGTTCCTGAGGGTTATCATTCCCTGAAGGACCTCGGTTTCGACCAAATGGTATTATGATCCCTGGACCAGGCCCTCGATCACAACATTCTCATCATTAGAAAATGCGACGGAGCTTATCCTGGTAGCGGGTGTAGATAAAACCAAGGGCAAGAAGTATGAAGCCGATAAGGATAAAGGTGAGGATACGAGCGATCGGGTCGAGGCCCCATACATCAATTATGAGCAGGCGTCCAAGGGCGACCCCTACCACTAGGAGGCTAAGGATCCGGTAAATGCGCTCCCGGAGGAACCACCCCACCACAAAGGCAAGGACGCCAAGGATTGCCCAGCTTGCGATAACGTAGAATCCTTGTCCGACGGAGCGAACTTCGATGGACAGAAGCAACCACAGGAGGCCCACTGCAGCAGTTGCCATTATTCGGTGATAGACGGCGCTGGCTACCGCAAACCCGCCCCTCTGCCGTGAGATTTGCTGGAAGATCATTGGCATCAGGGCCACAAGGTAGGCTTGCCACGCGGCATTGAAACCCCACACGTCGCGGAAGAGCAGAGCTACACTTGCTCCCAGAAGAATAAGCCCGAACACGAAACGATGTCGATGAAGGTGTCGAATAGCGACAACGTGCAGCGCCAATGCGGCCAGCGAACAAGCAGAAGCTTGCCACGCGACTGGAACATACCGATGAACAAAGGATCCGAACAACACAAGAGCCAGAATCCGGAGGAGGAGCATTGCTGCCTCGAGTGGATCAGGGCCTTCTTTTGGCCGCCCTGGCGTGTCCACCCGCCGGCAGAAATTATCGGCGAGAGCAATATTGCCCAGAAAGAGCACGAGAGGAAGCAGCGCCACAATCCAGGGAGCATCGGTTTCCCGAGATAGAACGAGCAATGCACTCGCTCCGAGCAGGATAAGTCCAAAGACGAAATGTTGTCGGTGGAGGTGCCGAATCGCGATAACCTGCATCAGCAATGCCGCCAGCGAACATGCAGAAGCCTGCCACGCCACTGGGACATACCGATGAACAAAGGATCCGAAAAACACAAGAGCCAGAATCCGGAGAAGGAGCACTCCTGCCTCGAGCAGTTGCGCGATTTGTTTTGGCTGACTCCCCATGTCCACTCGACGACAAAGGCAGGAAACAAGAATTATGTTCAATAGCAGAAGGACGAGCGGACAGAATCCGATCAGCCAATGTTCACCGGGGAAACCACTTTCTGAAAGATAAGCAGCGACGAGGTGGTAGGTCTGCGGGAGAACGGCGAGTGCCGTGATGCGCATACGATAGCCGTAGACCGTCAGTGCTAGCGCGAGCAGCCCCGGAAGCAATACCCAGGCCGCCCTTGGCAAACCGGCGTGTTCCTCGATTGCGAGAGGGAGAGCGGCCACAAAGACCACCGCGAACAGCCATTGTATGAGAATCCCTCCTCGTCCGGGCAGCGGCAATCGCGTATGCGCTGCCCAGTGCACGAGCCCCAGATACAACACTAGAACCAGTATCGATTGAATCACCGGGGGAGCCCCGGAGCCTGTCAATTGCATGAGGAACGTTATCGCGGCGACCGCGGAGAACACCTGACCGACAACGCCCAGTTCCTCTAGCTTGAAGCGACGCCAACCTCCGAGTAGCGCTGCGCAGGCCCCTAAGCCGACTAATACGAGCGCTCGCCAGTTGTCGGTGAGATCGCTATAGGCACCAACCAGCAGAGCCAACACCCCGAGCCCGAGATAAAACAACGCGCGGGTATCGAGGGGAGACTCCGACCCTGTGGGCCCCCTGCGATTCCGGCTCCACCAGGCACAGAAGACGAGGAAGAAAAGCTGCGCAAAAGAAGCAACGGCCGGGATTCCCTCACTAAATTCAACGAACCAGAACTTCTCTGCCCCTCCGGCTTCACTGACCACCGTATAAAAGACCGCCAGACAGGCCGAAAGGTGGGCTGCTACCTCCAGAACTTTGTTTCGTCGGGAGACCGCCACGACGAGCAGCACGCAACTCTGGGCAGCGATGAGCACTGCCAGTGAAAAGCCGCTGAGCTTCATAAAAAACGCAAGGGTTATGAGCACGAGTCCCTTGGTCAGGTAGAGAGCTCCAATTAGGGTTCCCCTTCCGAGACGCCGATCAGACAGCCCCGAGAGCAGCAGGAAGACGAAGCCTGCGATCAGGGAAAAAAGCCAGAACTGGTCCGGGTAGTGGCGACCCATGCCAAGACCGAAAAACACCAGAAAAGCGGCATTGTTCAATCCAGCCAAGGCCGAGCGCTCTTTCTCGGCGAGGTAATCGGAGAGAAAGACCGCAGCGCTGAAGGTGGCCCAGTAACATATCAGGAACCCGTAGGCCGGCCAGAAACTTTCGGAAGCCGGCGAGGCACTGCCTAACCACGAGAGTAATTCCGGAAAGCGCCAATAGGCAAAGGCAAGATATGTTCCGCCGAGGCTGCAGGATCCGACTATGGTCCAGCGGTTGCGAAGTAGAAAGATGAGTGCTGCTCCCGACAGGATGAGCGCGGAAAAGAGAGAGAAGAGAACCGCTTGATCAATGAGAAGCGTGTAGTAGGCAAGCAGGACCCCCATGACAGCGAGGGTCTGGGACTGCTTGCGATCTGCGGTGTAGACCATCACCGCCGCCCACGAGAGCATCAGAATTCCAGCAACCAGCGGGCTGGAAATGATGTCCAGTCCGGGGACCTTATGAGCGGCGAAGGTGGTGAAATAAACGGCCGCAAAGCCCCCCGCTGCAAGGACCTCACCATAGTTCCGCATCGTCTCACGGGTTTTCCCGATCCAGAATCCCACTCCAAGCAGGGACGCAGAAAGGACATAAAGGCTAGCAACCTTAAGACCGGCTGAGACTTCGTTGCTAGTCAGAAAATACTTCGCGAGGAAGACGAATCCGGTCAGAAGCATCAGAACCCCACCCCGGCCCAGCCAATAGGTTCCGAGTTTCATTTCGAGCCCGCCACCTGTTTCCGCTGCTACTTTCGGGACAACTTCTGGGGCTGCTTCA
>PBNG01000016.1 GCA_002723015.1 Roseibacillus sp. | reverse complement strand
GAATAAATCTCCAGTCCTACAGCAACGGGAGGAAGTTGTTTCGATGGAAAGGGCAGAAGGTCATGCGTTACGACAATGCCCGGAAGGCTCTCAAGGTTCAGGGTGTGATTCCAGTAGCCCTTGTCATTGCGCTGGTCACCGGGCAGGTCTAGGAGGGTTCGTGTTGCTATGAAGCTGGTCCTGCTCTCCTTATCGCTTTTCGCCCTAATCTCACGCGGATCTCCGGTGGAGGGGCGTTCTCCGGATCGGACGAGAGTGAAACCTGACATGCACGAAGGAGTAGTGAGGGAAGCTCATCTCCAGTTTACGCATGTTGACCGGTTCAAGCGCCGGCGATTGACTCTGGACCTTTACCGGCCAGAAAATGGCGCGGGACCATTTCTTGGGGTGGTCATTTATTTCGGTGGGGGATGGCAGAACGGTCGCCCGGGGATTTTCGCCCCTCTCGCGCAGGCCTTAGCCCAGCGGGGTTATGTGTGCATCGTGCCCGAGTATCGACTGAGTGGGGAAAAACCTTTCCCTGCAGCAGTCCATGATTGCAAGGCGGCGATCCGGTGGGCCCGGGCCAATGCGAAACGCTATGGGATTGCTCCAGACCGAATCGCGACCCTTGGAGGGTCTGCTGGTGGACACCTTGCCGGGTTCATGGGTGCG
The DNA here is from genome assembly GCA_002723015.1 of Roseibacillus sp. The sequence continues at coordinate 39,804 of PBNG01000016.1, read as the reverse complement.
ACCAATGGGATCGCCCGGTTTGAAGGGGAGGGGGACCACCGAGGAAGCTCTTCCGAGGTGCAGGCCTCGGTGGTGATGTGTGGGCCGATGAGTCTTCTCCTCCCTCATATCGTGGAGCGGGTGAAGAAGGCCGCCGCAAAATCCGAGGGAGACGCCATCATGGCTTTCATGGGCGGGGCCCTGCCCGGGAGGAACAGCAGGATTTACGAGGAGGCTTCTCCCCTGACCCATGTCGGCAAGCATGCCCCCCCGATGCTTTTCATTGATGGTGAACTCGACCGACACGGAGTAAGGCGCAACGACTTCCGGGCTCGTCTTGCGGAGTGCCGGATCCCTCACGAGTTCATCGTGATGCCAGGTGCCCCCCATCCGTTCTGGAGCATGAGGGAGTGGTTTGGACCCACGATTGATGCCGTGGACAAATTTCTATCCACACATATGCCGCCGAAAAACAAGGTTGGCTCCGAGTAAGAGGATGGATCTGGACCTTTGCCATGGTTTCAAAGGTCTGCTCGGATTGGATTGGCCGGCAGTTCATACTTCAAAAATGGGGACAACGCCGTATCAAGGACTTCAGCATGCGAATTCTCATTGCCTGCGATAAATTCAAAGGATCGTTGTCGGCATTGGAAGCTTGCCAGGCCTTGCGCGATGGCTTCTCGGACGAGGATTCCTCATTGGATCTTGTCGTCTGTCCCGTGGCGGATGGGGGGGAGGGATTTGCGGAAGCCATCGTGAGTGCGCAGAATGGAAGGTGGCACTTCTGCGAGGCGTCTGATGCTCTCGGACGTCCCATAGAAGCAAGATATGGGATGATCGACAGGCCGGATAAAAAGCAGGCAGCTGTCATCGAGATGGCCGAGGCCAGCGGCTTATACCGGATCCTCGGATTGTCTCCGGATGTGCTTCGCTCCTCGTCCTTTGGAACAGGATCCCTGATTCGCAGCGCGGTGGAACAGGGCGCACAGAGGATTCTGCTAGGGATTGGCGGTAGTGCGACCAATGATGCCGGGATCGGGGTNCTTNCTGCCCTCGGGGTGAAATTTCTAAACGAATGCGGCGAGGAACTCGATCCAATCCCAGCTTCTCTGGAGGCGCTTGCCGAGGTTGATTCAGAAGGGATGATCAGCCTGCCTCCCATTGACGTTGCTTGTGATGTAGAGAACCCCCTGCTTGGACCAAATGGAGCGACNATGGTCTACGGACCGCAAAAGGGAGCTTCGGAGGACGAGTTGCAACTTCTTGAGGCAGGGTTGGGCCACCTCGTGGAAGTTTCGGGGCTTGGGGAGTTGGCGAAACAGCCAGGAACAGGAGCTGCCGGAGGACTGGGTTTCGGGCTGCTCGGCTTCGCTGGTGCCCAGTTGCGTGAGGGGTTTGAAATGGTGGCAGAGGCTCTGGGCCTGGCAGATCAGGTAGCGCAGTGTGATGTGGTGCTGACCGGGGAAGGATCGATTGACAGGCAAACCTTTGATGGAAAGGCGCCCATGGGTGTGGCGCGGTTGGCGAGAGCCTCCGGGAAGAAAGTGATCGCGGTGGGGGGCAGGGTGAAAGACCTTCCCTCGGGTCAGAACACCTTTGACCAGGTTCTCTCGCTGGAGGCGCTGGGGTTAACGGAAGCGGAATCCATGGGGCGTGCAGGGGAATTGCTTCGAATCATTGGGGCTGGATTAGCGAAAGAGTTCACCAGGCTNAGGGGGCACTAGCCGGGCACTATGGACTGGATCTTTCCGGGCCATTCCCTATGACCACAGGAAATGAGCGCTGGTCCNATTGAAGCGGTGTTGTTGTTTGCAGGGCAGGGAGCACAGCGAGTGGGAATGGGAAAGGATCTTGCCGAGGTCTTTCCATCCGCCGCGAGGGCATTTGAAANGGCAGATGCCGTTCTTAGCCGTTCCCTGAGTTCAATTGTGTTTGATGGTCCCGAGGAGGACCTGACAAGGACCGCAAATTGTCAACCAGCTCTTTTTGTGCATGGTCTNGCCCTCCTTGATGTTCTCAGGGAGAAGGTGCCCAACCTCCAACCGGTCGCGGCNGCGGGACTATCGCTCGGTGAAATGACTGCTCATACCGCAGCGGGTACTTTTGANTACGAGGAAGGACTGCGGCTTGTTGCGCAGAGAGGAATTTTNATGGATGAGGCGTGCGATGCAACGGATGGTGCGATGGCGGCAATGATCGGGGGCGATGAGAAGGCGGTCCGAGAGTTAGCTGGATTCTGTGAAGTCGATGTGGCGAACCTCAATGCGCCGGGCCAGATTGTTCTTTCGGGTAATTCGGAGGGAATTGACAAGGCGGTGTCTCTTGCAAAAGAGTATGGGATTCGGATGGGGCGGAAACTCAAGGTGGCAGGGGCGTATCACTCNAGCCTGATGGCAGGTGCTCAGGAAAAACTTGGGGAGGCTCTNGCGGGCGCCGAAGTGGCGCNACCTGGTATCCCCGTGATTAGTAACTTTTCGGCTCAGGCGGCGGAAACACCGGAAGNAATACGGGAGACTCTCACCTCACAGGTAACAGGTTCCGTGCGTTGGGTCGCATCGATGGAGCTGCTCCTCGCCCAAGGTCACCGATTGTTTATCGAGCTTGGTCCCGGTAAAGTACTGTCTGGCCTCATGGGTCGCATTGATGCGGAGAAAACGGCCGAGATTCTTGCTGTCGAGGATCGTGAGAGTCTTGAGGAGGTTTCCATTCGACTCTCGAAACCCAGCTAAGCCGCTTGGCATCAGCTGATGCCGCTGATTCCCGATTTTAGATTTGCCAGTTTGCCCTGCTAGGCCTAGCGTGCGCCCCACTGAACGCGGAGCGGTAGTTCAGTTGGTTAGAACGCCGGCCTGTCACGCCGGAGGTCGCGGGTTCGAGTCCCGTCCGCTCCGCCACTTTCACCCTATTTTCAAGGGTTTTTACGACAAGGCGGGCCGCTGGTGTCCCAGGAGAGCTCCGATCAGGGCTGGAGGTTTACGGTTCACCATAGGCGGTTCATGTAACAGAGATCAGGTGCAGGATCGGGGGTGCTGACCATAGCTGGCATGGTTCCCGCTTTGAATTCGTAACAAAAGAGCAACCTGTGAAACTAATTGCCGCACTCCAATCACTTTCCCTAACATTCATGAGATCCTCACAAGTCCATCGAAACTGGCGGCTGATCTTGGCGGCATGTAGCCTGCTCGTCTGCACCGTTGGTTCGCAGGCCGCCAACTTCCACCCCATCGTTGCGATTGGTTCCAACATGAACGATGGCAACCCCGGGGGAAATCCGATCAGCAACATCATCCAGGGGCCCGGCATCGGCTTCGATGCCGCTGAGCCTCACAACCGAGCAGGGGGCGTCTGGTATACGGATGCACCGGGGGGCTTTCCCTCTGACTATGTCGCCGTGCACGCCGGGCCAGAACACCTTTGGTTCGATCTAGGGTTGGACGTTACTTTGGCCGAGATCAGCTACTGGGGCTACTCCACCGGCAACGCCAATGGAGTGAAGGGCTTCAACGTGAGTTTCGCCACCGAGGCCGAGGGCGGAGCCACCGGGCTCGGAGACGAATCCTACGGCACGTCGATCACGGCGAATCCCTCCTTTGAGGCGGCCATTGACACCGTGCCTCGCCAGAGCTTTAGCTTCAACCCGGTGACGGCTCGCTACGTGCGGGTGGAGGTGACTTCTACGCACTTCACCAATGGCGGCTTTGGTCCGCCAGCAGGGGGCGACCGGGTGGGCGTTGGTGAAATCGCCTTTGAGGAGGTGCTTATTTCGCCTGATCCGCAAATCTCGATCGAGTCGGAGATCTCTCTTCCTTTGGTTGCCATGGTAGACGTCTTTGATATCCCGTTGGTTAATGCCGGAAATTCGGAACTATTGATCACTTCGGTGAATCTGGCAGGTCCCAACGCGGACGCCTTTCGAGTGCCCTCTTTCCCGTCCAGCCTCGNGCCTTTTNTGGAAGACATTATCGAAGTGCAATTCAATCCTGATGGGTTGGTGGGGCCGGTTTCNGCCACGCTGCTNATCTCCAGCAATGATCCGGATGANGCCNTCCGGGAGGTGCTCCTNATTGGAACGGTNCCTCCTNCCGAACGGGATATNGTGGTTCCGGAAGANGTTGANCTTGGCAGNATTNNGTCTCNGGACACCTTCGAACTTACTATCTCGAACGGCGGGGGATCNGATCTCACCATNGGCGCANTTAGCTTCACGGGNCCGAACGCGGGAGCATTCAGCGTNGTCGANCCACCNGGGTCGATTCCAATGCTNAGTGACATATTCCTCCAAATCGAAATCGATCCCGCAGGATTGGACGGGCTAATCTCAGCCACGCTTCAAATTGAGAGTAATGATCCCGATACTCCTACNGCAGAGATTCAGATCATTGCTGAAGCTCTGGGTGATCCGGATCAGTTCTATCCAATTTTAAGCGTGCAATCCTCCTCCTCCACCAACGATCTCTGGCCGGCTTCCAACCTGATCCAGGGACCGGGCGTGGGATTTTCTGAAGTGCAACCGCACGAGAGGACGGCAGGTGGCCCCGGCGGGTTGTGGGTTACGGGTGCTCCGGGAGGTTTTCCATCTGACTATATTGTGGTGGCAGGGACTCCAATCCTCGTGTTTGATCTAGGCGAAAACGTTCCNCTCTGTGAGATCAGCATCTGGGGATACTCGTCCTCGAATTCGAATGGATTGAGCGAGTTTAGTCTCCGCTTTGCCTCAGAGGCCGATGGCCCGAGCGGATTCGGAACGAGCATCGACTTCAATCCCAGCTATGGAGGAATCGATTCNGGAGCGCTGCCCAATGAAGACTCCATTTCGCGCTTCAGCTTTCTCTTCGGTCAGGAGGTTACTGCGCGTTATGTTGAGTTGACCTGTCTTGATAATCACTTCATNGCCCCGGGGACCGGGGCTGGTGGNGAGATNCCCGGAGGNGACCGGGTCGGGATCGGTGANGTCGCTTTTGAGATCACGACCTGTGAAACGCCCACTTTTTTCTTCAATGTTGAAGATTCCGGTGAGGATCTGATCCTGACNTGGGACAGTCAGGAAGGCTTCCTTTACAACATTCGGAGCGAGACCGAACCAACCGATGGCCCGCCCGCGAATTGGCCGATCTACGATGGGCTCATGGAGATTGNGGCGACTCCTCCGCGCAACANGCTGATCATTCCGCGTCCGGTTGATCCGCTACGGCTCTTCGTGGCTGAATCGTTCCCGGTCCCNCCCGTGGAGGTCTTTGCTGACGATTTCGAGAGTGGCCCGGGTGACTGGGAAGTTGGCTCCCCCGGGGCAGCCGGAACAACTTGGGAACTTGGATCGCCATCTCAGGGCGGGCCCTCGGCTGCCAATAGTCCGGTGAATTGTTTTGGAACGAATCTGTCGGGGCGCTACGAAATCGAAGCTGATGTCTGGTTACGTTCGCCGGCAATTGACCTCACCACGGCCACCGAGGCGACCCTGAGGTACGCCCGTTTTATTGATATCGAGGACGTCTTTGATTTTGGCTCAGTCTCGATTCTAGATGCAATCGACAACTCTCTCATTGCAGATATCGAGACGGGTATCGATGGTCTTTCGATCGAATGGGAGGATTCCCGGCATTCCCTGCCGGNAGCGGCCATGGGTAAGATGATCAGGATCCAGTTTCGTCTTGAATCCGACAACTTCGTGGATCCCACCGAATATTTTGGGTTCTACGTGGACGATGTGCAGGTGACTGCCCGCTAGATTGAGCAGCGCGCCTACTTCGCCTTGCGNGCACGCGATTTTGCGGCGACCGTAACCACATAACCCCTNCAGTCTTGCATCCGTCACCAGAGTGTTCTCACTCTCTATGCGGGTGGCTTTCCTTCTCATGAATCGCCCCGTTTTTATTAAGGCGGCTGTCGCCGTGGTCCTCGGCGTTGCTGCCGCNTCTCCCGCTGGAGCAGCCNACTTTCATCCGATCAACGGCATCACAACTTCATCGACCGGCGACCTCTGGCCGGTTTCCAATCTGATCCAGGGACCGGGATTAGGATTCGCGAATGCTGAACCTCACGATCAGACGGGAAGTGGTTCGAGCGCTCTCTGGGTTACTGGTGCGCCGGGAGGNTTTCCGTCTGACTATCTAGCGGNGGCAGGGGTGCCGGTCCTGATTTTCGACCTTGGAAGCGATGTTGCACTCTCTGAGATCAGCGTCTGGGGCTACTCGACCACCAATGCCAATGGCGTGAGTCGCTTCAGNCTGCGCTTTGCTACGGCGGCGGAAGGGACGGAGAACTTCGGGTCGTCGATCTCGATCCGCCCGGCTTTCAACCCCATGATTGGGGCTACCTCCCGGCAGAGTTTTTCTTTTGGTCAATCCGTGACGGCCCGCTACGTCGAGATGTCCTGCGAGGATAACTTTTATTCGAATGGAGGTAACGGACCACCACCTGGAGGTGATCGTGTCGGGTTGGGGGAAGTCGCCTTTGAAGTTGTCNCTCCTCCCTCCGGGCCTCTCATTGATCTGTCGGCCAATGTCGGCCTGGATCTCGATGGCTCGGTGCAGACCTTCGATGTTCCAATCGGCAACCTTGGAGGGACCGAGGTCCTCACTATTAACGGAACCTCGTTCACAGGAGTGCATGCAGAGGCCTTTTCCGTGTTGTCAGCACCTGCGTCCCTGGCACCNGGAGGTNATGGTATTATCCAGGTCAGCTTCAATCCGACCGGCCTCTCCGGAACGATCTCAGCCGGACTGCAGGTGCAGAGTACTGATCCGGATACGCCCACTGCGGTGGTGGGCTTGAGTGGCTTCCTTCACGACCCGAAACTGGTGGTGGCGAGGAGTTATGATTTCGGGGAGTTCGCTGCTGCGGAGGGAGCGCAGAGTGGGTCCTTGCCCTTCTCGAATGCGGGAGGAGGACGGACNCTGACGGTCTCTAACACCTCCATCAGTGGTGCTGACGCCAATCATTTTACGGTCACTGCGACTCCCTCCAATCTCCTGCCGCTGACGGCGGGATTCATCAGTTTGAGTTTCGATCCGCTTGGCGAAGAGGGCGAATTCGATGCCCAACTGACCATCACCTCGAATGATGCTGCCGATTCCACGGCGATTGTGAATCTTGCCGCCCGGGTAGGTGATGTGATTCCAAATTCGGGAGTACGNATCAATGAATTCATGGCGAGCAATGGGCTGACCCTTTCAGATGGTGATGGCAACTCCTCAGATTGGATNGAAATCTACAACGCCGGTCCCGGAGNAGCCGATCTCACCGGGTACTACCTGACTGATCAGATGGGCAATTTGGAGAAGTGGCGGTTTCCGTCCAGCACTACCATCCCTGCAAATGGCTATCTACTCGTCTTCGCATCCGGCCAGAGTAGCGATGACTATGTCGACGCCGGTGGGTTCCTTCACACCAACTTCCGTCTGGGCACGAGCGGCGAGTATCTCGCACTGGTCGAGGGCAATGGAGTGACCCTGGTGAGCGAATTCGCCCCCACCTTTCCTCCGCAGTTCAACGATGTCTCCTACGGGGCGTTTCAGAGTGGGGGGTCAGTCAGCAACTTGATCGGCAATTCCGATGCGGAGGTATTAATTCCTACCAATGAATCGCTAGGGAACACATGGCAGGTCGATTCTTTCACGCCGGGCGCGGATTGGATCTCCGGAACGGGGCAGGGCGTGGGATACGATATCGGGCAGGACTACGATCAGTACATCACGACTGATGTGGAGAGCGGGATGAGGGGTCAGGGAACCTCGGCTTTTATCCGCTTACCGTTCACNCTGGCGAACCCCTNGGCGGTGACGGCTCTCTCATTCTCCTTTCGCTACGATGATGGATTTGTGGCCTACCTTAATGGAGAAGAAATAGCCAATCGCAATGCCCCGAATCTCCCAGCTTGGAATGATGTCGCTAACGGCAGCGTGAACGAAAATACGAACACAGGAACGATCGATGTCTCCGCCTTCCTTGGAGAGCTGCAGCATGGCGACAACGTATTTGCGATTCACGGCCTTAACCGCTCGACAGGCAGTTCGGATTTCCTGATNGATGTTTCGCTCGAAGCCAGTGTCACGGGTAGTGGTCCATTGTCCTTCGGCTACCTTAGTTCTCCGACGCCGGGTCTTCCGAACTCCGAAGCTACCACTCCCGGGCCCGTAATTCAGAATGTTTCTCATTTCCCTGCTCAGCAGCCTCTCTCGCAGGAGGATATCGAGGTGACCGCCGAGGTCGCGCCTCGGCTCGCTACGATCACAACGGTGAACCTGGTGTATCGGGTCGACTTCGGCACGGAGGTTGTCATTCCTATGACCGCCGGAGTGGGCAGCTATACCGGCACCATCCCGTCGTCGGCCTACCGATCGGGGGATATGGTGCGCTGGTATGTGAGCGCCGCTGATGCAGATGGAAATGTCGGGCGCGTTCCCGCCTTCCTCGATCGCACGGGGAACAATCAATCGCCGGAGTATTTCGGCACGGTAGTCCGGAATGCCCGCCTTGTCTCACAGTTGCCCATCTTCCAGTGGTTCACTCAAAGCGAAGCAGCCGCNAACACGCGGAGCGGGACCAGGGCCTCNGTGTATTTTGACGGAAGATTCTATGATAATATCTTTGTTCGGCAGCGTGGTGGAGCGACCAACGGTAATTCCCAGAAATTCGACTTCAACAAGGGAGACGATCTCTACATCAACAGCGAGATGTCCTCGGTGGGCGAGATCAACATGAACGAGCGAGGATCCGATAGTAGCTACGTGCGGCAGACTCTNGCGTTTGAAGCCTACGAGATGGCTGGGAACGCGGCTTGCAAATCGGCTCTGTGGTATATGCAGTTGAACGGAACCTTTGATCGCGTCGGCGTNTTTATCGANCAGGTGGATGAAGACTTTCTTGATCGNAATGGATATGATCCGGACAGCGATCTCTACAAGTTCGTCCAGCGGAGTAACTTGAATCCGGTGTTCTTCGACACGGTCACCGGGATCGAAAAGAAGACCGGCGACAAAAACGATCTTACCACCGTTCAGAACCTGGTTGCTGGCCTCAATCGGAGAACCAGCACTGCNCGCCGCCGCTACGTTATCGACAATCTGGACCTGCCACAGGTTGTGAACTACCTTGCCGTGCGCTCGATCACCCAGGATGCTGACGATGTTCGCAAGAACTTTTACGGCTATATCGACANCCGGGGCGATCAGCGGCTGCGAATCTTCCCGTGGGACAAAGACTGGACCTTCGGTGTCACTGGAGACGGTGGCACCCACCTGCCGCATCCCTTTTTCGGGGACGAGGAGCACGCTAAGCAGAATGCGAATCAGTGGAACGTTCTCTACGATGTCCTCTTCGAAGAAACCACCACCCAGCGACTTTACCTGCGTCGCTTGCGCACGGTGATGGACGAGGTGCTGGAGTTGTCCGCCACTCCGCAGGGACGGCGCTATTTCGAGAATCGCGCAGCGGAGATCATTGCCCCGGCCAGTCCACCGCTGAGCTCGAATATCTCATCGGTCAACAACTACCTGAACAGCAGGCGTAGTGTACTCTTCAATAATTACCCCAGTCTGATTCCGGCTTCGCAGCCGGCGAATCCCGACATTCGTATCACCGCCGCGGAACATAATCCGGTTTCCACCAATCAGGACGAAGAGTATATCGTCCTGACCAATCAAGAAGCGACTGAGATCGATATTTCTGGGTGGAAGATCACCGGGGGCGTGGAGTTCACCTTTGAGCCGGGGACGGTGATTGAGCGGCGGGGCGAGCTCTACCTCTCTCCAGACACGCTTGCTTTCCGGAATCGGTCGACTTCACCAACCGGNAACGAAGAGCGTCTCGTGGTGGGGCCTTATGCTGGGCATCTCTCCAATTTTGGAGAGACTCTTAACCTCCTGAACACTGCGGAGGGGATCGTTTCAGTNTTCCGGACTCCGATTAATCCCAGCGATACGCAGCGCTACCTCGTGGTGAGTGAACTCATGTATCATCCCGCCGATCCCAATCCCGATGCCGAATTCATCGAGCTGATGAACATCAGCGATTCGGTGACGCTTGATTTAAGCGGAGTGCATTTCACTGCCGGCATTGATTATACCTTCCCCGTTGGAACTATGCTCGGCCCCGGGGCGCGCATTGTGGTCTCCTTCCCCGATTTCCAGAATGGGTCCCGCCTCAATAATGGCAGCGATCGCATTAAGTTGGAGGATGCCACCAGTAGCACTATCCGGGAGTTTNCCTACGACGACGAAGCGCCGTGGCCAACCGGTTCCGATGGTGGTGGGTTCAGCCTTGTCTTGAGAAATCCGGTCGGCAATCCCGATCACAATGACCCCGCAAACTGGCGTGAAAGCACCCGACAGGGCGGTAATCCTGGAGGCAGCGATGCTGTTTTCTTTGCCGGGAATCCCAATGATGATCTCGACCGCGATGGTCTCGGCGCATTGCTGGAACATGCGACCGGTTCATCGGACCGGGTCCCCAATGGAAGCCCGGTCTCCCTNACGACCACTGGGGACGGTCGCTTCGCGCTCACCCTGAAAATGAACCAGGCGGCCGACGACGTGACCCATCGGATCGAGCTGTCAAGTGACCTCGTCAACTGGACCGATGCCAGCGCAAGATTTTCCCTGCTCTCATTCACCAATCATGGCGATGGGACTGGGACTCTGACTTATCAAAGTGACCCTGGGCTAGTGAGTGCAGCACTGCGCCGGCACTTTGTCCGGGTCGAGTTCTCCAGCGAGCCCTAGGGGCCGTCCCGGTGCAGGTTTCTCCGTAGATCCGCACCATCGGGAGCGGGGAGNCTGATTGCTCTACTCCATACTGGGTCATTAGCGCGGCTCGTCCTTGTTATGTTTTCAAGGCCCTCGGCTCCCGGTCAAAGAGGTCCGGGGACTGCTNCCGCGGCTTCTTTTACCCTTGGGNTGGCGAGGCACACCATTCCCCGGGCGCNCCGCTTGGTGACTCGGAAGNTGCCAATATCTAAAACCGTAGGCTTCGAATGGAGGTCTANACAGGCTCCCACCACCTTGGAGCGGGGNTATCCCTGGAGGCGGACAATGAGTTCAGACTGGCTGAGATTNAGAGNGTTCATTGATGNATGGATAGAGTGCGATTTGGTTGCGCGGTTTTCCCCGCGTCAGGCCGTTCAGGAGGATTGAATAAAGTCGGCCGCAGTTCTTCGCGTTGTCCTTCAGTGGCTGAGGNAACCCGTCCAGTGACTCAACGGGTNCGCCCATGCTTCGGAGCATAGGTATGTATTAGCCTGAGACCTGGTAAACTTGANCCAACTTGTTGGTAGTGATTCGCCACAATCCAACCTACCAACGGCAACCGCCCCTCAAAAGGTTCTCACGCGAGAGAACCTTTCTCATGTTGCACTTTTATTCCTCTTTCGGATGAAGAATCGCAACTGAATGGTAGGGGACAAAGATCTCGTTAAAAGCTAACTGAGAGCGGCCCCCAGCATTAACCAGTCCGTATCCTCCATTAACGCTCTATCACGCGCCAACTATCGACGCTATTTTTCCTGGACCGAGGCGGGAGCCTCGGGCTTCACGGTTCTATCGATTACGGCTGGGGGCGGAACCTGACTTCGATCNCTCCTCTTGACAGCTGGCGCATCTTCCTCCGGCTCAGGCGCGGGTTCTGGNGTTACCTCCGGTTCAGGCGCTGNCTCTGGCGTTTCNTCCGGTTCAGGCGCTGGCTCTGGCGTTNCCTCCGGCTCAGGCGCTGACTCCAGCTTAGNTGCGGGGCTTTCCTCGGGTGCAGGTTGGTTGGAGCCAGTATCTGCTGAGGCAGCCGGTTCTTTCTCGCCGCAGGATGTCAGGAAAAGGCAGAGGCAAAAGGCTGNTGAAATGACGGTGANTGNCAGTTTCATNATGCCGCCGACTTTCGCTGATATCAGCTACGATACGAGGATTATTTCTGAAATCCTTTGCAGCGCATCTGGAACCAAGATTGTTACAAAGCGCTAATCTTTTTGTAATAGACTGAAAGTATTTCGGGTAGATATGTCTTTTCTCCATGAGAATCACGAGGATAAGTCTGACTGGACTAGCAACCGTCAGCGCCACCGCTAACACCATCTTAATGCTCTTACTCAGCCTTTGCTTTATTTTCGGTGGAGTTACCGCCTCTGCAGTAGGACTTCCGCTGGATATGTTAGACGAAATTGACGAAAGTGGCACAGTGGCTTTCATCGTTCTGACGATTCTCTATTTCATAGCAACGTGGATCGTCACAGNGATTTGGGCTCTCATCTTCAACCTTGCTCTGACGTGCACGGGAGGATTNTATATTGAGACCTCTGAGTAAGATTTTAGATTGCCAGAGAGGGGCTCCAAAGNCCCGGTCCTGTGGAGACAAAGCACCCCNCGCCGCCCCCGGTAGCCACAAGTCCCCCCGCCTTGCGGNCTGTGCCTGANGGTATTGNGGGTTTTCTATGATGGGGTAGAAGGGAAACGCTCCCGCNACCTCAGGGACAGTCCCCCAAAGTCCAGCCTCTCAAAATCTAAACACATAGAGTAAAGAGATGAACGTTGCCCAAGCATGAACAAAATTACGAATCGAAAGGTTAGCCCAAAAGGTGCTCAAAATGTATTCGGTGAGCCGCTGCATCAATGTTGCACATCCCCCTTAACAGGCTTTGAGCGCGATGGCTTCTGTCACACCGGTCCTCATGACCGAGGTGTGCATGTCGTCTGTGCACAGATGACGGAGGATTTTCTGGCATATACGCGNGCTCAAGGTAATGACCTGAGCACACCCGCTCCCATGTATGGCTTTCCTGGACTCAAGCCCGGAGACCGATGGTGTCTCTGCGCCGCACGATGGGCTGAGGCTGAGCGGGCAGGCGTTGCGCCCCTGATTGACCTAGAAGCCACTCAGGAGAAGGCTCTTGAATTTGTCTCGCTTGAGTTGATCCAAAAATATGCGCTGAAGCGTCCNTAGGNTGNCATAAAAGAGACTGCCTAGGGTTCACAGATACTCCTTGTAAAAGAGGCTCAGGTANTCCCNAGCCNAAGCTGTTTCCGGGAAGTGATCCAAAAGTGCAAACAAGCCGCGCACCGGGCGTCTCCTGCAAATTCTGAGTGCGCTGATCTNCNTCAAGTTGCAGGATTGCTGNCNANCGTAGTNGTCAACGAATTCGACAAAGGTTTTAAGCGAGACANGCTAGGGTAGTGAAAGTCAGAGAGCTGGTGAGCTTGGTCNGAAATCAACGTTGTTGTTGGTTTAGTCATCAGTGTTGCCCTNATGGCCNACGGAATCAAACCGGGAGCAGCGATAGGATGGGGTGTCGCCATTGCTGTTATTGGCTNAATTTCCAAGATTCCTCGTAATTGAGCTGCTCAGTTTTCTAACAGATATACACTTTTTTCCCGCGGTGACGCTGCCTCGGAATAGAATTTTCTGTNGGGAGGGTTCTCGTGCTTGCCACNTGCGCCGAGGGGGAAGTAAGAGTAGAGGNTGGGCTATACCTCGTGCTGGCCTTGGTTCGTATTTGTCGTCATCCCGGTAGTCCTTCTATTCGGGTGGAAGGGATGGGAGTGGCTAGAAACNATNGAAGCCGTATTTTTAGTGCTCNCCGCTATCGNCGGGGTAATCTGCNGGGTCCACGGCCCGCTGATAAAGAAAGGCAAAGGCCTCCAGCTCAAGAAGGCAAAGTCGCCACCATTCTCCNANCGCCACGACGTCGANGGCTACGACCCCTATGGCTACGAGGATGCCATCAAGGAGATCCATNAGCAGAAACGCGCCAANAACTTGCAGCCTGAGGCTAAAGAGTAACCTCGCCCCGCTTNTTGCTAAAAACCGAGGNGATTACCTGTGAAACGCTTTAAAGCTNNCCTCACCAGCTCCGTTCCTTTTTTGTCANGATGCGCTNCAATCTCCTATAATCGGAGAGACCCGGTTCGGCTTATAGATAAATGATCACTGTTCCTTTGAGGGGTCGTNTTTGCTGGCAGGCCTCTCCGGTCCTCCAGCCATCCGTTCCTGAATCTGTGCGAGAATTACTTCCAGGTCCTTCGCNCGTTTCAGTAGCGCAATATACTTCGCGCTCACCCCGAATGCGCCAACGCAGGAAGTCAAGAAACCCGCCCCTCCGAGTAGGAGTGCGNCTACGACATAGNNCATTCCTGTGTNGTAATCATTCATGCCGCCAGCAGCTGCAACCAGCGGGGAAATAGTCAGGGCGCAGGTGCCTGCCAGGGTTGTGATCGTAGACCAATTTCGGACAGCATTCACGAGTAGCCCTGCACAGACAAGGAGCGGGACCGTAACGATCAGGCACCAAAAAATAACAATAACGAACTCTGAAGATCCCATAGTGCTTTAACCGTGCCATGGTAGTGGTAAGTGGGCGATTTAATTAGTCGTTATTTTATGACCTGTCACGAGCGCAAAAAGCATCACTGGAACGCGGAGTGAAAGTCGGGTCATGACATAAACTGCGCACCTGGAAACGTGANAAAAAGGGCCGTCCAAGGGTGGATTNGGGACATTAAATTCCAGCGATTCNATCTAACAACTCNNGTATTTCTTCAACATGCCTCCCTCCGAGAGAACCTTTCTCATGTTGGTCTGTTTTTTGGGTTATGTTTTGGTAAGACTCGGNCACGNTGAAAACAATCGANCTCAAGTCAGCCCTGATTGGNGNATTCTTCACCACCACTGTGATTTTGTCTCTGGGAGCAACCGGGTTCCAAGACAAACGTGTTAANTCGCCCTCCTGGGATGATTCTCAGAAGTGGGAATGGATGATCCTTCCTTTTGTCGATTCTGAGGGGCTGAAGAGAGTCGGAGATGCTGGGTTCGAGTTTGTAGACTGCGATCAAAAATTGCGGACCTCGGTATGGCGAAGGCGAATCAAGTGAGATGTCAGGTCCTCGTTCCCGGTAATAGTTCTGCACTTGATTCACGGGGTGGCNCGAGGAAGAGGATNCTTTCGGCAGGTGTTTACTTGCGAGACGGATCACTTTCCGGTGAAGTCGCCGCATGAACACTATGAAAGTATTCATTCTGTTTGCTTTTATTGCATTACTGGCTGGGGGATGCAGAACCGTCACCACGCCCGCTACCTCTCTGCAGCTGCAAAAGTCCTACAAGGAGGAGTNCGGAACGGTTCTCGCCNTCAAGGAAATTGCCTACAATGATTCGGCTGATGATGGNAGCGGAGTTGTGGGTGGGGTGATTGCGGGGGCCCTGATCGGATCTGATGATGGAGCGGCATTTGAGGGAGCCCTCGTGGGTGGCTTGCTTGGGGGTCTNGGCGAGAAATTTGCAGATAAGACTGCATACGAGATCCGTGTCCGAAAGGATGGGGGAGAGCTTGTGACAGTTCTGCAGCGAACCCGCGGCCTCAGGGGTCTCCGTTCGGGAGANCGGATCCGTATGTTGACCGATTCCTCGGGCGGAACTGTCGTCGAGAAAGCGGCCTCAATGGCCCGTTAAAGAGGTGGGGCCGGGGGGGTCGCGGCCCCTCATTCATCATTTCTCACCATGAAATCATTAGTCGTAGCCCTGACGGTTGTTCTTCTTAGCGGTGAATTGGCCAAAGGGCAGGGCCTGCTCAGGACGCTTGATGCCTTTCGTGAGGATCTGGGTGGTGCGACCCCGTTCTTTCCGACGATCGAGAAAAAACGAATTATCTATGCNTGCAAGGGAGAGCGTCACCGGNTCTTGAATAGGCACGAGGTTCGCTATGCTTTCCTNAAGGCGGCTCTCGAGCGGGAGATGCCGTGCGTTGCAATTATTGTTGAAATTGCCCCGGGAGAGGGTGACGGAAAAGAGTCCGTTATTCAGAAGTTNCAGAAGCACGCGAGAAAGATATGGGGTGCTTCAGTGGTGGAGTTAGGGGGCTTTGGTATTCCCGGGAAGACGACCCGGGAGTATGGCGTGAAGGGATCCAAAGTGACTTTTTTTCGTATCATTGAACAGGATCTCAAGCACCCCGATCACCCGAACCGCCCTGCCCGGACTCGGATCACCCTTGAGGCCGTGAACTACGATCGTTCTCAATTGAACAAGGCGCGCCTCAGATGAGAGGTCCGCGGTCCTATGATTCCAGACGGGCCAGTANATCATCAGTCTCCACCGCTTCGCCCTTCTNAGCCAGGATCTCGGTGACAGTTCCTGCNGTNCTGGCAGAGATTGTGGTAAGCATCTTCATGGCCTCGAGTGTGATGAGAGGGTCACCCTCTTCTACTTTGGTCCCAACTTCGGCATTGACCTCCGTGACCATGCCGGGCATCGGAGCCACTGCCTGAAGCGGGTCGCTGGAATCCCCCTTGAGGCGAGCGGTAGCATCTTTGGGTGCGAGAGCCTGATCGACCACGGCAGATTCCCGTGGCATTCCGTTCAGTTCGTAAAAGACATTTCGCAGGCCCTCGTCGTTCGCCTCACTGATGCCAATGAGCTTGATGAAGAGAATCTTCCCGGGTCCGATTTCGACTGAGATTTCCTCCCCGATGGAAAGCCCGTAAAAGAAGGAGGTGGTGGGTAATCCCTGAAGCTTGCCGTAGGTGCGGATGAATTCGTCAAACTCCGCGAAAACCGCCGGATACATGAGGTGGCTGTATAGGTCATCGTCCGTCACAGGACGGCCCAGCTGGCTGGCGAGGGTGCTCCGGGTGGTGTCGAGGTCGATCGGTTCGGCGAGTTCCCCGGGACGCTTGGTGGTTGGTTCTCGNTCCCCAAGCACGACCTTCTGTATGTCCGNNGGCCAACCTCCATCAGGTTGCCCCAGGCCGCCCCAGAGCATGTCGATGACCGACTCAGGAAAGTCGAGAGATCCGGGTTCGAGGTTGAGGACCTCTTCCGGTTTGATGCCACGGGTGATCAGGAACATGCACATGTCGCCGACAACCTTGGAGCTTGGAGTTACCTTGATGATGTCTCCAAAGAGCTGATTGACGCCGGCATAGGTCCGGGCGATCTCAGGCCAGCGGTGGCCAAGCCCCATGGCGTTGGCCTGTTCCTTGAGGTTGGTGAACTGCCCTCCGGGCATCTCGTGAATGTAAACCTCGGCGGAGCCGGCCCGGGGAGAGGTATTGAAAGGAGTGTAGAACTCCAGCACTTCCTCCCAGTAATCAGACATGGTGTTGAGAGCGTCTGGATCGAGNCCCGGATCTCGTTCGAGCCCCTTGAGGGCTGCAACTACAGAGTTGAGGTTGGGCTGACTGGTGGAGCCTGACATGGATGCGAGCGCCAGGTCGACAATGTCAGCGCCTGCTTCAGAGGCTGCCAGGACAGAGGCCGCGCTGATGCCGGAGCTGTCATGAGTATGAAAGTGAATCGGGATACCAATTTCCTCGCGCAGGGCCTTGAACAGCTTGGTGGCTGCGGCCGGTCGGCAAAGGCCAGCCATGTCCTTAATGGCAAGAATATGGGCCCCCATTTTTTCGAGTTCTCTCGCCTTGTTGATATAGTAGTTCAGCGAATACTTTTCCCGCTCAGGGTCATCGATGTCTCCCGTATAGCAGACAGCCGCTTCGCAAATTGAGTTGGTGTGCTCCCGAACGGCCTCCATTGCGACCTGCATGTTGGGAAGATAGTTCAGGGAGTCGAAGATCCGAAAGATATCCATACCCGACTCGGCAGAATGCCTGATGAACCCCTCCACTACGTTGTCTGGATAGTTTGAGTACCCTACGGCATTGGACCCCCGGAAGAGCATCTGGAAACAGATGTTTGGGATGAGCTGGCGAAGTTCGCGTAGCCGGTCCCATGGGCTTTCCTTGAGAAAGCGCATCGCGGTGTCAAAGGTGGCGCCGCCCCACATCTCAAGNCTGAAAAGGGTGGGGGCGCTCTGGCTTACATACCGTGCGATGTTGAGCATGTCGACAGAACGCATCCGGGTCGCGATCAGTGACTGGTGCGCGTCACGCATGGTTGTATCCGTGATGAGGAGAGGCCTATGATCTCGAATCCATTGAGCAAATCCCTCTGGTCCAAGTTCGATAAGCTTGTTGCGTGATCCAGGCTGAATGTCTACCCGTGGGTCACAGGCGGGAACCCGGGCCGGTGCGAGGGCGCCCTCAAGTTTATGACCTTTGGCCGTAGGGTTGGCATTGACCGTCACATCACTGAGATAGTTCAGTAGCTTGGTCGCCCGGTCGCGGCGGGGTCTGAAATTAAAGAGGTCGGGATTGGTGTCAATCAGCCGGGTGGTCGCCTTGCCGGTGCGAAAGGTCTCG
The DNA here is from genome assembly GCA_002723015.1 of Roseibacillus sp. Next base: position 21,658 of record PBNG01000016.1, on the reverse strand, counting down.
TTGAGGATGACGTTTTCGATGAAAGGTATGTTGGTCTTCACCCCACGGATTCGGAATTCCCGGAGTGCGCGATCCATGCGCTGCAGGGCAATGTCAAAACGCGGACCGAACGCGGTCAGCTTCACGAGCATGGAGTCGTAGAACGGCGTAATCACTGATCCCGCATCCCCGGTTCCCGCATCAAGTCGAATGCCAAATCCTGCAGCCGAGCGATAGTTCAGGATCTTACCATAGTCAGGAGAAAAATTGTTGGCCGGGTCTTCGGTAGTGATTCGGGCCTGCACCGCATAGCCGTTGCGGGGGATGCTATCCTGAGCAGGGATATCGATGACCCGGCCGAAAAGATCATGCCCCTGAGCGACAAGGATTTGAGAGCGGACGAGGTCCACGCCCGTGATGATCTCGGTCACGGTGTGCTCGACCTGAATCCGTGGGTTCATCTCGATGAAGAACCACTCATTAGTGTCGGTATCGAGCAGGAACTCAACGGTGCCAGCGTTGTTATATTCGACTGATCGGGCTACTTGAACCGCGGCCTCGCACAGCTGGTGGCGAACTGCTTCGTCGAGGTCCACGGAAGGGGCGATTTCGATTACTTTCTGGTGACGGCGCTGAACGGAGCAGTCGCGTTCATGGAGGTGGACAATGTTGCCATGACTGTCGCCCATGATCTGCACCTCGATATGCTTGGCGCGCCCAACGAAGCGTTCGAGGAAAACGGCCGGGTTGCCAAAGGCGTTTTCGGCCTCGGCCTGCGCCTGATCGAGGAGAGAGTCAAGATTCTCTTCCTTGTCGACAACCCGCATTCCGCGTCCTCCGCCACCGAAGGCTGCCTTGATGATGAGAGGGAAGCCAATTTCCCGGGCAATTTTGCGTGCCTCCTCCCGGTCGGAAACTGGATCCTCGGTTCCAGGCAGGGTGTTGACGTGAGCTTTCTTGGCAAGGGCACGGGCAGACACCTTGTCGCCCATGGCGTCAAGCATCTCCGGGTCCGGACCGATGAACTTAATGCCGGCGTCCCGACATGCGCGCGCAAAGTCAGCATTCTCGGAGAGAAATCCGTAACCCGGGTGAATCAGAGTCACTCCCTTTTCCTTCGCAATGGCGATAATGCCCTCGATGTCAAGGTAAGCGCCTACAGGTCCCTTTTCCTTTCGCAGCTGGTATGCTTCGTCGGCCTTGAAACGATGCCGGGAGAAGCGATCTTCCTCCGCGTAGATTGCGACGGTCCGTAAGCTGAGTTCGGTGGCGGCCCGGAAGACGCGGATCGCGATCTCCCCACGGTTCACGACCATGAGTTTGTCATGGGTGGTTGTTGCCCTGAGGTCGGTGTCTGACATGAGTTTGTAGTTAGAGGCAGGGAGCGTGTGGTCCTAATGCCGGGAAGAAGGCGCGCGGGGTGAAGTTGGCCACCCCCGTGCAGTGGAAGCGCCATTTACCTAGAAAGATTTTGCTTTCCCGTCAAGGAACTGCACCGGCCGGTTGGGAGAGGTCTCGCGAGATCGTTTCCTGCAGAGAATCAGGGCCTTGGACCCTCGAGGCGAATTGTCGTAGAGCCAAGCTATTTGCCGGGGACCACCTCAATATCACCGGCCTCGATTGTCTCTGTTCCGCCTGTGGTGCGAATCATCAATGCACCCCGGGGGGTAAGTCCGGCAAAGGTCCCTTCGAGGTTCCCTCGCCGGATAGGTGTATCGAGAGCAAAGGCCCTTTCATACCACGACTCAAAGAGGGGTTCCGTGCCGTGAAGCTCGAGTTCGATCATCCGGTTCTCAATCCTTCTCACCAGATGCCTCGCGATCCACCGCTTGCTTAATTCTCCCTCGTAAATGGAGTCAAGCGCGATCGCTGGTAGGTCCCCGGGCCATCCGGACTGTGGAGTTCTCAGGTTTAGACCTATCCCGATGATAGCATTCCACTGGGATGGCTGACCTTGTGTTTCACAGAGTATCCCCGCCAGCTTTCTTGACCCTATGAAGATATCGTTAGGCCATTTGAGTTGAACAGAGACCCCGAGGGATTCACAGGTCTCTGCAACCGCAACACCCGCCAGGAGTGGAATGACGCCACAGATCTTCTGACTGAATCTTGGAAATACGATATGACTGAGATATAATCCTGACCCAGGGGGAGAGTGCCAGGTCCTGCCCATGCGTCCTCGCCCCTTGGACTGCTGACCTGCGGCAACGGTGAGGTAGTCGCGGCTGCTCACGTATTTAGCGGCCTCGTCGTTCGTGCTCTGGCACGATTCAAGCCAGAGGATGGAGTCATCTGCCATGAGCGTGCCTTCTCAAAATTCACCAGTGGGATGCCGTTATGCCTTGTTCGCTCATTGGGGTGGAAATGCGCAGGAAGGATTGGCACTCGGTCTCGCGATATGCAATTACAAAGGGAACTTGTTAGTATTGGGATGAGGTCTTTTTCTGCATGGAATGCGTCCTTCACTCAACTGGATGGTATCGCTCGAAGTCGTGTATTGGCTTTCATGCGCAATTCACGCTGAAATCATCATGAGAATCCCAGCGCTGTTCTGTGCTCTGCTGGCTTCGGTTTTTCCTAATGCTATCAGCAGCGGAATTCTTGAGCAGCCGCATAGCCAACAGGAGTGGTGATCGAGAAATGGGTCCCCGCAGAGGCAGTGCCCATTGGTCGGGTTCATGACGCGGCGGAGGTGGGTCGGAGGCCGTTGGCGCAATAAAGTGGATGTGGTGGATATTTTGTGGAAAACAGTCTCGATTAATGACAATCCACCATTAGCCAAACCCGGAAAAATCCTGTAGAAGAGGCCATGCAGAAATCCCAAATCTTTTTTGCCACCCAGACCGGGAACTCGCAGGAGGTTGCCGAGAAACTTCAGGAAGAGCTCGAGGGTGCTGGGATCGAGGTGGGTTGCGTGGATATGTTCGATTCAGAGCCGGACCAGATTTCGGAGCTTACCGATCTTTACTTTGTGGTAAGCACTTGGGGTGAGGGCGAGCCCCCGGATGACTCGGTGGGCTACTTTGAAAAGCTGAAGGGCTATGCCGATGGTCATTTCGCCGGGAAGCGTTTTGCAATCTGTGGCCTCGGAGATTCTGGCTATGACATTTTCAACGGATTCGCCAAAGACATGGAGAAGGAATTTCTTCGTCTNGGTGGGGTATCGATCGCGGAACGGGTGGATTGTGATATTGATTTCGAGGAGCTATCAGATCCTTGGATCGAAAGAATTGTTGGTTACGAGAAGACCCTTCGGTCTGACGCCTAGGCAAGTTGCCGAGAACGCTGTTTTTCAGGCCGGAATGTTTGGGCGGGCTCAGCCGACACTGAGGGTTCGTCAGGCCGGCGCCTCGGCATGCTGGCCGGAGGAACGCTGTTGGGACATTGGGCGCCTGCCACGAAGTTTAAGGAGCGGTTGGCAGAGATGGCAGGCTCTACAAAAAATGAGTGACGAACGACCCCGCTCTGCCTAGTTATGAAACGGTTAACCTACAACGCTCATATTGAGTTTGGAGAAACCTTTTATCAGTCGCGCATGAAAACCCATCAACATGCATAGTGGACCGAATAGACAGGGTATTTGCGGGATCGTTACGTCACGTTGATGGTTATACCTGAGAGAGAAGGATCAGGCTGCCGCTGCCTTGCAAAAGATTAACGCCCGATTGTCACTAGTGCGAAAGCGGTCATTTCATCGCAATGGGGTGGCTGACGGAGACAGAATGAGCCTCGGGTGGTCAGCGCTTTCGGGCAATCCAGAGGCAGAAGGCAATAGCGATCATTTGTAGCGCAAGCCTGATAACGTGTCCCCACAGTGTCAGGGTGGTTCCATCTCCCAGAGAGAGATTGTTGATCCACATGTTGAGATTGGCCGGGTAAACCAGAACGAGGAATAAAGCTGTGGCAGCGGCGCTTGGTTTTTGCGAGGCGGGAATGATGAGGCCAACGCCCAGGACGATTTCGATAACTCCGCTGAGGTGAACCCAGAACCGTGAAAACCCTAGAATGGGCGGCACTATGGGTTCAAACCAATCCGTATCGGTGAAATGGAGAAGACCAACGCGTATGAAGAATACGCCCAGCGCCATGGCAAGGAGGGCTCTCACCGCATGCATGACGATGGAGCGAGGGTCAGTTCTATGGCTCTCCATGGGATGGTGTCACGGGTTGTCTTGGGCGTTGGTCATGGCCGCTCCCCAAGAAGACGTGGAACCTGCAGGAGGTGAGTGAGAACAGCGTCCGGTGGCAGGAGTTCGCTTTTCCGGGAGGGTAGCCTGAGGGAGTTCTGGTCTCCTGCGAACAAGGCGGTCCGGAAACCAGCCTCGGACGCAGGATGGATGTCCTTGCTGGCATCGTTGCCGATGTAGAGGACCTGCTGTGGCAGGATCCCATGTTGGGAAAGTCGCTCGCTCAGAATCCTGTAAAGTTCTCCTCCGGGCTTTGCCGCCGCGTGTTGATACGAGAAGACACATAAGGCCTCATTGAATCCGAGGTCGGGTAACGAATATTGGAGGAGGGCGGGGAACAGGAGAGGGGTATAAAATTGAGCGTTTGAGACGATTCCAAGAAGGAGTTGGCGGTGCCTGAGGCTGGCTAGCAGTTCGGATGCACCGGGCATCGGCCAGACCGGATTGGTCATGCATTCGTAACGGATGGCGATGTCCTCAATCACGTGATCTATGGGGCGGTCGAGCAGCTGGCTCCAGATGGAGCGAATCTCCACCTCAGGATATGGGACGCCGCGTGCTCTCGCGGCCTTATGCTCATGCTGGATCAATTTCAAAAGATTGGCACCAAGGGGATGATGGTCGTTTGGTGGTTCAATCTGGTGCGTCAGCAGAATGGCTCGGAGTTTCTCCTCGATGGTGGAACCACCTTGGAGATTTTCCCGGTAGCGGCCCGAAGTGTAGAGCGTCCCATAGACATCAAAAATGACTGCCTTGATTCCAGAAAGACGTGGAAGCGCTGGGTCGCAGTCGGCAGGTGAAGTGCTGTCCTCGTCTAGAAGAGCGCGAAAGGTTTCCAGGTGGGGAATGCTCATTATCAGGAACGGAGAAAATGAAATCGCTCGGGACGAAGGTATTGGAGCAGGACCTCTCTCGGCTCGAGCCAGCAAGGTTTTGCGGGTCGGCAGCGTGCGAGAGAATCGTATAGTTCCATGTGGGAGTGACGATAGGTCTCCAGTGACCAGGGGCTGAGGTCCTCGACCATGTCCTGTTGAGGTTTGTTCATAGCTGCAGGCAGCCACTCAGACACCGGAGCGATCCTGCCTTTTTCCCGGCACAGGATCTCACCAGGGGCTGCGATGGCGCGTGGAATGACCTCCATTTGCAAGACTTCAGGAAGCTTCCCAAAGTCTAAGAACCTGTCACTAAAATGAGCATCCATGGTCTCATCCGCGAGATCGCACGGCAAGGACTCTCCGCAGGATACGTACAGGTTCTGGAGATGCGCTTCAATCAGGGTGCGGAGACGCTTGCCATCGATCCATGTGCGGGGAAGGAAGAGGGCGTCATAGAGAGAGCCGAGGTCAAGGCCATGCTTGCGGAAATCCGAGGTGATTTCAGGAAGGTCTCTCCCCAACAGGGGGCGATGCAGGGTGACCGCTTCGAGGAAAGAGAGTCCGAACCCCTCGGCAATGGAGGTGGTCATGAAGTGGGTGGAGGCCTGCACCCAGTCGGGAAATGAAGATCGGGCTCCGGGTTCGGGGTTCTCCGACCCGACCACTCCCATCTGTACCGGCAAGCGAAGTTCTCTAGCGAGAGTATTCCATTGAGAGTAGCTGCTGTCCGGTTGTGGTGTTCCGGGCGGAAGTGCGAGGGCGAACCGGGTAGGCTCAGGGGCGAGTCCGGAGATCAGACAAAATTCACCGAGGTTCTTCCGGCGGATGCCTCTGACGGGATAAAGGACAAGCGGATGCGATGCATCCATGGGAGGGTAAGGAGCAGGAGGGCCCTCCGCGGGAACCGCATTCGGAAGAAGCGAGCTCTGTCCCGAAGGGATTCCTGCCGCCCGGAGAAGAGTGAGGTCCTTGGAGTTAATTGTAAGGTAGTGGATCTGCGGAGCGATCGGATAGGTGCGCCGGTTGTGACGCAGAGTACGATAGTTGTCCGGGCGGCCCTCCTCGGCGAGATCATGAATATGCATGACAAGGGAGACCTGGCTTTCGGCGAGCTCGGCAATGAGCTGTGGGAGGTGCGGGTTTTTTCCGAGGGTGGGATTATGAAGGTGCCAGCATCGGGGCGGATGCCCGAGGACCTCGGTGGCAGCTGCACGCATTCGCTTCAGGAGATCGGATGCCCTCTCCCCACGAGGCTGGGCGACAGCGTAGTCGAGTCCCTGAATTGTGCGGAACGGAATCTGTGACCCGTTCTCGGGGGGAGTTCCGGTCAGAACGACATGTGATATTCCCGCATCATCGAGTATTTTTGATTGCCGTTCCAAGACGCGGGTCACTCCTCCTGCGCGCAGGTGGTAATGGACGAGGGCAACGGACATGTGATGGGTCTGCTGCGCCTGGTTATCTGCCCTCCGGGGGCCTCGCCCGGGTGTCTGCCCGATTCCGAGCGGCTCTCTGGAGTGTTCCGGAAAGGCGGGGAAATTTCCTGAGATATTCCGGGATCTCAATCAGGGGAGGACGTTCCTCCTCGATAATCTGGGTCTTAATTTCCTGATAATGAGGACCAGCAATTTCGAGAGCGCGATAGATACTCGAGAGTTCGGAGGAAGTTGTCATCTTTTCTTGCGCACGAAGACGGGCAAGGAACGATTGCAGGATGCCGAAGGACATGCGTCCCAGCGCTGCGGTGGATTGATTGCGGTGGATTCGTTTGTCGAGATCGACCTGCGCGAAGGCTTCCATGCCCCAGTGTTCATAGACGTCGAGAAGGTGCGAGGTCTCTACTCCGTATCCCACCGGAAAGGGAATTCGCTCAAGCACTTCACGGCGGACGGCATATTCCCCGCTGAGAGGCTGAAACAGCTGGGTCAGTTCTGGATAGAAGAGTGACAAAAGGGGGCGAACGAGGATCTCCGTTACCCTCCCTCCTCCAGAGGACCGGATATCGCCACTCGACTGGACGAGGGGGCGTTCGTAAAAGGATTTTACGTAATGGGTGTCCGGGCTCAGGAGGAGGGGTGCGATGAGTGCGTAAACGAAGCGGGGGTGGATGTTGCTGATGTCAGCGTCGACGAAGCAGATGATGTCACCAGTGAGGTGATAGACGCTCTTCCAGAGATTCTCTCCCTTGCCGCGTTTGAAGCCGAACGAGGGCAGGATGTCTCCTGAGTGAACAAACTCGACCCCGCCGGAGGTGCATATTTCAGCTGTTCGATCGGTGGAGCCTGAATCAATTACCGCGAACTCGTCAATAAGGGGAATGTCATCGACGAGAGCCCTCTTAAGAATCATGACTTCCTCGCCGATGGTCTCTTCCTCATTGAGGGTGGGGATGCAGAGAGAGATCTTAAGTCCGGTCCTCTGCTTGGCCAGATAGAGGGCCTCGAGGTCGCTGAACTCCCGGTGGTGGAAGGTGTGAGACTTCAGCCAGGACACGCTTGAAGAGAGGTGCTTGGGTTGGTGATTCGGTGACCGTGTGGCTCGTTACCGGGATCGGACACATCGGAAGCCAGTATGATTGGTCGGGGAGAGGGATTCCGAATAGTGCCGGGCGGCTGGGCGGTAACGAAGACAGTAGGTGTGGTGACAGAGATGTGAGCCTCCTTTGGTGACCCAGAGCCAGGCGAGCCGATGAAAGGGCTCCTCGGCCGGATAATTCCTCGTTTGCAGGTATTGCTGGACCATCGGTTGACTCACGGGTTTGTCGGGTCCCTTCGGGTTGGCCTTGGGCTCCGGGAGCTTGACGAAGGTCTTGTAGTAATCGGGGCGGTAGAGGTCTGAGCAGTGCTCCCATACATTGCCTGCCATGTCATAAAGTCCATAGTCGTTCGGAGGGAATGATCTGACCGGGGCGGTGCCCGGAAATCCGTCCTCGGCAGTATTCCTGTTCGGAAATTGCCCCTGATAGACATTGGCATGCCATTTGTCACCAGGTTTGGGTTCATCGCCCCAGCTGAAGAGTTTGTCATCCAGACCGCCCCGTGCAGCACGCTCCCATTCCGCTTCGGTGGGTAATCGTTTTCCTGACCACTGAGCGTAGGCAGCCGCGTCCTCATTAGTTATACAAACAACGGGGTGGTCCATGCGGTTGACGATGGTTGAATCAGGCCCTTCCGGGTGACGCCAATTGGCACCTCTGACGAACTGCCACCATTGCCATTCTGCGCCTGGTCGGAATAGTTCGACCTTGCGGGGCGTGGGCTTAAAAATGAGGGCTCCGCCCCTGAGTTGTTCCGGCGGAGCATCCGGAAAATCCTTCGAATCCCAACCTCGTTCTGCCTGCGTCTTGTATCCGGTGGCATCAGTAAATCTTTGAAATTGCCGGTTGGTCACCTCGGTGATGTCCATCCAGAAGCCGTCAACGGTGACTTCGTGGATTGGGCTCTCCTCAGGATATTCGGCCCGGGTTTGCTTGAATTTATGCTCGGATCCCCTGCGGTAAGTGCCCCCGGGGATAAGAACCATTCCGTCTGGAACCGCCTTGGTCGCCGCCGTTTGAGCAGGCGCAGGAGTTGGCCGCTGCGCATCTTGTGCCTGCAAAAGTGCCGCGCTAAGAAAGAGAATAAAGCAAGAGAGAGGCAGGGCAGGCATTGGTAATTGGCTTTCCTAGAATAAAGGGCCATTTTAACGGTCTGGCTATGACCAAATTTCGGCCGTGTATTGACCTTCATGAAGGCAGGGTGAAGCAGATCGTAGGGGGATCCCTGCGGGAGGGCGGTCGAGGCCCAATTGAAAATTTCGTGGCAGGAGAGCCCAGCGGGTGGTTTGCGGACCGCTTCCGGACCGATGGGATGGTGGGAGGTCACGTGATCATGCTGGGGCCGGGTAACGAGGAGGCTGCGCAGGAGGCAATCGCCGCCTGGCCTGATGGCTTTCAAGTCGGAGGAGGGGTCGATGTCCACAATGCTGCCAGTTGGATAGCCTCGGGAGCCAGTCATGTAATTGTTACTTCGTGGCTCTTTGACAGGGACGGCGTCTTTCTCCCCGGGCGGCTTCGCGAGCTGGCGGCGGAAGTGGGTTCCAGCAGGGTGGTCGTGGACTTGAGTGCGCGACGGGTGGAGGAAGGGTGGAGGGTGGCCATGAATCGCTGGCAGACTCCTACCGACCTTCTGGTCACCGGCGAGACTCTCGACCGAATCGCATCCCACTGCGCGGAGTTTCTGGTTCATGCCGCCGATGTGGAGGGCAGGTGTGAGGGAGTGGATGTAGAATTGGTTTCCCTTCTTGGTTCGTGGGACGGGAAGCCTGTTACCTATGCTGGAGGTGTTGGATGCATGGAGGATCTCCGGATCGTGGAGGACTCTAGTGACGGGAAGGTAGATGTGACCGTTGGAAGTGCTCTTGATCTCTTTGGAGGAAAGGGAATATGCTACAACGAAATGATAGACTGGAATGAGGGGCAACGCTGATGGAAGGAATAGCCATTTTCATAGTTATCGTAGTAAGCGCGGGGCTGGTTGCGTTTCTCTACCGAAGGATCAAGCTATCGAAACGACGGGAAGTCCGAGCGACCCCATTGACGAAGGAAGACTGTTCCATGTTGCATGAGAAGGTTCCTCTCTATGCGGCGCTGCCTGGTGCGTTGGGACCCGAGATGGATGCGCGTATCCAGGTGTTCCTTCATGAGGTCGGGTTTGAACCGTGCGGCCGACTGGAGGAGGTCACGAGGGAAATGCAATTGATAATTGCGTCTCAGGCCTGCCTTCTTCTCCTCGCGAGCGGATACGATCATTTTGGGCGCCTGCGCTCGGTGCTCGTTTATCCGGATGCCTATGAGGTGAGGGACGAACTGGGAATCAAAAGTATCCGTCTGGGCGAAAGCTGGACGAGCGGAAGTGTCGTTCTCTCCTGGCAGAGTGTGAAGCAGGGCTCTCGGAATGCAGAGGATGGGCTCAACGTGGTTATCCATGAATTTGCCCACCAGCTTGATCAATTCAATGGAGTGGCAGATGGCTTGCCTGTGCTTAAGGATCGTGCTGATTATCCGGAATGGGCTTCCGTGATGCGAGCATCCTTCAAGGAGCTTCTCGAGAGGGTCAGCAAGGGGCGGCGCACGGTCCTGGATGACTATGGCGCGACCAATCCAGCTGAGTTCTTTGCGGTTTCAACGGAGACGTTCTTTGAAAAACCGAGGCAGCTAGAAGAGACGCATTCGGCCTTATATCAGCAGCTTAAGCGATTTTATGGCCTGGACCCCTTATCGTGGGGCAGCGAGGGAAGGTAGCCCGGATACTGGTGTTCCGCAGATCTCCTCTTGATTTGTTAAGATTACTTAATAACTTCGATGGGCCGAACCTGATGAGCTCATCCGACCCCGATCCTCAGCCCGAACCTTTCAACGAGCCCTTGGCTCCATTGCCAATCAAGGAGGGAGAGAACTCCCGGAGAAAAAGCCGTCCTAAGGCAGTGATGGCAGAGTTGCCGGACGCCACGTCGGTCGACGGGTCGCAGGGTGTGGGGAGCGGAGCAGGTGGTTCTAGTGTCTTGGCCAAGGTCGAGCGGTTGGCGAGACCAGGGGCCGACCAGGGCAAGGTTGTTCCCAGGTGGAAATTCTGGAAGCGGAGCAGAAAGCGGGAAGAGGAGATCGATACCTTGCGACGTGGCGCCACCGAAATGGTGGATCTGATGCGTTCGATCCGTGATCATCTGGAGGGAGGGCACACGGACCGGGATGGCATCCTTAAGTCCCTCAGCCCGCTCCCGACTGCAGTGGAAAGTCTTAAGTCGATGAGTGATCGGCAGGCTGAGACGGGCAGGACGTTGGAAGGTCTTCACAAGACCCTCGAGCAGCGAGCGAACCGGGACGGACTTCTTCTCAAGTCCCTGAACAGGATGGGCACGACCATGTCTCACGTCGAGGATACCTTTGGTAAGTTGGACCGAACCTTGTTGGGAATGGACCAGTCCAATCAGAATACCGCGCGGAACATGGAGCTCCTCGGGGATCGAATGGCAGATACGGGCCAGTTCATGAATGAGTCCTTCGCCCAGTTGCGGGATGCAGAGAGAGAGTTCACCAATTACATATCTCAGAGTGCTCGCCGAAGTGGAATAGCGATGGTCGCAGTGTGCAGTCTGCTGGTGCTTTCGGTTGTGGCGGTGGGATTCATGTTCCGTGAAAATCGGAATCTTCTTGCGGCTGTTCAGCAGAATGGCGCGCTGGTCGTGCAGGTGCCGGCTCGTGATGAGGGCTCCGAGACCGGTCATAGGCTTGCTGGAACTGATGGGGTTGCAGCTCCAACTGAGGCGAGGAGAATGGAGGAGCTGGGTGACGAACGAGATGAGACGCAGGGGAATCCCGCGGAGGCGGAAGACGAGATGATCGTTCCGGCACAAACCGGAGGATCAATCCTGCTCCCAATCATCGAACCCGGGGGGGACGGGTAGCTGTTAGCGGAATTTTGTCCTCCTTGATCTGGCAGGACGATGCAGGTATCCTGACCGGGGATGTGGTTCTACGCGAAAGATGGAAATCGGGAAGGTCCGGTGAGCCTTGAGGAGCTTCGAGGGTTAATCAGGCAGGGTATCCTTCCTCTCACGACTGTGGTGTGGAGTAAAGGGATGAGGGAGTGGCGTGCTGCTAATGAAGTTCCTGAAGTGATTTCAGCAGTTTCCGAGCATTATGTGGCGCAACCGGTTGGCGGTGGTCCGGTGGTTGGGGGGCCTCCTCCGACTAACGGGTTGGCGATTGCTAGTTTGGTCCTTGGGCTAGTTGGCCTGGTTGCTGTCCCGCTGCTCGCCTCCATTGCAGCGGTAGTTTGTGGGCATCTGGCGAGGTCCCACATCCGCGAGGCCAAAGGCAGGCTCGGGGGGGACGGAATGGCGCTTACTGGTTTGATAACGGGCTACGTAGGGGTCATCGTGCCGCTCATCGTGCTGGCGCTAATTTTTGCGGCAATTTTTGGTGGTTGGAGGTAACGATCCGCGAGGGGCTCGTGGTGGCAAGAGTCTCAAGTCGGGGTCGTAGCGGGCCTACAGGATTTCCATTGGTCCTGTGAAGGTATGAGGCTAAAGAATCTTCGGGCTCCGGAGGCATTTAGGATCGAGCTCGACAAGAGGAACTTGCCGTAACGGTCTCTTCAAGTGTAACTCGAGTCCTGCTCATGCCCTTCATGTCAAAACATAGCGCCATAATTCTCGGTTGCTTTACGGGGTTTTTCGCTCTCCTTGGAGGTCCGGCCCTTGGAGACAATGACGATCCCCGGGTAGCCTATCCCGGTAATTTCACCCGTCCGCCATCCCAGGGGAAGGACTATGATACGTGGGCAGGCGCGAGGGGGGAGGACGTTGGCGTGATCAAGGGTAATCCAGCAAGACTTCCGTCCCGGGTCGATAATTCAGTCCGCCGCGAATATCCGCCGGTATACAAACAGAGATGGGGCACCTGCGGTCAGTTCGCCTCGGTGGCTTCCATTTTCACTTATGAAATGAACGTGCTGAACGGAGTCGCGGCAGACAGCGATGCGCACCGGTTTCCTGCGCATTTCTCGTGGAACATGATGAATCGGGCGAAGAACACGGGCTCGGAAGCATATCATGGGTGGGAGGTAGCAAAGAGGGTCGGGATTCCAACCGCCAGAAGCTACGGCGGTGTCCGGCTGGAGAAGATAGGAGTCTGGCCTGACGGCTATGCCATCTGGAGGGAAGCGATGGAATATCGGATTTCCGGATATCGTTACTCGCCGGCTCATTCGTTGGCTCAGCTCAATGAGGCTCGAGGCTGGCTCTTCGACCGGAATCAGTCCTCAAAGGGCGGGAAGGCCGTTGGGGGTCTTTTCGCTCTCGATGGGCGTATGGGGGAAATGAAGAAAGTCACGGTTACTATTCCGGATGGTGATTATGGAGCGGGAGAGGATCTGTGGACCCGTTGGGGACCCAGCGGATACGGTCATGGCATCACCTGCGTGGGATACGATGACAAGATTGGGTATGATGTGAATGGCGATGGGAGAATCACCAATGAGGTGGATGTGAATGGAGATGGCCGGGTGACCCTCGCAGATTGGGAGCGGGGTGCTTATATCGTGGTGAATTCGTGGGGCCCGAAGTGGTCCACGGACGGAAAGATTTTTCTTTTGTACTCGGCGATGATCGACCCAACGTGGAAACGCGGGAATTACCTCGGGCGAGCGGAGGTGACCCGCTACATTCCGCGCCATACCCTGAGAGTGAAATTCTCCTGCACTGACCGAACGGATCTTCGGATGGTGATCGGGGTGTCTGATGAGGAGGACGCAACCTCCCCGTCGCATGAATTCGCTCCAGAGGCATTCAACGGATGGCCGCTCTTCGGGAGGGCAAATGCTGGACATGTGCCCTTGGCTGGACCCGGAGACGAAAGTGTGATTGAGGTTGGGATAGATCTCACTGCTCTGATTGGAAGGCTGGCCGATAGGCATGAGGGAAAGGGAAGAGTCTTTGTTCGCATGGGAACCAAGGAGGATAGTGCTGCTGAAGGAGTGCTCGAGGAATGCGCCGTCCGGACCTATAGCTCCGAGGGCCATTTCCTCGCCGAGTCTGCCCTGGCCTTTGCTGGTGGGGATTTCGGTAAGAATGCCCTCCAGCTCAGCGGAACGATCGATCTCAAGGCCCGCTGATCTCACCAAGGAGGGGAAAAGGGAACGTGGTGACAGCCTGGCGAGGCACAGGACCATATCTTCTTGTCTCTCTGGCGCGACAGGGGAGAATAGTGAAAGATGAACCGTCTTGTAGCGTAGACGTCGAGACAGCTTCTAGAACCAATGAGCAATTCATCCGCAATAAAGCCCTGATCCAATGGAATGGTTCTACGCCAAAAATGATGAGAAAAAGGGGCCGGTCAGTGGGTCCCAACTGAGGAGCATGGTCGTCTCCGGGGAGGTGGCTGGCGACGATCTTGTCTGGTGTGAAGGAATGGGAGATTGGATTCCCGCCCGTGAGGTGCGGGACTTCGACACTCCTGATCTTGGTGCTGCCAATCCTGCGGAGGCCTCCCCTCCTTCACCGAGTCCTGCAACTGTGGTTACGCCGGTAACCCGCCCGGAGAGCGTCTCATCTCAACTGTCCGAGGAGTGGTTCTATGCGAAGAATAATGAGAAAAAAGGGCCGGTCAGCAGGTCCCATCTCAAGAGCATGGTTGTGTCGGGGGAGGTAGCAGGAGTCGACCTCGTCTGGCGCGAGGGAATGAAGGGTTGGATCCCTGCAAGTGAGGTGCGGGAGTTCAACACTCCCGATCACGGTGGTGCCAATCCTGCGGAGGCCTCGTCCTCGTCACCAAGTCCTGCAAACGTTGTTACGCCTGCAACGGCCGTGGAAGTAATCTCAAGTCTTCCGTCGGAACCAAAAAAGGTTCCAACGAACCCCAAGGCCATCGTGAGTCTGGTTTGTGGATGCGTCGGAATGTTCTCATGTTGCCTGTTTGGAATTCCGTCTCTGGCCGCCGTTATTTTCGGCCACCTCGCCAAGGCGGAAATCAAGGCGGCGCCTGGCCAGCAGACAGGAGAGGGGATGGCGGTGGCAGGGCTGGCGACTGGTTATACCGGGTTGGCCATTCTATTGTTGGCATTACTCAGCGGTTTCTTTGGATAGGAGGCATTCTATTGGCAGAGGTTGTTCACGGTTGTGGCATTTTCCTTCGATGCCTGTGGTGTTCGGTCAGGAGGTGCGAGAAGCGACGGCTCTAAAGGATTGATCGAGAGGGCAATCAGGGTAAATCTCCAGGAAGCAAGGCATTATTTCGCAAGATGGACTGGTATTACGCAAAGAACGGAGAACGGCAGGGTCCAATCAGTGAGGCATCCTTGAGAAGTATGCTGGTCACCGGAGAGATTGCCCAAACTGATCTGGTCTGGCGGGAAGGGATGCCNGATTGGCTTCCGGCAGGTGAGGTCATGGGTCATTCCGGAGAAGATTCAGTGACCTCAAACCGTCCGGCGCAACANCCNCCGGGGGGCAGCCAGATTCCGCAGGCTGGCATCGGGGGTCCGGGAATGAGTGATGGAACAATAGCGAATGAGCCGATCCCCAACTACTTCGTTCCGTCGCTTCTGGTTATTTTGCTGTGTGGTTGCGTNAGNTGGCCCTTTGGTATTCCAGCTCTTGTGTTTGCCTCAAAGGTTAACGGGTTTGTGGCCGTGGGAGATATTACGCGAGCGAAGGATGCCTCTCGAAAGGCAAGAACCTGGATGTGGATTGGGGTTGGAGTGGGCATTGTGTCTAACAGTNTGGCGCTCGCGTATTTCCTATTATCTCCTGAAGCGATGCAGTGAAGGTGAGACTCATCCTTGGTATTGGGATTGCGGTCCTCGTATTGTCGGTGGCTTTCCATCTCAGGGGAAATGATCCGGAAACGGAGGGGAGCCTTTTCCNTCCTTGTTCCTTCAACAAGGCAACCGGGTTGCATTGTCCCGGGTGTGGAGGTACGCGGGCGGGCCATGCGCTCACCAACTTTAAGATTGGTGAGGCGTTCAGGAAAAATGCTCTGCTAGTCTTGCTGCTGCCCTTTNTNGCNGTGGCGNGTCGCNATNGAAGGANNNGCATGGNTNAANGGNGCNNGTTACCGTGGTCCNCGCGTNCGGTTGCCCGGANGCCTTTCATGGNNNNTTCTNNNNTTGATNCTTGGNTTCTGGATTCTACGGAACATACCCTTNTGGCCTTTCGAGTTACTGGCTCCACATTAGGCCAGATGGGAAGGAAGTGCNGGCTACACTTCCGCGAGGCGCTCGACGTATTTCGCGAGAAGATCAGCTTCAAGATTCACTCTCTGTCCTGATTGGGATGACTGAAGATTGGTAGCCCGGAAGGTATGGGGTGTGATCCAGAAAAGGACTGAGTCATCGAGGATTTCCGCGATTGTTAGTGAGACGCCGTCCACTGCGAGAGAACCCCTTGAAATGCAGTAGCGGGCGATTTCGGGGGGGAGACTCACTTCGTAGCGATGGTCTTGTCCTTGCGGAGAGAGGTCCTTAATGACCCCGGTGGCATCGACGTGTCCCTGGACGAAATGCCCGCCAAGGCGATCACTGGCNCGAAGGGCTCGCTCGAGGTTGACGAGGGCACCGGGTCCAAGAGATCCAAGCGAGGTAACATTGAGAGTCTGGGTCAGGATGTCGAAGGAAAGGGTCTCTCCTTCCTGNTCTGCCACCGTGAGGCAGCAGCCGTTGACCGCGATGCTATCGCCAAGAGAGACTTGGGTGGAAAACGGGACCTCGAGAGTGAGGCGAGCCTGATCTCCGCGTTCTTCGAGGCAGACCGTCCGCCCGGTAGATTCTATGAGGCCGGTGAACATGGCAGGCTATAGGAGCATGTAGGCAGCTCCAACGATGATTGTGGGAACGAGGGCGGAGAGAGCGAGCTTGGCAGGTGAAACCCCTCCCTTGAAGAAGCGACTGAGAATCGCCTGACCGGCTGGATTCGGGGCGTTGGCTATGACGGTGAGTCCGCCGCCGGTGACNGCCCCGGCGACGACCGCATACTTCGCGGCATCTGCTAGTTGAGGCGCTTGTGAGGCTAGATAGGTAACGGCGGCATTGTCGTTGAAGGCCGTGAGAATAGTCGCGCCGATCATGAGGATCCACTCGTTGTCAAAGGTGGTTAGAAGAAGCTCAATCCACCATCCCTGGCATCCTCCATGGATCACCAGTCCGGCAAGAAAGAAGCCTACCAGAAGGGGGGTGCGCATCTTGACGTCATTCTGATGGTGGCCAGTACCTTCCGTGAACCCAAGCAGGATCAGGAATCCGCCAAGGAAGAGGGGTGGGTAGTGCGCCATAAAGACTGTCCACCCGAGGAACAGGATATGAATTGCGGTGATGAGGGGTGGAATTGCATCCTCCCGCTCTTCCCAGAGTGGCGGCTGATTGGGGTCATGGCGTGTTGCGGGCACGTTGAGCTCGGAAAAGCGCCGACGAAAGATGGCAAAGTAGAGGACGTTGGAGACAAGAATTCCAATAACGGCCTTCCATCCGAACTGAGTGAGCATGAATCCCATGCCCCAGTCCCAGCGTTCTGCGACCATCAGAACCGGGGGAGCAGCGAAGTGAGTCAAGGTGCCTCCAACCGAGACATTCACAAAGAGGAGTCCCAGGGTGGCGTAGGCAAAGGTCGGGCTCGGGGTGAGGGAATAGAATCGCTTTGCCAGCAACAGGGCTGCAATGGTCATGGCGGCTGGCTCGGTGATGAACGATCCAAGGAGTGGAGTGAGGGTCAGAGTTGAGAACCACCAGGCAGCAGGGGTTCCACCAAAGAGCTGAGCGACCCTGTTCACGCAGGCCTCAGAGAGACGGATGATGGGTCTGGTGGCGGCAATGGCCATGATGACAACCACGAAGAGAGGTTCCGTGTAATTTACATCATGGCCGAGGTAATTCTGGAGCTCGCTGACCCCATGCATGAATCCCTCCCCGGGAACGATTCCATGGCACCACACTACCGCTCCAGCAAGTGCGATGACCCAGATGCCGAAGACAGCTTCAACCTCACCGAGGGTGTGAAAGAACCATGCCCGAAAGGAGACATCATCCTTGGCGTCATCCTCCGGTTTGTCCACTGCCCTTCGTTTTTTTTGCTCGATGATCTTACGGTGCCTGTCCTCGTGGGCGTGGGCCATTTCCGTAAACACTCCGGAGAGAAAGGTATGGAGAATGGCGCAGGCGAAAATTATGGTGGCTATCAGGTTGAAGTGATTCTGGGCGACGGCTCTTTTCCTCAACTTATCCCAGAGGGTGCCCTCCTCTCCCTCGAAGGCCGCGTGCTCAGGGTCGGTGTATGCTGGCAGTGGGAGAGGGAAATGAGCGTGCTGTTCCTTGCGGAGATCCCATTTGCCGCCCTTGGGGTAGGCGGCTTCCTTGCCGCCGGCAGCTGCAGCGCTCCCGATTCCACACAGCAAGAAGAGAAACAGTAGAAGAGAGAAGCGTGTCCGGGCCATTGCTCAGCGGGATTCTACGGGCGGGAATGCGGGGGGCAATGACAATTGGCTGGCTTGATTGATCTCAGTTTGGCGGTAGTCTTGAGATGTGACTGCGAAGGTTATATTTTTGCTGGGAGCTGGATTCGCAGTGGTGGCGGGCTCCTGCAGCAGAATTGAGAGGCTGGCTGGCCCGAGACCGGGGATGAATTCACCGGATGCACTTCGGGTGCCCTCCTTTCTGCGTGCCGGAGGGCAGTCGGGAGAATCCGGGGCGAGGGTGACCCTCGACGGTCCTTCGGACTTGAATGAGGAGGACACGGATCGCATCAGGGCCAGAGAAGAGGACCTCGTGTGGACGGATCCTGACAACCCCGAAAGCAGCATGGAGGGCATGGAGGATGTGATGCTGGAAACGGGACGGGAGGGCCCATGGTATGTAAGTTACACCGAAGCTCGGAGATCGGCGATGCGCGCCGGTAAACCCCTGCTCATATGGTTCACCAATACCCAGTTCAGTCCGCTTTGCAGATCGCTTGACAAGGAAGTGTTTTCTCGGGGTTCGTTCGGCGAGTGGGCCGGTGATGCCGTGGTGCGTCTGCGGTTGGATTTTAATGTCAAGGGAGAGAGCAGAGACCAGGGACGCTCCGCGATGGATGACAAGATCCGAAAGGAGAATTACCTGAAGGATCTCAAGCGGCAATATAACGTACAGGGATTTCCAACCGTTTTACTTGTCAGCGCTCATGGAAAAGTGGCAGCTCGCTACCGCGGATACAGGAAGAGCTACTCCGATTTTTACGAGGCCCGAGTGCGGAATGACACGAGAAAGGCTGTTAAACTCCACGCGGAGTGGCGAAACTCGATGAGTCNAAGGGGATATCGTCAGTGGACAGATGAGGACGGTCGAGAGGTGTTTGCGAGGTTGAGTCGTTACCAGGCCGGGCAACTGATTCTTGTCGAACCTGACGGAAAGCGCATTCGGGCCAGGGAAAGTCGGCTCTCGGATGCAGATCGCTCTTGGATTGCGAAAGAGAAGGATAAAAGAGCTAATTAAGGNTATTTCAGATTGGTTATTCGGTTCACTCGCCATCAGAGTGCCCCGGGTTTTGGATCACCCGAGAAAAATTACAACACACCATGGAAGACGTCATCATCATCGGAACCGGTTGCGCGGGATGGGCCTCCGCCATTTATACTGCCAGGGCAAACCTCTCACCGCTCGTTCTGGCGGGAGACCAGATTGGGGGCCAGTTAACAACCACGAGTGAGGTAGAGAATTATCCCGGATTTCCCGAGGGGGTCGATGGCCCGACCTTGATGTTCAATATGCAGCAGCAGGCTGAGCGGTTTGGGGCCCGGATTAACTACAAGACGGTGGATCTGGTGGAGAAGGAGGAGGATGGATCGTTTGTGATTCACTGCGGAGAGGAGGCATTGCAAGCCCGGACTGTCATCGTGGCGACCGGCGCTCGGCCTCGCCTGCTGGGGTTGCCAAACGAGGAGAACGGGAAGAATGGGCTAACCACCTGTGCGACCTGTGACGGTGCTTTCTACCGGGATATGCCCGTGGCGGTCATTGGCGGAGGGGATTCTGCCTGTGAGGAGGCGACCTTTCTGACCAAGTTTGCCACGAAGGTGTATCTGGTTCATCGGCGCGGTGAATTGCGAGCGTCGAAAATCATGGCNGAAAGGGCTCTCGCTAATGAAAAGGTNGAGGCCGTCTGGAACACGGAACTCACGGCGTATCACCCGGGTGATGATGGAAAGATGGAGTCTGTCAGTATTCGAAACCGGGAAACGGGGGAGGAGGGGTCTTTGCAGGTCAAAGGGGTATTCATCGCGATCGGACATATTCCGAACAGTNGATTTCTTAACGGTCTTGCTGACCTCGATGAAGACGGCTATATCCTNCAAACGCCGGGACGGACTTCCACGCGGACACCAGGTCTCTTTGCTGCCGGTGACGTGGCAGACCACTATTACCGTCAGGCTATTACCGCAGCAGGGCAAGGTTGTGCAGCCGCGCTCGAGGCTGAGCGCTACCTTGCTGACCACGAGAGCTGAGAAGCAGAGGTCCGAATGGGGGCCTCTGACACAAACCTTGCGGAATTTGCGGCGTTTTCCCGCACGATAAAGAGTCAGAGAGGCCGAAAGGGCCCCGGCGGAGTTCAAAGGCCCATTCGAGCCCCGAAAGTAGTGACATATGGTGAGTTCGTGGGCATCATCTGCACAGCCAAAACGATATGACAGAGTTGCTGATCGCTCCCGCCCGGAACACTGGATGCAATGATATCGATCTTCTCTCGGAAGTGATCGTTGCTGCGGCTGCAGGGCAGCGAAGTCCGCTGGATGACATTCTTGATGCCGAGATGGTCGATGAGGAGCCGTATATGCGGACCCTCGCAAATTCCCTGGGGATCCATTGGCTTGAGGAGATTCCCTCTCCTTCCGAGCCTCTGCCTCTTCGGCAGATCTGTGGGCCGCAGGTTGCCCTGAGGCATCGGATTCTTCCCGTGGAATTCGAAGGGAGTGAAGAGCACGGGACTCGAAGACTGGTCATTGCCACCTATGATCCCTTTAATCTGGCCGCGCGACAGGCGGCGGTCCAGGCGGTTGAAATGCCGATCACTTGGAGGATGGCATCACGGCGAAGGGTTCATGACGGGTTGCGGCGACTCTACGGTGTCGGGGCGGACACCTTTGAGCAGATCCTCGAAGGCAGAGATCTGGACTATGAGAATCTGGAGCAGGGAGATGAAGCGAGTGTTATCGATGAGGATGAGGATGAGGAGGCAAGTGTTGTCAAGTTTGTGAATCAGATTATCAGGGAGGCCCTGGAGCAACGGGCCACGGATATTCACGTGGAACCGCTGTCCGATAATCTCCGGATCCGATACAGGGTTGATGGTGTCCTCATCGACATAGCGGTGCCAGAGAACATCAAGGCTCTTCAGAGTTCGGTGATCGCCCGCCTGAAGATCATGTCGCGTCTCGATATCGCGGAGCGGCGTCTCCCGCAGGATGGCCGTATCAACCTTTCCTTTGAGGGCTCGGGGATTGATGTCCGGGTTGCCACGGTTCCGACTGTGGAGGGTGAGAGCGTCAGCCTCCGACTGTTGAACCAACAGAAGTTTAATATCGGGATGCTCTCGATGGAGTCTTCGGTGCAGGACAAGATTGAGAGGCTGCTCGAGCTTTCCAACGGAATTATCCTGATCACCGGCCCCACCGGTTCGGGAAAATCAACAAGTCTCTATTCATTCCTTTCCGAGGTGAACGCCCCGGAGACGCGAATCGTGACGATTGAGGATCCGGTGGAGAACAAGCTGGATGGGGTGATGCAGATTGCCGTCAAGTCCGAGATCGGTCTGACGTTCGCCAGTGGACTGCGCTCAATTCTGCGCGCGGATCCGGATATTGTGATGATTGGTGAGATTCGCGATCTTGAGACAGCGGAGATTGCAATCCGAGCCTCACTTACTGGCCACCTGGTGTTTAGCACCCTTCACACCAATGATGCCCTCGGAGGAATTGGTCGTCTGACTGACATGGGAGTCGAGCCCTTCCTGTTGTCAGCAGCTGTAAGGGCGTTCCTCGCCCAGAGACTGGTCCGCCGCCTCTGTGAATCGTGTCGCCGTCCAATTAGCCTTTCCGAAGAGAAGAAGCAGGAGTTG
>PBNG01000015.1 GCA_002723015.1 Roseibacillus sp. | reverse complement strand
TTCAGCCTTCGGTAATTTTCAACCAAGCAAGCCCCAGTGCCTACGTTCGCGGCAATGGGCATACCGTGTCCTTTGCTCTCGCTCTACTTGAAGATCTGGAGTCAAGCGGCCTAAAAGTGCTTAATGGATCAGCAGCCTTTCGATTGGAACTCAGTAAGATTGCCCAGGTTCGCCTGATGCGCCAGCTCGGGATGGATTATCCCCGGACGGTCGCATTCAACCGTGTTGAGGCGCTGGAGGAGCTCGGAAAGGCAATCAGATTCCCTGCGATTCTCAAACCGAATCAGGGAGGGAGTGGCGCGAGGATGGTGGAGGTAGGTAGTCTGGGAGAGCTTACAGACGTTCTGCATGCTGACCCATCCCTCTGGAACCCGGACCCAGTTCTGCTTCTCCAGGAAAAGCTTGAGCACGATCCCGTACAGGAGGGTATTGTCCGCATGGAGTTTCTCGATGGAGAACTTCTTTATGCGATGCGTGTGGTTGGAGGATCGGGTTTTAATCTTTGCCCCTCGGTTGACTGTAATCCCGAGGGAGACGAGGACGGCACGTGTGCCATTCCGCACACAGAGTCTGGGGGCAATCCAAGCTTTCTACCCTATCCTGATATCCCAGCGGAGATCGTGGAAGAAGGGCGCCGCCTGTTTTCGGCAACCGGATTTGATGTAGGAGCGCTCGAGTATCTTGTCACGAGCGATGGAAGACGAGTATTCTACGACATCAATGCCAATTCAAACCTCCGCCGATCAGTAGGCATGGCAATGGGATTTGACCCTTTCGACAGGGTCGCCGAATATCTCGAAAGGAAAATCGCTTCGGAGAATGGAGTGGCATAAGAAGGCGCCGACAGGTCCTAGATCCTGATTGGTGTTGCCAACTCAGGGTACAGTCCATCGGTGATGGAAGGTGTTGATTTTCGTTNAGACAGAGCGTTCGCACGCCGGGGAAAGCTCGTGTGCTTGACTTGGCTCCGGGCCACGACAAAAGGGTATTNGGNCAGCTCATTTCATCAGTNNCGAGAGTCTGGTATGCCAGATGGAGCTCAAACAATGTGGATTTTCTAGCGGCAGGCAGTTTTCTGGCAGCTGCCTGACGGGTTCGCTCGAGTAATAGTTGGTTACGGGCGAAGGAGCCTCCGAGGCAGGGTCCTTGGTGGCCTTGCGCGGGCTTTTCAAGGCATGANGATGCGTAGATAGAGGCGGCATGCTGAATCAAAGGGAGAGAGGGCCTCACTACGGATCAGTCTGAACTCGGCTCNCGNTGGTCCGGCAACCGGAAGATCTCTCGTCNCCGGATTTCCTCCNTTTACGTTGTGTCGCCAGATCTTAAGATCGGTAGAGAGTTCGACCCGATTATTTCCAAGGTCCTCGATGTTGTCGCGCAAGGAATATTGGAGGCCAGGAGGGTTGGTCAGAATGACTGGTCGCTCATCGCCTAGCGCATAGCGGATGCCGTTTTGAATGCCGTCACCATCGATATCGTCGCTGGGTTCACCTAATGCAGTGCTGCATGGCAGGTTTCGGTGCAGTGGCTACACGAACAGGGGGAGCGGGCCGGTAGCAAGGAATCTTGCGGCGCCCCGGAAGCGAGTGGGAAAGGATTTCCTGCGCCAAATGGAAGGTCGTGCGGTGTGGGATTGCTTCGTGATGCAGAGCGGCTAAGCTTNGGAATGAGTCGGTTACGTTTTGGTTTTGCGGGAGCCATTCTCCTAGCGCTCCCGCTGGTGAGCCAGGGAGAGGAAAGTGGATCCGGACAGGCGGAGGAGTTTTCTTTTGTGGAACTTTTCAACGGGAAGGATCTAAGCAACTGGGTTGATGTGAACACCTCCCCTGAGACATGGTCCGTCAAGAATGGATTGCTGGTTTGCACGGGAAAGCCAATCGGCGTGATGAGGTCGACAAAAATGTATGAGAACTTCATCCTGATCGTGGAGTGGCGACACATGGAGGCGGGTGGAAACTCCGGGGTTTTTCTTTGGAGTGATGCCAAGCCAGAGGGCAATCGGTTGCCACGTGGCATGGAGGTTCAGATGCTCGAGTTGCAATGGCCTTATATCCACACCCACCGAAACGGGAAGCCCCGTCACCTTGGCTACGTAAGCGGAGAGCTGTTCGGAGCTGGTGGAATGAGGGCGGTTCCAGAGAACCCGCGAGGTAGTCGAAGTATGTCCTATGAGATGCGCTGCAAGGGACACGGAGAATGGAATCGCTATGTGGTGGTGGCAGTTGATGGAACGGTGAAACTATCAATTAANGGGAAGTTCGTTAACGGGATCCGGGAAGCAGATGGGAGAAAGGGCTTCCTCTGCCTCGAGGCGGAAGGAGCTGAAATTCATTTTCGGAGAGTCAGTATCATGGAGTTGCCGGATGGACGGGCGGAAGAGCTTGGAATGGTTCTCGGGAGAGAGCTGACCGAGAAGAAAGATTGAACTAATGGAACGAGAAACCCTTCCGACAGACGAGG
Source organism: Roseibacillus sp. (assembly GCA_002723015.1). Next base: position 120,804 of record PBNG01000015.1, on the reverse strand, counting down.
AACTAGCCGAGAAATAATGAAGCGTAATGTTTATCAGATTCATCGGCGGAGCTTTTTGAAAGGCGCCGGGGTGTCTATTGGATTGCCGCTTCTTGAGATCATGTCTCCGGCGATCAGTTACGCGAGGACGATCGCAANGAAANCTCCGCTTCGCNTGTGTGCGCTCTACAAGGGTTGCGGGGTCAATCCGCACTCGTGGGATATTTCGGGGGGTACAGAATCAGATTTCGAGCTGTCCAAAATTCTGCAACCGCTGGCACCAGTCCAAAAGGATGTCCTGGTGCTTGGGAATCTGGATAATCAGGGTTCGTCGGATCATATGGATGCGCCCGGCACTTTCATGAGCGCGAGTCGGCACCGGGACAAAAATCGGTATTCGTTTGACCAGAGGATCGCCGACCAGGTCGGAGGAGAAACTCCTATCAGGTCTCTGCAGTTAACGGCAGATAATGTGTGGAAGCAGCATCCATGGTTGAATGTGCTCTCGTATGACAAAAGTCACCAGCCGATGCGTGGACAACACGATCCTCAGGCTGCGTTCGATTCTATCTTCAAGAATGGCGCCCGCGTATCCCGCGAAACGGAACTGGTTAGCGTTCTCGATGGGGTAAAAGATGCTTCTTCGGCATTATTTAGAAAGGCGAGTTCACCCGACCGGCAGGTNTTAGAGCAATATTTTGATTCGCTGAGAGACGTCGAGAGGAGTATCGAGCAGGCCCGCGCTAACGGACGAGAGGCTTCGGTAGACGCGAAACTCGCGAAACTCGACCCNGCATTGAAGGCTGGTAATCTGGGGGAACGTATCAGAGCNATGCTGGATCTGATTGTGCTCGCATTCTGGACCGATTCAACCCGGGTTGCATCGTGTATGCTCGCGAATACCAACAGCCGNATTCATTACGACTTCATGGGAGTAAANGCTGAGTTTCACTATGTGTCACACCATGTGCGGAATAAGAAGGTTTTGCCGGCCTACGACAGCATTAACGCGTGGCACACCGGGCAGTTGTGCTACCTGATTGAAAAGATGAAGACCCTTCAGGACGGGAGCGGGACCTTATATGATAATTCGCTGATTCTGTGGGGATCGGGCATTAAGCACGGAGACTATCACTCGCTTACAGACCTTCCGGTGGTTCTCGCCGGNGGAGGCGGAGGGCAGGTAGACCTTGGGCGGCATGTGCGTTACCCTGAGGCCAGNCCGTTTGGGAACTTGCTGCTCACGCTGATGAAGTTGATGAAGGCCCCGGCAGACAGGATAGGAGACTCGACGGGTTTGCTCCCGGGTATTACCGGGAAGGCTAATTTCAGGCGGGCCAACCAGGACGATGGTAGTTGGCGAATCACGAAAAGTGACGGGAATACCCTAACCGCGAAAGGATTGCTGCGTATCCGAATCGAAGATGACTTGGAATACTATCTGTTGCGCCTTTCGGATAAAAGCGATCTGGAGATCCGGATTCCATTCATGAACAATCACAAGCTCCGCTTCGACCGGAATGTAGGGAAGGTAGTGGAGGTAACCGGGCAATTCAGGGAAAGAGAGGGAAGGAAGATCGTTGTTTCCCTGAAGTCTGTAGTGCCCCAATAGGCGGATGAAGAAAGCGTGCCGCACGCCCTTTATGTTCCTTCTGGCTTGCGGAGTGCTGGCTGCGGGNTTGCGCTCAGGCGGGGCCATGGAGGCGGATTTNATCGCCGTGGTCGAGGTGATCGNAGACCGATGCATGACATGCCATGATGCCGAAACAAGAAAAGGCGGCATCGATCTGACTCCGCTGCTTCACAGGACGAACGCGTCATATGGGAACTACACCAAATTGTGGATCCGGCTCGAAAACATGGTGGCCAGGGGAGAAATGCCACCTGAAAACAAGAAACCGCTGAAGCCATCCCAGAAGCAGGCAGTCCAGGACTGGTTTCACCAATCATTTGTCCTACGTGAGGGAAAGTCCCACATCGGGCCCACGCCGCTGCGTCGCCTGACGCGGTATGAGTTTGAAAACACTCTCGAGGAGGTGTTGTCCATTCGGTTGAAGGCGCCGTATCGGGATGCCATCACCGGGCGTATCGAGGCCTCGAAGATTGATTCGCTTGTGCCCTCGGATATTCCCGGGGAATCGGGGTTCGACAATGACGCGCATCGTCTCGGAAGGCTAAAGCCGCCATTGAAGGAGTTAGCCAATGCGGTTCACCATGCATTGGCAGAGTTCCGCAAGAANCCGGAATCGATGAAGGCGGTCTTAGGACGAGCGGGTATCCAGGGGAGTGCCGGGGAGATTGAAATGAGGCAGGTCATTTCAAATTTCATTCTGCGAGCTTACCGCGGCAAGGGAGAGAGGTTACCGGAATATGTGACGATCTATAACAGATTGTATCAGCAGCATCTGAGAGGCTCGAAAGATGTGACGGNGAGCCTGTTTCACGTCCTCGAAATGATCCTGGTGTCTCCGGAGTTTCTTTACCGTATTGAATCAAGTCAGGGCCGGAGGACGGCCTATCCCGTGACTGGTGTGGAGTTGGCAACAAGGCTGTCCTATTTTCTCTGGTCGAGGCCGCCTGATGAGGAACTGCTCAAACTGGGACGGGATGGTCGTCTGCATGAGGAGGGGGTGCTGAAGTCACAANTTGCAAGGATGCTCAATTCGCCAAAGCGCGTATCGCTGTCCGAAAATTTCGCAGGTCAATGGCTTGGGTTTAACGAACTCCTCTCCAACAGGGAATACCTGCGAGATGAGAGGTGGAACCGTGAGTCCTATGATGAAATCCTGTTCTTCTTTGACGAGATGATTCGGTCCAATCGAAGTATTCTGGAACTGGTGCAAAGTAACTGGCTCTACAAGCGGGCTTCGGCGTACGGGTCAAAAGGGAAGGGCTACAGAAAAGTCGAGGGGAATTCGATGAAGAGGTTGTATGCGGACATTTTTGCAGATCGTGAGAGCAAAAGTGGAAACCGGAAGCTCCGCTATTCGCCACCAGTCATGGTTGAGCGCAAGGATGACCGGGAAGGAGGAATCATCACCAGCGCAGCGATCATGCGCCTGACAGCGTCGAAAACGCGTACCAGTCCCATCCGACGTGGGGTGTGGATATTAAATACGATGATAGGAAAGACCATGGAGGCTCCGGAGGATGTGCCATCTCTGGACGAGGCCCGGGAAGCGCTCAATATCCGGAGGAACCCTTCTGTCTCTGAGCTTATCAAGCAGCACGTTTCGCGTGCGGTATGTCACTCATGCCACAGGGAGATCGACCCCCTCGGTCTGGGGCTTGAGAACTTCGCGCAATTTGGGGAATGGCGCACCCGATATCCTGATAAGCTCCCGGTCATCGCATCGGGTGTGATGCCCAACGGCAAGCCGTTCAGGTCTCCCCGCGAGATGAAGGAGCTTCTGCTTGAATTGTACAGTGATGATATTGCTGCCAACTTTGCGAAAAAATTGTTCGCTTATGCTCTGGGTCGGAAACTGGAACCCTATGACCGGGTGGCGTTGGAGGAGGTCGTAAGTCGTGCGAAGCAGGATGGCTACAAGACCAATACGTTTATCGAGCAGATTGTCCTCACCACGCAGTTTCGTTGCAGGCAAGACCTGTGANTGNCTGGAAGCCGGCAGGGAGTCTGAGGTCATTGGCCTCGCGGCCAGTCTGCTCCCGGGGATAGGTGGATCGAACCAATNTCCCTTCCCGGGAGAATCCCAGTAGCTTTGTCTGAGGAAGAGAGGGCGAGTTCCGGGTTATCGCGCGACCAGGTCCGACATCCTTGAATCCCATGCCAGCGATGCCACTTTCTCCAGGTTGCCGTCCGTCGAGATCCGGTAGGCGGTGAGGCTAGCCCCGCTAGTGGCGGAGACCAGGAGGAAGTTTGCGTCCGGGGAAAGGGTTAGGCCCCAGGGGATCTTGTCGGCCTCGGTCAGGCCGAGAAACTCGGCCTTGCCATCTCCAAGCACGCGGTAACGAGAGATGCGGTCGAAATCCTGACGGTGCCCGCGCAGGCCGGCAAAGAGGAATTTTCCATTCGGGGTGATCAGAAGGTCTGATGCGCTCAGTCCTATCTTGGACATGCCGGGTGGCAGGATGCTTATGTCCTGTTCGACCTTGAGTTGGCCGTTGGTTTCTCGTCGGTAGGAGGACAGTCCGATGCCCTGCTCGTTGCTGAAATATACCATGGGAAGAGAGGGGTGGTAGGCCATGTGGCGAGGGCCTGAACCGAGCGGAGGCTTGGCATCCTTAGGCTCAAGGGGGGTGATCTTCCCGGTCTTGCCGTCGTAGGCATACTGCAGGAGGGCGAGGTTTCCCTTTACGTAGGGTATGTAGACGTGCTTGCCGTCCGGGGGCAGGAGCACGCAGTGGGCTTCTCGTTTGCCCTCGTCCACCGTGGTGATGGCCTTCCCGGGTATCCCTTTGTCGTCAAGCGGGTAGACATTGAGCCGGCCGTTCCCGTAGCTGACCCCGAGCAGGTGCCTGTTTTCCCTGTCGAGGGATAGATAGCAGGCACCGTCGTTGAAGTTGAGGTTCTGGTGTTTCTGGTAGGAGCCATCCTTATTCAGGTGCACCACCGCCCCCGGCACCTTGCCAGGGTCACCGCCCGTTGCTGTGACATAGAGCAGGGGTTTACTCGGGTGAGCGGTGATGACGCGGCCCGGAAAGTCAAAATTCACTCTTTGGGCGACCTTGAGGGAGAGGCTTTCTCCGTTGGGGGTGGCCTTGACAATCCAGAGCGTATTTTCCTTGGAGCTCGGGGAATAAATGTGAAAGGGCTGGGACGCCTCCAGCAGAAGGCATGAAATGAAGAGGGGAATGAGGGGTAGGAGCTGTCTCATGATTACTTTTATTGGATTCAATATTTCGGGAAGATTTCCATTACCTCGTCATCTGTCTGGCGAATGAACGCGTCAAATTTCCCGTAGAACTCGGCAAGCGGCAAACCCATGTGCATCCTGAATGCAGCTGATTTTCCGAGGAGGGGAATGTCATGATACCATTCTTTCAGGACCACGATTTCATCGATGTGCAGAGCGTGGATCAGGTATGCGGTCGCCCACGCTCCAAGCATATAGTAGACCTGCGCTGCTCCGCCCTGCTCCCAGTAGCTTTCGTTGTGCAATTGCCAATTCTGCGTTGTAGCCAGGAACTCATTGATGCTGGGACGACTGATGTTGGCGCCTGATGTTCTCAATTTCAGCATGTAATCCCTGAAGTCGATGAGCCCCAGGTTTTCCATGAACCTGGCGGAACTGTAGGTCGCCATGCCCTCCGCCATCCACGAGTTGATGTTTTTCTCAGAAGTTCTGTCCTGTCTGGTGTCACAATGTGCCATCTGGAACACATGGTGGTACTCGTGGAGAGCTCCCCATGTATTTTCAACCGGGTCCTTCTCCCGCCCTTTTGCGTTGGTTGTGACGTCCTCATAGAGAACGGGCGGGTCCTGAGTCCAGGTCAGTCCGCCCTCTGACTTTCCCGATAAAACGGACCTTATTTCACTAATGACGTTTGGCCGTGTGAGAAACTCTTCTACCTGTTCTTCCGAAGGAGGAAATCCGGAGTTCAGATTCACCCTTGTTAACGCTCGCTGGCGATATATGTCTCGGACACTTTCCTCGCTGTCGGGTCCAAGAAGATAGACGTAATAGGGCCCATAGGAGCCGAAGTAATCGATGGCATATTTCAGTCCACGCTGGTAATTTTTGACCAGGGAACCATCAGAGTTCAGTCCATCAGAAACAAACAGGACCGGTTCGATAGCTGTGCCTGTCTCTGCCTTTTGAGAGGCAGGTGTGCTCTTCTCCGCGCAGCCGGTAACCAGGAAAAAGAGAGTAATCGGGATGGTGGTCTTCATCCGAAAGAGGAAATATGATGCTTTCTTGATCTTTTCACTAGCAATTGATGAACCCAATCAGGGAGTCCCGGGGGGAGTCTGCCTGAAAAAGCGGATAGGTCCTCTATCCTTTGCCACGACGACTGCCCGGTAGCTTCCGATTCCTTCCTGTTGATTCGCGAATATCGTTTCTCCAAGATCAGGATCCTGAATGTGGACGATTAACCCGTTTTTGTCGGTCGAAATAGATAGAAACCTGGGTGCGACATACATTGTTCCAGCACGTAGTGCGACAAGCATCATGTGGCTCTCAAAATCAATGACCGGCTTCCCGAGTAAGGGGTCGTCGCTGGGCGGAGCGGGGTTGACCTTGGTGATTTTGTTCCTCGGGATCCTGATCAGAAAGGCCTCGTAGTCAGCTTGACTGCGGATGATGATCTCAGTTGGGCCAGAAGATTGACCAGAAGAGTCGAGGCTCACACGGCCTTCGTAAGAGGCAATAATCTGAAAGTCAGTGACAGCCCCTGCGGTGTCTCTTGGGCGAATGTCTTCCATTTTGCAGCTGACAAGCATGAGGGCTACCCATATGGGTGTCAGGGTCTGCAAGAGGCTAGAAAGGTGAAGGCCTTTCTCCACCGGAAGGAGGTGTCTCTCGGGTCTCATTTCTCCGCCGCTTTTAATTCCGCGCTCGTCTCGGCGTCATATTCGCGGAAGAGTTCAGAGGTCTTGTTACGCCCATTTGCCAAGGCCTCGTGCAGGGGTGTAAGATCCTTAGCATTCAATTCATCCAGTCTTGCTTCTTTGGTCATCAACAGGGTGCAAACGCGGGAGGAATTTTTTTCTGAGTAGCTTCGTACGATCTTATCGAAAGCGGCATCTCCAGCCTTGTCGTGATCGTGTTCATCATCTTGGCCCATGCTGCCCTCCTTCAGTTTAAGATCTACATCGGCCCCTGCGTCAATCAGTAGTTCCGCAACCTCCATGCAGCTGGTCATGAGCAGCGGGGTATGGTGGGTGTCGTCGGTGGCATTGACATCAGCCATCATCTGCGCCTCAGCGCGACCGAGGCAGACCGGATCCACATGAGGATCACAGCCTATGCAAGCACCTGCCAAGAGCGTCACCAAAACGAGGTGATGAATGTTTATCAGAGGTGAGGGAGACACGGTTGCCCGGTGGAGGCATGGGGCGGGAGAGGTCCCGGGAGGGCTGCCCCGTTGTATCATCATCGGGTAAGCCTCAGGAATTCTTCCTCAACAGATGAGTCAGGCCAGGACAGAAGAAAGGCGGCCGGTGCTGTCAGCAAATCTCTCGCGTTCGACTCCGAGAATATTAAGCTGGGTAAGCCACAGGTTTGCGAGAGGGGTTCCCTCAGGGCAGTGGATATGTTTGCCACGTTTCAGTGCTCCGCCACCGCCACCGGCAACTACTATGGGGAGGTCGTTGTATTGGTGGGTTGTGCCATCTCCAAGTCCGGCTCCGAGGGTGAAGATCGTATTGTCGAGGAGTGTCGAGCCATCGCCCTCTTCAATAAGGCTCATTTTCCTGATCATTCTCGCATACGCTTCGACGTGGAAGGAGTCCAGTTTTAGGAGGTCCTCAAGGTGCCTTTTGGGGTTGTGGGTCATGCCGTGGTGGCTTCGGGGCTGGTCAAGAATCCCCTCGTATTTAAGGGTGGTGCCCCAGCGCTCTGCTCCGATCATGAGGGTGCTTACATTCGTTAATCCCGTCTGCAGAGCAGCTATCATAAGGTCACCCATGAGATAGATGTAATCCTTGCGAGGAAGATGTCCCTCGCCGGGTCGTTCAATATGGACGGGCTTCATGTCAGCCCTCATGGCGTCAACCCTGTCGAGGCGTTTCTCAATGGATCGGACAGACTCAAAATACTCGTTGAACTTATCCTTGTCGGCAGCACCCAATTTCCTTTGTAAGCTGCCAGCGTTGCTGAGTACGAGGTCTGTGATGTTGCGCGAGCGGCGATTGTTCTGAGTCCCGAAGAGGCGATCATAGACTTTGCGGGGGTTCCTCATTGAGGGGGCGACATGTCCCGGTCCGTACCAGGACATGTTGTCAAAATAAATTGATTCAATGTTATCCTTGGAGTCGTTGCAACTCAGCTCGAGAGTGGGGAAGGGACTGGTTTGACCGATAGCATCCGATGCAATGTGATCAAGCGTTCGAGCGATGGGATAGGCCGATCCCTCTACGCCGAAAGGTGCCGCTTCGGAAAGAAAACAGGAGGCTGCCTGAGCGTGCGAGTCGGTCCCGTGCTGGAAGGTGCGGTCTAATCCGGTGATGAGCGACACATTTTCGCGTAAGGGATGAAGAGCCTTGAGAGTCGGGGTGAAAGTCATCTCATGCTGGCCGACCGGAGTTTGCCGGCCTTCGAAACGCCACACATTATTCTGTCCCGCAAAGTTAGGCAGTTTCCGGTCAGACTCCCCGGGGAAGAATCCCCTGCGGGTCATCCCATTGGGCATATAGAAAAAGGCGAGTCTTGTCGCTGGTGCTCCTCCTGTTGTTGTTGCGGGCGATGCAGCGACACTTTCGAGGTGTGGAAGGCTCAGGGCGGCTCCGCCAATGCCGGTCAGGAACTTTCTTCGGGAGAGAGCTCCCGGCGCATCTGATTTTTTCCTCATGGGGTTTTATCCATTACCTTGAACTGGGTATTTTTGTACCTGAAAGGGTCGCTCATGGCGATCATCTTCATGATCGTGCGGAGAGAATCTTCCCCCGCCAGGGCCCGCTTTGTGATTTCGTTGAGCGCAGGGGAGTCTGCGGGGCCGAGCTCGCGGCCCAATGCGAATGAGAGGAGATGGGCCGCGAAACCTCGTATGAATCTTTGGCGCTCCTTCAGGAGAGTTTCCTTGAATTCGACGGGGTTATTGAACTTGTGACGGTTGTAGAGTTCGCCGCTGGAGTCAATTTCCCGACCATTCTCATACTGAGCACGCCATTCGCCGGTAGGGCCGTAGTTCTCCAGTGCGAAACCAAGAGGATCAATCTTTTCGTGACATCCCGCGCAATCCTCTCGTACTCGATGAGCTGCAAATTCCTCCCTGATGGTCATCTTGCTCTGATCTGCCTCGTCCCCGGTTGGGAGAGGCGGAATGTCTGCTGGTGGAGGTTCAGGGGGATCATTGAAGATCACTCCGTTGATCCACGCTCCCCGGGTGATTGGGAGGCTGCGGTCAGGATTGGAAGTCATCGTCATTACCGCAGCATTAGTAATGACGCCTCCCCAGCGCGGGTCGGTGAGGGGGCGACGCTTGAAGGTAACGGTTTGCACGGATCCTCGTTTGCGCTTCTGCTCGCGGTTATAGATCGATTCCAGATGTGGGCTGTTCCACGTGAACGCTGGATCGAGCAGTTCGACCACTGAACGGTCTTCAACGTAGACCGTTTCGAACAGCAGCAACGGCTCCATCATCATATGCATGCTGGACCGATAGGCGTTAAAATAGAAGTAAGGGTGCTTCTTGGGGTTAGGAATTGAGGAAACGAGACGATCCAGTTGGAGCCATTGCGCCGGAAAAATGTCGCAGAATCGTGAGGATCGGGGGTCAACCAGCATGCGCTCGATTTCCAGGCTGAGAATATCTGGATTGCCCAAGTCACCGGTTGCCGCGAGGTCCAGTAAACGCTCATCTGGAATGCTGACCCAAAGGAAAAAAGAGAGGCGAGAGGCGAGTTCATATGGGTCAATGAGCTCTCTCCCGCTCACTGGGCCCCGATCTTTCACGTTATAGAGATAGAGGAACTCGGGGGAAGCAATGGTCGCACTGACCAATGCTTTCATGGTTTCGGTAAAGGTCGCGCCATTTTTCAGCTCTCGTGCAGCAAAGTCGGTATATCTTTCGATGGTGTCGGTGGAGACTGGACGACGGAAGGCACGGAGCAAGAGCGTGCTCAAGCGGTCCCGAATCACCGGCACGACTTCTTCCTGATTTTCCGGCGGAGACGCGAAGAAGGTGTCCCATGTAGTGCACTCCCNGGGATTGAGATCCTTGCTGTCAACGATCGAGTAGGAGAGTTGGNGAAATTGCTCCATCAGGAGGGGAGAGAGCGTGAGGTGGTCTGCCCGGTTATCAAACCCGTGTTCGGCCCGTCGGTCCTGTGGGTAGGCTGCTACCCCTCGGAATCCCTCCGGTCGCTCGCCGTCATGATCTTTCCCCAGCGGCCGATTCTGGACCCGGACCGAATCCGGCATCTGACCTGAAGCCGGATCAAAATAGTTGGAGCGCCTGCGCATCAATCGCTCAGGCATCCAGAAAATGTCACGCTTCAGTCCCAAGAGGTCCTTTACGGCATTGTTGTATTGAAAGCGGGTCATCCTCCCCATCGGGGTNGGCTCAAAGTCGGCCTTGTCGAGTGAGGCGTCTAATTGGCTCTTGAGAAACTTCATCAGCTGTGCTCGGTCCTTGTCAGGGAGCGGTTGGGCCTTCTTGGGCGGCATCTCACCATCGGCCAGAACTGCCAGAAGGTCCTCCATCAATCCGGGGTGGGCACTGAGATCTCCATCGGTTCGCAGAGCCACTAGGTCGAGTCCTCCCTTGGTTTTGTCGCCACCGTGGCAACTATGGCAATAGCCTGCCAGCAAGCTCTGAAATTGATCTGTGGAGATGAGGGTGTTTGAGGACCCCTGCTCTGGAGCGGACAAGGCTATGACCGCGGAGCAGATCGAGGTGGTCGCGGTAATCCACACGGGTATGGAAGAGGGCGCGGATGGGGCAGGCACCCTGACAATCTATGAGCCGGATGGATTCCGATCCAACTGAATTCCGGGCAAAATGCTATTGATTAATGTCCTATCAGACGGGAAAGCACAGATCGGGATTTCGAGGTCACGAGGTTCGCCTGAGAAAATGTCAATCTTCCAGAAGGGTGAGGTCCTCAGGCGGTTTGCTGTAATTTTTCCGCGCAATATAGGACCGGGTTTCGGCGACCATTTCGGGGGTTACTAAAAAACGGTAATCGCGATAGTCCTTCAGCTTGATCTCTCCGACTCGGAAGAAGCCCCATTTTTCAAAGAAATCGGTCAGGTCGAGTTTCCCTACGTCACAGCAGATACGGATAAACTGGAATTGGTTGAGAATGGAATCGTTGCCCCTCCCGGCGTCAGGACGGCTACGCATCTCTTCCATGACGTCTGCATAGAAGTCAGGCTGGCCATGCTTGGCAAAGAACAGGTGTAATTGCCAGAAGGGCACCAGGCGATTAAAGACATCAGGGTCCTGCAGGTAGGAGATCCGGGGGTTGGAGTTAATGATCGATTTGCGAGCCTTGGCGTAGTTCTTCTGGGCGGAGAGGCGACTGGGATTTCCCATCCTGCCGCGGGTATACATCGAGAATATATTGCAGCTGACTTCGGTCATGCCNCCCCATGTAATCTGAGGACGCAGCTGCAGGACATGCCCTGCTTCGTGACAGAAACCCCAGCAGGGGTCTCCCTTAGTAACGACGTCTGGATCTGCAACCATTCGCATCGTCCCCTTGTTTCCAAAGTAGGCTACCCCGTCACGATCTCGGAACATATAATAGTTGTAGTTAACTCGTGCGAGAATTCGGTTGGGAGGAATCTTGCCGTATTTTACCAGACCCAGGATGGTGTAATGGTGAAGCAGCATCGTGTCATAGTTATGCATGAGTTCGACTCCCTTACCGCGGGTATGAACATTGAGCCACTCGACAGGGTATGCGACCTGAATATGTTTTCCCCGGGCGTCAAGAATGGGAGCTATTGCGCTGTCGAGAAGCCTGTTCCAGTCTTCGTTGTTGTGCTCGCTGCTATCAAAGTAACCGTTCACCTTGCCCGTCGGGAAATGAATCACAACCGGGGGTGCCTCCTCTGGGTTGTCATCGTAGTAGCTCAAGTAGACCAATCCGGACTTTCTGACGGTAACGATGTTAAGTCCGGGCTTGATCGCGATTTCCTGACGTTTGAGGCCCCAGCCTGCAGGGTCTCTTGAAGGGTCGATTCCCGGTGGAGGCTTTCGAGTCCAGTCAGGAATCAGGAGTGAAATAGCTCTGCCACCAGTCTCTCCGGCCAGCACAATATGGTTGCCCTTCTCGAGGTAGACGCCTGTGATGTTTTCGTAGCGACTGAACCCATCTCCCAGTTTAATGGTGCGCTGAAGAGCGGACGGGGAGGGGTAAGCGCGGTAGGACGCAGCACGGTGGGTGGCGTCATAAGTTCCCTCAAGCAGGCTGCGTGCTACTCCTCTGAAGAGATCGCTTTTGAATCGTTCAAGGTGCCGTAGGCCTATTCCAGATTTTAACTCCGTGCAGGTGGGGTCTTTAAAAAAGGAGAGATCGCTTCGGAGATCCGGGTCGCCGGTGGCGGCATGGGGTAATAGCATTACCCCGAGGAGGACAGACCGGAGAAAGGGCGATAATGCGTGGGTGATTTGGGATATGGAATGCGCCTCAGATTCTTCCTCCGGGTAATGATTCATGGTCGTGAAGTTGGTGTTGGGATCAATTGGCGAGGATCAGTATGTCATCCAGATAAAAGCCGGCAAAGCTCTGAGGATCGGATTTGTTGCTGATGAATCGAAATTCAATCCGAATGCTTCGCCCCTTGGAAGAATCTGGCAGGGTCACCGGCTCCGGTGAATTCCAATCGGTATCATTCCACTCAATATTGCTCACGATTTCCTCAAGGAGGCTGTCATCATTCTGGGCATCAAGAATCCGGATTGATCCGGCGTCGCCATCGCCTTCCGTATCGAGCCACTGGCGATAGGTGAGTGTGGCACCGGTGGGCGGAATCCGGAGCACGGGGGTCAGAAGAGAAATATCCTGAGAGCTCGTATAGTCGCCGTCGAGGTTAGTGCCTGCGCAGTGTGGGAGGCTGTAGGCTGCCAACGGTCCGAAGAGAGTCTTGCCGGGGATGCCGGTTTCCCATGCTGTGGAGTCAGACCCGCTGGTTGTCCAGCCTCTGGGAAGACCGCTTCTGTTGTCAAAATTCTCGTTGAGCAGAGTGCCGCTGTCTTCCTCCAAAACGGCAAAAAATCGCCTTGGCCCGCCCATTGCCACATTGGTNAGGGTATTGGTTCCCGAACCAGAATGGGGAATATCGGTGAAGAGAGTTTCCCCATCGCTATGTGGTGCCCATGCTGCAGGAGGTGTGTCGAGACTGACGCTGCTGACAAGGTCGTATTGCTTTCCGGCCTGGCTGTTCCACGAAAAATCAAGGCGCTCGCCTGCTCGACTGACNTCAAGGATGAGTTCGCCCTCAGGGGATCCATCCCCCGGTCCCGGAAGATATCCATATGCGCTCACCTGAGACTGTGATCCATCAACGGTAGTGTTGTGGTAGGTGGACCATCCGAAGGAGTCATTCGCCGGAGGGTTGCTGCTCTCGATGATAAAGGTGCCACAGAGGCCAGAAAAGGGATATAGAACCGTGTTGTTAACGAACGACTCATAATGATCCTTCTCGAATTTCCAGACTTGCGTTCCGTCGGAGAGGGTAAGGGCGTCATCGAGGAGGGACGGAGGTCCCCAGTAAAAGGCGGAGGGTTGTCCGCTGAAAAACCCAGGAGTTGCATAGTCGCTGGGCTCGTGGAACTGGTTGATCATGGGGTCTGGATGACTGGTTGTAAGGTTCCACGAGTTCCCCAGACCGTGAGATGGACTATTTTGTGGGTCCCGGTGTCCACCCCAGATGTCCAAGCCCCTCGAAGCCATGGGAGTTCCCCACCAATGCTGCAGGACGCGCTCAGCCCCGGTTTCGGTATAATTCTCGTCGGTGAGGTTGGTTATGGTCTCAGCATTGCAGACCCAGAATGAGACGTCCCGGGTCCATGCGCGGTTGCCACTGATAATGTCATACCAGTACTGATAATCTCCATCATCCGAGATTGTATGTCCGAGAAATTCTAATCGAGCCACCGAATCATGATTTCGGTTGTCAGGGTCGAATCGGATAGATCCCCCTGATTCGAGCCCGATTACCTCGTCAAGCAGGGGGGGCGCCTGTGCGAATATCAAATGGGCGGTGAGGGCGGTGGCGGATGCAAGAGTCAGCGGCAGCAGGCGACGTTGTCCGTTCATTACAAGCGAGGATAGAGATGATGAAGAATGCCTCAACATGAACGAGGAGTCTACCCAAAGGGACAAATACGCAGGCTGGATCTATTCTTCGAGTAGTCCGGTGATCATTTCAGAAGTGATTTGCAGGCTGATCTCGAGACTTTCAATTGAAATACGCTTCAGGTTATCAGCTTCTGTGTGCCACCATGGGAATTGTGAGAAATCACCAATAAAGTCCAGTGTGGGTATTCCTGCATTATTCAGGGGGACGTGATCATCGAGAATTGGGTTAAGGGCCTTTTTGAATCGGTGTTCCGCACCTGCATTCCTTGCTGCGCTTAGAAGGGCGTTCTCGAGGAAAGGTGGTGTATCAGAAGGATAACGAATTGAGAGGTTCCGGTGACCCACCATGTCGAGGATGATGCCCGCGGCAGGCTTTCTTGCAGATTTCCGCCAGTGACTCGCGTAATATTTGCTTCCGTAAAGACCGTCTACCGGGGTGATGCTCTCGCCAAAGGCTTCTTCCCCATCGAAGAATACCAGCTCTAGTCGAGACGCCTTCTCAGGTTCCTTGCTCAATTGCCGCGCTATCTCCAGTATGATGCCTGCCGCCGAGGCTGCATCGTCGGCCCCAACGAAATGTTGATCCGGGTAGAATTTTGAATCGATGTGAGCTCCAAGAAGGATCTTGATCTGGGACTCAGAGGCTCCTTCATAGCGAGCGATCAAGTTGGTAAAGGTCACCGGCTTCCCGATTGCGGCTACCGTTCTGGTAAACGGCTGGGGAACTACATACCAGCCATGCCGCTCCAGCTGAGAGGTGATGTATTCTCTCGTCTCACTGAGGGCTGCGGAACCAGGCGGGCGAGGTCCCAGCGAGACGATTGCCCTCGTGTGTACGTAGGCTGCCCGACCACCAGTCCGCTCCCGCTCGGGAGGAAGGTTAGTTTTTTCGGCCGAGCAGGCATGAAGAAAAAGGCTGATCATGAGCCAGCCAACGGTCAACCATAGGATGGTCCACCTTTCGATGGGATCGCCACGCATTGAGAGATCCAAGGGCGTTCTAAAGTTCCTCGGCAGGAATACCAAGGAGTTCGAGAAGCCTGCCGAGATCATCGTTCCCGTAATATTCGAGTTCAATACGTCCCTTTTTCGGAGAGTGGCTTATCGAAACGTGGGTTGTAAAATGTTCTCTCAGGCGGGAGGTGAGAGACCGAATCATGGCTTCTGTCTCAGGATCCGAATGGGTATTTTTTGTCCTGTTGGTTGCCGAGGTCTCTCCAGCTTGGATTTTTTGGACCAGTTTTTCGGTTGCCCGAACGGTGAGTCGCTGGCGCATCACCTGATCCGCGACCGTCCGCTGATCGCGTTTCACCTTGATCCCTAGGATCGCTTTTGCGTGTCCCACGGTAAGAAGACCATCTGCAAGAAATTTTTGGATGTCCTTCTGGAGATCAAGGAGTCGCATTGAATTGGCCACGGTAGCTCTAGATTTTCCAACGCGTTTTGCGATTTCGTCCTGTCTCATATCAAACTCCTTGGCGAGTTTGACGTAGCCGTTGGCCTCCTCGATCGCATTGAGGTCCTGCCGCTGCAGGTTTTCCACGAGGGCCATTTCGAGGACTTCACGGTCTGTGGCCTTTCGAAGGATGACCGGAACGGTCACAAGGCCAAGTTTCTGAGAGGCTCGCCACCGGCGCTCCCCGGCAATGAGTTCGTACTTACCACGGACACGACGGGTTATAAGAGGCTGGATGACGCCATGGGCCCGGATGGATTCTACAAGCTCTTCCAGATTGGCCTCTGGAATTTCGCCTCTGGGCTGTAGCGGGCTCGTGACTACCTCATCGATCGCGACTTCAAGTACATCCGATTCTGAGCTGTCAGAATCTTTGGTCTTGGCGCGTTTTTTGTTCGCGGTCCCCGCTTTCTTTTTCTTTCTCGCCGGCGCGGATTTTTTCGCAGCTGGTTTCTTGATGAGTGCCCCTAATCCTTTTCCTAGCGCCTGTTTCGCCATGTCACTCACAATTAGGACAGACCAGATCGGAAGATCAAATCTCATTTCGTTTTTTAACGAGGCGCGGGTTCCCGTGCCCGGATGTGGGCCGGCTTGTTGGGTCCGGTGATGATATGGATTCGAGTGGCTATGCTTGACGGGGAGTGCCGCATGTCCCAGAAATGGGTCGTGAGTCGAACGCTTTTGATGCTGCTGATGCTGGCGTTGATTGGAGGTGGCTCTGCGAGATCGCAGAAAACTGGCAAGGTGCCTCCGGAGGTCCTCAATCAGGCGGTGATTGCCACCCGTGCCATGGGGCAGCAGATTCTCCGGGGAGATTACAGCGTAGCACTAGAACGCATGTATCCCCGGTGGAGAAATCGGGCAGCTAAAAAGCTCCCGGGAGGTCAGTCAGAGTTAGCGAGGCGTCTTGCGGAAATTCCCGCCGAGATGGCAAAACAGGGGATTTCGATGCTTAAATATGAGGTCGGAAAACCTGCTGGGGCTCACGAGGTGGTTCTCCTGCGAGGGAAGGACAGGTTGGGAAAGGAAGTTCAGATGTATCTTGAGTGGTTGGTTTTTGTTCCAACAAGGGCGGAGTATCGCATCATCGACCCACAAACTAGGTTAGCTCGCCGCATTGAAACCCGAGGTTTTCAGGTCGCGGTGAAAAAGAAAGGGACGGCGGACTGGTATTTCATCGATGGGCGTAATTGTAGTTTGGCGGATCTCCGGAGCTTTTTCCCGGGCCTTCCGGAGGATCCCGTTCTTCTTGGTATGCCCGAGGTTGGTGGAGGGGAGCTCCATAGTGGGGGATGAGCACTAGGGATCTAGGCAGTGACAACATGAAATGAGTGGGAGGGGTAGTGACCTCATGGGAAAATCAGGAAAAAATAGAAAGGGCGATCAAGGAGGGAGTGGTAAAGGCCTGAGCTTGAAAGAAAAGGCTCGTCGAAGGCGCCAGCTTGAGCAATTGAAAGACCGCGCCAAGAGCGAGTATTGCGAGGCGCGCTCCTCCGAAATCCATGGCACCGGTGTCTACGCGGTGAAGGAGATTCCGACCGGCAAGCGGATCATTGAATATCTGGGCGAAAGGATTGACAAGGAGGAGAGCGAGAGGCGAGCCACTGCGCAGATGGAATTGGCGGAAAAGACAGGGGATGCTGCGGTCTATATTTTTACGCTCAACAAGAAGTGGGATCTCGACGGAAACGTGCCGTGGAATACAGCTCGCCTTCTGAATCATTCCTGCGATCCAAACTGTGAGGCTTGGATTGAAGAAAAGCAGATTTTTCTCTATTCGCTCCGCGATATAGAAGAAGGCGAGGAGTTGACGTTCGACTACGGGTTCGACATCGAAAACTATAAGGACCATCCATGTTTATGCAGAAGTGATAATTGTGTAGGCTATATCGTTGGAAGGGATTACTGGGATGAGCTAGCGGATCGTCTGTCCCAGAAGACGAAATGAGTGTTTGAGAGCTTTTATGGCAAGGAGGTCTCATGGCTCGATTCCCAACAGGTTTCAGACGTTGGTTTATACAGCGGTTGCAGATATCCCGTGGGGAAGGGTAGCTAGCTATCATGCTCTCGCCCGGCATCTAGGGTGCAGATCTCCCCAGGCCATAGGACAGGCCCTCGGCCGTAATCCATTTGCTCCTCAAGTGCCCTGTCACCGGATCATCCGGAAAGATCTCTCTCTGGGAGGATATGCAGGTTCGACATTGAATGCCGCGGCAGCGAAAAAACGGAACCTCCTTGAGGAGGAGGGAGTTCTCTTTGATGCGAAAAACCGGCTCATCGATCAGGCTCTTATCTGGAGCTGGAACGATTGACTGTTGGCAGATCATCCTCAGACGGTATTGTCCGCATTATGCGTTGGATTTTTCTCGTTCCTCTTTTTTGTGCATTCGGGTCTTTTTGTTCCCGTGCGGCTGGTCCTGAGGAAGCCTCGGAGATCAGGTCCAATTACGAGAGAGCTCTCGAGGAGTGGGCTCGTAAGCTGGCTGTCGCAGAGCCCGAAGCGCAGTTGAACGTGTGGGAGAATCGGCCAGTTTCAGCCCACCATGGAGGGTTGATGTGGAGAGAGATCGGCGACTCGCTTGATAAGGAATGGGCGATAGAATATTGCGTGTGGTTTTTGGAGCGAGCTCCGGTGTATGCAGCCGCGCGTGAGGAGGGAAGTGCGGTTTCGCGAGCTGGCCTTATCGTGGATGCCCTGAGCAGGGTTCATTCCCGGAGCCCCCGGGTCGGCATGCTCTGTCTTGCCCTGACAGGCCAATCGGACCCGGCAATAATGAAGGCGATCGAAAAGGTTGAGAGGGAGAACCCAAATCCCGAGGTTCAAGGTCAGGCTTCTCTCGCCATTGCGATGATGCTCAAGGGCCTTGGTGACGATCCCGAAGTGATGTCCAGAAGGATCGATCATCTGCGGAGTGCCATCATCAAGGCCCATGAGGTTGCGGTGGGCGATACGACGGTTTCGAAGCTCGCAATGGATGAAATTTTCATTATCCAGAATCTCACGAAGGGCCGTACGGCTCCGGACGCGATCGGGAGGGATTCAGCTGGGGAGCCCTTCAAGCTCAGCATGCTGAAAGGGAAGGTTACTGTGCTTGCTTTCTGGCATACGCGGATGAGAGAGGCGGAGCGGGGTCTGGATCTCTTGCGACAGCTTCACAAACAACATGGGCAGAGAGGTCTGGACCTGATTGGCGTCACTTCCGATTCCAAAGAGGTTCTTCGGGGCCTCAGGGCAAACAATACAATTCCCTGGCGAAACCTTTCCGATGAGAACGGCCGCATTCATTCCCAGTTCCGGGTCAGGGATCTGCCAATCGTGTATGTTCTGGATGAGCAGAGGAAGATCAGATACATAGGGGGTCCAGGTTCTTTCGTAGACCTGACGGTTGAGGGAATGCTTGCGGAATAGAGGTCGGGTCTTCCCCGGGAGAGAGAAGAGTGCCCTCCGGGTCTAATTTGAGCGCTCCCGGCTCAATCGGCGGGGCCAGCGCGCTCCTGTTTCTTTGCGATCTGATCGAGGACACCATTGACAAAGCCAGGGGAGTCAGTCGTGCCAAAGGCCCGTGCTAATTCAATGGCCTCGTTGATGACAACCGGATTGGGAGTACTCTCATCAAAAAGGAGTTCATAGCTTCCGAGCCGAAGGATCGCCCGGTCGACACGATCAAGTCTATCGGGAGAGTAGTTCTCGATTACAGCCGCCAGCTCAACGTCGATTGTCTCAAGATGGTGACGCAGTTTCTGGTAGAAGTCTTCGATCGAAGCTGAGGCCCGGGAGAGTTCCTGCTCTGCCTTGGCAATAGCCCGGAGCTCGGGTAATTCAGTCAAATTATCACCGAGAGCAAGGGAGAGGCGGCCGGAAAGAGGTGCGACCTGGTCATTCAGATCTACGGCCTGCTCTCTCAGGTCTTTCAGGGCAGGAAGGGTTGGGTCTGACCCCATCGCGGCATTGGCTGCTGCAATTGAGGCTCGGTTGCGACGGCGAGCCTCTTTCATGCTTTCACGAAGCCTTTCCGGCTCCCTGTTTCCATTCCATTCGCGACGGAGGCTCTCGAGATGCTCCTGAAGAATGCTCTCCTCTTCTCCCCATTTACGAAGGTGTAACCCGATGTCATCTGAGGGATCCGAATCGCCAACAAGATCAAGGGTTCGCTGGATTTGATGGAAGGGTTCAAGGAGTTTTTCCCTTCCCTGTTGAAGATGTAATACCGCCTTCGCACGCGCCTTGGTGGACTTATCCCGTATCGCTTCAAGAAGCAGGTGCAGGACCGAAGGATCGAGGTTTTCGGGAAGAGGTCCGGATGGGTGCAACGCGTAGAGAAATTGCACCAATGACTCGCGCATGCGGCGTCGTGGAGAATCAGGCATTCTTGGCTTGGGAGCGCAGGGTTCCGTTGCGGTCAAGTTCTGAGAAGACGTCTACCATTGAGGCGGCGGCCCGGGCAGCTTCGATCCCGCGGTTAATTTTATCTCCGATGCAGCGAATATGTGCCTGAGCCTCATCCTGAACGAGGAGCACCTCGTGAATGACCGGTGTTCGGTATTCCAGCGCAAGTTGCTGAAGGGAGTCTGTAACATTGCGAGCCACGAGGTCGGCATGGGAAGTTTCGCCTCGAATGATAACTCCCAGTGCGATGACGCAGATGGGCTTTTCGAGTTCGAGGAGGGCCTTGGTTGCTACTGGAATTTCAAACGCACCGGGGACCCTTACCAGATCGACCCGCGCCTGCGGGAGGTGTTCGCTCAGTTCATGGATGACATTATCTACCAGGCTGTCGGTATAGATCTCGTTGTATTTCGATGCAACGATCGCAAGTTTGCCGGCCTTGGAGTGCAGAACACGGGGCTTTCGCGGAAGCGCTTGGGACATTGTGACTGGATTGAGGGAGGGTTCTTGGCGGGGAGTTCTTGTCTGATGTGACAGAGCCGCTTCTAGAGCCGATGCCCGAGCTTGTCACGTTTGGTATCCAGATAGCGCTGGTTGTGGGGATTTGGTTCGGAACGGATGGGGGCCTGCTCAACGATTTCGAGGCCGTATCCGTCCAGACCAATGACTTTCTTGGGGTTGTTGGTGAGAAGACGAATTTTCCTTATCCCGAGATCATGAAGAATTTGCGCGCCCATGCCATAGTGCCGGAGGTCCGATCCAAACCCCAATTTTTCATTCGCCTCAACTGTATCGAAACCCTGCTCCTGTAGTTTGTAGGCATGGATTTTGCCAGCAAGTCCGATTCCTCGCCCCTCCTGGCGCAGATACAGTAAAGCTCCTCCTTCCTCTGCGATGCGCCTGAGAGCCGTGTGAAGCTGGCTTCCGCAGTCACAGCGGCGCGAGGTGAAGACGTCCCCGGTCAGACACTCGGAGTGAACTCGGACCAAGACAGGTTCGTCAGGAGAGATCTCGCCGCGGGTGAGGGCGAGGTGATGAGATCCGTCGGTCAGGACGCGATAGAGATGACATGAGAAATCACCGTAGTCCGTTGGAAGATCGATCGTCTCCTCGAACTCAACGAGGCGCTCCGTGCGGCGACGATACTCGATAATCTGTGCGATCGTACACGCTTTCAAACAGTGTTGCTTCTGATATTCTCCAAGGTCCCCGACCCGTGCCATGGTACCATCCTCATACATGATTTCGCAGAGCACCCCAGCAGGAGGAAGATTCGCCATCCGGGCAAGATCCACTGCAGCCTCCGTATGACCAGCTCGGCGTAGGACGCCATCATCTGCTGCCTGAAGCGGAAAAACGTGACCGGGTTGCACGAGGCTCTCCGAGGGAGCATTTTCATCGGCGAGGAGGCAGATAGTCCTGGAGCGATCCGCTGCTGAGATCCCAGTGGTAATTCCCTCTGCAGCGTCGACCGACACCGTGAATGCAGTCCGATGTTCTTCTCGGTTTCTTCGAGACATGGGCGGGAGCGCGAGGGCCTCGACTCGCGCGCGGGTGAGGGGAGCACAAATCAGCCCTCGACCATGGGTGGCCATGAAAGCGATGGTTTCGGAAGTAGAAAGTGATGCTGCTCCGATAAGATCGGCCTCATTCTCCCTTCCGGGGTCATCTGCGACGATGACAAGTCTCCCGCTGGCGAGGTCGGTGATAATTTCCTCAACTGGACTGAATTTAAGAGCGGACACGGCCTGACTGGTCTGTTCGGGATTCGAATCGATGTTTTCCTGAATGGGTCTACTTCAGATTAACGGAAAGAAAAGGTATAGAAGTAAAAGAGCCGATATTATCGAGGTGCTTCTTCGGTTTTCCATGCGTGAGGTGGTTGCCCGCGCTCTCTTCAATCCGGTCCTCGGCTCTATGTTAGTCTCTAATACAAAAATTAGCCTAACCTAAAATATCATTGCCCTGAGTCAGCTCCGATGGCACCCTTGCGTCACATGAAACCATGGCGTTGCATCACTGTCGCTGTTTTGTTTTGTCTTCTTCTCGGTAATTGTGAGGAGGCTCTCGAGAGCGCGGGAAGGCCTGCAGATTCCAAGCCGTATGTGATTACGGCGACCACGGGAATGGTTGCCGACCTTGTGCGGCAGGTAGCTGGCGACCGCGCCCGTGTAGACGGTATCATTCCGGAGGGTGTGGACCCGCACCTGTATGCGGCCACCACTAATGACGTGAAGGCCCTTCGCAACGGTGATGTGATTTTCTATAATGGATTGAACTTGGAGGGAAAAATGGCCGGAGTTCTCGCGAAGATGGCAGTTCGTAAACCGGTCTGCGCCCTTGCGGAGGTGATTGACGGGGTCGGGGAATACTCGATCAAGGCATCAGGAAATGAGGTAGACCCCCATATCTGGATGGATGTGGCTGGCTGGATGAGAGCATTGGAGGTTGTCTCAAACACCCTCGAGGACTATGACCCCTCGTTTGGTTCTTACTACCGGGAGAGGGCGAATTCCTATGTGGGAACGCTCAGAAGGCTGGATGACTACGTCAGAGAAGTCCTACTTTCCATTCCGGCCGATCAGCGAGTTCTCGTGACTGCTCATGATGCCTTTGGCTACATGGCTCGAGCTTATGGACTAGAGGTTCACGGCGTCCAGGGGTTAAGTACGGAGGCAAAGCCCAGTCTGCGGGACATTGAATTGCTTGTCGATTTTCTCGTGGCGCGGAAAATTCCTGCCGTGTTTGTGGAAAGCTCGGTATCACGCAAGAGTGTGGAAGCTCTGATCGAAGGCGCCGGGGCCCGGGGGCACAAGGTGGTGGTAGGAGGACAACTATTCTCGGATTCAATGGGAGCGGCTGGAACGTATGAGGGCACCTATGTTGGAATGATTGACCATAATGTGAATACCATTGCCCTTGCCTTGGGAGGAGTCG
This sequence comes from Roseibacillus sp., assembly GCA_002723015.1. Next base: position 98,109 of record PBNG01000015.1, on the reverse strand, counting down.
TCCCGCGTGGAGGATTCAGGGAGTGGTCAGAGAGGAAGCCATGAAATCGTTTGTTGACGATCGCCGGGCGCCCACGGATGGACGCCCGGAGCATCCAGATACGATCCCGCTGGCAATTCATGACCTGACGGTTGCCTATCACCGGAAACCGGTGATCTGGGACGTGGAGTTAAATATCCCGGAAGGCAAGCTGGTTGGAGTGATTGGCCCCAATGGAGCAGGAAAAAGTACTTTGCTTCGGGCCTGCCAGGACCTCGTGCCCAAAACCTCTGGGGAGGTCCAGATTTATGGGCGACCCTACAGGGAGCAGCGGAAGGTGGTCGGGTATGTTCCCCAGCGCGAGAGTGTGGATTGGGATTTCCCTGTCAGTGCCCTGGATGTTGTTGCCATGGGTACCTACGGGAAACTGGGATGGTTCCGGCGAGTTCGGAAAAAGCAGAGAACACTCTCGATGGAATGCCTGGAAAGGGTCGGCATTTCTCACCTTGCGGACCGTCAGATCAGTCAGCTTTCCGGAGGGCAGCAGCAACGAGTTTTCCTGGCGCGTGCGCTTGCTCAGGATGCGAGGCTTTATTTCATGGATGAGCCTTTTGCTGCGGTTGATGCAGCAACCGAGCAGGCCATTGTAAGTCTCCTGAGGAATCTAAATGATACCGGGAAAACCTGTCTCGTCGTTCATCATGATCTGGCGACTGTCACGCAGTATTTTGACTGGTTGGTTCTCCTGAACATGAGGGTAGTGGCGTCTGGACCTACCGATGAGGTTTTCACCCGAGAGAACCTGCAGAAGACCTACGGAGGAAAGCTCAGTCTTCTCGATGATGTGGCGGACCGATTGCGCAATGTTGGGAGATAAGCAAATCAGGGCGCTCACCGTCCTATCAGCTTTCGCGGTGTGGCTTCTTTCCGGAACCGGTGTGGAAGCCGCATTGTCAGATGCCGCAGGTAAAGGAGATGTCTGGAAGCTCCTCACTCTGCAATCCTATAACTCCCGCCTCGTCATTATATCGACAGTACTTCTCGGAGTAACCTCTGGTCTGGTAGGAGTCTTCCTGCTTCTTCGGAAGCGCTCCCTGATGGGTGACGCTCTATCTCACGCGACTTACCCGGGGATCGGGTTGGCGTTTCTAGTGATGATTTACCTTGGGGGAGAGGGGAAGTGGTTGCCCGGCCTTCTGCTTGGAGCGGCGGTAACTGGTGTGATCGGGGTAGTGCTGGTTCTCACAATAACCAAAACTACTCCCCTGAAGGATGACGCAGCCATGGGGATCGTTCTCGGGGTCTTTTTTGGCGGTGGCGCCGCGATTATGAAAGTAGTCAGTAATCTTCCGGGGGCTGATGCGGCCGGGCTCGATAGCTTCGTTTACGGGACAGCGGCATCCCTGGTCTTCAATGACTTTATTCTGATTTTGCTTGTGACCGGTATTGTTTGTTTGGCGGTAATGCTTCTTTCAAAGGAATTCACCCTCGTTTGCTTTGACGAGTCATTTGCTACAAGTCAGGGCTGGCCGGCGCGCCGGTTGGATCTGGCCATGCTCGGGCTTGTTACAGCAGTGACCGTAGTGGGGCTTCAGGCCGTGGGACTGGTATTGATCATCGCGTTCCTGATCATACCCGCCGCCGCAACTCGGTTCTGGACGGATAAGTTGCGGTCGATGCTCGTGCTCTCCGCCTTGATCGGTGGGACGAGTGGCTGGCTTGGATCCAGTCTCAGTGCACTCTTTCAGGATCTTCCCACGGGAGCTGTCATCGTTCTGGTTGGGGCGGCAATATTCACGTTCAGTCTGGTGTGTGGTTCCGCTCGTGGCATCCTTCCCCGCTTTGTGCGTCAGACGCGTCTCAAGCGGAAGGTCGGAAGGCAGCATCTCCTCCGGGCCATCTACGAGATTCTCGAAAGTCGGCAGTTGGATAATCTGGAGCCTGTCAGCAATCTTTCCATAGATCTTGATTCGCTGACGACCCACCGCTCCTGGTCCTATGCCGCGCTGAATCGTCTCCTGCGAACTGCACGAGCAGAGGATCACCTCGAGAAGGAAAAGGCCGGAAGAATACGCCTTTCTGAGGCAGGATTCGGTGAGGCGTCCCGGGTCACGAGGAATCACCGGCTCTGGGAGCTCTATCTCATCCGGCATGCGGACATTGCCCCATCTCATGTAGACCGTGATGCCGATCTCGTTGAGCATGTCCTTGATGCTGACGTTGTGCAACAGCTTGAGATGGAACTTCAAGGGCGACCAATCAGGATGGACGTGCCGCCTAGTCCTCACCTTATCGACCAGTCAGCAGGTTGAGTAGAATGATCAATGGAGTTGGATTGGGATAGCTTGGACACCTGGACGGTTGTGATAGGAGGCCTCTGCGCGGTAGCCACCGCCATTCCCGGTTGTTTTCTGGTCCTTCGCCGAATGAGCATGATGGGCGACGCTATCAGCCATGCGATTCTTCCAGGGCTCGCGGTGGGGTTTTTGCTGACGAATAGTCGGATTACTCCTGTCATGTTCATCGGGGCTGCGTGCGCTGGTCTTCTCACAGCGGCATTTACCCAGTGTATCAGTAAATATGGAAAAGTGGACCGGGGTGCAGCAATGGGAATTGTTTTTACCAGCCTCTTTGCGTTGGGCCTCATTCTCATCCGGCAGTCGGCAGGATATGTGGAACTGGATGCCGGCTGTGTGCTCTATGGATCACTGGAATTCGCTGTCATCGACGTGGTTCAGATTGGTTCCATCGAGATGCCCCGGGCGGTCCTCAGTATTGGCTCCGTCATGTGCTTTAATATTCTCTTCATTGCGCTCTTGTTTAAAGAATTGTCGATATCCTCGTTCGATCCATCCCTCGCGTCCACACTTGGAATAAGTTCCGGTCTGATGCATTATTTGCTCATGGTGGTGGTGGCGTTGACCACCGTTGCCTCCTTTGAGGCTCTGGGCAGTATTATCGTGATCGCCATGTTGGTGGTGCCCCCCTCAACGGCCCTTCTTCTTACGAACCGCCTGTCTCATATGCTTCTGTTGAGCGCCGTAATTGGATTGCTTTCTGCGTTTCTTGGGCACGTTGGGGCCTTGGCGATCCCACAGGTATTTGGTTTTCAGGGGACGGTTACCTCTGGAATGGTAGCAGTTGCTGCAGGTCTACTGTTCTTTTGTGCCTGGGTCTATTCTCAGTTTCAGGATCCATCGACTCGGATCGCAGTGAAGGGATCCAGGCGTGGAACGAAAGTCCCCGCATCGACGGGAGACGAGGCCTAACATTTTCTCGAGAAGGGGCCGTCGGGGTGGCCCCCAATTGTTTGCAACAATAGTTGCGCGAAGTCTGGAGGGTGTGATACCATGGCATTCTGCCGGGTGGTCTGTAACGACTGAATCCCGGAGCGCTAGCTACCACACATCATGACAGAATCAACGATGTCCGCGTTGAATCCGGACCGAGCAACCTTGAATTTTCTGAATGGTTTCCCGGAGAAGGTACGTAAAAAAGGAGAGAAGCTGCAGCAGGATGGTGCGGTGACCCAGATTTTCGGTAATCACCTTTTTATCCAGGGGCGAGTGGAGGATAAGGACGGAGTTCATCGGACAACTCTGCGCCTCCAGGGCAACAGATGGTTTGGTAACTGCACCGAGGAAAAGGAGGATATTGCTGGTGCGGCAATGTATGCCACGATGCTGGAACGTATGCACCGGGGAGAGGACTTGCCGGAGTCTCCCAACGAGTTTGATGACACCCCGGTAATAGACCTGATCGAGGATAAGTTGGAGAGAGAGGTTGACGACAAGGAAGCGGACTTTGTGAGCAAGGTCGAAAAGCGGTATCGGCGGTATGTCATCGAGGGAGAGATCCATGACCATGACATGGTGCGGCTGAGTCCGCGTTGGGAAATCAACAGTTATGAGCCCCTTGAGTTGTGGCCTGTTCCCCCGGGTGACATTATCGAGTTCTGGAATTATATCGCCTACGCTTTTTACAAGCGGAAGTTGAACTACCCAGAGTTCATGAACGCGATCACCGATCTTGGAGCGGTGCAGCGCAAGATGAGCGACTGGGAGCAGGAAAGGGAAATCGCCGCATGGTATGACCGCATTGAGCGGGTGAATGATCGTCCTCCTCAGAGAAATCCCATCGAAGCGGAGTTCCGGCTCGTTTCGACAATAAACGAGGCGCGCATAGAGGCGCGGGAAGGGGACGGGGAATGGTATGCCTTACGGGAGAAACAGGAGATTGAGCGACTTTTGGAATTCTACCGGGATTCGGCCTTGAGGATTGACGCTGCCAGCCAGATCCTGTGGGAACATTTTCTCAGTTTCTACACTGAGCATGGAGAAACCGGTCTCGATCTAGACGACGAGGAATCCTGTCGATTTCTGAATCGCATGTTCTGTCAGGAAGCCGTGAGAGGACGACTGGTAAACCTTGATGTGCGGGAATTCAAGGTGGTCAAGGACTCTCTCAAGTGGGTATGCGATGATGATCCGGCCAATCCAAATTGCTTTGCACTTCAGCTGGTAACCAAAGGTGGAGAGGATGTCTCCCACTCGGTACGGCTTCTGCCGGGGCGGGAGGAACTTTACCAGTCTGACGAAACCGTGTTCCCGGGGCCTCCTCGCTGGCTCGAAGAAACCGAGGTGATGCCACGGTATCTAATCCCCAAGACGGTAATTGACAGTCTTGAGGGTGTTGAATTTCTCAGGAAAATCGGGGCCAGGCTGCCTGAGTCGATGAGGCGCAGGGTTGTCGATCTCGACCTTTACCCAAGGTTTGAAATGAAGATCGTCCAGGGCTTGACGGCCGCTGAGACAGAGCACCTTGTCATTGACGTGGCAGCTCTTGAGAAGAAAGAGCGCAGGAGTGAAAAGCTGATCAAGGGAGGCTGGGAACTCGTGGAGCAGAAGCCTGTCAGAGGAAAGCAGCTCCTCCGGTTTGCGCGAGAAAAGCTTTATCCGATTCCAGAAATCCTCTCGGAACTGGGTCTCTCCTACGACGAGAAGCTGGATGCTTTCAAAACCCGCATTACCAAACAGTTCCCTGAAAAATTCGCGGAGTGGAACGAGAAGATGCCCGATTCCGTCGAAATTGAGATGGATGGCAAGCTCCGTACTATCCTCGCCGACCCGGTATCTGCTGCGGTGAGATTCGAAGTGGTCAATCAGGAGATCGATTGGTTCGATCTTAGGGTGGTGATCGATGTTCAGGGAGTGAACCTGAGCAAGGCTCAGATTCGTCAACTGGTCGCCGCCCGAGGAGGCTACGTTAGGATGGATGATGGGTCATGGATGCGCCTTGAAATCAAACTGGACCCGGATCAGCGAGATGCAGTGACGCGTCTGGGCCTCGATCCGTTTGACCTGTCTGGTGATACTCACCGAATGCACGCAATGCAGTTGGCGGACCCGAAGGCAGCCGAGGTTTTCGACCCGAAGGCATGGAAGCGGATCAAGGACAGTGCGAAGGACATCAACATCGAGGTAGAGCCTGAACTTCCGCCCGGATTGAATGCTCAGCTGCGTCCTTACCAGGTTGATGGCTTCAACTTCCTCGCATACCTGGCAACAAACCGCTTTGGAGGAATTCTGGCGGATGACATGGGTCTGGGTAAGACAGTGCAGAGTCTGGCATACATCCTATGGCTCCGGCAACTTGCTAAGGATCAAGGGAAGCACATGCCGGCTCTGGTTGTCTGCCCCAAGTCTGTCCTCGACGTCTGGGCGATGGAGGCGGAGCGCTTTGCGCCGGAACTGAAGGTGCAGGTTCTGAGAAGTCGCGATCAATTGGACCTCGAGGCATTGGAGAGTGAACTCGATGTCCTTGTTCTTAACTACGCTCAATTACGGGTTGGAGGAGAGGAGCTCAACAAGATCAAATGGCTGGTCGTCATTCTGGATGAAGGGCAGCAAATCAAGAACCCGGACTCCAAGGCGGCTAAATCTGCGAGGGAATTGCACGCCGAGAATCGTCTGGTTCTTACCGGAACACCGATTGAGAACAGGTTGATGGACATGTGGTCCCTGATGGCATTTGCCATGCCTGGTGTTCTCGGTTCCCGAGCGTATTTTAAGAAGCGTTTCGATAAACGGAAGGACCCGAATTCCCAAAACAGGCTTGCCGCGAGGCTGAGGCCTTTTCTGCTAAGAAGAACCAAGGGGCAGGTAGCCAAGGACTTGCCTCCTCGTACCGAGGAGGAAGTTTACGCCAACATGGATGGAATCCAGATGGAGCTCTACAAGGCAGAATTGAAACGAATTCAGAAGGCTCTCCTTGGCCTTGATTCTGACGAGGCGGTGAAAAAGAACAGCTTCGCCATTCTGCAGGGGCTGATGCGCCTGAGGCAGATCTGCTGCCATCCGGGGTTGATCGATCCCAAGTATCTCAAGGAAGAGAGTGCGAAGCTCACGGCCCTCTTTTATCTCCTCGATCAGTTGCGCGAAGAGGGACATAAGGTACTCGTCTTTTCCCAGTTTGTCTCCATGCTTGAGATTATCCGCACTCAGTTAGAGGTGGATAGTCGGCCCTTCAATTATCTCACCGGTCAGACCAAGGACCGGAAAGGAGAGATCGAAAAGTTCCAGACCAGCAAGGATCCTTCAGTATTTCTCCTGTCTCTGAAGGCAGGCGGTTCCGGCCTGAACCTGACGTCCGCGTCATATGTGATTCTCTACGATCCATGGTGGAACCCGGCGGTGGAAAACCAAGCCATCGATCGAACTCACCGGATCGGTCAAAAGAACAAGGTGATCGCCTACCGGCTTCTTACCCGGGATTCGGTGGAGGAGAAGATCAGGGTATTGCAGCACCAGAAGACCGCCTTGGTTACCAATGTCCTTGGTGATGAGGGATTTGCAAGCAATCTTGGTCTTGAAGACCTGCAGTTCATCCTCAGCCATGGAGGAGAACTGGATGGCGAACCAGAGCCGGAGGCGTGAGCCTGTCGCCTTTTGCTACCGGGTGTTCGCCGAAAGGGCGGCGATTCGGGCTAGTTAAGGGGCGATTTTGAGCGGACAAAAGGCCTTCCGGACAGAATCTCCCTTGAAGAGGCGATACAGGCCTTTAAGTTTTCCGTTGTTTGATGGCGCAAGAAGTGCTCCGTTTAGAGGGAGGTTGGCTATGGACAGCAATTCCCTGTTTCTGTAGCCGCCAAATCCCATCAAAAAACGTCATGATTGAGAGAGGTCCTAGTCCAATGCTTTTTGCCGCACTGGCGGTATGGTGCGTCATTTCAGGAAGCGCAGTAGCAAAATCTGCTGCTGAGCGAGGAGTGTATGAGGACGTGGTGGTCCCAATTCTCAGGGCTAAGTGCTATCAGTGTCATGCTGACGTATCGGACAACCCGAGCGGGAAAAAGAAAATCAAGGGGCAGTTGGAACTGACTTCTCTTGAACTAATGAAGAAAGGAGGCGACGAGGCGCCGGCTGTAGTCGCAGGTGACCTGGAGGAGAGCATTCTTCTCATGCGGATTAAGTTACCCCACGATGATGAGGAGCACATGCCGCCAGAGGGAAAGCCGCAGATTGAGGAGGACGAACTCAAGGTGCTGGAGTGGTGGATCAAGGCTGAATTACCGGTAGGCAAATCAATGAAGGATGCCGGAGCGCCAGACGACATTCTCGCAGCAGTAGAAAAAATTCCTACTGACGACGAGGTGATAGAAGCGCTCGCGAAAATTTATGCCGAAATAGGGGAGAGTGCAGAGCGTCTGGCAGCTGCCAGGGGTGCCTTGGAAGGTCCCATTGCGGAGGTGTCCGGTCATTTCCCGAACTCAATTGGGTTTGTCTCGCAGCAGGATAGTGATCTTACATTCACCGCGGTGAGTATGCGACAGGACTTCAATGATGAACATCTTGCGAAACTTACCGCTGTGAGCTCGGGACTGGTGGACCTGAATCTGGGAGCGACTTCAATCACGGATGCGGGAACTGCGACTCTTGGCAAGATGCCCCGGCTCAGGAAATTGTGGCTGAATGGGACAGGTATCACAGATGCCGGACTTGATGCCCTGCAATCGTTGGAAAATCTAGAGTACCTGAACCTCTATGGGACAGAGGTAACGGATGCAGGTCTAAGGAAGCTGGCCGGATTGAAAAAACTCAAGAAGCTTTATCTCTGGCAGACCAAGGTCACGCCCGCTGCGGTCAGCGAATTCAGGAAAGCCGTTACTGATTGTGACGTGAACATGGGCATCAAGGTGGAATAGAAGAACCAAGGGCTACTTCTACTCTTCCTGATCACCGCCTCGGAGACGGTCCCGGAACTGCTGTCTTCGTTCAGAATCCCTGACGATCCGTTCCTGCTGCTCAGAGGAAAGGCCGCTCGCCGGTAACCACGCGCGCGCTCCCTCCGGGTCTCTTCTAATCCAGGAGCGGGCAACACCATTAAGGGTCTCGGACCGCATCTGATCGTCTGCAATAGATCCGGCCCACTCAGCTGCCATCTGAGGATCCGAGCCGTCAAGTTCATTGGCGTAGCTCTTTACTGCAGCATCGCGGGACCGAGAGGGAGCCATATCCTGAAGAAAATTGCCCGCCGCGACCGGGTCCTCCCGGGTCCAGCGTTCCATGGACTGGTTTATAGCACGGGACTGGTTGGATTCGGGGAGATCGGTGACCCACCGGACGGCGGCTTCTGGATTTTCTCTGCCGAGCTCCTCTGCGACCTCGCGGACTGCGCGCTCTGCGTAGTCCTGATCAGCGTGACTTCTGACCCATTCGGCTGCGGCGGTAGGATCTTCGCTGGCGAATCGATCGGCAACCCGGTCGAATGCGGAGGCTTTGATTGTTCCTTCAGGAAGGTTCTCCGCCCAGGCTGTCGCGTTGGACATCCCAAGGTTAATCTGCGCCGTCGCAATGGTGTCGAGCTGCCGGTCGAACGCATAGGCACGTCCCCGGTCAAGCCACTCTCTTCGCTCTTCCCGGGTATCCGCTCCTGCGACCCTCTCCCGCTGTAGCTGGTCGAGTTCCAGCACATAATCTGTCGCTCCGTCGGGGTCGGTGCTCGCCATTCCGCTGACGATTCCCTGAGTAAGAACTCCCCGGGCAATTTCACTATCCACCGTGTCGAGATAGGCTTTTGCTCCTTCAGGATCCTTGCTCGCCCACCCGGATATGGCAGCTATTCCAGCTCCGGCCTGCCGTCTTGGATCGCCTTCAAACTCATCAACTGCCTGCATCGCAGCGGTGCCATCAAGTTGTCCCCAGGCCCGCAGGAAAAGACCCATTTGCTCATCCGAGCCTTGGGTTCTCCTGCTCTTGAGTTCTTCAAAAATTCTTCCAGCAGAGGAGGCGTCCATCGAGAGGATAAGCTCAGCGAACATTCGGTTCGCGAGCAACGGGTCACGTTCGCTGAGAAATTGGGAAACAGTCACGGTGGATCCTTGTCTCCCGGAGGCGAAGTTGGGTTGGGAGGAGTTCACTAGTCTACTGGATGCAGTCGCCTGATATGCACTCCGGGAACTTGAATTCTTACCTGAGCTTTTGCGTATGATCGGTTCCTTCGATTCCGCCGTATCCCGCGGGTTGGAACGGCCCAGAAGGAATGCCCCAAGTGCCAAGATGAGCCAGGCTGCGTTGATAAGAATATATTTTTTCATGGTTTTATGGGAACCAAACGGTCGAATTTATATGCGCGTTCAGGATGGTGAGTCCGCATGAATTTTTCGTAATGAGAGGAACTAGGTGGTTTTTTTTATCTCCTGATGGAGCCACGCTTTGCCGTAGGTCCAGAGTGCTTCAGCGGTACGCTTTTTCAGGCTCATTGCATCGGCCGCCTCGCTCATGGTCATTCCGACAAAGTAGCGGAGCTTTACGAGTTGCGAAACCTGAGGATCCTCTGCTTCTAGCTTGTCGAGGGCCTCGTGAATAGCAATGAGCTCTGTGCTCGGAGCCTTTACGACAATTGAGGATAAGGCAGGGTCCAATTCGACTTTCTTAGCTCCAGATCCGCGCTTCTGACTGAGGTGTTTGCGTGCATGGTCAACGAGAATTCGTCGCATCGCCTCTGCGGCGGCTCCGAAGAAATGATTTCGATTCTGCCACGACCCAGCCGAGGATCCCTCCAGGCGGATCCATGCCTCGTGGACGAGGGCAGTAGCCTGCAGAGTATGGTCCGCGCGTTCCCCGGCCATTTTGCTTCTGGCCAGCCGACGGAGCTCCTCGTAGACGGCAGGCAGCAGATCTCCTGCGGTGCAGGTTCCCTCTTCGAGGCTGCAAAGGATACGAGTGACGTCGTCCAAGGTCCTGAAAGGTTCCAAAATCCTAAGGAGTCTGTCAACGAGACACCTGCATGGTTCGCTCAGCAGAAAATTCAGGAAATTGAAGCATTCCTAAGAGCGGAGAAAGTGGTAGACTCGCCAACGCCAGAAGCCGGGGTTCGATAAGGAACGCTGAGGCCTCTGGCAGCAATCCATCGTTCTGTAAGGTGATCCAGCACTCGGGTGAGGAAACTGTTCCTGTCAACAGGGTGCGGGAGATATTCGTATCTGCGATGTCCTGCGATAACTCCAGTTCGCGTATGGCTCTTATTCGACGTGAGTGCGATGGAGATGAGAGCCTGCAGAATGCGGTCGAATCATTGCTGGCAGAAGCAACCGAGGCAGTTGATTTCCTTGAGTCACCCGCACTTGAAGATCCTACCCGAGGTTTGAAGGCCGAGGATGACGTGGAGGCCGGGGAGGGTCCCGGAGACCAGGTCGGACCATACCTTCTGCATGAGCAGGTCGGTGAGGGAGGATGCGGGAGAGTTTACCGGGCAGAGCAGTTGGAACCTGTTCGGAGAGTTGTAGCATTGAAGATCCTCAAGCTGGGAATGGATACCCGTAGTGTTATCCGGCGCTTTGAAGTGGAACGTCAGGCTCTTGCCGTGATGGATCACCCGCACATCGCGAGAGTTCTGGATGCGGGTGCGAGTTCCGATGGCAGACCGTACTTCGTCATGGATTTCGTGGAAGGGATCAGTATCACTAAATACTGCAACACCGGAGAGCTTTCCCTGCGAGCCCGGGTTGGAATCATGTTGAAGGTGTGCCGGGCAGTTGAGCACGCTCACCAGAAGGGCATTATCCACCGGGACCTCAAGCCTTCTAATATCCTGATTGTCGAGGGCGATAATGACCCGGTGCCGAAGGTCATTGACTTTGGAGTGGCGAAAGCAATTGATTCGATGGGGTCTGATATGTCCCTTACGGTTCACGATACGGTTGTTGGAACCCCAGTATACATGAGTCCCGAGCAGGCATTCGGTGACAAGGTAGATATTGATACACGGAGTGACGTCTACTCGCTTGGGGTTTTGTTATATGAGTTACTTACAGGGTATACGCCGCTTCACCGTGAACGGATGCGGAAGGCTGGCATCGATGAGGTGCGTCAGGCTCTGAGGAATATCGAGCCTTATCGACCTTCTCTCCGCTTGAGGCATTCCCGCGTTGAGGATCGTGAACGAATTGAGACTGAGCGCTCGTCCTCAATGGGAAAATTGGAAGCAGAGATTCGGGGAGACCTCGATTGGATAGTAATGAAGTCTCTGGAAAGAGATCGATCGAGGCGATACGGGGGAGCGAGTGAACTTGCTGCTGATCTTGAGCGCTACATCCAGCGATTGCCTGTGCTGGCGAGTCCGCCCCGAACTATCGATCGGATTGCAAAGTTTGTCAGTCGGCACAGGACGGCGGTAGCAGCATCGGTGGCGCTGGTTCTGATGCTGATTGGAGGAGTAATCATCAGTGCCCGTCAGGCCTTGCGTGCCACCCTGGCCGAGCAGGATGCGCGACAAGCCCAGAGGGAGACCTCGGTTGCGTATGAAAGTGCTCTCCGTGACCGGGAAGAGGCCCTGAGAAGTGAGTCCACTGCCAGGCTCCATGAGTATGTAGCCGATATTAATGTTGGGTATCATGCCGTGGTGGATGGCCATATGGCGAAGGCTATGAGACTCCTTGAAAGACAGCTTGAATCAGACCCGGACGGGGAATTGCGCGGATTCGAGTGGCGTTACCTTGCCTCGCGCTGTCTCGGTGCTCCCCATCGTACCTTGGCGCGTCAATCGAGCCCTGTCCATAGTCTGGCATTCTCTGATGATGGAGGCCTGCTCGCTGTTGGTACTCGTGAATCAGTGCAGGTTTGGGACCTGGGATCAGAAGAACCTCAGCTCTCGGTAGCAGGCCCTGCCTCTTCAGTTGCCTTTCTCGAAGGCAGTCACGAATTTGTGGTCGCAAACCGCAGCGGAGTGGTGGTGCACGATGTTGAGAATGGCAACGTTCGGCGCGAATTGATTGGGCAGGTTGGAGGGGGAGCTGTCTCCCTTTCCCCGAGCCGACGCCTGCTGGCTACGAGCGGAGGGGGTGGGGTTACAATATGGGATACCGAAAGCTGGCAGTCTGTTAGAAGGCTGCCCGATGTGAGCGGTCCGCTCGCCTTCTCCACCAACGGAGAAGTGCTGGCCACCGGGTCATCAGAGGGGATTGTGTTGTGGCACATGGAGCAAGACCGGAGGACTATCCTGCAGGACTCAGCGGTTCCTCTGCGAGGTTTGTTTCCTGGAGGCAACAGGATGCTTTTTTCACCGGATGGAAAATTAGTGGTAGCGCCCCATGTGGAAAAATCGGAACTCGGCATATTTTATATTGGAATCTGGGATGTTGATACCGGAGAGGAAGTGGATTTGCTTCCAAGCAGTCCGGCGGACGAAGGGCATTCAGGAATGATAACTTCACTCTCGGCCGATTGGGGTGCGCAGGTTATAGCGTCCAGCAGTTGGGATCACTCTGTACGCCTCTGGGATCTTCAGGGAAAGCGCCTTCTCCGCTCTCTGCATGGCCACCGGGGTGAAGTCTGGATTACGGCGCTATCACCGGAGGGAACCATGGTGGCGAGTGGAAGTAAGGATGGAGAGGTGAAAATCTGGCCAGTGGCGGGTCCTGCTGAACCTGAAGATCTTGTTGGGCAGTGGAAACCATTGAGCTTTTCCCGTGACAGTCGGTATGTTGGAGCACTCAATCGCAAAGGTGGAGTTTCCATTATTAATCTGGAGAACAGAGCAGTGGTTCATCAGATGGAGGTGCGCTCTTCTAACGAACGGTATGGCCGTTTTGTAGCTGCCTTGGCGAATGACCTGACCTCTCTGGCGGAGGCACTGCCCAAGGGGAAAGTGAGAATCAGGGAGCTGGAGAAAGGTGAGGTCACTGCAGAATTCGAGAGTGGGAGTTCACGTATTGACCAGATCGCAATGGCTCCAGATGCGCGAACCTTGGTTACAGTCGGCTGGCGAGATGACCTCGCTTGGTGGGATCTGGAGGACGTGTCAGAGCCGATTACGAGAATTGAGGGTCGTCAGGCGGTATTCTCAGCTGACGGCAGGACGCTGGCCACCGTGGAAAGGGGTGGCAGTAGTGTGATTTGGGATACGGCGACGAGGACAGAGCGTCTGAGGATTGAGCACGGAGGACAATCCTTTGGATCCAGCGTTGCGATATCGCCGAGCGGAACCGTTCTAGCCCTCACCTACGGGATTGATGATTTTGAGAATGCAGTGAGTCTCTGGGACACCACGACCGGTAAGCATCTGGGAACGCTGCAAGGGCACAAGCAGGCGATCTGGTCAGTGGCATTCTCGCCCGATGGGCGCACCCTCGCGTCATCCAGTGCAGATGGCAGTCTCAGGCTTTGGAACGTGGCATCAGCGCGGGAGTTGATGTCTCTGGAGGAGGGTGGCTCTGGTCTTGCGCATCTCGCGTTTTCTCCCGATGGCACTTTTCTGGTGGCCGGAACACCGCCCTTTGCGGGGTCGGGTCAGGTTCGGATTATCCATGCCCCATCGATCTCCCAAAAAGGTGCTGAGAGGCAGGTTATTCCCTGAGGGCCGGCTGCCCTCCGGAAGATTTGGGCAATGCGAGACCGAAGAGGGAAGCGACTGAATCCACAAAGGAGGTGTGTTGCTCCGGTACGGCACCGTGCCATTTTGTTAGATAATCCAGAAAGGTTTCTCCCTCCGGAGAGGGTGACGAGTTTAACCAGCGAATGGAGTTCCAATGATCAGGATTTCGTTCGAGAAGTGACAGAATGACCAGAGCCATGGCTCCATTTTTTTTTCGGTCCGTGGGGTTTCTTGCCAGATGATCCGCGTGCTTCCGATAGTATGCAGGTAAGCCAGTCCGCAGGATCTGCAAGTAGTCATCTCTTCCTTTCCGAATATTATCTGCATAGTCTGAAAGAGCGGGAGAATAGCTCCTCCAGTTACCGTAGGGCGGACGGGTTCTCCATTCATGGGACATGGCCTTGAGACAGTAGAGGGACGCGGTCTCGCAGAGGGTTTCTTCAAACCACAAATTGCCCCGGTAGTCGTTCTCATATCCACAGAGAATGTGGCAGATTTCGTGAGAAAACTGATAAGCGTATTGCGCCCAGAAGGTTTTCTCGGTCGCCAGCTGTACGAGGTATTCACCATTGGCCCCGCGCTGAAAAAGAGCAATGGGGCCATGCTGCCCCCGGCTGATATTCACGGTAAACTCGGGCACCTCGGTCATGTTGACCAGCAACTGATATCCGGCCGACCGGCATACCGCCGCTATGTCGGCTCGAGAGGCATTGAACTTTTCGGGATTAACCTCCAGGCTGAGAGCCTTTCGGGAGTCTGCGAGGGCCTCATCCGGATGACAGCCCACAAGCACAGCGAGCGAGACTGAAATCGTTCGAATGATGCTCATTGGCATTCCTTTTCTCAGGAGAGGATTACGATTTACAACCGGCAGCTCAGTATGCTCCGCGGATGTGATGATGAACTTGCTCGGTATAAAAAGCTTGGAGGTTCTGGTGGAGATCCGCGGAAAGGGGAGGGATGTCAGTGACAGCTGCATTCTCGATGGCCTGAGCGGGGGAGCTGGCGCCGGGAATGATTGCCGACACGGCAGCAAAGTCCAAAATCCATCGCTGGCTCATCTGTGCCATTGTCATTCCATCCGGCAAGAGGCTTCGGAGATGCTCTGCAAGTTTCACGCCTTCCCTAAAAGGGATCCCCGCAAATGTTTCGCCGACATTGAAATGCGCTCCATCGCGATTGAAATTCCGGTGGTCACTTTCTCCGAAGGTAGTGTCAGCCGCGAACTTGCCACTCAATAAACCACTTGCCAGAGGAAGCCGGGCAATAATGCCGACGCCAATTTCCTCCGCGCGCGGAAAAAGCTCATCTATGATTTTTTGCCTAAAAGGATTGAAAATAACCTGAAGCGAGAGGAGATCCTCATGCTCAAGGCAAGTGAGAGCTTCTTCGACGCTTTCCACGCTGGCTCCGAAGCTCCTGATTAGGCCTTCATCCTTGAGTTCCCGCAGCCAGTCAAAGATCGCGCCATCAATAAGGATGGCGTGAGGGACGCAATGCAGTTGAAGCAGGTCCAGCGAGGCTACTCCCAGTCTGTCCATGCTCTCCAGAGTAGACTTCCGAAGGTTCTGTCTGCTGTAGCCATCAGGGTAGACTTCTCTTCCGGTCTTGGACGCGACAATCGTGCCCTCGCCGTGGCTTTTCAGGAATTCTCCGATGATGGTCTCGCTCCGCCCGGAGCCGTATACGTTCGCGGTATCAAAAAAGTTTGTCCCACTCTTTTTTGCTGCAGCGAGGATCTGGTGCCCGGTTTTTTCTTCGAGAGGCCCAAAATCGGTTCCGCCCAGTTGCCAGCATCCGAGTCCGATCTCGCCGACGATGGGTCCATTCTTGCCGAGAGTTCGTGTGTTCATAAGAGCGACGACGATGGACTTACCTCAGTAATGCGCAAGAGTGTTGTGGGGGAAGCTGAGTCAGTACTTCCCATGTAGATAAGAGCGAGCCGCAGTGGAACTGCGGCTCGCAGGCAGGAAATTTGAGAGGTTATCGCTTACTGATGACTGGAGGGCTTTATGCCCTTCTTGAATCCATTAAAGCTGTAAAATGTCGGGTCATAATCACCCACCGGGCTGACATCAGCTTTTCCGTCGATCTGGTCTTCCATGCCTAGTCCCCAGAAGACACCGTTAACGACCATTCTCCGAAGGCCCTCGCTCTTGAAGTCGGTTGCCGCTCCCATGGTTGTGCAGAAAAGGCGGTTGGTCTTCCCCTTGGGATTCTTCAACTCCCGGGTCCACGCTACCGGCATAGCTGGTTCGTTAACATCCTGAACCTTGCCGGTCGCACGGTTTTTCTTTCGCTTGCCGGTAACCGGCTTGGAATCCGGCTTGAGGGACTCTGTTACGAGCCCTCGCATGAGAATAGTGGCGTCGGCAGGCGGAGCCGCCTCGTAGGTGTCGCTGTCAGCGAAGACGTCAGTAGCGCCTTTTAGAATAGGATGGTCCTTGTTGCTCTCTTCTACGACGCCACGGCAACCTTCGCGCTTATGTGCACCCCAATGGCTGACCCATCCTTCTCCAAGGACTTTTTTGCCGAAGCTGTTGAAGTCCCGGTAGGAGCCCTGGCGCAGTTGAAAAGCGTGAGTGCTTGTGCGAAGCCCGATGATAGGGACTCCCTTGTGATAAGCTTCAGCAAAATGCTTCATGTCCTCGTCGGGCCAGTTTCGGAAGCGAAGTGCGATGATGATCAGGTCCGCTGATGCCATGGCCTTGGCGTTCGTGACACTCTTCTGATTGTTGGGATCAATTTCACCCTTGTCGTTGACAGAGAACAGAACCGTGCAGTCAAATCCATGACGGTCTGCAAGGATGCGTCCGAGCATGGGTAGACATTCTTCTGACCGATACTCCTCGTCCCCGCTGACGAGGACCACGTGTTTCCCTTTGCCAGGACCGGCCTTGCCCTTGTAGTGGACGGAAAGGTGGTGTTCAGCGTGAACCGAGGACAGGCTCAATGCCATTGCGGCAGCGAAGACAAAAATGCGTGAGAGTAAGTTCATGGATAGACGTTAGTTCAATTTGCAACAGGCTGCACACCCGCTCTCAGGTAGCAAGATTTCAATCATAGGATCCCCGAGATGATCAGGGGCTCCCTGGGGAGGGAGCGGATTCCCGCCCAAGACCTTCCTTCAAGGAGGCTATATTCTCCCTCATGACGCTCATGAAATCGCCTTTGCTCGGTTTCATGCCACAGGGAATGACTACGATACTTGTAAATCCGGCCATTTCCGTTCGAGTGATATTCGGAGGAGAAGGACGAGCCTCCCAGATGAGATATTTAGCCGAAGGGTTGGATTTTCATATTGCGGCGAGTTCACTCATTTCCTGCGCGCCAAGATCCTGAGAGGGCTCCCAATGCAGTGATTTGATTGAGAGACCGTAGGCCCGGGCCCAATACTGATAGACTGGGTGGGACACGACGAGGGGAGTATTCTGGAATAGGGCGGT
This sequence comes from Roseibacillus sp., assembly GCA_002723015.1. The sequence goes on along the minus strand of PBNG01000015.1, from coordinate 80,812 downwards.
GGCAGCCTTCATCTGGCGATCGAGCTCCAGAAGTTCTCCGAGAAGCCCCTCCAGCTTGGCGGAGATTATTTCCGTGTGCTCGGGGAATTGTTCGATGAGGGCGCTGGCGGTGGTAGAAGCCTGCTCGCGGGCCTGCTCAAGATCCAGCCACGTCGTCGACGCAAATCCTTGATGGGTGTGACTTTCCGTGCCGCTTTTGTGGGTGTGCCTGATACCTTTCTTCAGCTTTATGAATTTATTCTCAAATGCGGATGATGTCATGACAGTTGCCTCGTATGGAATGATGCGACTGGAAGTCCATCCGGCATACCCTGCTCCGTTCAGCAGGATGAGGTCTGCTTTCTGGATCGCGCTTACTTGATCGTCAGTTGGATTCCAGAAGGCCGGGTCTGTGCCAGCGGGAACTTCAAACAGGATGTCGGCGAAGTCTCCTGCGATCCGTGTGGCAAAGTAGGCCAGAGGATAATTGACCGCTGCGATTATGGGTCTGGTCCCTGTCGAGGATGCTGCGCTCTTCTCCTGATCAGGAGTCCCACAGGAGATCATCATGATAGCGGTGGCCGCCATTAGAGTATGGAGAGAGGGGACAGGCTTCATGGAGGAAATCGCTTGGCTAACTGATTAATCGGCTGAGTAGTTCTGGCGCTACTGACCTGGTAAGAATAATGCCTGTCTGGGCAAGAATGGCAGCTGCAACTGCGATGACCGCTACCTCTGCTCCCTGAAGGCACAGGATTGCGAACTTTGTTGCGCCGATACGGGCATAGGTCCGCATTTCCCGTTCCCGAAGTCGAAAGGAGAGCAGGAAGACCATCATGGCGAGTGCCAGGGCGGCAATCCCCAGAAGGGTGAACGCCACATACGCAAGACGCTGGGTTGCAAATAGGGTGCCGGCAAGATGGTCTACCGCAAGAGATGGAACCACGATCTGCTCCNGGATTTTGGGATCCTCGTAGANAGCGAGGGCGAGGGCCCTTTGCTTTGGGTCATCCGGCACAAGAATGACCGAGGAAATCGGATACTTTCCTAAATCTCCATGGAAGTGGAAATCTCCGATGTTTGTCTCGGTTACTTCATTGAATTCAACAACTGCAGCATTAGCGCGAAGGAGGCTTCCGCTCGAGTCGCGGAGTGAACTCATGGTTTCGGNTTGGGAGAGTTTCTCGTGGCCGTGGGCGAGTCCCTCGATAATCCATGTAGTCTTGAGGTCTACGAANATCGCGTCATCATCGGGTGTTCTTGTGGGCGCGAGAATACCCGTGATTCGCATCCGGAGTGGATACACTCCCGCGAGATCAAAGATATTCTCAGGCGACGATGTGATTGTGTCTCCGGGTTTCAGCTTTTGGTTCTGTGCAAGTCGTGCGCCTACAACGCAATCTCCGAGGCGGGTAATCGACCGCCCGGCATCGACAGAAAGTCCGCGGAGCTTGAAGTACTCCAAAGAGGTTCCAATAATTGGAGATTCTCCTGATCGGAAGCGAGAGTGAATCGGAACTGCGGTCCCCANNTTTCTTTGGGAGAGACTTTGGTAGGAGGAATAGTCGAGGGATGGNAGTTCCTGAGGTGTGAAATAGAGGGTGTTCAGGGTGAGATCAATCGAGCTTCCCCGGGGCCCTACAAGAAGAGGGGTGGATCTTGCCCGAGCGCTGAGAACTTCCTCGCTCCTGCTGATGAACTCTTGGAGAGCACGCGGAAAGTAGAGTGTCAAGGCGATCGTGCCGACCAGAAGAATCGATCGAAATGGTCGATGGCGGAGAGCTTTCCAGCTAAGATATCCAATGCTTNCAAACCGCATGCGTTCTATTCCGGTTCTATTTGGTTGAGTTGTTCGAATTGGATGACGCTATCAAAGGAATCGACGAGCTCGAGATCATGCGTGACAACCATCAGGCCTCCCCGGTGCTCCTTGGCTCCGGCAAGCATGCATTCAAGGGCTTTTTGTTTGTTGTCCGGGTCGAGATTGCCAGTGGGCTCATCGGCGAGGAGAAGTCTGGGGCGCACGCTGAGCGCCCTGCAGATTGCTGCGCGCTGCCTTTCGCCGTGAGAGAGTATCCCGGGGAGGGTATTCCAGTGCTGAAGAATGTCGAACTTGTGAGCCAGTTCCTTCGCNCGCTGCTCGATCGCGGATCNCCCNTGTCTCAGGCCAAGATGAGATGGAAGCAGTATGTTGTCNCCAACGGACAGGTGTTCAACCAGCTCAAATTCCTGGAAGATCAGTCCGATGCTGGAAAGGCGAAATGCCGATGAGTCCTTGCGACGGAGTGAACTGACCTCTGTGGTGTCCAGTCGGATGCTTCCCTTNGAAGGGGTGAGGATTCCGGCGATGAGATTAAGAAAGGTGGATTTGCCGCAGCCGCTCGGTCCTACCAGCGCTATGGTCTGACCCTCTCCACATATGAATTCAGGGATGAGCATTCGGTATCCATCTCGAGAATATGAAAATTCCAGAGCGCTTATTGTGAGCAGGTTATTCACTCTTGTTGGCGCAATGTCGGTTGCGGGGTGTCAGGCTTTCTCTCGCGGCCGTGAAGATCAAGTCTGGTTATCTTCCATGTTCCGTCGATTGGTTCGACGTCAAAGCTGGCATCGTAGGCGTTCGTTCGATCATGGAAGTGCCCCCAATGGCCAACCCTGCCCGCGGCCTGCCAGCTGCAAAGTGCCTGAAACCCCGAGCGTTTATCTAGGGCGGTCACACNGCACGCTGTGATCTGGACGGTATCCACCCTTACGCGGGATCCTTCCCTTTCCCTGCTGCGCAGGGTGCGCTGCAGTTCGAGAAATATCGGAGTGAGCGCAGCCTCTCCAGATGCGACGAGGCTGAGTTCATCATACTGCTNATCCTGGCTTCTATAGTTAAAAGCGTGATAGATTCGACGTAGCAGAGGATTCAGAATTTCGATGGCCTCGGGGTTGCTGGTGACGGTCAAGGGCTTCTTAGGNGAGAATTCAATCGAAATACCCCGGGTCAGAGTTGNAGCGAGGGCGGCTGAAGCAATAATGCACATTCCNANGATACGCCTTCTGGGATCGCGTCGGAGGGCNAGGAATCCANNAAGAGCCGTGAGNAGGATNAGAATGCTTATCCATGGCAGGGCGAGGGGCCTCGACGGATTCGGNTTAATGATTGGAGCTGGCGGGGGGGGAGTGCGCGCGTTTGGATNGAAGCGACCCCGGACATTCAGGGAGGGGCTCAGGCGGTTGAGTTCAAAATTCCTTGTTCCCTCGGGATCTGCTACTTTGATCGTAACAGGCTCAGGACCCTCTGGGATGAGATCCCACATGAGTTGGAGTGCCTGGCGGGGATCAGTTTGCGGTGCGGAAAATACCACGCTGATCCACATGTCTCCGGCGGGCACGGTTTCGTCGCCGGAGACCGGTCTGAATTCAGAAGCGTCTGGTTGGATGAANTGAATTCTGTCGAGAGTGAAAGCCACGGGTTCATCTCTTATTGAGACGGGGCACCTTGAGGCAAGGAACTTGCNGATGACTGGCTTGAGTAGGCTCCGCNGTTCGGGAGAGAGAGCTACATCGGATGTGAGCCCGAGGTCATNCCAGCCTTGGAGCGCCATNGGGGTAAGGAGGAATTCCTTTTCAATTTGCCAGGGATCCAGATAAAGCGCGCCTGAAATCGGTGCTGGATCCGAGGGCGCATCGCCGATGAGCGCTCNTTTCTGCTTTGNCCCTCCGGAAGCTATGACCGCTAGTTGGGTAAGAAGAGTCAGNAGGAAGACTTGTCTGATGATGACCATTTCCTCGGAGAAGATGCTGCCTGCGGTAATTGTAAGGTGTCGCGGGGGGTGGATCAAGATCGCCGGCAGGGTATCCTTTATCAANGGTATAGGGCCTTTTTCCCGGCAAATTCTTCCTCTGGGAGGCTCCGAGGGTCCCCGCGGGGGAGCGATTGGGATTCCGTAGTTTGCAAGGTTCCTGGCGGGTAGCAGAGGGCCTTCTCCGGGCTGTCTGGTGCTCTCGTCGCCCGAAGAGAGTAATNNAGGATGGTTGGCTTGTCAGCCTCGCTNTGGAGTGNCACATTTTGACTTCAAGGTTATGTTCATGAGACAGCTCCGCGGCCTTTCCCGGTCAAAGATTCTGGTAGTCAGCTTGCTCGCGCAGTGTGCTGCAATCCACGGTGAAGAGGCCAGTGGCGAGGCTGGGCTTCGTCCCGTCAGTTATTGGAATGATATTCGTCCCTTGATGCAGGCTAGCTGCCAAGGGTGTCANCAGCCAGCGAAGGCAAAGGGAGATTACATTCTCACTGATGTAAAAAGGTTGATCCTTGGGGGAGAGAGCGGGGAATCTGCAATTGCTCCCGGNAGCCCGGAGCAGAGTTATCTTCTGGAGCAGATAACGCCCGGCGCGAATGGAAAAGCAGAGATGCCTCCGCGAGACAAGGCCCTGCACGAAACTGAGATCGCTCTGATCAGGCGCTGGATTGTGGAAGGAGCGGTTGATGACACGCCGGAGAACGCCTTCCAGAAATATGACATGGAAAACCCTCCGGTTTACGCGGACGCTCCGATCGTAACGTCCATGGACTATTCGCCGGATGGCTCTTTGCTGGCCATTGCGGGCTTTCATGAAGTGATTCTTCAGGACGCAAGCAAGGGGTCCATGGTTGCACGTCTTGTGGGGCTCTCCGAGAGGATTGAGAGTGTGGCCTTTTCTCCGGATGGAAGCATGTTGGCTGTCACAGGCGGCTTGCCCGGGAGGATGGGGGAAGTCCAGGTTTGGGATGTTGCGAAGCGGTCCTTGAAAATTTCAGTGCCAGTGACCTATGACACTCTCTATGGTGCTGCTTGGTCTCCTGATAATACGCTGATTTCATTTGGTTGCAGCGACAATGCCCTCAGGGCGATCCGAGTCAGGGACGGGAAGCAGGTTCTTCTCATGGGCGGGCACAATGACTGGGTTCTCGACTCCGTGTTTTCACGTGACGGCAAACAGGTGATCAGCGTCGGGCGGGATATGACCGCAAAGCACACCGAGGTAGAGAGTGAGAGGCTTATCGATAACCTCACCTCCATTACGCCTGGAGCCTTGAAAGGAGGGATAGCGGCAGTAGCCGGGCACCCAACAAAGGATGAAGTTCTTGTGGGAGGATCTGATGGACAACCTCAGGTCTTTCGACTCAAACGACAGACGGCCCGGAAGATTGGTGATAATGCCAACCTCGTGCGCAAATTTCCGCGGATGCCGGGTCGGATCTGGGATGTTTCGTTTGATCCGGCAGGGAAGCGAGCTGCGGCTGTCAGTAGCCTCAACGGAGATGGAATGGTAACCATCTATAGTTCAGATTATGACAGCGGGATTCCCGATGACATAAAGAAGATCTTCAACAAGACTCCGAACGGTGGGGAAAAGCAAAAACTCGAGGGCTACTGGGCCCGGGAAGTATCGGAGCTCCACTCGATCGAGATGCCCGGAGTCGAAATTTTCTGTCTGGCTTTCTCGCCCGATGGAAGAATCCTCGCGGTTGCTGGTGCAGATGGAACAGTGCGGTTCATCGAAGTGGCGAGCGGGAAAGTGACTCGCGAGGCGGTCGCGGTGAAGATCGAGGGGGAGGTGATTGCTGATTCTGTATCGGAAGGAGAGAAGAGAAGGCTGAATCGAAAACGAGGAAAGCGTGCAGAGATCAGTGAGCGGACAATATCTCCCAATGAGATTTCCGCACTTGTCCTGGATCCCGCTGAGATCGTGCTGACCAAGCCGAACCATTATGCCCAGATTCTCGTCACTGCGAGGCTCAAGACCGGAGGAAGAGTCGATGTTACACGCCAGGTCTTCACGGAAGTGTCAGGCGGTCTGGCGGCGATCACGGAACGCGGACAGGTGAAGCCGCTGAGAGATGGGGAAGGAGTTCTCGCTGCGAGGATTGGCGGAATCAAGGTAGAAGCCAGATTGAAAGTGACCAATGTTCACAGTGCCTTTGCACCGGATTACGTACGCGATGTGAAACCAGTTATCAGCAGGATGGGGTGCGATGCCGGAACCTGTCACGGTGCCAAGGACGGCAAGAATGGATTCAAATTGTCTCTCCGGGGATATGATCCTATCTTCGATGTGAGGGGTTTCAGCGATGACATATCAGGACGACGGGTCAATTACGCCTCGCCAGATGACAGCCTCATGCTGCTGAAGGCAACGGGAGCGGTTCCCCACGAGGGCCAGCAGGTTACGGAACCAGGTTCAGAATACTATCAGATCATCCGGGACTGGATTTCGAATGGATCCAATCTTGAGGATCCCAAGCCGGTTGTGAAGTCGATCGTGGTAACCCCGAAGAATCCAGTGATTCAAGAGGTCGGGGGGCAGCAGCAGATAAGAGTGGTGGCGACCTACACTGATGGGTCAAAACGGGATGTGACCCGCGAAGCTTTTGTTGAAAGCGCAAATCAGGATGTGGCTATTCATGATGACTATGGGTTGATGACAACCCTGCGAAGGGGCGAGGCTCCCGTTCTCGCTCGCTACGAGGGGGCGTATGCGGCGACCACCCTGACGGTGATGGGGGATCGCAGCGGATTCGAATGGGTGGAGCCGCCGGCCTGGGGACAGATTGACAGCCTGGTGGCGGAAAAGTGGCAGCGAATGAAGATCCTTCCCAGCGATGTATGTACNGACGAGGAGTTTCTACGTCGCGTATACCTCGATCTGACCGGCCTGCCCCCTAAACCTCTGCAGTTGAAGCTGTTCGTCGCGGATCCAACCGATTCGAGGGTAAAGCGCGAGGAGGTAATTGACGATCTTATCGGTTCACCGGAATTTGTTCAGCACTGGACCAACAAGTGGGCTGACATGCTGATGGTTAATAGCAAGTTCCTCGGGGGTGAGGGTGCAAAGATCTATCGGGAATGGATTCGAAAGGAAGTGGAGGCCAATACGCCNTACGATATCTTTGTGCGGAAAATTCTTACCGCTACCGGATCCAACAAGGAGAACCCTCCGGCATCCTACTTCAAGATTCACCGCACTCCTGATATGCTGATGGAGAATACGACACACCTGTTTCTGGCTACCCGCTTTAACTGCAACAAGTGCCACGACCATCCCTTTGAGCGATGGACCCAGGATCAGTATTACGAAATTGCTGCATTCTTTTCGCAGGTAAAGCTGGAGAGNGATGGGAAAAACGCGCCCAAGCAGAATATCGGNGGAACCGCGGTTGAGGGCGCTAAGCCGCTTTACGAGATCACAAAAGATGCCGGAGAAGGGGAAATGAAGCATGAGCGAACGGGAGAGATTACCAAGCCGGGGTTCCCGTATCTCGCGGGACAAGATACTCCAGAGGCGGGAGGCGTTGTAGGNCTCACGAGGCGGGAGGAATTNGCGGCATGGCTCACTGCGGGAGATAATCAGTTTTTCGCGAGAAGTTATGCCAATCGAATCTGGGGGTATCTACTCGGAACCGGNGTGATAGAGCCGCTCGACGATATCCGCGCAGGAAATCCTCCCTCCAACCCGGAGTTGCTTGACTATCTCACCGATCGTTTTGTCCAGGAAGGATTTGATGTTCGCAAGCTTATCGCGGAGGTATGCAAGTCGAGGACCTACCAGCTTTCGCTGGGTATCAACAAGTGGAACGAAGATGATGATATCAATTTTTCGCACGCCAAAGCGCGACGTTTGCCTGCAGAGGTTCTCTACGACGCGGTCTACGCGGTGACTGGGGCTGCTCCCAAGTTGCAGGCAAAGGAGATCGACGCAAAACAGGATACGAAGAGTGGGTTGCTGGCTACCTTGGGTAGACCGACGCGGGAAAGCGCGTGTGAATGTGACCGGGCGAATGACGTGCAGCTCAGTGGAGTAATGGCTCTGCTTAGTGGGCCCGACATCGCNGACGCCATAGCNGACCCCAAGAATGCGATTGCTAAGCTGGTCGCCGAGAAAGAGGACGACCGAAAGCTGATCACTGAGATTTTCCTTCGAGTGATCAACCGGACGCCGAGTGATGCTGAGATTAAGTCAGTGAGAGAAAGCTGGGCTGAGATCCAGAGTGACCATGACGCGATGCTTGCAGANTTGGCCAAGCGGGAAAAGGAGTGGGAGCCCACTCGAAGGCAGCGAGAGGCCAGACGAATGGAAGGTATTACGAAGGCATCAAACGCTGTTGAGGCGTATCAGCCTCAGCATGATGCGGAGCGCAAGCGACTGGAGGAAGAGCGGGAAGCGAAAATCGCGGCTTCCAAAAGGGCGGTGACCGAATACGAGTCGCAGTTGGTCACAAAGGCGGAGGAATTTGCCGACCGGATGAAGGGAAAGAGGGCCACGAGGTGGCATCTGCTCACGCCGGGCTCGATTGCCACCTCGGATAAGTCCAAGGTCGAAGTGCTTGCGGATGGATCCATCCGGGGTAGCGGTGGCGAGCGGCCCTTGGATTACCGGTTGTCGCTGGAAACAAAAATCACCAATATTACCGGTCTGATAGTCGAGGCTGTTCCGGATCTTAGTTTCAAAGGTGGCCCCGGACTGAGTAAGGACGGGAATTTTGTGATTACCGAAGTGGAAGCAAAGTGGCAGGGGTTGGAAGCGGGATCCAAAGAAGTGCCGGTTGTGTTCGGGGACGCCAGAGCCACGTTCACCCAGAAGGATTTTGACGTGAAGCGAACCTTTGACGGCAACCTCGACGGAGGAAACAGGGGCTGGGCGATTGGTGGAGGGAACTACAAGATTCCTCACCGGGCAGNCTTCAAGATGAGGGATGTTATTCCTGGCAACGCCGACAAGGGGGTGAAACTAAATGTTGGGATTCTTTGCAGATTCAAGAGCCACCCATTAGGTAAATTCCGTATCTATATAACAACAACCCCTGATCCTCTTCAGCATACGGGAATTGCGGCCGGGGAAGCCGGGCTGCCTGCCCGGATCGCAGAGGTGGTCGAGAAAGACGCATCCANCCGAAGCGAGGTGGACCGGGTCCTCCTCAGGAACTGGGTCGCGGAGTCNGACGCAGAGTATCAACACAGACTCTGGGCCGCAAAGGGACCTTTTCCTGCGATTCCGGCTGACAAAAAAATGGAGGAGCTCAAAAAAGCCCTGGAATATGCTAAAATTCCAATTGAGGAGGATCCTCGGCTGGTTCGTTTTCGCAGAGATGTGGAGATGAGCGCGGGGCAACTCAAAAATCTCCGCCTCACCGCTGCTCAAGATCTCACTTGGGCATTGATTAATAACCCTGCTTTCCTGTTTAATCATTGAAATAGCCCAATTTGCGGGGGTTCATTCCTTCGCCCTACCCGACAAAATTATGTTTCGTATCAAAGGACCAAAAGGCCGTGATCTCTGTGATTCACATTTAGGATCAACCCGGCGTGACTTTCTCAGGGTCGGAGGTGCAGGCATGATGGGAATGACCCTGAATAATATCCTTGCCGCTCAGGATCAGTCAGCTGGGAGTCCACATGCTGGCAAGGACGGTTGGGGGAAGGCGAAGAGTGTCATTCTGATTTATCTGCAAGGCGGCCCCAGTCACCTTGATCTCTGGGACCCGAAGGAAAATGTTCCAGACAAGATCCGTTCATCGTTCAAGACGATTCCTACCCAGATCCCAGGAATTCATTTTACAGAGATTCTGCCAAAGCTGGCAAAGGTAAACGACAAGTTCACCACGATTCGGTCGATGAGCTACACGCCCAATGGATTGTTCAATCATACTGCGGCGATTTACCAGATCATGACGGGCTACACTACGGACAAGGTGAGTCCGTCGGGTCAGCTTGAGCCGCCATCGCCCAAGGATTTTCCGAACTTTGGTTCGAATATCATTCGGATCAAACCGACCGATGAACCGATGCTTCCATTCGTCATGCTTCCTCGCCCTCTGCAAGAGAGCAATGTCGTTGGAAAGGGTGGAACAGCAGGTTTTCTCGGCAAGGCCTACGATCCCTATTATCTCTATCCGCCCGGGGATGACATGAAGATGGACAAGATGGATGGGTTGAACGTNGAAGACCTGCAGCTTCGTCCGGAGGTTTTTTCAACTCGCTTGAGGAGACGAGCGAAGCTTCGGAAGACGATTGAGGATCAGATGCCTGCCCTTGATAAGGCGGTGGAGAAATTCAATCTGGATAATTATTATGATCAGGCCCTCAACCTGATTGTGTCCGGTAAAGCCCGCGAGGCGTTTGATCTTGAGATGGAGAGCGAGGATCTGCGGGACCGTTATGGCCGAAATACTTTCGGGCAGAGTTGCCTTTTGGCCCGTCGCCTGGTGGAGGCAGGAACTCGGGTTGTCGAGGTGGTGTGGCCGAAGGTGGCTAACTCGGATAACCATTCATGGGATCATCACAAGGATCTCAGCAAGCGGATGAAAAATCAGTCAGGTCCGATGCTGGATGGAGGCCTTGCTACTCTCTTTGATGATCTTGATGAGCGTGGAATGCTTGATGAGACTCTTGTGGTAGCAATTGGAGAATTCGGGAGAGCTCCGGAGAAGGGCGTCAGCACCTCGGGAAATGGAAATAGTGCGGACGGTCGGGATCACTGGCCCTACTGCTATACGTCTGTTATCGGAGGAGCTGGTATCAAGAGAGGATACGTCCACGGGCAGTCTGACAAGACCGGATCGGCTCCAATTGAGCTCCCTGTCCACCCAAGCGAAGTGCTGGCCACGATTTATCACAGCGTAGGTATTGAGCCCGAGACGATCGTCTACAATCATCTTAACCAGCCGCGTGAGCTGGTCAAAGCTCAGGCNGTTGACAAGCTTTTCGCNTAGGGGCTCGGCGAATTAGCNNCCNGTGATCCNTGGATCTGCCACTATCGGGCGGTTCGAAGAATAGCTGCTGTCCAGGCTGGCTGATCAGGGACACGATTACGGAGTCGTGCCGCTGAAAACGGGAAGAGCCCGAGCTGCCTTCTGGAAAGCCTCCGCGACTGGCGAGTCATTCGGTTCGAGGAGAGCTATGGGTTGACCCTGATCGCAGCGCTGGCGCGTTTCCGGATCGATCGGAATCTCGGCCAGCAGAGGCAACCCCATCCGCTCCGCTTCCAGACGTCCGCCACCTTCGCCGAAAATGTGGTAGCGCTTTCCTTGGTCACATTCGAACCAGGACATATTTTCGATAATTCCCAGGATCCTGACGTTTACCTTTGCNAACATGCTGATTGCCTTTCGAGCGTCGATAAGAGCGACTTCCTGAGGGGTCGTCACCACAACAGCCCCATCCAGCGCCAGCGTTTGCACGATGGTCAATTGGATGTCTCCTGTTCCGGGGGGCAAGTCGAGAAGAAGCACGTCAAGTTCACCCCAGGCGACATCCTGAAGAAATTGCTGGGTATACCGAGTGGCAAGCGGTCCGCGCACAATTACGGGCGAACTGTCTCCAAGGATGAATCCCATCGACATCAACTTGATACCATGTGCCTCGATTGGAATAATCCGCTCTCTGGAGTCAGCCTTGGGTTGCTGGCTTGCAGCACCGAACATCAAGGCGATGGATGGGCCGTAAAGGTCACAATCGCAGAGACCGACCTTCAGTCCCTGCTTTGCGAGGGTTATGGCGAGGTTGGAAGAGACGGTGGACTTCCCGACTCCACCTTTACCAGAGGCCACTGCGATGATTTTCCTGACCCCGGGGATGGATTGCTTGCCAGCAACCCCTCCCGGCGTGTTCGGCGCTCCCGGGGGATCCTGCACATCAATGGCTATGTGAACCTTTTCCGCTCCTCCGGCAAGTTGGTCGAGTGCCTCATGGCAGTCNTTAAATATCTTTTCCGGGATCTTAGGATCCCGCGTCTGAACNTGAATCTCAACCTTGAGGAAGGCGTCCTGAATCGAGATAGATTTCACCAGTCCGAATGAAATGATGTCTCGAGAGAAGCCGGGGTAGCTGACTGAGGAAAGTGCAGCTCGGATTTCGTCTTNTGTCATGCNCGTGTCTATGGCCGGGCTTTGTGGGCAGTCTTTGGAGAGTTGTCAAACGTTCCGCGGTTCTTCGCAAAAAATGTTCAACCGGGAGCCGAGGTGGCGGATTGTCTGCTTCTCCCGTAGAGACTTGAGGTCCCGCAGCTTTGGGGTGGTCTTACATCCANCCAGCCCTCGGAACCTGAAAGGTTCAAAAGCTACGTCTTAAGTGGCTCGGCAGGATATTAAGTTGCTCCCTGTATTTGGCAACGGTCCGCCGAGCGAGTTTGATGCCCTGNTCAGCAAGAATTTTCTGGATTGCTGAGTCTGACAAGGGCTTCTGTCGGTCCTCCTTCTCAATGATAGTTTGCAGCGCTTCACGCACTCCTTCGTTAGAGATGGCCTCTCCTCCTGCTGTGGTGTAGCCCGAGGCGAAGAACCGACGTAACTCGATTACACCGTGGGGTGTCCGTGCGTGCTTCCCTGCAACCGCGCGCGAAATGGTGGCAGCGTGGACTTGGATCGCCTCTGCGATTTCATTCATCGTTAAAGGCTTGAGGAAGCGAGGACCTCGTTCGAGGAATTCCTTCTGGCGGCTGATGATTTCCTCGGAAATGGCAAGAATAGTAGCCTGGCGCTGATCAAGCGCCTTAATAAGGGTGCGACCATCGCGTAATTGATTTCTGAGATAACTCCGGAGTTTACGGTCCGGACTGGTCGCCACGAGGTCCTTGTAAGTCGTGCTCAGCCTGAGTTTCGGAAGGTACTCGTTGGTAAGAATGGCGGTCCAATCTCCTTCGGTATTCCTTTCGAAAGAAACATCGGGAACGATATAGGGGTTTCCCGAAGGATCAAATGAGGTTCCTGGTGATGGGTCAAGTTGCGCAATATGAACCGCGGCCTCCGCCACCTCTTCTATTTCAACACCAAGAGCGGTTGCTATTTTTGGGTAGTGCTTGCTGGCGAGGTCCCCAAGATGCCGTTCGACGATACGAAACTCGAGCGTGTTCAGACGGCCGGAGCGATGGAGTTGAACAAGAAGGGACTCCCGGAGGTCTTCAACCGCGATCCCAGGAGGGTCAAAGCTCTGAAGAGTCGTCTTAGCGCGTTCGAGTTGCTCTACGGATATGCCTAACCGCCGGCCGACCTCGGTGATTGGCTCATCAAAAAAGCCCCTCTCATCCATGTTGCCAATCAGGGCCATTGCTGCCGAGCGAATTTCCGGAGATGGGACAGACAGATTTAGCTGGCTCAAAAGATGTTGTTGCAGTGTTTCAGGAGCGACGATGGAGCTGTAAAGATGCTCCCTGCGTTCTTCATCTTCCTGGCTGGATCCGCTGGTGCGGCGTTCCATGATCGCAAGTTCACGAAGATCATCATCGGGAATCTCAACCTGAAGGTCGTCGTCGCCCTCACTCGAACCAAGTTCATCCAGAGAGACAGATGACAAGTCATGCTCTATCACCGGATTCGTCTCAATAAACTGCCTGAGGAGTTGTTGTAACTCGAGCGCATTGGCCTGCAAAACCTCAAGGCTCTGACGCATCTGTGGCGCCAGTGTCTGCGTCTGATTGAGGTTCTGATTGAGAGACGTTCCAGCCATTTCCACCTAGGGTTTACACCACTATTACAGGGATAGGCTTGGAGGCTAGGAAATAAAGCAGAAATCATGCCACCCTTGTTTAATTTCTGCGGAGGTCGCTGCCTCGTTGCCTGACTAGGCGGCCGAGAGAGGGTGTCCGGTTCTCGCAGATCGGCGCGGATTCGGTGGCTTAAAACGTTTACGCAGGAAACATTCTACCGAATCCGATTATGTTCAAGCTGATTAGGCTTGATAAGCTCCCGGACTCTCCATTGACTCTCCTATGGCGGATTTGACTCTGGGGNTGTCTTTCGATGACGTTCTTCTCGTGCCTCGCAGAAGTGAGGTTTTGCCCACGGAAGCGGCGCTAGGGACGGTGTTGACCTCCGATATCTCACTCAATATCCCTGTGATATCCGCTGCAATGGATACCGTTTCGGAAACGGATCTTGCTGTTGCCCTCGCCAGGGAAGGTGGCATCTCGGTGATTCACCGGGCTTGTTCGGTGGAGGAGGAATTCGACATGGTTTCCCGTGTTAAGCGATCCGAGAGTGCGGTGATTCAGCGACCGATGACTGTCAGGGAAGGGACCACTATCGCTGACCTCAAGGAGGTCATGGACAAGCAAGGTTTCTCCGGCTTCCCTGTCGTCGACGAGACCGAGGTCCTCGTTGGTATGGTCACTGGACGGGATATACGCCATTTTGCAGACGATAAGGCCAAAGTAGAGGATGTCATGACGAGGGGTGACAAGCTTGTGACTGGTTCCCCCGATACCACGCCAGAGGTCGCGAGAAGAATTCTCTACCAACATCGGATCGAGAAGTTGCCATTAGTAGATGGTGACGGAAGGCTGGTCGGGTTGATCACGGGTGGTGATATCGAAAAGCAGATCACCTTTGTCGATGCGGCCAAGGACCCGAACGGGCAGCTACGATGTGGCGCTGCAATCGGGGTGGGTGCGGACTGGAAAGATAGGGCGGAGGCAGTAGTCGAGGCTGGAGCAGACGCGCTTTTTATTGATGCAGCAACGGGTCATACTGCCCGAGTTCTTGAAGTAGTAGAGGAGTTGGCTGCGTTGTCAGATCGTCCGGTGGTAGCGGGAAACGTGGTTACCGAGCAGGGTGCCAGAGATCTTGTGTCGGCTGGTGCTCGTGCCATCAAGGTTGGTGTTGGTCCGGGGTCCATCTGCACCACTCGGGTGATCGCGGGAGTGGGAATGCCCCAATTTACTGCGATACAAAATGTGGCACCGTGGTGCAGGGAGAACGGCGTCTGCGTTATTGCTGACGGAGGAATCCGGTATTCAGGAGATGTCGTAAAGGCCCTTGCTGCCGGTGCGGATATCGTGATGCTAGGCTCGCTTCTGGCGGGAACTCGTGAGAGCCCGGGACAGACAGTTCATTTCCAGGGCCGCCGTTTCAAGACCTACCGAGGAATGGGATCTCTGGGGGCGATGATGAAAGGTTCGGGGGATCGCTATGGGCAAGGTGCGAGCGGAAAACTGGTAGCTGAGGGTGTGGAAGGAAGAGTGCCTTACAAAGGCCCTCTTGCAGATGTCATTTACCAGTTGATGGGAGGAGTTCGTTCGGGCATGGGGTATGTCGGTGCGGAAAACTTAGAAGCCCTGCGATCGCAGAGTGAGTTTGTGAGAATTACGCCGGGAGGATTACGGGAGAGCCACACCCACGATATTGTCATCACTCAGGAGCCTACCAATTATCAGCCGATCAGCTGATCTTGAACGGAGTATCAGGTCGCCGCAGAACCATGGAAGAACTCAGGCACGTAGCAGTTGTTGATTTCGGATCACAGTACACTCAGTTAATCGTCAGAAGGGTGAGGGAACTTGGCTATTTCGCCATGCTTCACACCGTGGAGGAATTTGGAGAACTGGGGCAGCCTGGCGCGATAATCTTGTCGGGTGGTCCGAGGAGCACGGCAGAAGAGGATGCTCCAGACATAGATTTTGACCGTTTGCAGGAATATGGGGTCCCCGTCCTAGGCATCTGCTATGGGATGCAATTGCTCAATATCAAGTTTGGAGGAAGCGTTGAGCCAAGTGATCGTCGCGAATATGGTGCTGCAGACCTGATGCCGACGGCAAGTGAGGGGCTGTTCAAGGGGGTGTCCGGTAGATCTCAGGTCTGGATGAGCCATTCCGATACCGTTGGCGACCTGGCAGACAATTGTCGCGTCATAGCTCGTAACGAGCATGGGACGCCTGTCAGTCTGCAATGGGGCGCCGAATGCTTTGGAATCCAATTTCATCCGGAGGTAACTCATAGTCACGAGGGGCTCAAGGTTCTGGAGAATTTTCTCCAGACGGGTCGCGGGCTGCGGGAGTTTCGGATCGAGGATTTTAAGCAAACTCTGATCGACGACATACAACGACGAGTCGGAGATAAGCAGGTGGTCTGTGGAGTCAGTGGAGGAGTAGATAGTACGGTGCTGGCTGTCCTTTTGAAAGAAGCGGGCATTCGCATGCGGGCTATATTCGTTGATCATGGTCTGCTCCGGAAAGACGAAGGAAAGGAAGTCCGGGAAAATTTTAAGCGTATGGGGGTGGACATCGAAACAGTCGAGGCCTCCGACGAGTTTCTCGGGGCCTTAGCCGGAATCACCGATCCTGAGTCAAAGCGGGAAATCATAGGAAATCTGTTCATAAAGGTCTTCTGGGACTCCGTGGGTGAGGCAGATATTCTGGCTCAGGGAACTTTGTATCCCGATGTTATTGAGAGCGCGTCAAACGCGAGAACCAAAGCGTCGAAAATCAAGACTCACCACAACCGCGTTGACAAGATTCTCGAGTTGCAGGAGCAGGGAAAGGTTCTCGAGCCACTTGCAGAGCTCTTCAAGGACGAGGTCCGGGAATTAGGTCTTTCACTTGGCATTCAACCGGACATTGTCAACCGCCATCCATTTCCCGGTCCAGGGCTGGCAGTGCGCTGTCCAGGAGAGGTGACGGCTGAGCGGATTCGGATAATCCAGGAATGCGACGCGATCTTTATTTCCTCCCTGCGGACCAACGGCTGGTATGACAGGGTATGGCAGGCGTATGCCGCACTTATACCGGTGAAAACTGTTGGAGTGAAGGGAGATGAGCGGAGTTATGAATACGCGGTNAGTCTGCGTGCAGTCCGAAGTGAAGATGCGATGACGGCGGATTGGGTTGAATTGCCCCATCAGATCCTGAGGGATTCGAGTAACCAGATCCTGAATACNGTGCACGGTGTCAATCGGGTGCTCTATGACGTATCCACGAAGCCTCCAGCGAGTATTGAATGGGAGTAGGAACTCTGGCTGCAGGCAGGGTCCGGACTAAGGCGCTCTTTCGTGGAAGTGACTAATCTTGGGGATCTGAAGGGCCGGAATCTGGGATTACCTCGACAGGAATTGGGCCAAGCGCTTTTCCAGCCGCTAGAGTCATGTGAGGGAAGGGGATTTCGATATTTTCGGCATCAAAGCGCTCCTTGAGTTCCCTCGGAAGCGTGTTTCGTAGCGTGCCATATTCTTCCTTGATACACCATGCCCCCAAAAGGAAATTGAGAGAGGAGTCGCCAAANCCGGTAAAAATGATCAGGGGTTCAGGTTCATCAAGGCACTGTATATTTGCTTCGGCAACCTCCTGCATCACCTTNAGGACGTGTCCGATGTTTTCGTCGTAGGCAACCCCGACATCAAGATTGAACCTNCGGATCGGATGTCTCGTGACATTGATGACCTTGGTCTTAACGAGCGTCTCATTCGGTATCCTTACTGAGCGGTTATCGAATGTTCGCAGGGTGAGGGAGAGGAGACCAATGGTGTCGACNGTTCCGGCAATTCCATCAACCTCGATCACGTCGCCAATTTCGAATGGTCTTTCCCCAATCATGAAAAAACCGCTGATGATATTCGACAGGGAAGTCTGGGCTGCGAAACCGATCGCGATTCCAGCAACGCCAGCCGCACCCAGGATTGCCCCCAGGTTGAGGCCCATCTGGTTGAGCGCGAGGATGAACGCAAAGGCGTATACGATATAGCGGATGAGCTTTTTGAGAACCATTGTCCCTTGTCGGCCCAGCCTTTCGCCAAAGATCGCGAGAGCAATTTTGCTCAAGGCCGGGACCGCTATCAAGCCGCCGATGATGATGATTAAAGCGCCAAGAATCTTCCACTGCAGAAGAGTCGCAAGGAAATCCTCGAAACCCTTAGGCGGTGCGGCAAGGTGGAGATTAGTCACAGGAAAAATTTAATGTATAACTTCGATGACGGAAGCGAAGGCGCGACGNAAGGTGGAGCGGCGAGCTTTNCCAGCCCGAGCTGGAGCTACCTCCAAAGCGGTGTCGGCTGGAGGGACGGGNGTCGCTTCATAGGTGATGTCGTTACCTTCCTCGTCATCTTCCGTAATTCGAATGCTGCACCCATTCGCCCAGAGACGCTCTTCGTGAGCAAAAATAGAAAAGTGGCCCAGATCGAGAAACAACCGTTCAAATTCGAATGGATCCTGAGTATCGTTGCGAAGGTTTACGGTGAGGATGATGTCGTGATCGAGCCAGTCACCTGATTCAAAGCGACGTCGCGCTCGTGTCTTCAGAGAGTAGCAGGCTTCACCTGCCGAGCGGTCACCATGCCATGTCTTGCTGAGGGCCTCGGAGGAAATAGTTGTGAGTTTACGTAGAGAGCCTCCACATTCACCGTGAATTTCCAGATCCATTGGGATTCCGATGTAAAATAATGCCTCTCCACCAGGGGCGATGGTAAGAGAGGTATTNGGTTTGGCTATGACCGGCAGACTGGGAAGGGCGGGCAAGAGGCGAATACGGGTGTCTTCATCGTGGCAGTCCCAGCGTTGCCATGAGAGACCTTCCGGGAGATCTTTCTGCTCTCCCTCTCCGTCGATGACCAGGTGCTCCTCGGTTTGAGAAGTAGCTACACGCCACTCGTCGTATCCCCTCAGGAGAATCATGGACACCGGGCCGAAGCTTGAGCGGAACCACCGGTTGTCATCCACGGTTCTCTCGGCCCACGATNTTATCACATTGGCACGATGAGAATCGCGGAGGACATGTCAAGCGAGTGGGTAGAGCGAATGGGCNAGGATTGTGAATAAATTGTGAGTAGGTATANAAATGTCAACTCGGGGTTATAAGACACTGAGAAGATACGATGTAGAGGCAGATATCCGGCCAAGAAGTCCTCCTTGTNGTGATCAGCNGCGACTGCTTAGCGTTGACGGTTCCTTCTGGCGCATCTAGGTATGTTCGAACCGATGAACCTTACCAAAACTGCTTACGGCACATGGAGTGGCGGGCGCTACATGCACTTCGGGGAGGCTCTTGAGGAGGATCGTTATATAAGATGTATCCAGTTGGCCTACGAGCGAGGCGTCAGAACCTTTGTGACCGCGGATGTTTATGGTCAGGGAGNAGCAGATACGGTGCTTGGAAGGGCTCTGGCAGATTACCCTCGGGAGTCCTATTGTCTTGTNGGTACGATCGGNCACGACTTTTACGAGGGAACCCGGGCCGGTTCGGGAGGGTTTCCTCGCTTCACGGACCCTGAACTCCGAGGGCCTGCTCGATATGAGGAGTTCCTTCAAATGGCGTGTGGCACATCGCTAGCAAATTGCGGGACCGACCATTTTGACCTCCTGATGTTGCATAATCCAGACGAGACGGGATATACCAGCGAAGATGTATGGAAGGCAATGGTGGCCCTGAAGGAAGAGGGGATGACCACGCGTCTGGGCGTGGCGCCGGGTCCCGCAAATGGATTCACCCTTGATTTGATTCATTGTTTNGAGCAGTTCGGCGAAGTGATCGACTGGGCCATGATCATTCTCAATCCGCTGGAACCATGGCCCGGGCATTTTGTTCTTCCGGTCGCAGAGGAATTCGAGGTGGAAATACTGACCCGCGTGGTTGATTACGGAGGGCTTTTTCATGGGGATATGAAACCTGGACATGAGTTCAAGCCCGGGGACCACCGAGCCTACCGGCCTAAGGGGTGGGTTGAAGCGGGACATGAGCGCATCGAGAGGATGCAAGACGTTATTGATAGTTATCAAATGCCCCTCCTCCAGTTCGCGTGCCTGTGGAACCTCTCGCAGGTTCCTGTCAAGAGCGTGGTGCCGACCTTCATTCAGGAAGCCGGAGAATCCGCCCGTAGCATAGAGGCCAAGATCGAGGAATTCGGGAGTCTGCCGGATACTAAGTTCACTACNGAAGAGGTCAGGAAAATCATGGAGGCGGGGGATAATACCGGGTGTATGAAACTGAAAGGTGCAAGCCTTCGTCATGAGGCTAGTGAGCGTCCAGACGAATGGCCCATGCGACCAGAATTGTTGGAGCTTGCGGGGCGCCATGGGCTGGGAACGGAATGGTAATCCCCTGTCATTCCCTGAGGGAGTAGAGATAGCCTCATGAAGTGTCCCCGGTGCGTTCAGAGAGTTCACAAGATGGCCAGAGAGTGCCCTCATTGTGCTTTCAGCATTGTGGATGTAGACCGCGTTTTTGGTGAAGATGATGTGAGGTTGCGAACCTTGACTGATGCTGCGGGAGTCCTGCGCAGGAAAGAGCGTGTTGCTCTTCGCCGCAGGCTTCACCAGTTCCAGAAGAATTTTCCACAGCTTTTCTTTGGAGTCTATTTTGGAAGTTTCGAAGAAACTCCCAGTCTTCGCCAGTTTGGGTTCTGGTTATTGAACCGTGGTGCTTTTGAGGATGTTGATGTTTCCAGACCGAATGAGGGTGGAATACTTCTGAGTGTCGACGTTGGGGGTAAGTGCGCAGGAATTACAACGGGCTATGCGCTTGCGCCTTTCTTGACAGAGGATGCTATTTTCTCATCCTTGGCNGTGGCACACCCTCAATTTCTGGAAGGGCAGTGGCTGAGGGCCGTTGAAATAATCATAGGCAGGATGACNAGGCTCTTGGCCAAGCAGGCACGCCGAGCCGGCCGCGATGCTGATGAGCTGAAAAGNGGTCGGGAGAATAAGGGAGGGCTTGGTGTGGGATTGAGAGGCCTGCGCGAACACCATCAGGGAGGACGGAAAAGGACGGGAGCATGAGATTGCAGGCATGTGTTTCCCTCGCGGTCTTGTTGATGAGTCCTTTGCTCAGTGCGCAGGGCGTAGCGCCGTCCGCGGACGCTCTGCCCGATGGCGACCGCGCTGCGTCACCTGCTGTGGATCGGGCGTCTCGGTTGCCTGAGCTTCCGGCTTGGAGTCCCAGTGACTACGAGGGAGTAAAGAATGGAGAGATCGTGCCAGGAGAGAGTTTCTTTGGCCTGTCTACCGTTGATCCTGAAGCTACGATTGAGCCTCTGGTTGTGGATTTACCAGAAGATGTGGAACCGCAAACAGTGCCGGAAGAGGATACAGTAGTTTCAGCTGAGATAATGGCTGACTATTTCCTGCCAGGCAAGGAGGGGCGTCCGGTTAAGTCCACCTTCCTCGTTGATCCCCAGAATTTACTTTCGCGGCAGGAGTTTCGGGATCGGGCGAGTTTCCTGAATTACCATTCGGATGAATCAGGAATAGATATTGTGGTATATCTTTTTGATGCCCAACAAGAACTCCCGGAAAATTATGATATTGATAAGGTCCTGGAGGATGAGCTCAAGGCNCATGAGCCGGTTGCTCTTGTCTACTATCATTTGGGTGCTCCCGAGCGGGCCGAGCTGAGGATGAGTGCTGAGATAAGAGCGGTGATCTCACAGGACGAGCAGGATCGTGCGCTTCGGGCCGCTATAACCGAAGCATTCGAGAAGACAGATGAGGCTCTTCAGGTAGATGGGTTTCTGATCGAGTTGTCAACCCGGCTCTATTGGATAGAAAGGGAGCTGGAGATTGCNGGCACNCAGGATCAGTCAGCNGAGGTGACATTAGCGGAAGATGCAGTTTTGCCGGAGAATGGTGATCCGGAGGATAGTTCGCAGGTGTTCGCGCTGTCATTTTTGCTGTCTCTGGGCTGCGTAACCATTTGTACGGGGGGATGGTTGGTGTGGAGCCGGATTGCCAGGCGAAAGAAGTATTACTTCCCAGAGGTAGATGAAGATCGGGTNTTTGGGGCGCCTCATGCTGGGGGGGTGGGAGCGGNAGTTTCCTTTCGTGATCCGCAGCAGCCGCCCTCAAGACAACGAAATCAAGAGGTGAGTGGGACCTCTATCGGATCCTTGAACCGGTAAACAAGGCCTGATGGCAATGAACTGGGAAGGGGCTTACCGCGAGGGAGATACTCCGTGGAATATTGGAGAGCCCGCGCCCCCCCTGATGTCTCTTTTGGAAANCATGGATGTGAGCCATGCAAATCAAGCCACCGTATTGGTGCCGGGATGTGGGTTGGGGCATGATGCAGATGCATGGCGGCGAGCAGGCTACAAGGTCACCGGTCTGGATATTTCGTCTACTGCTCTTAACCTTGCAGAGAAGCTTTATGGGAATGCCATCAGATGGGTTAAATCTGATTTCTTGGAGGAACAGGATGTTCTNGAGGACCGAGTTGATATTATTTTCGAACATACCTGCTTTTGTGCGATCGATCCGGAAAAGAGGGGTGCCTATGTGCAGTCAGCGAGGAAGTGGCTCGTTCCGGGAGGCTTGTTCATTGGAATTTTTTTTACAGATCCACCTCCTCGAGATGATGGGGAGTCCGGCCCTCCATTTGGAAGCGATCTCAAGGACTTGCGCTCAATCTTCGGGGCTTCTTTCAAGATTCGAAGGGAGCTGTCACCCGATCGTAGTCACCCTGATCGATTAGGCCGTGAGGTGATAATTGAGATGGTCAGAACCCCCTGATCATCAGTGAATCGGCTTGGGTGGGATTGTGCTTGCCATTAGGGGTCCGTTCGTAAGATCACCTTCATGATCCTCCTTGTGGGGATTGGGCAGCCCAACAGGCGTTGGCNACAGGTTAGGGGGTTTCCTGGGCCAGTTTCGCGCCTTTGGGTTGTCTTTTTTCGGCTTGGTCGTTGAAGTAAGAAAAGGTCGAGCCTAGATTGCTTCTGCCAGCATGAAACATCATTGCCGCTTTGGTTTCAGTATACCTCCCGTTACCATTCGAGTGATGTGTCTCCTATGCCTCCTCACAGGGGCTCAGGCGGACGAGAGGGATCGGCAGTATTTTAACAGGAAGGAGGCGCCGGAAAATCTTCGTGATCTGGAGAATATTCAGGAGGCGCTCCAGAAAACCCTCCCTCGGGCACGGGCTGCCACAGTATCAATCGATCTCGGAGGAGGCTCGGGGAGTGGGGTTCTTGTTTCGGAAAAAGGNCTGGTCCTGACCGCTGCTCATGTGAGCGCCGGTGTCGGGAAGAAAATGACGGTCATAATGGAAGACGGGACCAGGTACAAGGCGGTATCTCTTGGATTGGTGGCTTCGACTGACGCAGCGATGGTCCAGATTGAGGAGGATGGANTTTTCCCNTATGTGGAACTGGACCGCGGTGATACAGCCTCACTTGGAGACTGGGTGTATGCCCTCGGCCATTCTGGAGGGTTTGAGAAGGAGAGGGGGGTAGGTGTCCGTATTGGNCGGCTTGTGCGGATGGCAGATCAAACCATTAACTCTGATTGCAATTTGATNGGAGGTGATTCTGGAGGGCCNCTTTTCGATATGAAAGGCCGATTGATCGGGATTCACAGCAGGGTCGGCGCAAGCCTTGAACAGAATATGCATGTCCCTCTCCGGGAATTCCTGAACCACTGGGACGGGATGCTTGATAAACAGTTCATAGGAAAAGGTCCGTTCGCTCAGGAGGCCGTTGCGTTCATGGGAGTGGCTACAGAGGATCATGAGGAGGGCGGTGTNATAATTAAGACNGTGGGCGAAGGCACGCCGGCGGCGGAAGCTGGTTTGCAGGACGGAGACATCGTCGTGGAGTTAAATGGAAATGAGCTTCAAGATGCAGAGCAGTTTTCTGCAATGCTTCGAGATTTTAAGCCCGGTGAGAAAGTGAAGCTNAAGATCATGAGAGATGATGAAGAAAAGGAAATCGAAGTGGAGTTGGGTGAGAAGTAGCCTGATNGCGGTTTTCCTGTCAGCCGGGTTTCTAGCATCCGCGCAGCAGCAGGTGGGACAGCTGGGAGGCGAGCTGCGACTCAATGGAAAGGAAACCTGGAAGGCGTTCGACTCAGTGCGGGAGGTTCTGCAGGAAAGCAGTGCGGTTATCTACGAGGGTTGGAAGTCAATCGCCTATGGAGTCATAGTCAGCCCTGATGGGTATCTGCTCACGAAGGCAAGCGAGATAGAAGGGCTCAAGGATCTTAGTGTGAGAGTCGACAGGGCTCACTACAAGGATGTGAAAGTCATCTCCTCAACGGTAGAATGGGATGTTGCTCTGCTCAAGATAGAG
Source organism: Roseibacillus sp. (assembly GCA_002723015.1). Next base: position 57,050 of record PBNG01000015.1, on the reverse strand, counting down.
GCGCAGGACCTGCCGGTCATCGAGTGGGCGGGCCTTGAGCCAGTCCATGGCACATGGATTGTGAGTAATGGCTCAACGACCCGTCGTGATCGAAGGCTTCGAGTAGGAATNATCAGCGCCAATGCCCGTAAGGTTGGAGGAGGCAGAGCTCCGGTAGTTCTCGGAGTGACTCTTGATACGAGTGGAAATGAGGAAGGGCTGCCAGTGAGGGAAGTGCAGGAAGACTCTGGGGCGAGTGAGGCTGGNCTGAAGAGTGGAGACGTTATTCTCGAAATGGAGGGCGAGGAAGTGAGGACTATGGATGATTTGCGGGAGGTGCTGGGAAGCAAAGAGCCGGGGGATAAGATTCAGATTCGGCTGAGGCGAGAGGATGAAGACCTTGAGTTGACGGTNGAGTTGAAAAGGAGGGAGAGTGTTTTCGAGGAGAAAAAGACGAGAAACGACGCCATGAGTGGGCGGGTTTCCAAAAGGAGAAGTGATTTCCCCCGGGTGCTCCAAACGGACCTGCCCCTTTCTGTTCGAAGTGTGGGTGGACCCCTCCTGAATCTGAAGGGGGAGTGCGTGGGAATGAATATTGCACGCGCCAACCGGTGCGAGACTTTTACGATTCCGGCCAAGGAGCTCCGTGAATTAATCGAAACTCTGATGGCATCAGATCAGCCGGAAGCAGACTCCGAATAGGGGACGAACCTGTTCCTTTGGTCAAGGAGTGAGGCACTGTCCTAGGAGTTAGACAGCGTGGGTGCTTGCCCCCTACGGCGATTCACGAATTTGCGAGAAGCTTCCGGGCCTTACGGACGGTGGTCTGACTTAGTTTGTTGTCTACCCGGCGGGAATTATCGACGAGTTGAACCAGTTCGGCGAGACTGGCTTCAGCGGCTGCCAGAGACTTCTTGGAACTCCCGTACTTNTTGTCACTGTAGTATTTGGTGAACGTCGTCCCTGCCCGGCTCAGACAGAGACGCCAGCCTTGGAAAGCGGTGGTCTCGTAGGTGAATCTGGTGAGGTTGCGTTTCGATGTCATGGAGCTGGCGGGCGGGACCATATGCCGTGATGTTCGAGACAATCCAATACAAAAGTGTGGATGATTACCCGAGTGGGACTTAAATTTGTTAGGGAGAGCATCGGCTGTAATTTAGGGTTGCATTGGAGAGTCAGATCACCTTTAGTCCCGGTCCGCGAGATTGAACAATCGCCGTAGGTCCTCTGGGCAGCAGCTGAAGTAGTTGGCAGCCCTCTCGCCAGAGGGAAACCCGGCAACCCAAAATAATAATGTCTGAAGCACCTCTTGCTGAGAACGAAAGTGTTGATGAGCCTATCCGGCTCGATCGGTTTGAAGTCCCAAACCGTCTGATTAAAAACGAAGATACAGCCACTGAATCCTATGCCCAGTTTGTGGCGGAGCCATTCGAGCGTGGCTTTGGACATACGGTAGGAAACTCCCTGCGCCGTGTGCTGCTTTCCTCTCTGGAAGGAGCGGCCATCACTTCCGTTCGGATCGCTGGAGTCCAGCATGAGTTCTCAACCCTTCCCGGCGTTGTGGAAGATGTTACCGACATCGTNCTGAACTTGAAAAAGGTCAAGTTTCGCCACCATGACAAGGAGCCTCGAGTGCTCTCTATCAAGGTTGAAAAAGCTGGAGTCGTGACAGCAGGAGACATCGACGATGACAATATTTACGAGGTGATCAACAAGGATCAGGTGATTTGTACGCTCGACCGGTCGGTTAAATTTGACTGTGAATTCGAGGTGCAGGTAGGTCGTGGTTTTCGCACGGGAGACGAGAATAAGAGGGAAGAAATGCCAATTGGCGTGATCGCCATCGATTCGATTTTTTCACCTGTNACACGTGTGAAATACNCAGTTGAGGATACCCGGGTCGGACAGATGACAGACTTCGACAAAATCATCTTTGATGTCTGGACAGATGGAAGGGTTGAGCCTCACGAAGCACTTTTGCATGCGTCGGCGATCCTGCGTCACCACTTGGATGTGTTTGTAAATTACGATGATGATGCGGTCGAATTTGAAGAAGCTCCGGCGGAGCAGAGTGAAGAAAATGCCGCGCTCAAGAAGTTGCTGAACATGAGCGTCAATGAAATTGAGCTCTCCGTGAGGGCAGCTAACTGTCTGAATAACGCTAACATCACCTCAGTGGGGCAACTCGCCATGAAGACGGAGGCAGAAATGCTCAAGNATCGCAACTTCGGCAAGAAGTCCCTCAACGAGATCAAGGACAAGCTTTCGGAGCTGGGTCTCAGCCTNGGGATGACATTCGACCCATCGCTTCTCAGTGGTCCGCTGCCATCCGTAGCGGCCCCGCGGNTGGGAGTTGAAGATGAGGCTCCTGTAGGGTTGGCGGATCTAATCGCCCAGAACATCGACGAATAATAACCAGACCTTTCAAGGCATGAGGCATCGTAAGAAAACCGGGAAGCTCCAGCGCAATGCTAGTCAGAGGAAGGCTCTTCTTTCAGGGTTGGCCTGTGCATTGATTCGGGAGCGGAAAATTAGAACGACGCTGGCAAGGGCGAAGGCTCTTCGGCCCATCGCGGAAAAGCTTGTCACGCTTGCAAAGCGGGGAGACGTGCACGCACGAAGGCAGGCGGTGGCGTATCTTCGTCATAAGGATATTGTTAAAAAACTGTTTGAGGAGATAGNTCCTGCAAGCGAAGACCGGCAGGGTGGCTACTGTCGTATTACNAAGCTGGGACCTCGGTTCTCAGACTCGGCACCCATGGCCCTGATCGAATGGGTTGATCTTGCAGTGGAGATCGGTGAACTCGANGACGAGGAGGAAGCCGAAGTAACTACGGCTGAGTCCTGATCGATTCCGAAGCGCCTTCTCTTTCGGGAAAGGCGCTTTTTACGAGGCAATTCAGGACTGGACTNCCAGAGATCAGACTCCAAGCNTTCGTTTGGCTTGGCCCTGGGCTCATAGCAGCCCGCTCATTTGATNCTTATCCGTGTCCGGGTGCCGCGTGGTATAATTTCGTANAGTTCTGCAATATCTGCTCTCCTCATTCGGATGCACCCGTGAGAGGCGGCGCTACCAATCGTGTCCTCATGATTGGTGCCATGAATATAGATAAAACGTTGATAAGTATTCTCGTTTTGCNTCTCAAGTCCGTGGAGTCGTAGAATGCGTGTTAAGACAAGATCCTCTTCAACGGGAGAGCTTTGGGTGTTCCATTCTCCTTCGGGTTTGCGGCCCTTGAAGATAGTGTTCAGGGACGCCCCGTCGCCGTGCTTCTCGCAGACCTCGAAGATTCCAAGAGGTGTCCTGAAGCTTCCCTCCTGGTTGCCCGTGCCAAACTTGGATGTTGAGACCNCGTACGAGCAAATCAGCCGGTCGTGCTGCCAGACCTCCATCGTCTGGCTGGCTATGATCACCCTGAGTTCTGGCGTCACCATGATCACGCGCTGTCTCTACTCCACTGTTGGAGAGAGAGGGCGTTGCGGGATGGAGGAAGGGGCAGGGGAGCTTCGATCCGATGCCTTGGCCTCAAGGCCAAGCCTGCGCAGGAGGGCCTTGTCATTTTCGACAGCCGGGTTGGCAGCAGTGAGAAGTTTGTCACCGTAGAAAATTGAGTTAGCACCCGCAAAAAAGCACAGAGCCTGCGCCTCATCAGAGAGCCGGGTTCGTCCCGCGGACAGCCTTACCCGCGCCCCAGGGACCGAGATACGGGTTACGGCGATGAGCCGAGCGACATCGAAAGCGTCAACAGGTTTGTTNCCAGAGAGAGGAGTGCCNGGCATCGGCATGAGGGCATTGATCGGAATGCTCTCGGGTGGCGGATTGAACTCGGAAATGACTTCAAGCATTTTGAGGCGGTCCTCAACTTCTTCTCCGAGGCCCAGAATGCCGCCGCAGCAGACCGACATCCCCGCATCCTGGACATTTCTGATTGTGCTAAGACGATCCTGGAAGGTGTGAGTGCTCACGACATTCGGGTAGTGCTCGGGGGAGGTGTCAATATTATGGTTGTAGGCAGTCACCCCGGCTTCTCTCAGGGCCATTGCTTCCTCTGGCCCCAACTGCCCAAGAGTAACGCACACCTCCATCTCAAGTGCAGCAACCTCGCGGACAATCTCGAGGACACAATCGAAACGTCGTGTCCCGGCGCGTACTCCCCGCCAGGCGGCTCCCATGCAGAAGCGAGTGGAGCCGCTCGCCTTAGCCGCTTTGGCTCGATCAATCACCTGATCTTTTTCCATCAGCCGCTCAGCAGTGACCCCNGAGCTGTGGCGAGCTGATTGCGCGCAGTAGGAGCAGTCCTCGGAACAGCCTCCTGTTTTGATGGAGAGAAGGGTGCAGAGTTGAACGCTGGAGTCTGTCCAGTGCTCCTCATGTACCCTTCGCGCTTTCTGCAGCAGTTCAAAAAAGGACAGGTTATAGAGTTTTTCTAGTTCAGGGTAGCGCATGCGAGTCTGAATAGTTGTTCAGCGATTCCAAGATCCCGAGACTGTGGGCATTATGCCCTGCCCAATCCCGCTGTAGTCTGTTTTGCCGATAGCGCCAATCAGAGAATTGCCTAATTGAGCACGCCATGAGCGACTCATGCTTTCTCCTGTATGACATCCGTAGCTCTGGCACCTGGCTTCACGGTGAAATACGGACCTCTTTATTTTTGAGAGGTCCTTCTGGTGAATCCATGCTTTGGAGATAGCCATAATGTCGCTTCCGTAGTCGAGCATGAAGGCAAAGCGATTCGAGTGTCCGAANAAATCGAAGGTCCGGATNGAACCGGAAGATCGACTGTTGATCGCCTCGATGGCCTGCGCCCCGGTTTCAACCCAGATTAACTCGCACCCTCTTTTTTCTGCTTGGGNTTCAATCCAGCGTAAATATGGTTTATTGTCTTCATTNGCACGGTTCAGGTAGCCCGGTCGATAGACGATCCAGACCAAGTTGGCCTCTGGTCCGTGATCGATACGAATCTGGGACATGCGCAGCGTAGAGGCTCGAATGAAGTTGGCCCACCAGCGATCATGCTGCTCACTTTCTTTTCTCAGATCTTCCCACTGTCGAAGCGCGGGAGCACCGCAGAGGATAACATGGTCGTCAGCGCCCGCCACTGAGAGGGTCGCCCGCAGGAGACAAGAAAGAANGAGAGCTAATCTCACAGGGAAAGGATGGGTCAGAGGGACTTGCGGAGCAAGGAGGGAGTAGCAACAGTTCTCAACAATATGCCCGTCCTCTGGCAACGAGTGGTTCATGCAGTCGCCGATTGACGAACAAGGNGTCTCCGGCAACTGTGANGTGTGTGAGAGTGGTTCTGGTAAGTTTCGCGGAGGCTGAGCAGGAGATTCGGGCTGTACGCGATAAGGTGTTCGGAGAAGAGCAGGAAGTGCCGGCTAGCATCAACTGGGATGGGTGTGATGCGGATTGCCGCCATGTGGTCGTCTGGAATCGACCTGATGTGGTGATTGCTACTGGGCGAATCGCTCCTGATGGAAAAATTGGGCGACTCTCCGTTTTAAGAAGGTTCCGCAGGGAGGGGGTCGGAAGAAAGATGCTGAATAAACTTATTCTTGCGGCAGGAGAGTTGCACTTGTCTGAGGTGTTCCTGCACGCCCAGAAAGGAGCGGTCGGATTTTATGAGCGAGAAGGATTCGAAAGCATTGGGCCGGTATTTCTTGAGGCCGGTATCGAGCACGTCCGGATGTCGAGAAACCTTTAGAGAGGCATGACCCAGGCGGAACTAGGTCCGCTTGGCGAGGGTTTCGCGGATTACGCTGAGCGCCTCTTCGAGGTAGGATCGGCTGCAGCCAAAATTAAGTCTGGCATGTCCCTGTTCGCCGAAGTGGCGCCCGTCAGAGAGAAACAGCCGTGCTTCCTTCTCNAAGTATGGAGCAGGATCGGAGATGCCGGCGGGCTGGAAGTTCATCCAGGCAAGATAGGTGGCCTCGATGTCAGGAATTTCGATGGAACCCATCTCCTCGCGGCAAAAACTGGTGATCAGGTTNCGGTTGTCCCGTAGGTAGGAAATAAGTTTGAGGCGCCAAGATTCCCCGTGCCGGTAGGCGGCCTCAGCCGCGTAGTAGCCGAGGCAGGTAATTTCGGCAAGGGTGTGCCCCCTCACTCCTGTGAAGCGCTTACGAAGCCCGGGATCCGGAATGACAGCGTAGGCATAGCCCATTCCTGCGATATTGTAGGTTTTGCTTGGAGAGAGAAGGGTAATAGTTCGCTCCGCATGAGGGTTCGGCAGACGCAAGGCCGTGAAATGTGGAGTTTCTTGCTCTTCGAGTATGAGATCGCAGTGAATCTCGTCCGAAATTAGAATAAGGTCGTGCTGGTCGCAAAATGCCGCAAGTTGAAGGATTTCTTNCTCTGAAAATACCCGGCCGAGGGGNTTCTGAGGATTNCTTAGTAGAAACAGTTTCGTCTCCGGAGTCACGGCCCTCTCCAAACCATCCCAGTCAAATGACCATTTGCCGTCGAGGAACACGTAAGGGACCGTAGCAAGACGGAGACCGGCGTCCCGGTGAACATGGAGAAAAGGNGGGTAGATGGGAGTGCAGGTGAGCACGGAATCGTTTTCTTCGCCAAATGCTCTGCAGGCGAGAGACAACGCAGGAACCAGTCCACCAAGATGAATCAGGTCTTCAGGTGAACTCGATACTCCATGTCGTTCCCGCAGGTAATCGAGGATCGATTCAACGAGCCCGTCATGTGGGACAGCGTAACCGAAGACCCCATGCTCCACGCGTCGATGGAGAGCGTCAATAACCTCGGGAGGTGAAACAAAATCCATATCCGCGACCCAGTAGGGCCGAAGCTCAGGGCGTTGGTCCCACTTTAGCGAGNCAGTCCCTTTTCGTGGGGGCATGACATCAAAAACAGACATTTCCTGATCGAAAGGGCAGCAGGACAGGAAGTCAAATCATGTCCCTCGTCACCGAGAATTTCGCCCCGCANCGTGGGCACTGGATACTGATGGTGTCCTTGCCNCTGAAGAGTTCCTCGGGCTTATCTCGCCAGCCTCCCAGAATGGGTAGAATTCGGTCTAGATTGCATCCGCAGTTCCAGCGGAACCTTCTGGTTTCAAGAACCTTTGTTTCCTCATGTTCCTGAATTCCTGCGATATCCTCCGTATCAACAGAATGAAACCAATCGGAGTCAAAGTCTGGCTGGGCGGCGAGGAGGACATAGTTCTCGTCGGGCAATCGAAATATTCTTCCAGGTCGCTGTTCGGAACGCTCGTAAAGTTTCTCCACCCACTCGAGGGGATCAGTGGTATCCACCTCAAGACTGCTCATTCGGGGCTCCTTGTCTGCGACGGTCGTCTGGGAGTANAAGAGGTTATGGGGAGGTTCCCGGACATCTTCAGTGAAGCACCTCCCGGTGATTTGCTCGTTGATGGATGAGCCCGTCACAAAAAGATTTACCCGGGGAGCGCGAATATTTGCCGTCCAGGCAATGGTTTCCGCCCATGGCCTNGCGACAAGGTGAAGTACTAGCAGNGCCATCGCGTCCTTCAATTTGCTGTCAAGTTCCTCTGGATATCGGAGGTCATGCTGCATCAGGTGAAGATAGTANTCCGTGTAAATCGTGGTGAAGNAGCCCCTTATCATGAGTGCGTTCCGATGNCGCACGAACACCGAGTCCACTTTTATGAATTCCTCAGTGATCTCCTTTTTCATGAGGGTTGAGTNGNGTCTTGNAACGGCAGCTCAGGATCGGCGTTTTCAATTCTCTCCCGCGCAATCTCAAGATACTGNTCATCGATTTCAAAGCCAATGCAGGTTTTGATATTGAGATTCATGGCGGCTACTGCCGAAGATCCAATGCCAAGAAATGGATCCAGAAGGATGGTGTTTTCTCCCTGACCGTGAAGTGTGATGCATTGCTCGACAAGGAAGGGGGGATAGGAGGCAGGATGGGGACGCTGGTCCTTGCGTGAGCGAATTGTTTCGTAGGGGATAAACCAAGTGTTTCCGCGACATCTTCGGTCCTGGCCACCGGTATGCTTCCAGCGTCCGATATTAGATTTGTCTGCGTATGGCACGCCGGCTGAGCGTCGATCCAGCGGAACAGAGCCATCCTTTGTCAGGTGGAAGACAAACTCGTGACAGTCATTAACAAACCGCTGTGAATTGATGGGTTTGAAATGGCCGGCACTAATCGTTTTCCTGTCACGCGTTTCCAGAGAGATTGATTTGATCCAGTGGAAGGTGTTTTGGAGCCTGAACAGATCCGGAGAGGTCAATGCAAGGAGGAGCTGGTGTGGGAGGAGAGGATTGCTGGGGGAGCCGCCGAGATTCAGAAAAAATGANCCGTTGGGCCGGAGNACTCTCAGGACTTCACGGGACCAGCTGGCGCACCATTCCAGAAAGGCCGCCCGAGGTGAGTCGTCTGCAAAGCTGCGGTAATTCAGGCCAAGGTTGTAGGGGGGCGAAGTGACAACAAGATCTACACTTTCATCTTGCAGCTCCCGCATTCCTGCCAGGCAGTCACCATGATGAAGTTGGAACGACGTTGCGATTGTTCTGAAGGGTCGTAGCTTTGGGAAACCTGCGGGTGGAAATGCGAGACGGCAAGTCAGCGTTTCTGCGAGGANGGAACCACAATATCAGAATTTTTTACGCCGCCCGCAAATTGCTGGGGAATTTTAGGTTGACCAGTCAAACTTACGTTTTAAGCATATGCTTGAATCGATGAAGGTCCTTCCTGAAGTAGTTCGCAGCACACGCGACCGAATCCTGCTGGCGGCGGAAGCCCTTTTTGCGGAACGGGGCTTTGAGGTAGTCTCGCTCAGGGACATAACCGGGGCCGCGGCAGCGAATGTGGCTGCTGTCAATTATCACTTCGGGTCAAAGGAGAAGCTGATTGATGCGGTTGTGACAAGGCATCTTATCCCGGTTAACGAGGAGAGGCTAGTTCGTCTGAACGAGCTCGAAAGTGGTCATTCGGGTAAGCCGCTACCCGTGGAGGATATTCTCAAGGCGTTCTTGTCGCCTGTTCTGCATCACATCGCCAGCGGAGAAATGTCGGAGGACCTGTTTCAGAAANTCATGGGTCGGCTGATCGGAGAGCGGGGGTATTCGCTTCCCGAGGAGGCACGTCCCCTNTTCGGCGTGATGGCGAGACGATTCGCGGCCGCTTTTCAGAGGGCTGTTCCACACCTCAGTGAGGAGGCAGCTCTGTGGAGGATGCATTTTTCATTCGGCGTGATGGCTCATACCCTTACGAATGGAGATACCCTCCACCAGATTTCGGAAGGAAGATCGGGGNATCCATCGACGGAAAGCTTGTTGNTGAAAATCATCGATTTCTGCAAAGCNGGGATGGAGTTCCAAAATAGAGGATAATGAAGATCAAGAAGGGGCAGTATCTGATCATCCCNGNNATGGGCTTTATTTTTGTTGGCGTGATGGCGTGCTCTCCGGCCACCGATCAGTTCTCTGCGAGATCTGCAGCCAAGGGAATCCCGGCGGGGTGGTCGNCAGGCGGTTTGGGGATGGCCGGTGTGGACTACGACTGGATCGCAAGGTTCAAGGATCCGCAGTTGATGGCTCTTGTCGCCGAGGCAATGAAGAGGAATCCTGATCTCAAGGCCACGGCAGAGAGAGTGCGCAGGGCCGAGGCAGTGGCAAGGCTCTCGGGTGCGGAGAAGAAGCCTCAGCTTAACGCTCAGGTAAACAGTCTCCAGCAGAAGCAGAGATTTCCGGGATTCCCGATTAAACTCGGGAGTAATAACGCCGAGGCTTATGGAGCTTCTTTGGATGTTAACTGGGAGCCCGATCTATGGGGGCGCTTACGAGCTTCGCAGGCGGCCGCGGCTGCTGAAAGCATGGCATTCGCGGAGGACTACAGGTCTGCACGAGCCTCGCTGGCCGGCCAGTTGGCCAAAGCGTGGTTCGCTCTGGGCGAGGCTGCCGAACAGGTTATTCTTGCGGAAGCGGCTGTCGGAGTTCGTGTGAAGACGGTTGCTTCCGTGCAGGAACGTTTTGCTGCAGCCTTGGAAGGTGGTCTTGCTTCTCAGCTGCGTCTCGCCGAAACCGATCTCGCTAGTNCCCGTGCATCCCTTGCTCTGTGGGAAAGTGAACGCGCCCGGGCTCTCCGACAAGTCGAGCTTCTGATAGGTCGATTTCCTGAGGGAAACATNCCTCAACCCCATGGGCTTCCTGGTGCTCCTTCTGTTCCTCCTGCAGGGTTGCCNTCAGAACTACTTAAACGCCGACCTGATATTGTCGCTGCAGAGCGGAGGTATGAGGCTGCGGGGCTAAGACGAGGTGCAGCAAGAGCAGCCCGCTATCCAAGCTTTTCCCTGACCGGAAGGTCAGGGACGAGCACCTCGGCATTTGAGGACGTGCTTGATAGAGGGTTTGGGATCTGGTCTCTCGCGGGGAGTGTTGCTCAGCCGCTCTTTGCTGGAGGGCGTCTCAAGGAAGAAGAACGAATCGCAGGTCACGATGAAGTGATCGCACTCCAGGAATTGCAGGGCACCATCCTCCGGGCGTTCGCAGAGGTAGAGCAAGCTCTCGTGGCAGAGGAATTCTATGCCAGAAGGGAGGCTGCTGTTCTCGAATCAGCGACNTCCGCGAGAAAGGCCGCCGAGGCATCAATTCTGGATTTTGCGGATGGTGCCGTTGATGCCCTGACTCTTCTTGCGGCACAGGATCGACAGGTGCAGACGGCATTTCAGCTGGTCTCCTTGCGAAGAATGAGACTCGAAAATCGGATCAATCTTCATCTTGCTCTAGGGGGNGATTTTCAAACTCAGGTTTTACCGTAAAACAATGAACAAGACCTTTACGCTAAATGTGCATGCGCTCCGGAGCTGTGTCTGGGCTTTGCTTTCTATAGTAATTCTTGGGAGCGCGGTTGGGTTAACGAGGTTTCTTGTCTTGAATGGGCCGAGGGCTGCAGTTGTTGAGCCGGAGGAAAAAATTGTTACAGTCGTGACTGAGCCAGCGGTGATTTCTGGAATTCGGGTCAACCTGAAATCACAGGGTGAGGTTGAGCCCCGGCACCGGACTCAGTTAATGGCTCAGGTGGGAGGAAAACTCTCTTNCGTCAATGAACGCTTCAGGAATGGCATGACCTTCAATGGTCCGGGCTCCGACAGCGAAGGCGAACTCCTCCTGAAGATAGAAGGCGGCGACTATGAGGCTGCGGTTGCAGTCGCAAAGGCATCGCTNGCGGAGGCAAAACTTGCCCTNACAATGGAAGTAGTGAAGCGTTCGCAGGCCCTGAGGGATTGGGAAAAAATCCGAAAGGGTCAGGAGCCTACCGAACTTGTCAGGAGAGTGCCACAGATTCAAAGTGCGGAGGCACAGATTGAAGCAGCACAGGCCGCACTTCAGAAGGCCCGGCAGGATCTGAAAAGAACAGAGATCAGAGCCCCCTATGACTGCCGGGTCGAGAAGACATATGTCGATGTTGGTGCCACAGTGTTACCCGGTGCACCCCTGGTGGAGCTGGTCTCTCTCGGACCGGTTGAAATCCGCCTTCCGCTTTCTCTCAAGGACTACGGGTATCTAGAACGAGAGGCTGGTGCCGTGAGGGGCAGGGTAGTTGTCAGTGGAGAAATTGGAGGTGCCACCGTCGAGTGGATTGGCAATATCGCCCGATCTGAGGAAATCGTGGAACGATCGACTCGCTCCATTAATGTGGTTGCTGCATTTGGGGACGGAGGGGAGGAAGTTCCTCCGATTGGGATGTTTGTCCAAGCCTCCATTCGCGGGCAAATTATTCCTGATGCGGTAANAATTCCTCGATCTGGATTCGTCGAAGGGAGCAAGGTTCTTCTCGTCGCNGACGANCGTCTGGATATTCGTAGAGCAAGNGTCCTCTGGTCAGAGGCCTCCCATGTGATCGTTCGCGGTGGAGACGGAGAGGGAGAGATACCTGAGGGGTCGATTATTGTAACGACGCCTCCCAGTCCATTGATCCAGAACACCAGGGTTCGGGCAGTGCTCTCCAAATCTCAGACAGAGGGTAGCACCGTTACAGAGAGAGAGAATACGGAATGAAGGCTGTAATTAAGTGGTTCAGCCGCAATCACGTAGCGGCCAATTCACTGATGCTTGCGGTGCTTATCGCAGGGTTCTACACGTGGTTTCAACTCCGCAAAGAGATGTTCCCGGAGGTGTCCGTGGACGCCGTGTCGATCGGGATCCCGTATCCCAACGCGAGTCCCGAGGATGTCGAGGAGGGCGTTGTCATTCCCGTCGAGGAGGCAATCGCAGACGTCGATGGAATTCGTGAGATCAATTCGCTAGCGGCGGAAAGCATGGGGGTCGTAACCGTGATGATCGAAAACGGGTATGAACTACAAGACGTCATGGATGAGATGAGAGCGCGGGTTGACGCGATCGACAACTTCGCCGAGGAGGCCGAGCGACCGGTTCTTGAAGAGGTCCGTCTGAGCAGCCAGGTGCTGAGCATTGCTGTTTCNGGGGATGTTGACGAACGCAGCCTTCGCAAGGTTGCAGGTGAGGTGAGAACCGGTTTGCTGGATTTCAAGCAAGGGAAGCCAGAGTTCGATATTCGCAATCCCTCTGTCTGGTTTCTTTCGAAGATAAGGAAGGAAAGTAGTATCACAAAAGTGGAGTTGGCTGGAGCTCTACCTTACGAGATCTCCATTGAGGTGTCAGAAGAGAAGCTCCGCCAGTATGATNTGACGATTGGAGATGTGGCAAATTCAGTCAGGAGAGCCTCACAGGATCTTCCGGGCGGATCCGTGCGAACCGTCGCGGGTGAAGTNGTAATACGTGCTCTCGGCAAACCTGACGAAGCGTGGGANTTTGGCGAGATCGCAGTTCTGACGAGAGGAGATGGATCGACGGTCAAACTTCGAGAAATCTCCGCGATCATAGATGGCTTTGAAGANTTGGAGATGACGAATTCNTTTGACGGGCGGAAGGCAATCCTNGTGAACGTCTACCGGACGGGGGAGCAGGATACTCTCCGTATCAGAGAAGGGATCGCGGAGTTTCTAGAAAAGACAAGAGCAGAGATCCCCGAGGGAATTCACCTCGAGGTCTGGAACGATACCAGTGTTTTTCTTGAGGGTCGCCTTTCCTTGCTTAAGCGCAACGGGATGTGGGGTCTTTTGCTCGTGTTCCTGGTCCTCGCTCTTTTTCTCCGACCAAGTCTCGCCCTGCTGGTAGCACTTGGTATTCCAGTTTCTTTTGCAGGAGGAATTTGGCTGATGCCGCAGATGGGTATCTCCATCAACATGATCTCCCTGTTCGCNTTCATTCTCGTTCTCGGAATTGTGGTGGATGACGCCATTATTGTTGGCGAGAACGTCTATCGTCGTATGCGGAATGGCGAGGAACCTCGTGAGGCCTCCTGGAGGGGTACTCACGAAGTTGGAATGGTCGTCATCTTCGGGATACTCACCACAATGGTNGCCTTTACACCGATGCTTGGGCTGAGCGGTGTTAGTGGCAAGATCTGGCCCAATATACCGCTGGTTGTGATCCCCACACTGATGTTTTCCCTCATCCAGTCCAAGTTAGTTCTTCCAGCCCACCTCGCACTCCTGCGTCGCAGCGATCCCAATCATCGACCTTGGCTTCTGGGGCGGATCCAACGTTCGATCGCTCTTGGACTGGAACGGTTTGTCGCGGGGGTCTACAGCCCATTCCTGAAGTTATGTCTGCGGAGGCGTTATGTGGTTCTCTCGATCTTCCTTGGAATGCTGTGCACGACATTTGGCCTTATNAAAGGCAAGTGGATCAGAAGTATGTTTTTCCCGAAGGTTGAAGCGGACCTTGTCATAGCACGGTATGAATTACCCAGGGGAGTATCTTTTGAAGCGGCCAAGGCGGCAACAAAGAGGATCGAGGAAGAGGCNCTGAAAATNGCAAGCTCTCCCCAGGTGCAGACAAAGCAGGGAAAGCCGGTCGTCAGGCACATTCTGGCCAGTGCAGGGATCCAGCCCTTCATTACGGATTTCTCAGCAGGGGGTCCAAGGTCGGGGGTTCATATCGGAGAGGTGACCATGGAGCTCGCACCCTCCGCGGAGAGGGATATTTCCTCAGAAGACATTGTCAGGCGCTGGCGTAAGCAGGTTGGAAGTATTCCCAGTGCGGTTGAGCTGACTTTCGTTGCTCAGGCGGCCGGAGGCGGGAATGCGGTAGATCTTCTGTTAACAGGTAAAAAGCAGGAAGACCTCAGGGCAGCAGCCGATTTCCTGAGGGAGAAACTTGAAGCTTATTCAGGCATTATTGATATCGCCGATACGGACCGCCCCGGAAAGAGGGAACTCACTTTTGGAGAGCTGACCGCAGAAGGAAGAGCCGCGGGACTTCGTCTGGGTGAGGTGGCATCTCAGGTCCGCAGGGCTTTTTATGGAGATGAGGTGCAGCGCCTGCAGAGAGGTGATGATGAGGTTAAGGTCATGGTGCGTTATCCCGAGGGGGAGCGGGAGTCGGTCGAGAATTTTGAGCAAATGAAACTAAGGACACGGGAGGGCACTGTCCCCCTGAGTCAAGTTGTCCACGTGCGGGAGCGGAGGGGTCCCGACACAATCCGCAGATCAGATCGAAACAGGGCGATTCGGATCACTGCCGACGTCGATTATACCCGTGGTAACGCGAATGAGGTCGTAAGGCGCTTCAAGGAAGAGGCTCTCTCTCAGGTCACAGGTAACTTTCCCGGAGTCACGTATCGTTTTGAGGGTGAGCAATCCGATCAGGCTGAGAGTGTACGCGAGATTGGTCTTGGGTTCGTTTTTGCGCTCATCGTTATGTATGTCCTGATGGCAATTCCCCTGAAATCCTATCTGCAACCATTAATCATCATGTCGGTCATTCCCTTCGGGATAGTAGGAGCCGTGCTTGGACATGTATTCATGCGTACGGAATTAAGTATCATGTCCATGTGTGGATTTGTCGCGCTGGCGGGTGTTGTCGTCAATGACAGCCTCCTCATGGTGGATTATGTGAATCGAAAGAAAAAGACCTCGGCAAATATACTGGAAGCGGCAGTGAGTGCAGGAGCAGTTCGATTTCGGGCGATCCTCCTTACTTCCCTCACCACTTTTGTAGGGTTAACTCCGATGCTGATGGAAACGGACATGCAGGCTCGCTTCATCATCCCGATGGCAATTTCGCTTGGATTCGGAATACTTTTTGCGACCACAATTACCCTAATACTGGTTCCCTCCGCTTACGTGATCCTGGAAGACCTTCGAATGGCTGGACGTTGGTTGATTGGGAAAGATCGAGGTAGTTCCCTGCCAGGGGTGGAGGACGTTACGATCTCGACAGTCTCGTCAGACGATCTCGTAAATCGGATGTGACAGGATCCCACCTGCTCCGAGCAGATGAATGACGCCCGGAGGCACCTGAGTACCTGCCGGGCGTCGCCCTGCCTTGCCGTTGGGATCTAGAAACTGAGGGAAGACGGGGAAGGATTAAGTAATCAGCTATCAGCTCCCTGGAACGTAGATTTCGGAGCCCTTGGCCAAGAGAAGACTTCCTCTGAAGTCCCAGCCATTAAGGGCGTTGAGTTGTTCTGGCGTCGTGCCATGACGCCTTGCAAAGTCCCCGAAGGTAACTTCCTCGGAAACAAAGACGGAGGAAATGCTCCTTGGGGCCACTCTCGCATCAGTCTTTTCGGATTTGAGATTGACGGCGGAGGCAGCGGGTTTCGATGGTCTGTCAGACTCCTTCAAGGAGGGAGCCTTGAGAGATGGCTTCGGCGCCAATGGCTCGCTGGTTTTGATCGGTTTGTAGGTAATCGTCTCAGCAGGGAGAGATGGCTTTTCCTGCATAGTCGAAGGAGTAACAGCCCCTGCTTTCTTTCGTGTCGTCCCGGATGAGGGGAGACGTCCCTGGTCAACGACAGCAATGCGTTGTCCCACGAGAATACGGTCTTCAATGTCAGGATTGAGGCTCCTGAGTTTCTCGATGCTGACCCCGTGCCGCCGTGCAATCCCATAGAGAGTATCTCCTCGTTCAACCTTATAATTTTTAGGAAGGTCGGGAGATGTCTTTACCTCAGGGACTCCTTTCGCGGGTTTAATTTTAGGCTCCTCCTCCAGGACCGGGATCGCCTTGGGAGGGGTTTTTTTGAAAAACGGGGTTTTTCCTCTGGTCTCCGCGCCTGGGCCAAGAATGATTCGCTGTCCGGCTTGTAGATGAGAGGGATCCTCTATGCTGTTCAACTTCATGAGGTTTCCCACAGAGGCCTGATGCTTCCGTGCAATCGAGGAAAGGGTATCCCCGGTAGAAACAATGTAGCTTCTAGAGTCCACTCGGGAGGGAATGACCGCAGGGGGGGATGTGATTTTCCTACCCTGAGCGCGGCGGCGTTCTAGAGCAAGTTGACTGTGTAGACTCTCGATTTCGGTCTCGAGGTTACGAATTTGTCTCTCCTGTTCGGTGCTACGGGCTCGGAGCACGTCAAGGTCGTCGTTACTTTCGGCGTAAAGAGGCAGGGAGCAGAGAAGAGTCAGGGTGAATACAGAAGCTCTCATGATCTGCCCTATTCTTTTTCAAAATTAATACAACAGTCAAATAAAATTTTAATATTTATGAAATATAAACCCCTTCAGTCGTCAGAACACAAAAACTTCTTGATGGGAAATTCGTTTAATCCTGAAGGTGCTCAGGCCTACTGGTGACTGGCAGAATGGCGCAGGTTGAAGAACTAGGAACCCAGCCACGTAGTCCATTCGTGATCTCAATATAGGTCCATTCGCCCCTCCTCGCGATCAAATGGCAGAGAGTTCCTGGAGCCACGGGGAAGAGGCCTTGGCCGGCGGCTGCACGGCTTTGTCCCGCACCCTGAAGACTGGTAGCGGTGCTGCCCGCCACCACAGGGATAGAATCTATTATGACAGCCTGCCGGTGCCGTGGACCGGATCCACCCGGAGTTGGATAATGAATGAGACAAGCTCCTGTTCCGATTCCAGTGAGAGCTCCAGACAGGAAGACAGCGCGAAAGAGCTTTCGGAAGCGACGAATCTGTAACAGACAGAGGGAAGAAAGAACCATGCTCCAGAGGCCGAATGCAAGACCGGTTGCATAGGTGTTCCGGGTGACGGAGCTGATCCACTTTTTATAATAGGGTGCAGTGGCTCTAATAGCGCCAGTTTCAGCTTGGACGAATCGGAGATTCTGAAGGGCTTCAGGATGTGAAGGATTAAGCTGAAGAGCGCGGTGATAATACAGTGCTGCCAATCCCGGTTCCCCAAGTTGGAAATGGCAATTCCCCAAGTTGTAAAGGATGTCCGGGGAGGTTGGTCGCATCCTCTGGGCCTCCTGGTAAAGGTCAAGGGCGAGACGAAATGTCTGGTCGTCCCAGGCCGCTTCTGCCTGCTGGTATATTGGTGATGCCTGTGCAGGATCTGCGGACGCATTCACCTCAGGGGTGAATAGCGAGGCAAGGAGGGCGATAATGGCGATGTTTTTGATGACGTGCTGTCGGACGTGTTGGATGATTTCCTGCCGCCGGGACTCGGTAATGGACCGTCCTGCCCCATCGGGGCGGTAACAGTATTGATCCCTCTTTGCGAGGATCTCACGTGTTTCATTGTCGCGAGCTTCCTCTGGAATACATTGTTCAATAAGAGATCCCGCTCTCCGGAGGAATTGCTGTTGATCAATGTCGTCCCGTTCCAACGTATCGAGTGCTTCAAGAAGATGTGAATTCCCGGGGGATGAGGCCAGACGGCTAAGGATGCGGACTCGTAACAGTCGGACGAGCAGAATGATGCTGAGAACTCCGGGGATAAAATGCCAGGCAGGGTGAATGCCTTCGTTAGCCTCTGCTCCGAAGAGGTCGAAGGGTTTGATTCCCAGAATGTTGTCGGTTGTACTGAGGGGTGCTTCACTACTCGGGTAGACAAGCGGTTTCTTCCCCGAATCCATGGATGGAGATCGGAATTCCAGCGGTATCGGGGCTGAATACGAGGTAACATACTTCTCCGTTTCTGGGTTGAAAGAGACGAAGCGGAAACTGGGTATGGAGGATTGTGACCCAATGGGTCGGAGAGTCTGGGTGAAGGTGACAGACCCTCCTGAATGGTTGCCGGTTGTTCGACGGGGGAGTCGATGAGGCGGGTAGGATTTCCATGCTCCCATCTCTACGGGCACTTCTGGAGGACTGAGTGTGTTCAGATTCCCGGAGCCCTCAATCGTGAGTTGAACGGATATGGGATCTTGTATGCGCATTCCCCTATGTTTTGCGCTCGCTGTCATTGTGAACCTGCCGATGGCGTTCCGAAATCCCTCGGGTTTTGGCCGGGGAAGAGACCGCGCAGTGGCACTAACGCGGGGGAGGGGAACTTCAAGCGAGGTCGGTACGGTTTCAGTGAGGCCGCGGCGGGATACGCGAACAAGAAGGGTCAGGGGGATTGTTCCAGGTCCAATGGAGAGGTGGCCCCCTGTTAACGGGGTGATGGTGCTGCGATATGCCAGCCCCGTGTATTCTTTTTGTTTCAGCCGGACAGTTGAGATCAACATTTTCCCCTCCGGAATGACGGCAGAGACATCAAACCGCTCTGCAGCAAGGCCTTCGCGAGCCAGTTCAGCAATGGAGGCCTTCTCGATCTGAAATCGTGCGGGAATATAGATCTTTGCTTCCGCTTGGACCGCCTCTCCTTCGAATGGCGGTTTCTCTGGAAGGCTGATCCTGCTCGCAAAGGAGCAGGACTCTCCCTCTATCTCGGTTGAGAACCACGCTGCTTCAGAGAGAGGCTTCACATTAAGTTTCAGTGGAGGAGAGGCCAGTTGGGCTCCCTCGTGATCCAGATAAAACGGAGGAATGATATGACGGCCCTCCTGATAAGATAAAACAAGATAACGATAGGCGTAGGTTCTCTGGTCGATCGAGTGGGGCAGGATTGTGTCACCCAGGAACTTGAACGATAGTGCCTCTGTCTGGGGTACCCTTGGTTTCTGCAAGGGTCTCTTGTTGGAGGTTATGGTGAGCCAAAGTTCGCTCTCCTCTCCTGGGAGGAGGTAACTGGATCCGAGCCAGGCGCTCAGAACCTTGGAAGATGGCTTGCCGCCTGCTGACCCTGTGAGGATCAGGGCACAGACGAGTGCAGGTAAAAAGACGTTCATCTGTTACCAGTCTCTCTTCGGCCGTTGTCCTTGCGAAATGTTCCTCGGGATTAATTTCGTCTCGAAGTCGGCATTATCACGAAGGATGCGCCGGGCAAACTCCTCAGGAGTCTCCCCGGGGATTGGCTCCTCTGGTCCGGGAGGAGGATCTGTTTCGGAGTCAGGATTTGCGGCCCTCTCGGGAGGGATCGAGGGCGGAGTATCTGGTCCTGGTTTCTCAGGATTGGAAGAGGGGATGGCTGGTTCTTGTGATGTGGCGGTCTCGGAAGTCTGAGGCTGTTCCTTGTTCTCTCCGTTCCTTGACTCCTGAGATTGCTCGAGAGGATCGTCTTTATCATTTTCCGGATCCTCATTTGGCTCAGAAAGAAGGTTCCTAGAATGTTCTTCGAGCTTTCGTTCGACGTATGCGAGGTTTTGGGCGGCTTTCAGGTTCGAGGGGTCAACATGGAGGAGCTGCCTGAAATGGGAGATGGCAT
The DNA here is from genome assembly GCA_002723015.1 of Roseibacillus sp. The sequence continues at coordinate 37,539 of PBNG01000015.1, read as the reverse complement.
CATTCCAGTAACCGACAGTCATTGTTGAACCGGGAGAGGTGGACAGGGATTTCAGGCCGCGGTAGTAAGATAAATTTCCGATTCCGAAATGAGCTTGCTGTTGGACCTCTGGATCGGATGAAAGAAGCGCGTTTGAATAATGAGTCAGAGCAGAGGCGTAATCATCCATCCGGTAGGCGGCGGCACCTGCCCCGAGACTGAGCCTGATCTTACGCTCGCCGCGAGAGGTCGCAATTTCCCTCTCAAAAAGAAGAAGTGCCTTTTTGGAATCTCCCTCAATGAGAGCTTTGGTTGCCGGAATTGGCAATAGAGGCGCTGCTTTGGAGGAAAGAGTGAGGGTCAGGACGACAAACATGATTAGCGGCAGTGTAAGCAGGTATCCGGAGTTTCGAGGATGCGCGGATAGGGGGGGCGAGGTCTGGTGCTCGGGGGACTGTTGTCGCATTCGAGAGCGTAGGGGATATCCCGATCTGAGAACCATGCCGGTGCACAAGAGAAGAATTGATGGGCCCAGGAACCACTGGAAGAGTGGATTCGCAATTTGAATTCCAGAGCCCTCAAGTTCAGCGGATTTCATCCGCTCGACTGCGGTTTCCACCTGCGAGAGAAATTCCTGACCTGCCCCCTCCGAGTAAGTTCCTCCAGTTGTATCAGACAGGATAGACAGGCCTTCCCTATCGAGGGAGCTGATAACAAGGGATCCTTCACGGTCATAAAAATTTCCGTCTGGAGATGAGGAGTCCGGGATCAATGATCCTTCAGTGGTTCCAAACCCTACTGGGAAAATCATAATTCCTTCAGCGGCGGCTTCGTATGCCGCCTCCTGGATACCCTTCTGATGAGTTTCTCCATCGCTCAAGATAATGAGGGAGCTATCAGGTTGTTCGTATGTTCGGAGTGTTCTCACTGCGAGCCGGACAGCAGATGGAAGATCAGAACCGTCTCGGGGAATCCAGTCGGTGCTCCCGGCAGTAGCACGCCCAAGTTGTTGGAGGGTGGTTCGAAGAGCATCATGATCGAGAGTTAGAGGAGCTTGGACCCACGCATTTCCGGAGAATGCGATGAGTCCGATCCGATCCTCTGGAAAGCGCTCGAGGAGCTCAAGGGCGGCGGCCTTCGCAGCATCCAAACGGCTGGGTTTGAGATCTGTGGCGAACATGGATCGAGATACATCAAGGGCGATCATGATGCTGCGTGCCCTGATTTTTTCCCGAGCCTCCCGGTATCCTGCACTGGGCGAGGCAAGAGATATGATTACTAAAGCCAGAGCGATAATCAAAGAAGACAGAGTCGCCCATCCGCGCTTCACGCCAAGAGGCTGGCAAAGGATAGCTTGAAGTCTCTTTCCGATCAGGAGTTCTGTTCGGCGAGCGACTCCTCTTCTCGAGAGAGCGGCTCCCAGACAAAGGATCGGCAGGGTCAAAAGCAGAAGCAGGTATTCGGGAAGAACGAAAGTCACCGGGTCAGGGTAGGGTAGGAGGACTGAGCGAGAGGGATCCGACGGAGAGAAGTCCGAAGAAAAGAGCAGCTCCGAGAAACCAAGGATAGAGCTCGCGCGAAATGAAAGCGGGCGCTCTTTTTGCATCGGATTTCTCCAGCGCGTCGATATCCGAGAAGGTTCTACGGAGACTTTCCATGTCGGTGGCTTGAAAGAATTTACCCCCGGTGGTGGTTGCGATATCAGCCAGGGTCCTGGAATCGTAATCGGCACGGGTCAGGCCTGGTATATTCAGGGTGTCTTTTTTCTTACCGGACCCGATTGCGACTGTGTAGATTCGAGTTTTAAGGGATGCAGCCGCATCCGCTGCCTGAAGAGGAGTCAGAGAGCCCGAATTGCTCGCGCCGTCTGTTACCAGGAGAACGATCTTGGTTTTCGACTGGCGGGTATCGAGCCGGGTGGCAGCCGCAGCAATGGCGGAACCGATCGCAGTCCCGTTTGAATCAAGGGCGCCGACTCTCAGTTCGTCCAGCCTCTCGGAGAGCCATGTATGATCCAGGGTGAGCGGGCAGACGGAGTAAGGTCTGGCCCCGAAAGCGATTAATCCTATTCGGTCGTTCTGGCGCTGTTGGATAAATCTCCGGATCACTTCTTTTGCAGCCTCAATACGCTTTTTTTCGCGACGGAACGTAGCCGCTGAATTGCTTTCAAAATAATCCCCGGTCTTCATCGACTCTGAAACGTCCAAGGCGATAAGAATATCGATGCCGCTGACAGAGCGATCAAGCCGAACGTTGCGCCACTGGGGTCGTGCCATCGCAATACAGCAACAGATAATCGTAAGGGTTAACAGGGTGTGATGAAACGCGCCATGTCTTTTGCGTATGCGTTTCCCAACCGAGGCCAGTATTCCCAAGGATGAAAACGTGAGCGCTGAGTTTGTTCCTTGAGCGTTACGGAGAAAGCACAGAGGAGGGACAAAGATGAGGGAGAGAAGCCACCACGGGCTCCCAAAGCCAAAATGGTCGAGGAAGTTGCTCATTGTATCTCGCGCCCCCTGGTGGATTCAAGGCCGTGGAGGATTCTGAGTGAGTCGTCAATCAGCTTTGCGCTCTCGGCGGGGTCGGTTCCGCTTGGTCCATATTTGCACTGTGCTAATTTGGAGAGAAAGGGTTCAAGATGATCCCGAGCACCCCTGGGAAGACGCTGAAGGGCTTCTGGACGAAGCAGGAATTCATCATGTGTCTCATAGAGAGCCTGCTCGTCGAGGTTGACATGGAGGTAGGTTCTGAGCGCGAGAGAGCATCGAGTGGCAACCTCGGCCAGAGATAAACTCGTCAGCTTCTCTCTGGATGCATTCAACTCTATCTGGCAGGCAAGGTAAGAAGTGCTATCAGTGGGAATCACACCAGATGTGCGAGCGAGTTTTCTTCTCGCAAGCCATGCAAGCGTAATGATGGATATCACTGTTAGAAGCCAGCCCCACCATGCGATCCTGACTCCTGGAAGAAGGCTGTCAGGATCCGGTATGTCGTGGAGCTCGAGCATGATCTTATACCATTGATGGATTTCCAGAGAGTAGCTGAGGGAGGAAGATGCCTCTTGGGAACACAACAGGGGCTGTTTAAGAAGCGGCGGGGCAACGCTGTTTCAAAAGGTGTTGCAAGGTGGGAAGATAGTTTTCGGCTGTGGAGAGACTAGCGTGGTCTATTCCAAATCGACGAAATTGCCTCCGCATCCCCTCACGGTAACGTCGGGTAAGTTTCCGGTAGGCCATTCTGACGTTGGAATTAGAGGTGTTAACCAGGGTGAGTTGGCCATTTTCACTACTTCGAAAATTGACCTTTCCAACTGCCGGGAGTTCCTTATCGAGGGGGTCGGTCAAATGAAGGGCGATCGTTTCGTGTTTATGGGCGAGCGTCGCAAGGGGTTGGCCCAAATCGGTGTCCATGAAGTCGGAGATCAGGAAGACAAGTGATCTTCGACGGACTGAGCGGACAAGAAAGTTACAGGCAGCCGGGAGATTCGTGCCAGGGTTTTCCGGCTGAGCAGTCAGGATCTCCCTGATGCTTCGCAGGATTTGTTTGGTCCCCTTGGCCGGTGGTAGAAAGAGAACGGGTTCACTCGCGAAGAGGAGCAGTCCCGTCTTGTCGCCATTCTTCTGCGCACTGAATCCAAGAATCGCAGCTAGCTCGGCAGCCAGTTCGATCTTGCTCAGAATGCGACTGCCGAAGTGAGAGGATCCAGAGACGTCGACAGCGATAACCATTGAGAGTTCTCGTTCTTCCCGGAAAGTTCGAATGTAGGGACTCCCCATCCGTGCGGTCACATTCCAATCGAGGAAGCGGACGTCATCTCCATGCTGATACTCACGGAATTCATTGAAGTCCAAGCCCTGACCCTTGAAAGAAGAGTGGTATTCACCTCCGAATGTCTCGGAGACCAGCCTCTTCGCGCGGATCTCAAGGTGGCGAACCTTCTTCATGGTGGCCTCCACAGCGGCTGTTTCAGACATTGGTCGAGTAGGGGTGGTGCTATTTAATTCCCGAAGAGATCGGTCCGGGCGCAGGGGCAGGGAAAGCGGAGCAAGTTACGCCGTGATCATGGCACTGGTACTTTGGAGAGGATTCGCTCTACGATCATGTCAGCGTTCATGTCTTCGGCTTCGGCCTCGTAGGAGAGAAGAATCCGGTGCCTGAGGACGTCACGCGCGAGGGTTTTTATGTCCTGCGGTGTTACAAACGCTCGACCCTCCATAAAGGCGCGGGCACGGGAAGCGAGAGCGAGATTAATGGATGCCCTAGGTGACGCACCGGACCTTATGAGCGTTTTCAATCGGGTGTCCACCTTCGCGGGAAAACGGGTGGCATTTACGATATCAACGATGTAGCCACGAAGAGCATGATCTATGTAGATATCATCGAGAAGGTCCCGAGAGGCCTCTATGGATTCCGCTTCCACAACCTGCTTGGTTTCCTCGGATGGCGAAGTGGATGCCATCCGGTCCATAATTAGGAGTTCCTCCTCCCGCCCGGGGTAACTTACGGCGACCTTCAGAAGAAAGCGGTCCAATTGGGCTTCGGGTAGTTGATAGGTTCCCTCTTGATCGATCGGATTCTGCGTTGCCAGCACAAGAAAGGGAGCTGGCAGAGGATAGCTGACTTCCCCCAGAGTTACCTGTCTTTCCTGCATGGCTTCAAGGAGCGCACTTTGAACCTTTGCGGGAGCCCGGTTGATCTCGTCTGCGAGGATGACGTTAGCAAAAACAGGCCCCAATTTCGGTGCAAAGGTCTGTTCGTTCGGGTTATAGATCATGGTCCCGACAAGATCTGCCGGAAGCAAGTCAGGGGTGAACTGCAGACGAGCAAAGCCGAGATTGAGAGTGCCGGCGAGGGCTTTGACCGAAAGCGTCTTGGCAAGCCCGGGCATTCCCTCGAGGAGGATATGCCCGTTACAGAGCAGGCCTATGAGGAGCCGATCGACCAGCTCGTGCTGGCCGACAAGAATCCGGGCTATCTCTTCTTTTACCGAGTTGACCCAAGCGCTCGAGTGAGCGATTCGCTCAGAGAGTTGCAGGGGATCGTTTGCACCGGCGTCCATGACCGATACATGAACGTGTACAAGCGGCAAGCTTGCAACGTCAAATCGCGTTGGTCAGAGTCCCTGAGGATTTTAGGGTCAGGAGAACGGGCCTAAAATCCGTCTCCAAAGCCGTCCGGCTTGCCGCGACCCCGGCGATCTCTTCCCCCACCGCCGCGTCGGTCTCCACCGCCGCCACGTCGGTCTCCACCGCCGCCACGTCGGTCTCCACCGCCGCCACGCCAGTCTCCACCGCCGCCGCCGCCACCGCCACCGCGGGGAGCGCGTTCTTGGGCTTCACTGATCCGCAAGGATCGGCCACCCATATCGGAGCCATCAAGACTCCCGATAGCTGCTTCACCCTGTTCCCTGCTGCTCAGGGTTACAAAGGCAAAGCCGCGAGGCCGGCCGGTTTCGCGGTCCAAGGGGATATGCAGATCAACTACCCCTCCAAAGTCTTCGAACTTGGAGCGGATTTCGTCTTCGGTAGCGGAGAAGGGCAAATTGCCCACGTAGAGTTTCATCTTTGCTGTAGTGTACGCCAGAGCTCGCTGAATGATGGGTATACGTTCTAGCCGTATTTCCAAGTCCTGCTAGCAGGGCTGGCGGGAGTGACCTAATGCCAAACCCACGCAAGAGCGAGAGAAATCTATAAGAATCGAGGCATGAATCGCATTTGTGGGTCGTGCCAAGGGCGTAAAAATCCAAAGTATTGCGATATAGCAGTCTGGAGGCTAAAGGGTATCAATGAAAGTGGCGGTCATTGCCAACCCTCAAAATGAGCAGGCTCCCCCTGCTCTGAGGCGAATCTGTGAGGCACTGGAGGCAAGAGGAATTGAAACTGTTCTCGAAAAGGAGAGTGCGGCCCTCCTGGGACAAGAGGGCTTCGTTCGGTCCTGGGAAGGAGCAGAGCTGGTGATATCGCTCGGAGGAGACGGCACTCTTCTGGATACGGTTCACAAGATGGGAAACTGTGATGTCCCGGTTGCAGGGGTAAATATAGGAACTCTCGGGTTTCTCACTGCCTGCACTGCTGCTGATATTAATGAGTTTGCTGCGGCCGTTGCAGAACGGGAGCATGTAGTAGTGAACCGAGCGGCACTACGGGTCTCAATGACTGATGTCAGTGGTCAGGACCATGTCTTCATGGCACTCAATGAGGTGGTGCTGATGAGGGGAGGAACTGGACGCTTGATTTCACTTGAAGCTCGGGTGAATGGGGAACTACTCAATCGTTACCGCGCTGACGGATTGATTGTGGCGACTCCTACGGGATCGACGGCTTATTCTCTAGCAGCTGGTGGGCCGCTCATCGATGAGCAGGCGGGGGTACTGGTAATTACCCCTATCTGTCCTCATAGCCTGAGTGACCGCTCTCTGGTGCTTGGTGATGACTCCCTGATTGAGCTGAAAGCAAACCAGCGGCATTCAGACTCAATACTCTTCACCGTAGATGGAAGAGAGGTTCTTCAATTGGGAGAGTCGGGCATCGTGCGCGTGGAAAGGGCCCCTGCTCCCCTGAAGATCGTAAGGCTCCCGAATCACAGTTTTTATGAGACTCTCCGGGGAAAGCTTGGGTGGTCAGGCGGCTAGACAGGGCGGCTCCTTCCGGGTAGAAGAGGACAGAATGAGATACGAGCAGATTGATAGCGTTCTTTTCACCGGGAACCGGTCCCGGTTGTCGGAGTTGATGGAGCCGGGGGCAATGGCCATAGTACACGCTAATGACATTCTCCCAACCAATGCGGACGGCGTGTTACCCTTCGTACAGAACCGTGACCTTTATTATCTCTCAGGGGTTGATCAGGAGGAGTCGGTCGTAATCCTGTTTCCGGACGCAGCCGAGGAGAGAGACCGCGAAATTCTTTTTGTCAGAGAGACGAGCGAGCTCATTTCCATCTGGGAGGGCGAAAAGTTGACGAAATCTCAGGCTTCAGAGGTCTCTGGTGTAGAGCAGGTAAATTGGACCAGCAGCTTTGACGCGCACTTCCACCGCTTGATGCCTCAGGCCAAATCGGTCTACCTCGCTACAAATGAGCACTTGCGTGCGGAAATAGTGGTTGAGACACGCAACGCTCGTTTTATCAGGGAATGCAGGGACCGTTATCCCCTTCACGACTACAAGCGGTTAGCGCCGTTGATGGACCGACTACGCGTCATCAAGGACGCGGTTGAATTAGAGCAGCTGCAGAAGGCCATTGATCTTACGGAAAGTGGTTTCCGTAGAGTACTCGATTTTATAAAGCCAGGGGTCGGGGAGTGGGAAATTGAAGCTGAATACCTTCATGAGTTCGTTCGGAAGCGCTCCAAAGGTTTTGCCTATCCCCCCATAATTGGAACCGGGAAAAATGCCTGCGTACTCCATTACCTTGACAATAATACCACATGCGAGGATGGGCAGATGGTTCTGATGGACGTAGGTGCCGAGTGGGCAAACTGGAATGCCGATATGACTCGAACCGTCCCTGTGAATGGGAGGTTTACTGACCGCCAGCGGGACGTTTACAATTCCGTACTCCGCGTCCAGAGAGGTTCGATGGATTTCCTTCGCCCCGGAGTGACCCAGCAAGAGTGGCGGGATCACACTATCGAATTGATGGAGGTCGAGTTGATCAGGCTAGGTCTCATTGATGCCGAGGAGGCAAAGCGGCAGGACCCTCGTGAACGGCCACTCGTAAAGAAGTATTACATGCATGGGATCGGTCATCACCTTGGTCTCGACGTTCATGACGTTGGAAATGCCTATGAACCCGTCAGGGAGGGGATGGTGTTCACGGTCGAGCCCGGAATTTATATCAGGGAAGAGAACCTAGGAGTCCGTCTTGAGGATGACATCCTTATCGGAAAAGATGAAAATATTAACCTGTTCTCCAGATTCCCCATTGAGGTTGAAGAGATTGAGGACGCGATGAACGCATCATAGTCAAGGACGGCGTCTGTCGCTCCTAGGTGAATTCAGGAAGGACCGCATTCAGGGCCTCAAGCAGTTCCTTTATCGTCGAGATGGTTTCGTTGCCCATGTTGCTGATTCGGAACGTCTTTCCCTTGATTTTCCCGTAACCACCATTGATCAGAAGATTGTGGCGATCGCGAACAGCCTTGATGAAGCCGGGGACATCAATCTCTCGATTGTTCTCTACGGCAGTCAGGGTCTTGGAGCGAAATCCCTCGGGCGCGAACAGTTCGAATCCGTTTTCCTCTACCCAGCCATGAACGAGCGCGTTGGTCTCGGAGTGCCGCCGGAATCTTGCCTCAAGACCTTCATCGATGATTGATGAGACCATGGAATCGAGCGCATAAAGCAAGCTGATTGATGGGGTAGACGGGGTGTTGTTCTTCTGGTGGTTTTTTTCAAACTCGAGGAAGTCGAAATAATAGCCACGATCGCCAGTCGTTTCTGCCCTAGCCAAGGCTCGCTCCGAGACGACAAAGACGGAGAGACCTGGTGGAAGGGCCATCGCTTTCTGAACACCGGCGAGAAGGACATCTACTCCAATCTCATCAGTTGGGATCTCCACTGCGCTGAAGGAGCTCACGGTATCAACTACCAGCAGAACATCATCAAACTCCTTCACGACGGCAGCGATTTCAGTAAGTGGATTCAGTACTCCGGTTGAAGTTTCGTTGTGGACCATTGTAACAGTGTCAAAGCCACCGCCGGAGAGTTTGCTTCTGACCAATTCTGGATCAATGGGCTGTCCCCACTCAGCCTGAATCTTTTCGGCTTCTTTTCCGCACCGCATCGAGACGTCAAACCATTTGTCAGAGAAGGCCCCGCAACAAAGGTTGAGGACCTTTTTCTGGACCAGGTTCCGGATTGCCCCTTCCATGACTCCCCAGGCTGATGAAGTAGAGAGAAATACGGGTCTCTTGGTTCCGGCGATTTCCTGAAGGCCGGGCTGCATGTTTGCGTAGAGAGCTTCAAAATCCTTTCCCCTATGCCCGATCATCGGGGAGCACATTGCTTCATAGGTGGTAGCAGAAATATCGACGGGACCAGGGATAAAGAGCTTTGGCTTCGGCATTGCGTGAAAACTTTGCTCTGGATTCCTGAGCTGTCGAGCGTGTTTCTACGATTTCGCAATGAGAGGTTCACTCACCGTCAAAGAGCTGGTGTTCCAACTCTATTTCAAGGCGCCGGCGACCAGCTTCCTCCCGCCATGGACTGGCACTGTTTTCAACGAGTCTGAGGATCTCGACGGAAGCCGCCCAGCGGGGGAGTGCGCCCTTGGAAAGAACTTCTACTGCAGCGAAAGCACATCGTGAAAAATAGAACCATTCCGACGGCTCACCTTGCAGGTGGAGGTTTTCTCGCCGGACAACATGATAGTATGCCTCGAGTGCTTCCCTGGGTTTTTTAAGGTCTTCGAAAATCTGCCCCTTGAGAAAGAAGAGATGGTTGCTGACGGAGTAAGGGGTTCCAGGTCGGGCAATGACATCATCATATATTTTCAGGGCTGCTACGAGGTTGTCGGGGTCGCCGATTTCCCGGTGGGCTTCCCCTGCGAGCATGCGTGCATCAAGGAGGAATGGATTCTTGTTCTCAAGAAGGCTTGCGAGCGTAGCCAGAGCTGCGCTTGGACTCCGGTCGATCTGGCTGCGTGCCAGAAGCAGCATCGCGTCCGTGGCAAGCGGACCTGCTCGGCCTATAATCGTATTCAGGAAGTCCTCGGCGTCAGTGTCAGAGTTTTCTCCCCCAACCTTGAGTGCAGAACGGGCCGCATAAAAAAGGGCGGTCTCAGACATTTCGTCATCGGTTGTTGAAGAGGCAATCGTTTGGAATCTGCTCTGGGCCTCTCCCATGTCCCCGTTGTGAAAGTATGCCTCAGCCAGCTTGAATTGAATGAGGGATGTCATCCGGCTCGCAGGATGAGATTTGAGAAACTCCTTGGAGGATTTGATTGCGGGTTCCCATTTACCTGTACCACTGGCGATCTGCAGATGGAGGTTGAGATAGCGTAGCCCTTGGCTGAAATTGAATGAGCTGGCGTCGAGAGCGCTCAGACTGGAGGCGATCCTCTGCAGGGCCGACAACTCATTGGGAATTGAATGTGCAGATGCCTCAAGGAGCGCAAGCTGCGCCTCGGCGCCTCTCGGGTGATCAGGATGACGGCTGAGGAATCGTCCCAGAAGCTCTGCGGCACTTTCTGTCTTCAGAGATGCTTCATGGAGGGCTCGCTCAAGAAGGAGAGTGGTGTGGGCCTTCGAAGGACCAAGAGATTCGAGGAGACCACGGAAGCTTGTCTCGTCACCAGCGCGCAACAGGCTGATCCCTGCATTCACGGCAGAGATATCTTCCTCGCCAAGGGGAAAGGACCTGTGAGCCCTGAGAAAGGCTGAGGACGCAGAGGTGAAATTGCCATCCTCAAAGTAGAGCCTCGCCAACAATCGTGCGGACTCTTCATCTACTGCTGAAGAGCCGGGGGATTCATTGAGCGTCTCGAGGGTGGCGATAGCGGTCTTTTTTCTCCTGCTGGCTATCTGCAACTTGGCCATCTCCAGAACGGAGCGATCCCAGAACGGATGGGCCGGCATGTTGGTTACAAGCCAGGAGAGTCGACGCTCGGCCTGATCATTTGAATCTTTATTATTTCTCTGGGCCAGGCAGGCAGCGTGAAAGAAAAGGGCATATCCGGTTCTGGTCTCCGCTCCTGGTGAGACGATGACCGCGCCACTTGGCTGGGGCTGGAGGGCGGGAGATGTTGATTTGAAATCAGCCCAAGTGCCCAGTTGTTCCTCCAGCCTCTTTAGTAGAGGCTCAGTGGAAGCGCAGCTATGCAATCGATGGAAGGCGATTTCCAGAAGAGGGGTTCGTTGGTGTTTATCGATCAGGTTGACAAGAGTGGTGAAGGCGTCCTCCACCTGCTCGGTATCGCGCAAGCACTCGGCAATGAATACCTGAGCGCTATGTCGAATTAGGGGCTGTACAGGATCTGGGTCATCTATGATTTTGCGCAGGAGCGGAATCGCTTGGCGTTTGTCGCTGAGGGCGGTAAGCCGGGCCCGGAGGTAGGTCAGGTGGATTTGCTGCTGGCGGCTTAAGGGCGCAAAGTCCTTGTTCAGGATCTCTTCCGCCTCTGAGGCTCTCTGCTGCTCAATCAGCATGGTAGCACTCAGGAGAAGAGCATCCTGTGAGAGCGGGGTTTGGGCCTGGTCGCCGGAGATGTTCTTGAGAAGCGCGTGTGCTCCCCTGGTGTCGCCAAGGGCTGAGAGAATGTAAGCCCGTGAAAGGGAACTCTGCTCTCGAAGGCCCCTGTCCTCCGTCTTTTCAAGTTCTGCGAAAAGAGTGGCAGCCTGAGTAAGTTCCCCTTTAAGAACGTGGGCATGGGCTGACCAGAAAATGGCGGCCGGATTCTCCTCGCTCAGGTATTCGGCCAGATAATCAAGAGCGGAGGTGGCAAGCTTCTGAGTGTCGCGGAGGTGTTCCTGCAGGCGGCCAGTGCGTACAAGCGCTTCTGCCAGTTTAATGTGAATTCTGGTAAGGGCTTGCGGGTTGTCCTTGAAGTCGCCCAGAGAGGCCTTGAGGGGCTCGATAGCCAGATCGGGGAGGTGGTCCTTCAAGGCATTGATGCCTTTGATGTAGAGAGGGTTCTGTTCAGGCGCGCTGTCTTCTTCGGCTCTCAGAGAAGCAGAGAACAGCGCTAGTCCGACCAGCGGAATCATTACCCGGATCACTGCCCTACAATAGCAGGGACCTGGCAGATTGCTAGATTGGATCACACTGTTCCAAACGCGCGGTCTCCCGCATCCCCTAGCCCGGGACAGATATACCCATTTTCATTAAGACAGCGGTCTACCGCGGCGACGCTGACCGGCAGGCTCGGTTGTGCGGCTTGAAGGGCCTCGAGACCCTCGGGAGCTGCGATCACGCAGGCGAAAGAGATTCGCTCTGCCCCTTGTTTCTGGAGGATTCGGATTGTTTCGATGGCAGTTCCAGCGGTCGCCAGCATCGGATCCAGAACAATGGTGGTGGAGTTGGTGAAATCAACAGATGGATTAGGATAATACAGCTCGGGTTCGAGGGTCTTATGGTTCCTGCGTAGGCCTATGTGGGCCACGGTGGCTTCCGGAATGGCGCTCAGGAACCCTTCAGTAAGAGTCAGGCCAGCTCTGAGAACGGGGACAAGAATTATGGGCATGGATAGTTGCCGGCCCTCCGACTCTTCGATTGGAGTTTCAACCCTGCACGCCGAGGTGGCGAGATTAGCCGTTACCTCTGCGGCCATCAGGATCGCAATGTTGTGAAGCAGAAGTCTAAACTCCCGGGGAGTGGTCCGTTTGTCCCGGAGGCGGGTCAGACGGTCTGCGATGAGAGGATGTTCAATAATAGTCACGCTGGATGAGCGCAGGGCGCAGGTTGCGTTCAGTTTCCAAGGTAATCGCGTAACTCAGACTGCGAGATTCCCAAATGCCGCGCGCTTTCTTTCGTATTGCCTCCACTTTCATCAAATGCCTTTCTACAAATTTCGCTGATAAGATGGGAGAGCAGTCCTTCGTTTGATCCCGGGGTAGCGGATAGGAGGGTGTCGATAGCGGAATGGAGTTTCTGAGTCTGAGTAAATGGACTACGAGCGAATGGGATATCCTCAGGTAGAAGAAGGTCGGTAGTGGAAAGCGCGCATGCGCGTGCGATGGTATTCTCGAGTTCCCTGACGTTGCCGGGCCAATTATGTTTCTGCAGTGTCTCGATGGCCTCACCGCTTAGTCGCATGCGGGCCATGCCTTGTTTTCGTGCGAGCCGCTGCAGGAAAAATTCGGATAGAAGAGGTATATCTTCCGGGCGATCTCGGAGAGGTGGTAGAGTGATTTCCACGACATTGAGGCGGTAGTAGAGATCTTCCCTGAAGTCACCTTGTGCAACTTCGGTGGCAAGATCCTTGTTAGTAGCTGCAACAATCCGGACATCACTTTGCAGGGTTTCATTACTTCCGACGCGGGAGAACGTGCCTTCCTGCAGCACTCGCAGGAGTTTTACTTGGACTGATCCGGGCATGTCTCCGATTTCATCGAGAAAGAGGGTTCCGCCATCACATTGCTCGAAGCGGCCTGCCCGGCGAGCGAATGCTCCTGTGAAGGATCCCTTTTCGTGTCCAAAGAGCTCACTCTCCAGAAGATTCTCCGGAATGGCTCCGCAATTGATAGCGACCATTTCCGATTTGCTCCGCGGGCTATATTCATGAAGGGCTCGCGCGACTAACTCTTTTCCGGTTCCGCTTTCTCCGGTTATCAGTACGGGAGCATCCGTCTGGGAAACTCGCCCAACGACCTTAAAAACATCCTGCAAGGTCCTTGAGACGCCGATCATCTGCACGGGTCCCTCAGAGTCAGGGAGGGAAGGCACATTATCATCTGCGTGCCTGCGTTGCTCGATATTCTGAAGGGCGGCCTCGACGACTGGTCGAAGTTCGAATGAGAGAGACTCCTTGCGCAACACGTCTCGGGCACCTCTCCGTGTTGCTTCTATGATCTGGGAGGTGGTGGGAAAGCCAGCCGTTAGAACAACGACGGCGTTCGTGTTTTTTGCCCGTAGTCTGGAAAGCAGTTCCAAGCCATCGAACGGTTTTAATTGAATGTCCGCAATCACAAGGTCGATGGGGGTCTTGGCTGCTACCTTGATAGCATTCTCTCCGTTGTCACATCGAAGGATTCGCAGCCCTTTAGCCTCCAGATGCTTGGTGGCCCAGTTGAGGTAATCCAGATCCTTGTCAACCAGGAGGATGGTCTGCTCAGCGTTGGCGGTGGCCATGCCCTTATTCATCAGGCATTGGAGACTAAATCGAGCCGAATCGACGATTACGCTGAGCATACTCGGCAATCGCCTCGTTCAGATCAGATTCCCTGAAATCGGGCCAGAATTTGTCATTGATGACTATTTCTGCATAACTGATCTGCCAGAGCAGAAAATTGGAGATCCGTCGCTCCCCGGATGTTCGGATCAGAAGGTCAGGATCAGGGATGTTAGAAGTGTAGAGCCTCTGGCTCATCATTTCGTTATCAATATCCTCCGGATCAAGGACGCCGCTGGCAGCTTCGCGGGCGAGTTGTCGAGCTGCGTCTACAATTTCCTCTCTGGACCCGTAGGAGAGAGCAAGGATCACGTCTATCTCGGTATTGGAAGCGGTTTGTTCGATCGCGGAGTTCAGCTCTTTTCGACAATCCGCCGGCAGGTCTTTCAGTCTGCCAATGGCGTGGAGTCGGACACCCTGCTCTTTCATCTCCGGTGTTTTTACTCTCAGGAATTCCTTGAGAAGTGCCATCAAAGCGCGGATTTCCGGCTTTGGGCGGTTCCAGTTTTCGGACGAGAACGCAAAAAGAGTGAGGAATCTAACCCCGATCTTTTTACAGGCTTCAACAACCTCACGCACTGATTCTGCCCCTGCCCTGTGGCCATCGCGCCGGGGAAGGCCTTTTTCTCGAGCCCACCGACCGTTACCGTCCATGATGATGGCGAGATGTTGCGGGATATGAGAGTCACTCACAGCTAGATTTGCATTTACGCCGAACAGCGCAGGTTGTTGCGACTTATATCCCGTTCTGGCGGGAAAGGGAGAATTTCCTACAGAAGAATAGTCTGCTCCCGGTCGGGGCCGATTCCTACATACTTTACTGGAGCTCCTGCCAGTTCGGATAGTCGGGTCAGATAAGATTGGGCCTCTGATGGCAGTTCGTCCCAGCGCCGACATGTAGAAGTGTCGGAGTTCCAACCCGGAAGGGTTTCATACACAGGAAGGGCTCGCTCCCATGCGCCGCGATGAGCCGGTGGAAAAGTGTGTTCTAGGCCATCAATTTCGTATGCGGTACAAATTCTGATGCTTTCGCGTTCATCGAGTCCATCGAGGTTTGTCACCGCAAGATCAGTNACNCCGTTGACCATGCAGGCAAACCGGAGAAGGACGCAGTCTAACCATCCACACCGTCTTTTACGCCCTGTGGTGGCTCCGAATTCCCGCCCCATATTGTGAAGGTAGTCTGAAAATTCCTGACACTCAGTAATGTGGGCACCTTCACCAACGCGTGTCGTGTAGGCCTTGCAAACGCCCACCACACGGTCAATCGCCACCGGAGGAAGGCCGGTTCCGGTACATGCGCCCCCGGCGGTGGTATTGGAGGAGGTGACGAAGGGGTAGGTTCCAAAATCGATATCAAGGAAGGTTCCCTGAGCCCCCTCGCATACAATNCTTTTTCCCTCTCTCCACGCTTCGTGGAGAGCAGGAATGGTGTTGGTCACATGAGGTTTCAGTCGCGCGAGAGCAGGCTCCACGGCTTCCATCACCGCGGATGTGTCATGGGAAGGCATGCCGTGGCCCTTCATAAAGGAGTTGGCATCTTCAAGGCGCACGGAGATGAGATCTCTCGCGAGTCCGGGGTCGAGAAGGTCGGCCATACGTAGTCCATTTCGTGTGGCCTTATCGGAATAAGTGGGCCCGATGCCTCGACGGGTTGTGCCGATTGCAAATTTTCCTCTGGCCTGCTCCTGAGCCGCGTCAAGGTCACAATGATATGGCAGAACCACATGAGCTCGGTCTGAAATAAGCAGATTTTCGGGCGTGATGGTCACGCCTTGATTTTCGAGGGTCTCGATCTCGTTTACCAATCCAACGGGGTCAATAACCACGCCGTTGCCGATAATGTTCTTCTTTTGTTTCCAAAGAATTCCCGAGGGCACAAGATGAAGGATGTATTTATCCTCGCTGACAATGACAGTATGACCCGCGTTGTTTCCGCCCTGTCCCCGAACCACGACATCAGCATCCTCAGTCAGGTAGTCCACGATCTTACCTTTGCCTTCATCGCCCCATTGGAGTCCGTTAACTATCGTGTTCATGAAGCGCTGGTCGCTTTGCGTCTATCGGTTGACAACCGTTCCTGCTCGAGGTGNTGTCGCAGATGTAGGTTTATCTGGTTGCGTCAATAAGATCCGCAAACTCTTTGAAGAAGTAGGAGGCATCATGGGGGCCTGGAGCAGCCTCCGGGTGGTATTGAACAGAAAAAACTGGATCTGATGTAGAGCGAATTCCTTCTACAGTCTGGTCATTCAGGTTGAGATGAGTGACCTCCACATTGCTGGGAAGCGAGTCAGCGTCGGTAGCGAAGCCGTGATTCTGTGAGGTGATCGATACGGCGCCTGACCTGAGATCCTTCACTGGTTGATTTCCTCCCCGGTGACCAAACTTAAGCTTAAATGTTTTTCCTCCGAAGGCGTGCGTAAGAATCTGGTGCCCGAGGCATATGCCGAAAATGGGTTTGTGGCCTACAAGCTGCTGGATCTCTGAATGAATGTATCCGAGAGCCTCTGGGTCACCGGGGCCGTTNGAGAGGAAGACGCCATCGGGATNAAGGGCGAGGACATCCGCAGCACTNGTGGAGGCGCCTACCACGTGAACCTCGAAACCATGCTGTCGGAGCTGGCGAAGAATATTGTATTTCACTCCGAAGTCGTAGGCGACGATCCGATGTCGTGCCTCGGGCAGTTCGATATAGTATCCTTTCTGGCCTATGCAGGGNTTGGGGATGGTCCACCTGCGCGATTCCTCCTGCCACTCAAAGGGCTTTTGAGTAGTCACTTCTTTGACGAAATCTGATCCTGACATCAGCGACGATGAGCCAGCTGCCTCTACTGCGGCCTTCTCATCCAGTTCTGTCGTCAAGCACGCCCTCATGGCTCCAGAAGATCGGAGGTGCTTCGTTAAGGCCCGGGTGTCAACATCCTGAATGCCGATGATCTTCTGTTCCGCGAGATAGTCCTCCAGACTCTGATGCGATCTGAAATTGGAAGGAGTCGTGCAGAGTTCTCCGACAACAAATCCTCTGACATGAGCCTGACTGGACTCGGAGTCTTCCGGGACAATTCCATAGTTCCCTATAAGGGGGTAAGTCATGGCTACTATCTGACCCCGGTAGCTGGGATCAGTGAGCACTTCCTGATATCCTGTCATGGAGGTGTTAAAACAGGCNTCTCCNGTTGAGGTGCNCGAATAACCAAATCCCTCGCCGCGAAATACGCGACCGTCTTCCAGAGCCAAAATAGCGTCCATTCGGCGCTNAGGATCGTCGAGAAAACCTCGCCAATAGCAAGGATTATTTGGGCAGANGGTTGGTGGTTTTGAGCCCCTTTTTCGGAACGAAACTCCTCGGTAACGATTGTGAATAACTGGTGAGCAAAGGGTCCTGACGGGGGTGTAAAATTGAGGATTATGGGCTCCTCGGTCATGGATTGCCNGGCTATTTCAGCCCCGACTTTAAATGATGGTCTGCGAATTCGATGAATTTCTGCCAATCATAAGGTTCAATAGAGTGNCCGCCTTCCCGAAGATGGTAGCCAANATGGCTTTCGATGATGGCGCTGCCGACGGGAGGANAGGTCTTTTCGGTAAGAGCGACATTTGTGCCGAGCAAGCGATAGATTTCTCCGGCATGATACGCAGAGAGATACTCGCCGCGGGGGTCGGCCCATGTGTCGCCGGTGCTACTGTGTATGTAAACGGGGCGTGGTGCGATACAGGCAAGGAGCATGTGCTGGTCGATGGGAAGATCGTCTTCCTGCTCGACAAATTTCCACGCGTTGCGACAGAGCCAGTAGGGAAANCGAGTCACCATTTTCTTNAGGGTTTCCCCTGATTTTCGACGCCATAGCGCAGCTCCTGCGCACCCAGACTGGGACGAAATTGCGAGGGCGAACCGGTTATCTTGTGCGGCGGTCCAGAGTGCGGTCTTCCCCATTTTTGAATGACCCATAACTGCAACCCTCCTGTGGTCAATGTCTTGGTCGGTCTCAAGGTAATCCATCGCCCGCATAGCGCCCCATGCGCATGCTGAAAGNACGCCCCACTCATGAGCTTTCGGAAAACTTTGGCCTTCAGGATAAAAAAGTTTGTGTATGCCGTTACGGAAATTGACCTCATTATGTCCAATCAAGTCTTCATGGTAAACCGCGCATAGGGCGTAGCCTTGCTTGATGAAATCGCCGAGAGGCCACCCATTCTTGAGTTTGCCCGGCCGGAGTAGTGCAGGCCGGAAATCGTCACCTCGCGTGTTTTGAAAGCTGTGCTTCATGAAGCATGGCACAGGCTTGCTCGCCTCGTTTGGGACGAAGAGAAGGACGTGCATTGCCATCCTTCCTTTTTTATTGCTCAGGTGAATTTTGATCTCCTTTCGGGTCGCAGTAGCGTCCATGAAATTGGGATCAGTGTGAGCGACCTCAAACTCAATTGTGAGNGGAGATGAGGACTCTGGTATTCTTCCGTANACAAGGTTGCTGAAGAGCGAGAGGATTTCGGGACGACGGATACTATGCCACTGNGCGGCGGTTGTGACTTTCTGTCCGTTTGAGGTTACGAGTAAAGGTGGCAGATCGTAATGAGGGGTTCGCGCGTCATCATAATTGACATCATGGTCGTACTCTTTCGCCTCGCGCCCTTCGGCGGCGGAGCAAAACATCAGAAGGCAAAACGTCGCGGGAATGGCTCTCATGGGTAGAAAAGGGACCGGAAAGAGAGAGGAAAAGCAATGAGACTCTCAGCCGCAGAAAGGGGGAGAGCCATGGAGCCGGGTGTTTTCCGTCACCGGTGGCTGCCTGGTTCGCATGCTGTAGCTGTATTAGCGAAACTTGAAGGGGGCTCCTGGTCAACACTTCCGCCGGGACCCCTAAGTGGGTTGTTCTCCGCGGGCCATTACAACCTTCCCGGTGCGGACGGTCTCGATGATGTCGAACTGGGAGAGCATGCCCACGGCAGCGTCGACCTTTGGAGAGTCTCCCGTAATCATGGCGGTCATGGAGGAGGGAGTGAGGTCGACTGTTTTTCCATTGAAATGCTCGATGATTTGCAGCGCGTCCGTGCGTTGCTGAGCGTCGATCACGAGGAATTTAATCAAGAGCATTTCCTTCACCACCGCATCTGCGGTCGTGTGCTCATAGCAGTGCATCACATCGATAAGCTTGGTCACCTGCTTCACGATCTGCTCGAGGCCCTCCGGGGCCCCCTTGAGGCCGATCGTCATACGGCTGAAGTGAGGATCTCGCCCCTGAGAGACGACAAGAGACTCGATATTGTAACCACGTCTCGCAAAGACCTGGCAGATTCGCATCAACACGCCGGCCTTATTGTTTACAAAGATCGAGAGAGTGTGGGTGACCTCATCCGGATTGATCTGAATGGGTGTGTCAGTGGTGACGATTGTCCTCGGCATGGTTCTAGGTGGGGTTGGCCGTAGCGGCTCCGATTGAATGACTCTGCTGTCTCAAGCCCGGAAAATTCCTAGGTGGAGCCGACAGGTTTGGCCATTTTCTGCTTAGGAGGCTCCGTGAGCATGTCCTCAAGAGCTGCACCCGCTGGAATCATGGGGAAGACATTATCTGTTTTGCAGCATTCAGCATGAATGAGGCAGGGTCCCTCGTTATAGGCGAGAGCTTTTTGCAGGATTCTGCCGGTGTCGGCCGGACGTCGGATGTTGAATCCCTGAATACCATAAGCTGCCGCTAATTTGACGAAATCAGGATTGCCTTCGAGATCAACTCCGCTCTTGCGATCCTCAAAAAATAGCTCCTGCCATTGGCGAACCATTCCAAGGTAGTGATTGTTCAGGACGAGGATCTTAAGGGGGAGTTTGTGAAGGGCTGCAGTCGCCAACTCGAACAGAGTCATCTGGAACCCTCCATCTCCTACTATGGCCACGACAAGATCATCCGGACAGGCGAATTGTGCCCCGATGGCGGCAGGGAAACCAAAACCCATGGTGCCAGCACCTCCGGAGGAGAGCCACTTGTATGGAGCGTCATTCTTATAGAACTGAGCCGCCCACATCTGGTGCTGCCCGACATCCGTGGAGACTATCGCTTTTCCCTCGCTCAGGTGATAGAGTTCATCGATCACCTGCTGCATGCGGAGTCCTCCCTGCTTGCGATACTGAAGGGGGAATTTCCTCTTGTAGGAGGCAAGGTGCTTCAGCCACTCGGTTGTCTCGAGTCGTTCGACTTTCTGGTTGAGCATGGACAGAGATGCCTTTGCGTCACCGATAACCTGAACATCGGGCGTGATCATTTTATTCATCTCCGATGGATCGATATCCATATGAATGATCTTTGCGTTAGCGCCGAATTTATCAGCTTGCCCTATGATGCGGTCATCAAACCGAGAGCCGATATTAAGAATGAGATCTGCCTCCACGATCGCCTTGTTGGCGTAGGCAGTGCCATGCATACCCAGCATCCCGAGCGAATAGTCATCAGTCTCGGGAAAGATTCCCTTGCCTAACAAAGTTGTTGTCACCGGACACGCCAGAGTGCGGGAGAGCTTGAAAAGTTCATCGCCGGCCCTGGCGATCATGCAGCCCT
This sequence comes from Roseibacillus sp., assembly GCA_002723015.1. The sequence continues at coordinate 17,191 of PBNG01000015.1, read as the reverse complement.
GTCCTGCAAGGATGACTGGACGCGTGGATTTATTGATAAGACGAACCGCCTCATCGATCGCATCCTCGTCTATATCCATGGCTTGTTCAGGTTTGTAACCCGGTAAATTCACAACGGGGTCCATGTCTCCATCAAACGGATCCTGTGATACGTTCTTTGGAATATCGATCAGCACGGGTCCCGGTCGCCCAGTGGTAGCGATATGGTGCGCCTCCCGGGCTACCCGCGGAAGATCGTTGGTGTGCTTCACGAGGTAGTTATGCTTCACCACTGGCATGGTAATGCTGAAAATGTCGGCTTCCTGAAAAGCATCCTTTCCGAGCATCCAGATGACTTGTTGTCCTGTAAGGACAATCATCGGAACTGAGTCCATCTGGGCTGTCATCAAGCCGGTAACAGTATTACCAGCTCCGGGACCGGAGGTGACAAGAACTGCGGCAGGCTTGCCGGTCGCCCGGGCATAGCCGTCGGCCATGTGAACGGCGCCCTGTTCGTGCCGCACCAGAACGAACTTCATCTTGGTCTCCACAGTTTCCAAGGCGTCGAAGATTGGAAGGGCTGCTCCACCCGAGTAGCCAAAAATGTATTCGATTCCGAGATCATCGAGGGTTTTTAGCAGCGCTTGGGCACCATCCATTTGGGTCGACATGGTAAAAATAGGGTTGTGGGGGCTAAAGACATCAATTATCTAGCATTGTCGAATTAAAAATAGCCAAAAAAAACAAAAGAGGGCTCATAAATATTCACACCAAGNTCAAAAATTGGTCAAAAAAAGCAAAAGAGCATAGGTAAACCGTCGGATATTCTCAAACATAACCTTTTTTGGCGCCACCGGGATCTAGTCGGAGAACCCNGTGGAGTGGCTTCCAGAGGAAGGAGTGTTTTTGAATTAGAGGATCGAGGCGATTTGGGGATGATCGTCAGGATCATTTTCCCCCAATAATGCGAGAATCGCGTCAATTGTAGCGAGGGCGTTCCCCTCAAGCCGATTGTTGGCGTAGAGATAGGCCCGGCGGCCGGGTGAGGTTTTTTGCAGATGATGAATGAGGTTGGCTGAAGCCTGCCGAACCCTTTGCCGGACCTCGACAGTTCGATCGTAGGGCATAAAGGCCTCTACTGCCTCATCGTAATTACGTCCCCGCTTCAGCAGCAACCTGCACCCGGTAGGAGATGTTTCCGGATTTGGCTGTTTCAGTTTTAACTGTTCATGGAGGTCAGGCATGCGCTGCCATTGATTGTAGACATGACCCACGGAGTGACGGTCGAGGGTGTCGAAGTAGGGCTTCTGCAGAAGGGAGGGATTACGTATCTCCACCCCGAAGTCCCATTCACTGGTAGGTAGCTTGGATAGGAATGAGTCCAAGTCGGAAACAAACTCTCTCCCAGCTTGATAATCTCTCGGGTAGAACCGGGAGAATTCGAATATGATCAGTCCTGTTCGTNCCCGAAAAGGAACNAGGGGCGAGAGAAATGATTGCAGGAAAATATCCGCATTGAGGTAGCAGGGGTTTGGTTGGCCCGAAAAATCCCCGTGTCTTTTGTGGGATGGGAAATTTTTGATGGTGATTGTGTCGGTCACCTTGTGGGAGAACCGAAAGTCAGACGGGGACTTTTCTGCGAGAGCGGCGAGATATCTCTCGGACGGAAACCTGTAGTAGGAAGCATCAACACAGACTGTCCGAAAAATATCAGCGTATTCCTCAAGACAGGAATCCTGAAAACGGGATTTCGAGAACTTTCCGCGGAACTTATAGCGTTCAGGCTGGTAGAGTTGGCCAATCCAACCGGGATATTTCCACGATGACGTTCCAACAAAGATNTCCTCGCTGGCAAGTCGATCGAGAGCGGTCTTCAAGGAGGAGAAGTCAATCATGGTCTCTACCGGTAGCTTTCGGTCCGGTATGCGATGGCTTCATGTGCTCGCCGGGATTCTTTCAGGAAGCGAGAGTAGCGGGGAATTTGTCCTTCCAGCACTCGAGAGCGAGACGAACTTCCTCGGTTTTCCTCCTCGGCGAAAGTTCCCAGACGTGTGGCGCTCCGGGGTCAATATTTTCCAGTAAGCGGTCGTAATCGAGGGTGCCAGTGAAAGGCACTCGATGGTCCCGATCAGGCCAGATGACATCATGAACATGGGCGCCTATCAAATACGGGTGCATGGCTTTAAGCCATGCTTCGTGTTCGAGCAGTCCAAGGTTATGCTTGAGCTGAACGTGACCAAAATCATGCCAGTAGCCGACCCACTCGTTTTCGGAGAAGCGCTCCTGAATGAGAATCATCTCCTCCTCGTTTGGNACATCCTCATACCTTGAGCGTGATTCGATCGCGAGTTTGACCTTAAGCTCCGCCGCTTTCTCGGCGACCACTTCCAGAGACTCGAGGGCGCGCTGGAAGTAGAGCTCTCCTGTCCGCNTTCTCTTTCGAATGCACTTATTCCTCAGTCTATCAATCTTTGGTTCGGCATCCGGTTGTTCCGAGATCAGGTCTCTTAGCCGCCTGGTCCATTTGCGGTGGGGCATTCGAGGAACGGATCCCATATGCAGAACAAGATAATGGGCTTTAAACTCGGCGGCGACNTCCAGCGAGGCGAGGGTCAATTTCAATGCGCGGGCGCGTTCATAGGCCCGATGAGAAGTGAATTCATAAGCGTCAGGAGCGTCGATCATTACTTCCGTGGGAGAGGGGAAGTAATTGTGAACACCGCAGCATCGAAACGCACCGCCCGCAAACGCGGCGCGTATTCCGGGTAACTTGGCAACCGTCATGCCATGACTGAGTTCAATATCCGTGANGCCAAGNTCAAGGATTTCGTCGATCATGGCCTCCCCATCCGAGTGGCGGGAGTTGTTCCAGCAAGTAGAAAAAGCAAGCATGTGAGAATCTGATACCCCGCATTCGCCTCGTTAGAGCGAGACAGGAGGTGCTACCCCTGTCAGGAAGTCCCGGCCACATTTCGCNGTTTAAGGTGCCGGTTCACCAGATTACCATTTCGCTGCTACAGCGGCCANTTCCCTTGAGCTTCGATGAAGGCGCAGCAGATAAAGACNGTTGAAAAAGAAAAGGGCCGAGAGAAAAGCTACGGTTAACTGCATCACTGCCATGGTCGAAACATGGTCGTCGTGAGCCATTGCCCGTGCAATTTCCGTAGTTCGCAGCGCGTTGTGCATGAAGTCTGCCTCACCACTGCCGATCGCAGCCTCTACGTAATCTTTGTCTGCGGTGGAGTGTTGAGCAAATCGTTGCTGACCATTGTAAATGATTGGGACGGCTATAAGCAGGCAGAGAGCAACTCCGAGATTCGTGAGCAGNATCAGCGGAAGTCGGGTAGGCCTTGTGGTCCTGGCGCGGGGATTAGGATGAAGAGGCTTCATTAGCTGAGACTTGTTGGATCGATTGCCAGCACGAATTCACCTCGTGGCTCATGATCAGTAAAGGTCCCTAGCAATTTCACGGTTTCCCCTCCATAAATGTTTTCAAATTTTTTACTTAATTCTNTCAGAATACTAACGTGCACTTGAGGTTCCAATTCCGTTAATATTTCGAGCGTTGAAACGAGTCGGTGCGGGGACTCAAAATAGATGGAGGTATGNTTTCTCTGGAGCGCCTCTTCGAGTTCTCTTCGGCGCTTTCCTTTCTTATATGGGAGAAATCCGCCGAAAGTAAATGGAAGCGGGGGCAGCCCGGAAGCCACGATGGCCGTTGTTACTGCACTGGGTCCAGGAAGGACTTCGTAGGTGATTCGCTTTTCGATGCACGCGCGCAGCAGACGGTAGCCGGGGTCGGAAAGGCATGGCATGCCAGCATCTGAAATCACTGCAATTTTTTCCCCTTCCAGTATTTTCCCAATGATTTCAGGAATTTTTCGCGATTCGTTGTGATCGTGAAGGGATGTCAGAGCTTTATCGATTTCGTAATGCCTGAGTAATTTTCGAGAGTGCCGGGTGTCCTCGCAGGCGATCAGGTCCACTGAACGGAGTGTTTCGATAGCTCGTAAAGTTATATCCGCCAGGTTTCCGATTGGTGTTGGAACGAAGGAAATACTGGGAGCGGCAGGCTCAGCGGGCATGGGAAAAATATATAGGAGTCNTTATCCTGCCGGAAGGATAGAAAGGAATGAACAGATCATATGGATTCTTTCTCCTGACGGGACGGGGAAGGGAGCTAAAAGAATCTNGANCCGGGTATAATTAGAATCACCGTCTGCTTCAGGAGAGGACCCCTCAAAATCCTTCAGCNAATTGTGCGACCATGCTGTCTGTTGCTCTCTTGATAGCATCAACAAGAGCGCTCTGTTGCGCCGTTTGCAGATTTGGATCGACGAAGAAACGGGTGGTTCCGGTTGCGGTTCCGGTTGCGAGAATGGTGGCGGGGTTTTCTGCGACCACAAGAGTCCATGCCAGGTGAACCTTCATCTCCAGTTCCTCAGACCGCAGAGTGTCCTCTCTCGTTGAGCGAACCTGAGCATATTCAATGGTTTTCAGATCCGCACGAAGGTGAGCGTCCGCTCGGTCAATCGTAGAGATAATGTAGGTGCCATCTCTGGCAAGAGCATCGACAATGCTGCTCGTGGCNAGGGCTGCGGCCCTGGGTATCTGAGTGCTGTTCTGGACAGTCGCAACGCTGACTGTGCTGATCCCAGCGAGGTGCACAGGTTTCGCATTGCCCCAGCGGTATCCGCTACAACTGGTTTGGCCCAGGGAAAGAAGGCTGACTGCACCAATGACCGGTAGAAGTCTACGGGCCAGAGCTGACCTTGAACAGTTGATCATGAGGTTGACTAATCGCTGCCCTCCAGGCTTTTCAGACGGCTCTGGGCGCGATCATGGAGTTCACCCGCTTTCGATTGGCGAATGACCTCCCTATAGTAGAGAGCGGCCGACTTGAATTCTCCCTTACTGTGGTAGAATTCGCCGATCTCGAAGGTGCGTTGAATGTCCCGGTTGCGAATTTCCGAGATCCGGTCTCCAGCAGTAGCGGCCGATTTAGATTCCGGGTGTGCTTGACGCAGGTCCTCAAAGGTGTGGAGTGCACGATCGAGATTGGAATTATCACGATTTCCCTTGGTTGCTCCCGTGAGCAAAAGTTCGCCAATCTTGAGTTGAGCTTCAGGCGCCCATGAGGATCGAGGATACTCATCTACGACGTTCTGGTAGGCTGCTACGGCCTCGTTCATTTTAGACTTCTTTTTTTCGTAGACCGACCCAATGGCGAACTGAGCCTTGGCAGCAGACGGTGAGCGAGGTGCATTATCTCTGACAGTCTCGAGCATCGATACCACTTTGCTGGTGTCGAACCCCGGCTTGAACCAAAGCAATTTGCCGGCTGACTGGCCAGCCGCGGCGGAATGAGCTAGTCTTGACTGGTTGTCCCGTGCCTTCGTGTAAAGCACGGATCCTTGGTAACGGGTAATCAATGTCTGATAGGCATCAAAGGCCTCATCAATTTTTCCNAGCTCTTCGAGAAGCTGGGCCTGTCGGAATCTCGCAGCGGGGGCAACGCTCGCGTTCGGGAATCGATCTGCAGTGGTCGCATACAGGCGGAGAGCCTGTTTCTTTCTACCTGCATCATCGAGAGATTCAGCGCGCTGGTAGATCGCTCCTGACTTATTCCCTGAGGTATCGCGACTACCGGCAACCGGAAGATCGTTGTCGGGTTCCGTGGCACAACCTGCCAGGAGAAGGATCCACCAGCATGAATGAAAGGAAGACCGGCAGAGACCGTTCATGGCTTCACGCTAGTTGTAATACCAGAAAATCCAATGCGATTCTGGACGCCTAAGAAATACAAATCAACCACGTGATTTGACAGGAGTAGGCCAGCAAATTCCGCCGAAAAGATGGATTTACTCCATGCCCATTTCACGAGCACGAGCCGCGGCGGTATTAACAGCTTCAATACAGGCAGCCCGGAAAGCGTGAGCTTCAAGGGCCTCGAGCGCAGCGATTGTAGTGCCCCCGGGAGAAGTCACCATGTCCTTGAGGACCGCAGGGTGCTCGCCCGTGGATTGAACCATGGCCGCTGCGCCAAGCACGGTCTGCGTTGCCAGTTGGCGTGCTTGCTCACGCGGCAATCCGTTCTGCACCGCACCATCCGCTAGAGCTTCTATGAAAAGATAGACGTATGCCGGACCGCTNCCGGATAATCCTGTTACGGCATCCATCAGGGATTCCTTGACCTCGACAGCCAACCCCACTGCGCCCAGCAGGTTCTGGGTGGTGGTTGCATCGGAGTCTGTCGCGGTAGTGCCACGGCTGTAAGCAGCAGCTCCCTGACCAATCAACGAAGGGGTGTTGGGCATGGAACGAATGATGCGGCCACCTCCATTGATTTCATTTTCNAGGCGTTTGATCGTAATGCCAGCTGCCACCGAGATCACGAGCAGGGATTCAGGAGTGCTACCGGAATCTCTGATCTGATGCATGACCGGTTTGACATCGTGGGGTTTCACGGCGAGAAGAAGAACGTCGGCATAGAGAGCTACCTCAGCGATTGAGTTGCCTCCGGTTACGTCTCGTTCAGCAAGAAAGGACTCCTGTGATGAGGGCACAATATCGTGCACCATGACATTCTCTACAGGGACCGCTCCGGCGTCGATTGCTCCGACCGCGAGGGCTTTGCCCATTTTTCCACATCCGATGAGGCCAAGTTTCATGTGGGAGAGTTTCAAGTTTAAGGAAGCAAAGTTCAAGTGCTTGGGGCTCGGGATAAACAGAATAGTTCCGGATAATTCAGCTTTTTCTTGAGAACTCGACAGCTCAGGGAAGACTGGGATCATGCGAAAGTTGGTGGATAGGTCCCAGTTCATCGCAGTATTTCTGTCGTGTTTCTGCAGCGTGGGGCTGNAGGCAGACACTATTCCTCTTATCGGACCTCCTGTTGAGGCTAGGACGGTCTTTCCTTTCTCTGTGGGGCAGGTCGTTCATCCGGTCGTTGCGAAGCTGCCCACTCCGGATTTTGTTGATGAGATCGTGTCGATACCAATGGCGATTTCCTCAGGAAGTCCACTGGCATCCCGACACGTTTTACAGGGGCTTGCTCATATCCAGGCGGCATGGGATTTTGAGGCTTATCGACATTTCTGTGAGGCGTTGAAATTGGACCCTGACTGTCTTATGGCCTACTGGGGTATCGGGCTGGCCCTGGCCGCTCCGAATAATGAGTTTACCCAACAGCGGCAGGTGGCTGTGATGCGGATGATTGAGTTGATCGATGCGACTCGTGAGGTCCAGGGTAAGCAGGTGCCGATTGCTACCAAAATGGAGCAGCAATATGCGCTGGCCCTCGCCGAATTGTTCAGGTTGCGGGGCAGGGTAGGCGAGGCTTTTGGAAAGCTTTCCGAGACCTACCCGAACAACCTCCTGGCGAAGTGCCTCGCCATCTACCTGCAGCGCGATGGATTTGACCGGTTTGGGCCCAGGGCGAAGCAGGCTCAGGCGATGGATCAGATGGCGGAACTTGTTGAGACCCACCCTGACAACCTGGCAGTTCTCGGGTTCTGGGTGATGCTGCATGGTGAGGCGCCTCAGGCGACCACCAAACTTCGGGAGGAGATTCTACCTGTTGTGAGAAAGATTGCTCGGACAGTGCCGGAGTTTCCTCCCTACCAGCATTTACTGGGACACTTCGAATGGCGCTGTGGAAACCATGCCCTCGCCGAAGCTGCGCTAACACGGGCAAGTAGCTTTTACAGGGCTCACATGGAAAAGCATAAGCTGAGCATCCATGAGCACGATGGCTGGATCCGCTCTCAGCTCTATCTTGCTACTGCCATGCAAAGTCGTGGACGTTTTGACGAAGCAATGGCCATTGCGCTCAGTCTTTCACGGCTCGAAGTGGATCCTGAGCGGTTGGGTTCCAAGGGAGCGAGTATGCTGATGTGGGAGGCCAGAACCTTACCTGCTCGTCTTTATATCGCGAGAGGCGATCGGGGTGATTTTTCCAAGGCCATTGCGACCCTCCCCGGAAAAGGAGATCCCTTCCTCGAGAAGGTCAAGGAGCGCACGCTGTCTGTCTTTTATCTTGAGTGCATTATGCAGTATCTCGAGTGCAGAAGGGCGCTTGAGGAGCAGAAGATCGACCAAGCCGAGCAGAAGGCATTGGCGCTTGGCTCAATACAGGAGAGGATGGAGGCCTTGAAAAGTCAGGCCATGAAAAGNGCCTCTCTCTCTGAATATGTGCGAGCCCTATCAGGTGTGAAAGTCTACACCGCAGAGGTCCGNGGATTGGTTGCCCTGGCGCGAGCCACCTCAAATTCACAGCGGCAAATTGCGCGGAGCTGGTTCAAGACCGCCATAGATAAGCAGCAGCGCCCGGCACTTCTGATGCCTCCAGTGGTGCTCTCCCCGATGGAGGTGCGACTTGCGCAATACTATTACGCTTCAGGAGAGAGCCAGAAGGTTGTGGAAAGCTACCAGTCTGCGATCAGGCGTCGGCCCAATGATCTTCAATCGTTGCGGGGCTACCGTAATTCTCTTGCCGCAGTAGGGAGGGAAGAAGAGGCCGCCCAAGTTGAGACAGTCATTTCGGCGGTGCAGCAATAGGCCTGAGGTCAGGCCGCTTCAACCTCCGTGGGTTTGATGCCCCGGAGTTCAAATACCCGCAGGATGGTGGCCTCGATAAGATTCGCGGGGCAGGATGCACCTGCGGTGACTCCTACGACGACCGGCCCNTCGTCAAAGATCTTGGAGGGATAGTCGCTTTCAATCTCNTCGCGTGACTCAAGGTCGTAATTCGCAATTTTTTCAAACGAGGCGAGGCAACCTGCATCCTGAATGAAGAAGGTGGGTAGTTCTTCCTGTCCAATTTCCACAAGATGAGTGGTGTTGGAGCTATTGTAACCTCCCACCACGAGGAGTAGATCCAGCGGGTTTCTGAGCATTTCAAAAAGCGCATCCTGTCGTTCCTGAGTTGCGCCGCAGATTGTATCGAAAACCTGGAAGCGCTCAGAAGATCCATCCCGTTGCGTAATCGCAGCACTGATCCGTCGCTGGATTTCCTCTGTTTCGCTTTTCAGCATGGTGGTTTGGTTTGCGACGCCAATATCATGGAGATGAACTTCTGGATCAAAGTTGTCCGAGGTCGCACCAGCAAATCTTTCGAGGAACTCACTCCGGTCTCCTGCACCACGGATGTAGTCACAGACGTAATCCGCTTCCTCCAGCGTCAGGATGACGAGGTAGTGCCCTTTGCCGTCTTCTCCCTCGGCACGCGATGCAGTGGCTCGGGTTTCCTCGTGTCCCTTTTTTCCATGAATGATGGAGGTGGCCCCGGTCTTGGCGTAGTTGCGAACTCGTCGCCAGACCTTCATAACATCCCCACAGGTGGTATCTATGACGTAGCAGCCGGCCTCCCCGATCTTATCCATAAACGAAGTAGGAGCGCCAAAGGCGGGAACCAGAACGACATCCTCCTCAGTGAGGGATTCATACTGTTCATCCATCTCTTTCCATGGAAGTGAGACGATCCCCATTTCCTCCAGTTGCCTGTTGACCTCCGGGTTATGAATGATTTCTCCAATCAGGAAAATACGGTTTTCGGGGAAGACGCGGCGAGAGGCATATGCCAGATCGATCGCTCGCTCCACCCCATAGCAGAACCCGAATTGCTGTGCCAGTCGCAGGGTCGTCGTGCCAATAGTAAGCGTTCCTCCGGCTTTTCGTAGCTTTTCGACGATTGGAGAGCGATAGTGCTTCTCGACCTCTGCCTGGACCTCTTCCATGACATCGGGACGACGCACGTTGACGCGCTTACGCTTCTGTGGGGGAGCTTTGCTCAAGGGATAATAGGGAAACTATACTTGGGGAAGACGGTGGGAGCAAGGGAAGCCCTCCTCGTTTTTGCGGAAATAGCCGATGGTCAGCGGTTGCCTTTTTCCCATGAGAAGTAGTCAGGAATTGGGGAGGAAATGTGCTGATGCATGCGTCCAGCGTATCCGTTCGGTCTTCCGGGGACGTCGGGGTCCTTGGTTGGCAACTTCAGGATGCGCGGTTTATACGGTTCGAGAATACGCTGTGGTTGATGTTCAAGGGCGTTGAGAGCCGATACCGCATGATAGGCGCTCGAGACCGTTGGATCCGCATTAGCGAGAAGGACCTCGATCGCATGCTTTTGTCCAGCGTCACTCACAGGATAGGTCGCCAGCACCTCGGCGGCAGCGATCTGGACGCTGCGGGAAGAATCCTCCAGCAGGGTCGTGAGGAGCCTGGTATGATTCTGAGTCACTTTTTCGCCAAGGTAAAGACAGGCCAGAGCAGCCCAGTAGCGCTGGGCGGGAAGGTCCGCTTGAAGCATCTGGAGGATTCCCTTCTCCGACCCCCTGGGATCAAGGAGGATGTCAGAAGCTTTGCGAATCTTTTGAATGGGGTAGAGAGTTCTGTCCCGTGCAAGATCGGCAGGTGTGAGCGAGTGCTTCCCTGCGAGGTCATGAAGCATGCCTTCCGGAAGAAGAGCGACATCAAAGGTGTCCTCCATGTTCCGGTAGAGTGCCTCGCGCATCGACAAGAGCGTCTTTCGGAAAGCGGATTCTTTCGCAAGGTTCCTTGTCTCGTGGGGGTCTTTTGAAATGTCATAGAGCTCCTCTGGTAGCTTTCTTTGCCAGAAGGCAGACTGAATCTTGTTGAGTTTACCTTCCCGGTAGAGGCGACGCCAGATACGGGTAGCCTGGGTTTCCATCTGGTAATGCAGGGCTTGCCCGTGGGGAAGGTGAGGCATGAAGTTGCGGATGTAGACGAATGTGCCGTTGGTCACGGTGCGCGAGCAGTCAGGGCGCTCGTCCATGCGGCCACGGAAACCGAAGGAGTGAGCAGGCTTGGCCGTGACGTGTTTACCAGCGAAGGGCTTCCCCTGTTGGAAGGCGGGAGGCTCTATCCCGACCAGAGAGAGCATCGTTGCGCCCAGGTCTACGAAACCAACAAGTCTCTGCGAAACTCCACCAGATTTGTATTCCGGTGGTCGGAGGTGTTTCCATTTCTCCGGTATGTGCATGATCATGGGGACATGCAGGCCACTCCATCCTGCGTAGCGCTTGCCCCGAGGCATGCCGGATCCATGATCGGCCCAGAAAATGACGATGGTATCCTCCGCGAGACCTTCCTCCCTGAGAGCACGGAGATGGGCGCCGAACCAATCGTCCATTCTGGTGAGACCATCGTAATACTGGGCCCAGTTGTCTCTCACGGCTGGGACGTCGGGGTGGTATGGAGGAACCTGAACCTTGGAAGGATCGTGTGTTGTCTTGCTCTTGCGAGATCGAATACGACTTTCGTGGGTGCAGGTCTGATTGAAAATCGCGAAGAAGGGCTGTCCTTTCTTTCGCTTCCTGTAGTGTGCCTTGTTGGAGGANTCGTCCCAGATGGTCCGAATGTCATGCTCAATGTTGTAATCGGTCTTCGAGTTGTTGGTGCAGTAGTAGCCGGCCTCTCTCAGGTATTCCGGATAGAACTTCAACCACTCTGGTCTGGCTGCCTGAGAACGCATGTGATGTGCCCCGAGAGAGGGTGCATACATGCCACAAATGATGGTTGTCCGGGCCGGGGCACAGACTGGGGCCGTGGAGATGGCATTGCGGTAGAGAAGGGAGGACTTCGCGAACGTGTCGAGGTTGGGAGTGTCGGCGTAGGGGTCCCCGTAACATCCAAGATGCGGACCGTGATCCTCGGCCGAGAGCCAGAGAATATTGGGTCGATCAAGGGCTATGAGGGGAGATAGTCCGGCCCCCGCGAGGAGAAGGGCCAGAAGTAAAGTTCTGATTCTAAACATGGTGAGGAAGAGCAAGGTAGCTTCTGGCGTTTTCATAGCAGATGTTGCGGATGAGGGAATCAAGGAAGTGCCGNTCATCCGGNATCTCGCCATTCTCCACATCCTCGCCAATGATATTACACAAAAGTCGGCGGAAATACTCGTGTCGCGGATACGAGAGAAACGATCGTGAATCTGTCAGCATCCCCACAAAGCGAGAGAGCAGTCCTATGGAGGCAAGGGTTTGCAGGTGCTCAGTCATGCCCCGCAGGGTATCATTATACCACCACGCGGAACCCCACTGGATTTTAGCTGGAACAGGCCCTTCCTGGAATGACCCACACGCTGAGGCGAAAAGTGCGTTATCCCTGGGGTTCAGATTATACAGGATAGTCTTGGGGAGGGAGTCATGCTGAAGGAGGTTGTCCAGAAATTTGAGCAAACGCTCTCCCTGCGGCCAGTCACCGATGGTGTCAAAGCCACTATCTGGACCGAGTTTCTCAAAGAGACGGGTGTTTGGATTCCTTACTGGCGCAAGGTGGAGTTGCATGGTCCATCCCTTCTCATTGTTCCAACGGCCCAGATGCTGCATGATAAATCCGGTAAATCCATCCGCCTCGCTCTTTGTGGCCGGACTTCCTTCACAAGCGCGAGCGAAAATTCTCGTCGCTTCGTCCTGGCCGCATGGTTGGGCGGGGCAGTAGGCCATCCCGTGATCCGAGAGGCGGCATCCGGCAAGGTGGAAGTCATCGTGGCGGACACGTAAGGCCTCGATGAGGTCCTCCAGAGTCTCTACCTCAACGTTGCACCGTTCTCCCAGAGCTTTTCGGAAGGGGTTCAAAATCTGCGGCCGTTCGACCATGACGGCCTTGTCCGGTCGGAAGGTTGGATAAACCCGGGTNTCGATTTCCAGGGAGGCGCAGGCCTCATGATAANAGAGGGTTTCGGAGGGGTCATCGGTCGTGCCAACGGTGTCGACCTTGAATTGATCGAGAAGGCCGTGCGCACAAAAGGAGTCATCCTCGAGGCGTTCATTNGCCTCATTCCAGATGGCCTCGGCGNTGTCTGGNTTGAGCAGAGTAGTGATCCCAAAGCAGCGACGGAGTTCCAGATGAGTCCAGTGGAAGAGAGGGTTGCCAACGCTACAGGGAACTGTTTCAGCCCAGGCTTGGAATTTTTCGCGGGGCGACGCGTCACCGGTAATATGAGACTCCGGTATTCCGTTCGCCCGCATGGCTCGCCACTTGTAGTGATCTTCGCCGAGCCAGAGAGTACTAATGTTAGTCCAGCGCTTGTTCTCTGCCACTTCCCCGGGAGGAAGGTGGGTATGGTAATCAATGATTGGCAGGGTCGCTGCGACTTCATGGAAGAGGCGCTCGGCTGTGGCGCTCCGAAGAAGGAAGTTTTCATCCATGAAGGCTCNTGCCATANTTGGATGCTAGAGGTGGATGGCCGGGTAGTGAACCGGAATCTTTCCGAGGGCCATGAGCAGGAATACGGCTTAGGACCCGTTTCCGGAGTAATCGGATCATCCCTCAGGATGGGGAATTACCTACGGATCCTGCGGTATTCCGGGTTCACGCACTTTTCCTTCCACTGATTGAGAACTTCCCGCAAGCCGGCATCTGACTCAGGGTATTGTCCCTGGTCGTTAGTGCGCTCCTGCCACTGAGAGAGGATTTGCCTGTGATGCTCCATGATTCCTGCGAAAGCAGGGTCGGTTGCGAGGTTTTTTATCTCATGAGGATCTCGCTTGAGTTCATAGAGTTCTTCCTCAGGGCGAGGCCCGAAGAAGATCTCATCAGTCAGCGAGGGAAGGGTGCCATTGGCATGACCTTCCCGAAGGAATACTACGTACTCCCGGTTGTCCCGATACTGGGGTTGGAGGAGGGGGCGGTCNGTGAGAAAGTTCCGGATATAGCGATACCGTTCACTGCGAACGCTCCGGATGTAATCGATCGTGTAGTCACAGCGGTCCCGGGCAGAGATCACGTATTCACGGGGCGAAAATGAACGGGAAAAGAGATCGACTCCATCGTAGTGGGAGGGGATTTCAATTCCCGCCAGCGCAAGGGAAGTGGCAGAGATGTCCAGGGTTGATGTCAGTTCATGGCGAACTGTTCCCGGTTGGATGCGGTCATGAGGACCAGAAATAATCAGCGGGACATGAGTGCCGGCTTCGGTGCAGAACTGCTTTGCCCTGAGGGAGTGATTGTTCCCGTGGTCTGTAAACCAGAAGATGAGGGTGTTCTCAAGAAGGTTATCCTCCCGGAGGTTGGCCAGAATTTTCCGGGTGTCCTCGTCTGTCTGTCGGACGGTGTCGTAGTGGTGGGCGTGCCACTTACGGAACAGGGCGGTGTTTGGAAGATAAGGGGGAGGGGTGACCGAATCGGGATCAACCTTATCAGGCCACTTTCCTGTGTTACTTTTGCCTCCTGCAAGCTGGATCTGACCGAACCAAGGTTTGCCCTTCGGAAGGCTGCGCCATGCACTGAAATCCCGTCGCTGGCCTTTGACGCTATAGAGGTCGGANTTTTGAAAGACGAAGTTGTAGTCCTCTTTTCCGCTGTTGAAGGTGAGGTAGCCTTGNTTTCGGAAAATCTGGGGGATCGTCGTGATCCCCTCGGGGAGCTGAATTGCNCCCGCCTTGGTCCTGGAGGACCGGTGATTGTGCAAACCCGTCGTTGTCTGATAGGTGCCGGTGATCATTGCGGATCTGCAAGGCGAGCAGACCGGCGCAGGAACATAGCACCGGGAAAACCGCACTCCTGATTTAGCGAGTGCGTCAATATTGGGAGTTTTATTTTTGTTGATGGGATCCCCATAGCAACCAAGCAGGGGGGACATGTCTTCAATGAAGACCCAGAGAATGTTTGGCTTGTTGGCGGCTGCCTGAGAGACTNGCAGGACCAGAAGCAGTAGCGGAAGGAGCAAAAGTTTCAANGTCTCTGGCCCTACTCGGCGTGTTTTACTCGGCGTGTTTGGGAGTGGGGTGCCNCCTACTGAATTTCCGGTCGGTCAGCGCCATGGCGAATATCCATCGCGGCAGTNACGAAGACCGCTTCCTCGGCGATATTCTTAGCGTGATCTCCTACCCGCTCAAGCCACCGAACAATAAAGTGCAGGTCAAGATAGTCCTTAATGCGATCACCATCGTTTTCCATGCGGGAGGTCAGCTTTTTGGAAACCGATTTCTGGGCCTCGTTGAGCTCAGCGTCCTCGGCCCTGATTTCAAGCGCGTGTTTAAGGTTTCCCGCTGCGAATGAGGTGACGCTCTTCTGGAGGAGGCCGATCGCCCTCTTGTAGATAGGTTCTACGAGCCTTGTCTCGGCAATTTCAAGATTTCTATTCATCTTCCGCGCCCGCCGGGCGATGCTCACGGCCTGATCACCCACTCGTTCAAGATTACCACAAACTTTCATGATCGAGATCACCTTCCGGAGGTCAGTGGCAACCGGTTGGTAGAGAGTCATAATTCGGAGGCCTTCTTCATCGATTTTCATCTCAAGGTGATCGACCTCGGCATCCTCTGCGATGACCTTGTCGCACAAGGTGCTGTCACGCTCAGTGAGTCCACGCACAGCCATCTCGAGGTTGGCGATTACCTGATCGGCCATGGTATTGAGATCGGCACTGATCTTGTCCAGGGCTTCTTGGAATTTCCCTAGAATGTGCGGTGTTTCCTCTTGCATNTTNCTGTTCGTGGTCAGGATGGTTTATCCGTAACGTCCTTCGATATACATGGCCGTCTTCTCCTCTCTGGGATTCAGGAAGAGTTGGTCGGTAGGTGCATGTTCAATTATTTCTCCAAGATACATGTAGATGCACTCGTCACTGGCACGTTTCGCCTGACCCATATTATGGGTAACCATTACTATGGTAAAGCGTTCTCGCATGGTGCTGACGAGTTCCTCCACCCTGGCGATGCCGTCTGCNTCGAGGGCGGAGCACGGTTCGTCCATGAGAATTACCTGTGGTTTGAGAGGAAGAAGGCGGGCGATACAGAGTTTTTGCTGCTGCTCGAGCGTGAGTCCAGTTGCTTTCTCTTTCAGAATGTCCCTGGTAGCATCCCAAAGTTGCACTTCCCGGAGGGCGGATTCCACAACGTCGTCGAGGTTCAGATCGCGTAGTTCGCGTTTGGGGGTATGGGCTTTGAGCCCAAAGAGGATGTTCTCGTAGATTGATATTGGAAGNGGGTTAGGGCGTTGGAAGACCATTCCAACGGCCTTTCGTAGTTCGGGAAGATTAACATCTTCGTCATAAATATTCTTTCCCATAATGGAGATCTCCCCATTCGTGGTGACGTTTCCGTAACGTTCGTTGATTCTGTTGAACGAGCGTAGCAGCGTTGTCTTTCCACAACCAGAAGGGCCGATCAGCGATGTGATGATTCCCGGCTTGATGTCGACCGATACTTTGAAAAGAGCCTGGAAGTCGCCATAGAAGAGGTCGACATCGCGGGTGCGGATACTTGCAGCAGAATCGGACATTGTGGACTAGCCCATTTCGCCCGAGAGGTAGCGGGCGGTTAGTTCGTTCTTAGGATTGGCAAAGAGTTCGGGAGTAGGACCCTGCTCAACAATCTCTGAATTATTGAGGAACATCATGTTGTCCGAGATTCGTTGTGCCTGCTGGATGAGGTTGGTGACAAGGATGATAGTCATCTCACTCTTAAGAGAGGTGAGGACATCCTCGATTTTCATGGTAGTGACCGGGTCNATGGCGATGGAGAATTCATCGAGGCAGAGAATCTCAGGTTCGAGTGAGAGCGCGCGGGCGAGGGTGAGGCGCTGCTGTTGGCCGCCGGANAGCTTGGTTCCGAGAGATTTGAGTCGGTCCTTAACCTCGTCCCAGAGAACCGATTGTTTGAGGCAGCGCTCGACTAGTTCGTCGAGTCGATNCTTGTCGTGTATGCCAGCCATGCGGGGTCCNTAGGCCACNTTATCGTAGATCGACATNGGCAGCCCNACTGGCAGGGGAAAGACCATGCCAATGCGGCGGCGAAGCGAGTAGACATTGCGGAGCTCGTTGACGTCCTCACCGTCGATGGTCACTCGGCCCTCCACCTTAGCTGTGTTGATAAAGTCGATTGTGCGGTTGATGCACTTCAACATGGTGGTCTTCCCGGAATTTGCGGGGCCCACGACTCCGAAGATCGTATTGCGCTTCACTTTGAAGTCGAGGTCATCCAGCGCGATGCTCCTGCCATAGCGGACAGTGACGTTATTAAACTCGATGTGTGCGTGCTCGCTCATGATCGGGTTACCACTTCTTGCGGGACCGCAGCCAGACGCGGAGGGTGATTGAGAAGCTGTTAATGATAAGGATGAGGGCAATGAGCACTGCAGCGGTGCCAAACTTCATAGCCTCTGGCATTCCAGAGATTTTTTCGGCAACCACGTGCAGGTGGTAGGACATCGCCATAAACGGCTCAGTCAGGTCGTAAGGGGCGATTTTG